>NZ_WEKL01000003.1 GCF_019295435.1 Aquimarina litoralis
AACTAGTATCTGCTTTTGTTCTTGTAGATTGTCGACATGAACCACAAAAGATTGATTTAGAGTTTATGCAGTGGCTAGGTGAGAATCAAATACCTTTTTCCATCATTTTCACTAAAGCAGATAAGCTTACGAAAACCAAGTTACCTCAAAACATTGGGGCTTATATTACTGAAATGCTGAAGTACTGGGAAGAAATGCCTAATTATTTTATCACCTCGTCTTCCAATGGATTAGGTAAAGAAGATGTCCTAAATTATATTGAAGAAATCAACAATCAACTCGCCAATTCTTAAATAATTTGCAGTTTCAACTTTTCAATAAGCTCCGCTACAGATTCCATCTTGCCGAGCTCTTCTGCGCTAATTAAAACTTCATATTCATCTCCTTTTTCTACCATCACTACAGGAAAATGGAATTCTTGATTAGGATGATTCTTGGTTCGAGTTAAAAATTCGTTTTTATATTTAAAAACCATAACATAAGGACTAGTCTCTCTGAATGTTTTCCAAATTCTTTTTTCAGAAAAATTACCATGTGTCAAACTACAAAGACTACAAGAGTAGGTAGATGGACTCAGAATTTTATGTGCAAAATCAAGTGATTTATTCCAAGGATCCGACTCAGCATTATACACGAAAATTATTTTTTTCATACCATCAAACTTAACAAAAAAAGAGTCGCAATCTTATCATTGCAACTCTTTTAAAAAATCATTTCATCGTAGATAATTATCTTATTTACGTTATTCTTTATCTTACAACTAATTGCTGAATTGAAGAAGAACCACTACTATTATCTACGATTGAAATCAAATATATTCCTGATTGTAATCCACTTACATCAATTCTCACAAACCTTCTTCTGTTAATAATATCAACATTTATAGGATTTCCTGACATATCATATAATTTCACTTCCAAATCATTATCTGCAAAACCTCTTGTGATCACATAAGCAACTCTAGAAGCAGGATTTGGAAAAACTCGAACATTTAGCTCTCCTAATCCTTGACATTCTGCACTATTGCCATCTTTTCTTATTACACCAATAGAATTTGACAAATCATATACTCCTGATAAATCTGTCAATGCGTTATTTCCAGACTCTAGACCTTCTATTTCAGAATAACTCAAATGCCAAATCAAACAGGTTCCTACACCGGCAGCATCAAAATCAATTCCTTCTACCGCAGCAATTGTAGGTGGTAAACCTAAAATCAATCCCTGATCATCGGTAATAACCCAAGTAGAATTACTACCAGAATTCCCTGACAAAGAAATACCACTAACATTATCTGCTTCTCCATCAACACAAAAAGCAAATGGACCTCCCGAAATTTCACCTCCATCCACAAATTCATTTCGAATAACTTCAATAGAATTAGATAAGTCATAACACCCTGATAAATCTGTTAATGCATTATTTCCAGGTTCTAAGCCTTCTACGTTTGAATAACTTAAATGCCAGATCAAACATACTCCTACACCAGCAGCATCAAAATCAACGCCTTCTACTGCGGCAATTGTAGGTGGTAAACCTAAAATCAACCCTTGATCATCGGTAATTATCCAAGTAGAACTACTTCCTGAATTACCAGATAAAGAAATACCACTAACATTATCTACTTCCCCATCTACAACAAACTCAAAAGGACCTCCAGAAATTTCGCCTCCTTCTGGCGCATTTCTGGTTACGCTTATTGAATTTGATAAATCATAAACTCCAGACAAATCTGTTAATGCATTGTTTCCCGGCTCCAAACCTTCTACTTCTTCATAACTCAAATGCCAGATTAGACACACTCCTCCACCAGCAGCATCAAAATCAACACCTTCTACTGCAGCAATGGTAGGTGGTAAACCTAAAATCAATCCCTGATCATCGGTAATTATCCAAGTAGAATTACTACCAAAATTACTAGATAAAGAAATACCACTAACATTATCTGCTTCTCCATCAACGCAAAAATCGAAGGGACCTCCTGAAATTTCACCTCCATCTACTTGTCCATTTCGAATAACTTCTATAGAATTAGATAAATCATAACATCCTGATAGATCTGTTAGCGCATTATTTCCAGGCTGCAAACCTTCTATATCCGTGTAACTTAAATGCCAAATCAAACATACTCCTACTCCAGCAGCATCAAAATCAACGCCTTCTACTGCGGCAATTGTAGGTGGTAAACCTAAAATCAACCCTTGATCATCGGTAATTACCCAAGTAGAACTACTTCCAGAGTTACCAGATAATGAAATACCGTTAACATTATCTACTTCCTCATCTACAACAAACTCAAAAGGACCTCCGGAAATTTCGCCTCCTTCTGGCGCATTTCTGGTTACGCTAATTGAATTTGATAAATCATAAACTCCAGATAAATCTGTTAATGCGTTGTTTCCCGGCTCCAAACCTTCTATTTCTTCATAACTCAAATGCCAGATTAGACAAACTCCTCCACCAGCAGCATCAAAATCAACTCCTTCTACTGCAGCAATGGTAGGTGGTAAACCTAAAATCAATCCCTGATCATCGGTAATAACCCAAGTAGAATTACTACCAGAGTTTCCTGATAACGAAATACCACTAACATTATCTACTTCTCCATCAACGCAAAAATCATAGGGACCTCCCGAAATTTCACCTCCGTCAATATTTAGATCGTAACCATCAATTAAATGTACTGAAGAATAAGCCATTGAGAAGCTTATAAAAAAAACAAAAGTTACGATTAGGACGTAACAAGATTGGAAAGATGACTCTTTATTCATCTTTCCTGAATAATGTAAAGTAGTTTTCATTTTAGGTAAGTTTTAGTTTTAAGAAATTTGTGTGATCACTAAGTGATTATTCTCAAAATTATTACCTAAAAAAAACCTAAAATGTTAGACACCTAACACTTAGACTTTTCAAAACTGTATATCTTTAATGTTTATTTTCTTTTAAGATCAAGTTTCTCTGCAAAATAATCGCAGAAATCTTTCATCGTTGCAGTCATTTTCTCATCTTGAGTAGCTCTGTTGAATGTTTCACTCATCGACACCAAAGTTTGATGAAAAAACACCTTCATTTCATCTACTGGCATATCTTTAGTCCAAAGATCAATACGAAGACTTTCCTTATTCTTATTATCCCAAACTGACAACAACAGTGCTTTCGTTTCTTCATTTTCTACGCCACCATCTTTTGCTGTCCAATTTAATTTTTCTGGAACTCTATTTTCATCCAGTTCTATTTCAATTTTGATTTCAGATTTATGAGTTTCTGCCATTATCTTGCGGGTTTATATTTTGAAGCATTAAAAATTGTTTCAGCATCTGTTAACAATAATTGGCGCAAAGATACATTGTTATTTTTCATATACGCACTTACAATTCTCCAACCGATATATTGTCCAACTCTATCTGGAGCTTCTTGATCAATTTCTTCTAAATAAAATTTGGAAAAAGGACCTGGATATAAGAATCTTGGTGATAAATCTGCTTCCGTACTATATAATAATTGCCTATCAATAAAATATCTCCAAATTTCCTCTTCATTCGCTTCTACCCATTCAAATTGATTTTCTGTATAAGCCATTTTTTGGCTATCCAAGAAGTTTGGAAGAAATAAATCAGTTAAATATAATTCCTTGCCATAATAAATCATATTAGCCAAAAAAGTTCTATTTCTAGGCAATTCTACTAATTGACGCGCATACATACTTGCAACATCAGGAATTATTTGACTTCTTACAAAACGATCTTTTAAATATGCTTGTATACCTCCGTAAAAATGATGATCAGCTCCTAGATAGGTATCCAAAGAAATAATCAACAAATTATCGGATAAAATCACTTTTCGTTGATAATCAACATWAGATGTAATCGTAATCACCCTAGGTACTGTTGCCTCAGGAAAATAATATTTTACATGCTGCAATAGCGATTCTAACTGCTCTCTCTCAACAGTAAAATCACTATAAGCCTTTTCCACTTCCCGATTAATTTCAAGTTGTATAGTATCCCTAGTTTTTTGTATCCAAACACTGTCATTATCAACTCCAGGGAAAAAGAAAGGGTATTTCTCTTTCACAGATGACAAATTCTCTTCTGTCACATCTGCAAAAATTCTATCAAAACGTTCAATACCAATCTCTACAGGTATTGCCGCAATTTCCTTTTCAAGTTTATTTTCTTTAGAACAAGAAGAAATTATGCAAAAAACTATTACTATTTTTAAAAACTTGGTATACTTCATTAGAATATTATAATATCTAGACAAATAACTGCACTTCCTATTTAACGCTAGCTTTTTTTATTAATTTTATGTCGCAAATGTACTATTATCAAATCTGGTAGCGATACTAATAGTTCATAAATACAAAATTGATATAATTTAATACCACAATAAAAATAAAATATGCAGACTGAAAAAGTGATTGAACACATCGTAAATTGGTTAAAGGATTATGCTAACAATGCTAAAATTGGCGGTTTTGTTGTAGGAATAAGTGGAGGAATAGATAGCGCTGTTACCTCTAGCTTATGTGCCAAAACAGGACTAAATGTTTTATGTGTAGAGATGCCCATACACCAAGCTCAAAGTCAAGTTAATAGAGCACAGGAACATATAGCACAATTAAAGCAACGTTTTGATAAAGTATCAAACACACGTGTAGATCTCACACCAGTTTTCGAAGAGTTTAAAAATGTAGTTCCAAAAGGGGACTCAGAAACACTATTAAACCTATCTCTTGCCAATACCAGAGCGCGTTTACGAATGACGACTTTATACTATTTAGCTGGTATAAATGGATACTTAGTAGCTGGTACTGGAAATAAAGTTGAAGATTTTGGTGTAGGTTTTTATACTAAATATGGTGATGGCGGCGTTGATATAAGTCCAATTGCAGATTTATTAAAGAGCCAGGTATATGAATTGGCTAAAGTACTAGAAGTACCCGAATCGATACAAAATGCTACTCCTACAGATGGGTTATTTGGAGATAGTAGAAGCGATGAAGATCAGATTGGAGCGAGTTATGACGAATTGGAATGGGCTATGAAAATGAAGGATTTAGGTAAGAAAAGTGATGATTTTTCTGGCAGAGAATTAGAGGTTTTTACAATTTATTCTCGTCTAAATACCGTAAATCAACATAAAATGATCCCAATTCCGGTGTGTGAAATACCCGTTAATCTGATTTAATCAACTTTTTATCGATAACTTGATAAAAAAAAGTTTACGACTAGTAGTTCTTATTAATTTTGTAATTAAAATAAATATCAGAATTACCCCTAGAGATGTTAACCCCTTTAAAATTAAAATTAACATTTATCAATTGTAAACAAGAATGACAAACGTACTAATCGCAGATCATCATCCTATTACTAGAAAAGGGATCGTTTCTTTGCTTAGAAACTCTGAAGATTTTGAAATCATCGGAAAAGTAAGCAATGGAAACGAAATGTATGATATTTTGAAATCTAATACTCCGGATATATTGATCATGGAATTAGACTTGCCTCAAATCAATGGCATTATGGCCTTGCGAACCATAAAGAAAGAATTTACTGGAATAAAAGTTATAATATTTAGCTCACATCCTGAAGAAATGTATGCACTTAGCGCTATAAAAGCTGGTGCTTCAGCATATTTATCAAAAACCGTTGCTACCAAAACTCTTAAAAAAGCTATTGAGCGTGTTGCAAGGGGTGGTATTTATCTTAATGACAATCTTACTCAACAGTTGGCGAATGGGAACACCAATGAGAATAATATGGTTGTTAAGTATAAAAAATTATCTTCTCGAGAAATAGAGGTATTAAACTTATTATCTTCTGGAAAACGTAATAAAGATATTGCGAGCACTTTATCAATTAACGAAAAAACTGTAAGTACTTACAAAACAAGATTACTTAAAAAGCTTAAAGTTGATAATCTTGCTGATCTAATTCATCAGTCTAGGTTATTACACATCAACTAAATCACTCTATTTAGTTTCTGATATAACAGTTTTTTTAACGTTTGATAATCTCTGATATCTTCTAAAATATTTAGATTATTTTCAAAATTTTGGGCTTTCACTTCTTGTGAAAGCTCATTTATTTTTTGATTAATCAAGAATCTGCGTAAATTCAAAATAGTATCTGATACATATTGCGAAACTGTATGTTCTTTCTGTTTTACATGAATTTCTTTGTCATACCACCTATGTAGAGCATGGCGCTCTTCATCCATCATAATTTCAGTAATTTCATAGGCTATTTCTGGAGGTATTTGATTGATAAAATGCTCAATCTTAAAATCTTCTTCTCGATTTAATTGTTCAATCAATACTTTATAGACTTCTCTAAAGATATTTTGGGTGAATTCAATTTCGTCTTCTTGAAGATCTAAATATATTTTTTCAAAAACTTTGGTGGTATACAATTCAGGCTCTAAAAACAATTCACCTTCTTCATTTTCTTTCATAACCAGATCCTCAAACTCCTCTTCCTGAGTGCCATACAGCAATAAAATTTCAATAATTCTCTTTTCTAGACTATTTAGTTCATTTATTTTCGGTTGTTGTTGCGGTTCCTTGTTGACGACCTCTAACGGCTTTTTAGACTCTTTTTGCTGCTTACGTTCCTCTTTTTTATCTACGTTACGAATTTGAGCTAATGTATCAAAAAGCACATCTTCAGAAATATCCATAATTCGAGAACATTCCTGCACATAAATCTCACGTTTGATCACATCAGGAATTTTAGCAATACTAACCACCATATCACGCACTAGTTCTGCTTTCTTGATAGGATCTGTTTTCGATTCTTCCTGTAACAAGGAAGCTTTGAATCGAATAAAATCTTGTGCATTTTCGTTTAAGTATGCTGTAAGTTCATCAAAGGTATTTTGCTTTGCAAAGCTATCAGGATCTTCTCCATCAGGAAAACTACAGACCTTTACGTTCATACCTTGTTCGAGAATAAGATCAATTCCTCGTATGGAAGCACGCATTCCAGCTGCATCTCCATCAAATAAAACCGTAATATTTTTTGTTAGCCTATTAATCAATCGTATTTGATCAGGAGTTAATGCTGTACCCGATGAAGAAACTACATTTTTAACTCCAGTTTGATGAAACTGAATTACATCAGTATATCCCTCTACTAAAAAACAATTATCCTCTTTAGCGATAGATTGCTTAGCATGATATATCCCATAAAGTACTTTACTTTTATGATAGATATCACTTTCAGGTGAATTGAGGTACTTTGCAGCTTTCTTTTCATTTGTCAAAATTCTTCCTCCAAAACCCAAAACACGTCCTGACATAGACTGAATAGGAAACATCACTCTACCTTTAAATCTATCAAATTGCTTTTCTTCTTTTACAATGGTAAGCCCGGTTTTTTCAAGAAATTCTAACTTATAACCTTTTTTRATAGCTTCTTTGGTAAATGCATCCCAAACATCTGGAGAGTATCCCAATCCAAACTTTTCTATAGTCTCTGAAGTAAATCCTCTTTCTTTAAAATAAGATAATCCAATAGCTTTACCTTGTTCTGTTTTGTGTAGGGTGTTTTGAAAAAAACCATTAGCAAACTCACTTACCAAATACATACTCTCTCTTTCGTTTGCCTGCTCCTTTTGCTGATCGGTTTGCTCTGTCTCCTCTACCTCAATATTATATTTCTTAGCTAGATATTTTATAGCTTCAGGATAGGTAAAGTGTTCGTGTTCCATAAGAAAAGCGACAACATTACCTCCTTTCCCACTCGAAAAATCTTTCCAAATTTGCTTTACTGGAGAAACCATAAATGAAGGTGTTCGCTCTTCACTAAAAGGACTTAATCCTTTAAAATTACTCCCTGACTTTTTAAGCTGGACAAAATCACCAATAACTTCTTCCAATCTGGCAGTTTCAAATACAGCATCTATAGTAGACTTATGAATCATGAGACAAAAATAATATAATTCCAGAGACTCTTTCCTCGCTATAGAACTATAAAAAAAAGAGGCTGTCTTTTCAGACAGCCTCTTTTGGCTAAATTATAACTTCATTATGCACTATTATTCTGCAATAACAAATTTTCTTGTTATTATAACTTCTTTTTCATCAGAAGTGAAACGCACAAAATATGTTCCTGAAGCTAAATTACTTATATCAATCTGGCTTTTTGTTCCTTGATCTGAAATCTCTTTAACCAATTGACCATACATTGAGAAGATTTTCACATTATCGATCTTGTTATCACCAACAGTAACATTCAATGTATTTTTTGCTGGATTTGGATAAATCTTAAATGCTTCTGCATCTTCAGAACGAAGACCACTTAATGGGAATGTATCCAATCTTGCTTCTGCTCCTTCAACACAGAAATCAGTAGCTTCGAAACTTCCAAATTCTCCACCACTTACAATAACTCCTGAATCACTTGATAGAGTATATGAACCATTTCCAAATCCGCAGCAGATTCCATCTCCGAAGGAATCAGAGATCGTGAAGGTATATGTTCCGTTCCCTAAATCAGAAATTGTTTCAGTTACTGTAGATCCATCAGGATTTGCAGTTGAATAGCTTTCAGAAGCTACTACACTTCCTTCAGCATCTGTTAATGTCCAAGAAGTTTCCTGAGGATAGTTATCAAAAGTAATGCTAAGTGTTACATCACCAGAGGCACAATCTGATCCTCCAGGTCCACCATCAGCAGTTACTTGTACATCGTCGATAGCAGCATCTGCTCTCCAAGTACCACCAGTTACTCTATTAAATCTCAATTGAACTCCTGTTCCAACATAAGCACCTAAATCGATACTTGCAGATTGCCAAGAATTACCTTGGTTTCCACTTCTACTCCAAATACTAGTCCAAGTAACTCCTTCGTCATTACTAGCTTCAACGTCTAGTGAACCGAAGTTATTTGCTCCAAACATATGATATTGGAATGAGAAAGTTGCAGAAGAAGCTCCTGAAAGGTCAATACAAGGAGATGTAATAATTGCCTGTTTATTAGGGAATCCTACTCCATTACCTGAAGCTTCTACATAAATATAATTTGAACCATCTACAGCGCTAGAAGGACCTGTTCTATTAGAAGGTGTTCCGTCTGCATCTACAGTCCAATCTAAATCATCATCTGAATTTTGAGTCCATGCCCCTAAACCAGTTTCGAAACTCTCTGCATAAGGTGGCACTAAACCTCCTAAACAACCTGAAGCTGCAGGAGTAGTCACAGAAAGAGGATCACTTGCCACAGACTCGTTTCCTGCTGCATCTTTTGCAATAACTGTGAACTCATAAGTAGTTTCTGGATCTAAACCTGTAACTACTACAGTAGTATCAGAAACTGTAGCTACCACAACACCATCTTGTAATACATCATATGCTGCAACACCTACATTATCTGTAGAAGCATCCCAGCTAAGTGTAGTTTGTCCTGCAGTAGTTGCAGAAGCTGTAAGATTTGTTGGAGCAGAAGGTGCTTCTGTATCCGGAGCTTCTGTAGTTACTGTTAATGCAGCACTAGCTGGTGATTCGTTACCAGCAGCATCTTTTGCTACAACAGTAAAGTCGTATGATGTAGAAGGAGCCAGTCCTGTTATATCCGCGGAAGTTGTAGCTACTGTAGTAACTAAAGCTCCATCTTGGAATACATCATAAGCGGTAACACCTATATTATCCGTAGAAGCATCCCAACTAACAGTTGTAGAAACATCAGTAGTATTAGAAGCTACTAAATTTGTTGGAGCTGTTGGCGCTTCCGTATCTGGCGTATCTGGTTGTAAACTAAAAGCTACCACATGGTTTTTTCTAAAACCAGCATCAAAATATTCTGCCGTGTGCCAGAAAGTCATATCATCTGTTGGATCTATAGTCATGTGACCATAATCACCATATCTAAAAGAAGGGTCTACCTGAGTACCTTCTACTGCAGATTGCTCTACAAGAGTCATAGTTCCTATTGGATCACTAGCCAATCTACCTGTATAACGAATAGAAGGAAAAACAGAAGTACTTACTACTGTATAAGCTAGTCCAATATTACCTTGACCATCCATAGCCATACTACCACAAAAAGCGCTTAAACCATCTGGTTGTACATATGTTCCTTCTTGAAAAATAGTCCAAGGCTGACCATCAGCTGTTTGTCTAAACTCGTACCAACGAATACCAGCAAGATCATCATTACCATCTAAATCCACTGCAAAATTAAAAATCATAGAGTTATGAGAAGGGAAACGTCTATAAGTGGTCATATACAACATTGTAGCTTGCAATGCATCAATATCACTACCACTTGGTTGTGGTAAATTAGAAAATGATCCACCATCAAAAACACTATCAAAAGGAGCTGTAATAACTTCTTGTGGCTGAGAAATTGTTGAATTCGCAAMATTTGTCCAATCTACATCTGTTGTCCATACTTTCACATGATCTTGAGATACTCCAGCCCAAGCATCATCTTGTAAATAGATTATAGAATGTCCAGCTCCTACAGGAGGTAAAGTAGGTCCTGTTGCACTAGATCCTCCAGGACTATAGAAACCACTTGTTGAAATACCTGGTAACGGAAACCCTACAAACTGAGCATTTGGATCACCTGCTAGCATTAGATCTCTTTCTACAGCGTATACTACTTCGCTAGAACCAGCCGAACCAGAATCTTTATTAGCTGTGATATAATATCCATCGCTCCAGATTGATATTTTTTCATAATCTGGGAATGAACCTGTATTAAATCTATACGTGAACCATCCATCATTTACTGGATCTGGCCCTTGTCCTACAGCGATTAGAATACCATTTGGAGTATTACTGAACTGCATGATAACAAAACGCTCTGCATAGTTATCATATAGTACAATTGGATCCCCTAAACTTTCTCCAGGAAAGATCGTAGCTAATGAAGCTTCTGCTAAAAGTACGTTTCCAGCTCTATCACGAATTCCGAAACCAGAATTAAATGCATATACATAATGGTTTGGACCTATAGCTCCTGTTGGATCTGTAGGTGTACTAAATCCTTCATGAGATTGGAAATTCGCTACTTCTGTAGAGATAGCTGTTCTTGCAGATTTTTGTTGGATCTCCATTAGAGGATCTTTTTGTCCGGCAGCTGGAAGACCCTTGCCAGGAACATAGATGTTCTTACCTCTTTTCTTTTCCTGTCCGTGTTTTATCATACCTTCGGCAGAAATAATATTATCCATCTTGGATAAAGCAGGTACTGTTCTCATGTAGGCAGCTTTTCCATACAAGCTGGCCTTTTCTTGAGGTTTTTGTTGAGCGATAAGCCCCACGCTACAAAGCACAAAAAATGCAAAATAATAGAATTGTGTTTTCATATCTAAAATTTGGTTAACAATTACTTCACTGAACCATTTTTAAACATAAGTAGTAGGTCTCTGGATTGCGGATAAGGGGGCATGCGCAAATTCAAAGCTTTAATTTTGGTCTCAAAAATTTAACATTTCGAGCGATTTAAATATAGATTATTTAAAGTAAGAATAAAAAAAAATAGATGTCATAAAATACTTACAATCAAGTATTTACTTTAAAACCGTAAGAGTATTAAGGGATTTATCTTTTAACGGTAATTTAACAATACAATGTATTTTGTTTATTATTTAACATTAAAAAAACAATCCCGCTTTCCATAGTAGATTAATAGAGTATTTTTGATCCCTTATAGAGCCTGTATTAACATAAGTATCTGAAATCCTACAAACAAAAAAAGAGTTATGATTTCACATAACTCTTTTCCCGCAAAAAATGGCTAACACTTAAAATTTAAATTGGTCTCAAAATTTACCTCTGTTTTATTTATAAAACTAAAATTGAATAGAGAACCTTACCGATTATGGTAATTCCTACAGGTCGAAACGCAATCCCAAAGACACATTTCGCTGATCAACTGCTGCATTTTCGAAAATTGGTGACAAATCATACTTAGCATATAATGACATATCTCCGAAACCAACATAGCCACTTAATCCATAAATTAAATCATTTGTATTATAGTCTCTTTTTATTTTGTCCTTTACTCTATCGCCATTTTCTTTATACTTTAATTTTTGCCTAGTACTTATATTTGCACCGGCATATCCACCTAAACCTATTCTAAATTTCCCCCTTGTAGAAAACCTTAATCTCTCTTCTGTTTCTATTCTTCTAGAGGGTCCAAACTCGAAATGTACTGGAACAACCAAATTATCCATCCTGAATTTAGATTTATCTAATTCTACTCTAAATTCCTCTAATTCTGTCTGGTCTCCATTTTCGACAAAATACCTATTATCTGTAGGTTTTAATCCATTAGATTGGTATGAGATCCCGTATTTAACTCTCAAAAAATTAGAATTTTTAAAAACTCGAGTCTTCCAAGCTAAACCAATTTCGAAAAATCTACTTCCTGCAATTTTATAATCAGAATCATCTAAGGATTGATCTTCCACAATGGCATTGTTTAAACCAAAAGCTACAACCAAATCAGAATATGTACGTTTATCATACTTCTTTTCAGCTTTCTTCGTATTCTTAACGTTTATTCCAAATAAAATATCGCCATCATCATTATCTCTAGCTCCAAAACCAATCGCTAATTTTGTTTTGTCATTAGTAAGATAAGACGCATTATTACGCTCAAGTAGTGCTATCTGATTATCGATAATAGCTAATCTATTTTCTATATTCAGCGCGTGTTTTTTAGCTAAACTTTCCTTTTGATCTTGAGCTTCAGCAGTAGTTAATTCTCCTTTTACCAGTCTTTCATTAATCTCTTCTACTCCTTTTTTAAGTTGTTCTTTTTCTGAAAGTACTATTTCTTCCTTATCCTTGTTTAATTGCTCTATTTTATCGGTATTATCGTCTTCTTGTGCATATAAAAATTGGGCACTAAGCGTCATTGTCGTTAACACGACATACATAATAATTGTTCTCATAAATAATTGATTTTACTTACGCTTTCCCTCTCTGATTAGAGAGGGAATCGGTAAGAATTGATTGATGAATGTTTATTGTTAATTATCCCTTTCTGCAACAGTTGTTTTAAGTTTTTCAAAACCGGTTTTTAGCGCTTCAAAAACACGATCTTTAAATGACTCATCCAATTCTGATTCTACGTCTAGAAGCAGTGCTGAAGCATTTACTTTATTTGATTGTAAAATTTGTTGTGTAGTAATCTCAAGTTGTGCATTTTTTAATAATGCATCGATCTCTTCATCTGTAACCTTTCTATTATTCTGTTCTAATTGCTGTACTTGCGCAACTATATCTGAAATTTTATTCTGTATTACAGCTTTATCTATTTCTAAAGGTTTTTCTATTCCTCTAACTGGATCACTACTTACAACACTTGACTTTATTGCTTTAGTCTCTTCTATGATTTCTGAAGAAACCTCTTCTGCTTGTGTTATCTTATCACTACTAGCAATGGCATTGTTAGGAGCTATTTTTGTCTTTTCTAACGCTACTTGTTTTTTTTCCTTTATTGGAGTTTTGATAACCTTTTCCTGCGTTTTTATTATTTTTTCATTAGCTACTACTTGCGTTTCAGGTTTTGTTTTTAAAACTTCGTTATTTTCTTCTAATTCGCTATTATCTTCTTTTTCTGTTGTAGTTTCTACTAGATGATTGTTAGAGGGTATTATTTCATTGGAAGTATTCATATACAATGTTGCGATTATCAAAAACCCTGCTACACTAGCAGCAACACCTATCCACCAATAACGTTTAATTTTTTTTTGTCCATTTTGCGCATCGAGTTCTTGATCCAATTGTTCCCAAACCGTTTTTGACGGTTGTATCGTGCGCTGCTCCAGCTTCTCCCTTATATTATCTTCAAATTTTAACGGCGCCATGATTAATCATATTTAGTTGGTTGAACTTTTGCTGTAGCATTTTCCTTGCCTTAAAAAGTTGAGATTTAGATGTATTGTCACTAATCCCAAGCATTTTTGCAATTTCATTGTGTTTATATCCTTCTACAGCATATAATACAAACACCATCTTATATCCTTCTGGCAAACTATCAATTAGTTCCTGGATTTGCTCTACTCCTAACTCTATATTTATGTTATTCCAAGACTCTTCTGTGTATATAGAAATGTCTTCTGTAAAAACTAATTGTTTTTGTTTTCGCAAAAATGAAATTGACTCATTTATCATAATTCTACGTATCCATCCTTCAAAACTTCCTCCAAAATTGAATTGTTTCAAATTGGTAAATACTTTTAGAAATCCTGTCGACATGACTTCTTCCGCATGATGAATATCCTTTATATATTGTCTACATACACTCAACATTTTTGGTGCATGTTTCTCATATATATAGCGTTGTGCATCTCTATGCCCTTTTACCGCTTTCTTAATGAGTTGTGTTTCGCTTTTATAAAACTGAATAACTTTCAAAGTAAAATCAATTATTTAAGACCTTCTATATATATAGACGCGTAAAGAATGAAAAAGGTTGTCTGAGGTTTAAAAAAAATATTATTTCTTATTCGATGCCTGAATATCACCTATCACCCACTCTAATTCTTTATCCTCTCCATTATACTCACTTTTTAAAGAAATATCTGGTTTTATACCATAACCATCTGGTTCGGTAGTATAAGGTGCATTTATTTTTAATAACCCTACTCTCATATTTATTTTAGAATTAGGCAACTCTATTTTAGCATAGTTTCCAGCCACTGTCCCGTTATACGCTCCTCCAGTTTCCTCTCCTACAAAAGTAGCACGTTTGGTAGCTTTTAAGTGTGTAGAAAAAACACTACTGGCCGAAAAACTTTCACCATTAATTAAAACATACACCTTTCCTCCAAAATTATTTGGTTTTGGTTCTCTTAGTTTACTATGCCTGAATTTAAAATATGTCTCTCCGTTCTCCTTTTTCACCTTAAACAATTGATATACTCCCAATACTGGTGATAACAAGGTTGCTAATGTTTTTGTGGTTATTGATTCTGAGTGGAAATAGGGATATAAAAAACTTAATCTACCAGTCATTTTGGATTTTTCTATAAACACATACTCTTTATCTGTTAAATATGAATATAAATCATCAATCTCAGTAAGTCTTCCTCCCAAATTACCTCTTAAGTCTATGATCAAGTTTTTGCATTTGGCAGAATCTATCTTAGCAAAACTCTCTTTATAAAACTCTTTATATCCACCATTTGTAAAACTTTTAATTTTCATATAAGCAATAGCAGAGCTATCATCAGATTTTAGAAATTCAAAATTCCTATTGTAATCTTCTGTCTTCTTATTATACCCATATTTATAGTTTTTCTTTTGTAACTTTTTCCGAGCTTCTTTTGCCTCTTTCTTTTCTAATTTACTTAGTTTTTTCTTTACCGTCTTTACTGTATCTTTTACATTACTTTCTTTTTTTGGTTTATCATAATTAGCCAACAAATACTTTTGATACAGACTATCTTTGAATTTCAGGTGTAATAAAACACTATCTTTTTGTTTATGCGTATTTGTGTAAAAGAATCCGAAACGGCTGCCGACAAATTTTGGGATAAAGGTTTTATTATATCCATCACTTGCATGGAGTGTTCTAAAAAAAGGTAACAACGTATCTATTTTTTCATCTTCGATAGCAATAACCTCTGAACCTTCTATTAATGTACTATCACCTTTAAAAACCTGTTTTAAAAATAGTTGATCGCCCACTGCTTGAAATGATACCGTATTAAAAGGAGAATCTCTTTTTCCTTTATTTTTTATTTCATCTTTCGTCTGTTTTAAATAAGGTACATGTACAGACAAGTGACCTTGTTTAACATTGGTGATAACAGGAGCAAATAATTTATAAAATTCTTTGGATGTTAATGGTCGAGTTAGTTCATTTTTCAATTTGTCTATTTTACCATCTAGTTCTTCCTTAGAAACATACCAATATACATCTGGATGTAATCTTTTTAGTTTTTTATAAGCATAATCAACATCTTGTTTTAATTCTTCTGGACTATGCTTCTTACTTATTTGTGTATTATATTTCTCTACGGATGCGCAACTTGATAGAACTATAATTGCAGCATATAAAAATAGTTTTCTAATCATAAAAAGTGATTGTTTAAGATAAATGAACTTGTTATTCCCTTTCATAAAGACGCTAAAAAAACCAAAACAGTTGTCTGATCATGAAAAAAAATCTTTTTAATTATCAAATAGCATCAAAACTGATACCAATATTTATTTTTAAGTAGGAAAATTGGGAAATGTAAGGTATACCTCATTCTAAGAAGAAGGAAGGATTCTTGATTATTTTTTTCTGTCAATCACATAACTTACCATTAACTCCAGGGAAGATCTGTATTCTGATTCTGGATATTCAGATAAGATAGTGAGCGCCTCTTCTTTAAATTGGTGCATGACTTTAGTAGCATATTCTAATCCTCCACTTACTTTTACGAAATCAATTACTTCTTTAACTCGTTTTTTATTTTTATTATGATTTTTAACCGAGTTTATGAGCCATTTCTTTTTTGCTGTAGAGCAATGATTTWAGGTATAAATTAGTGGTAAGGTCATTTTTTGTTCCTTAATATCTATACCTGTTGGTTTACCAATAGCCGTATCTCCGTAATCAAACAAATCATCTTTTATCTGAAAAGCCATTCCAATAAGCTCTCCAAACTTTCTCATTTTTTCTATTGAGTCAGAATCTGGTTCTACAGAACAAGCACCAACACTGCAGCATGCAGCTATCAAAGTTGCCGTTTTCTGTCTAATAATTTCGTAATAAATTTCCTCTGTTATGTCAAGATTCCTAGCTTTCTCAATTTGCAATAATTCTCCTTCAACAATTTCTCTTACAGCAACAGATATGATCTTTAATAAATCAAAATCATTATTATCAATGCAAACCAACATCCCTTTGGATAACAAATAATCTCCAATAAGTACAGCTATTTTATTCTTCCAAAGTGCATTTATTGAGAAAAATCCTCTTCTTCGGTTAGAATCATCAACCACATCATCATGAACAAGACTGGCAGTATGTATGAGCTCTATAACAGAAGCTCCTCGATAGGTTCGCTCTTTGATTTCTCCGCCTGAGACCATTTTTGCAACAAGAAAAACAAACATAGGTCTCATTTGTTTCCCTTTTCTATTTACAATATAATGTGTAATTCTATTGAGTAAAGCGACATTAGAATACATCGATTGAGAAAACTTTTGTTCGAAAAGTTCCATCTCATCAATAATTGGTAATTTTATTTGCTCAACGACTTTCAATTCGCCTTAGATTATTTTGTTTTCTAACTAGTTGCGAAGATAGTACAATACCTTTTTAGCATCAAAACACTTGATAAATAATTTATTGAAAACAAATATTTAAGATTTATTGGCTAACTGTCCACACGCTGCATCGATATCTTTACCTCTACTTCTTCTTACGTTCACTACAAATCCTTTTGCTTCCAATGCTTTTATATAATTATCCGTTGCGGTATTAGAAGCTTGCTGAAACTCTCCATCATCGATTGGATTATATTCGATTAAGTTCACTTTGCAAGGCACATATGAACAAAATTGTAATAGTGCATCGATATCTTTTCTAGCATCATTGATTCCTTTCCATACAACGTACTCATAGGTAATTCTACTTTTTGTTTTTTGATACCAATATTCTAAGGCTTCTCTGAGATCTTTTAGTGGAAATTTTTCATTAAAAGGCATAATAGAAGTTCTAACATCATCTATTGCAGAATGCAAAGAAACAGCTAGTTTAAATTTCACCTCATCATCAGCCATTTTTTTAATCATTTTAGGCACTCCTGAAGTAGAAACTGTAATTCTTTTAGGAGACATTCCTAGACCTTCTGATGATGTAATTTTGTCTATAGCTTTAAGAACATTATTGTAGTTCATTAATGGCTCTCCCATTCCCATAAATACAATATTCGAAAGTGGTCGATTGTGATATAATCTACTTTCATTATCAATGGCTAGAACTTGATCATAAATCTCATCAGGATTTAGATTTCGCATTCTTTTTAACCTTGCAGTTGCGCAAAATCGACAATCTAAACTACATCCAACCTGAGAAGAAACACAAGCCGTAGTTCTAGTTGGAGTTGGAATCAAAACAGATTCTACTACTAATCCATCATGTAATCTAACAGCATTTTTAATAGTACCATCGGTACTTCGCTGCATTTGATCTACTCGTATATGATTGATAACAAAATTATCCTCCAATATTTGTCTTGTAGATTTCGAAATATTGGTCATCCCATCAAAACTATGGGCTCCTTTATTCCATAACCATTCATATACTTGATTTCCTCGAAACGCTTTGTCACCATTTTCAATAAAAAACTGACGTATTTGTTCCTTAGTTAGCGCTCTTATATCTTTCTTTTTCGGTTTCATTTTGCTACAAAAATATGTAAAAGATTACGTTTACCGAAAGCGATATAAACAATTTAAATCCTTGAAAATATGTTATAATTAGAATTTTACTGTACGGAAATCTTCTCTATTATCTTTACGTGAAGTTTTGATACGTTTCCACTGATGTACTCCACCGCCTCCGCGATATTTTACATTAAGAACATCTAAGTCTTCTTCATCGATCCAAATCTGACAATCTGAAACTTTACCTGTTCTGATATCGGTAAAACGCCCATTAGTGTATTTTAGTTCATTCTTAGGTTGTAAGTTTTTCAGAATTACCAATCCTTCCACAGGTTGATTTTTATCATCACCATCGCACTCATAACATACAGCATCCCTTTCTGATTGACGAAGCATTTGTTGGATAGAACCGAAAATTTTATTTTCAATCATATAAAGTTGAACAATATTTATAGCAACTCCACTTTTTTTGTCATAAGCTTTCCATTCTCCTAAGATCGGATTAGCATCAAAAGATCCTAACAAATCTTCTTTCAATTGCGGGTCAACGGGGTTTTCCCCAAGCCAAATTTTAAACAATGCTTGTTTAAAATCAAAACATTCGCGTACAGCTCCAAGTCTTTCTCTATTTCTATAAAGAGTAAGTTTTTTATCGGTAGTATACACCACTTTAAAAATCTCATGTTTATTTATTTGTTTAGGAAGAAGTTTGATGAAATTTCTAATATGATCTTCCATCAGGTAACTATTTCCATCTGTAGCACGTTCTAAACCATTTCTAATAATCTCTTTCAGCTCTTCATTAGAAATATCTGATATCATTTTAATAGTAAGCGCCATAGTAGCATCCTTATCTGCTACCATTAAACCATCTTCAACTCCGTCAACTTCAAAATCTAAATATAGTCCAATTGCATACAGCTTTTCTCTTTCTCCTGCCCCATTGAGCATTAGTTCTTGATTTTCAAACACGTCAATATCATTATATTGAAGATTCCCAACTTTTGTTTGTGAAAACGAGAATAAAGTCACAAAAAGAAGACCAATGTGTAATATTCTATTCATAGGTTATAAGTTAATTTACTTAGGGTTCGTACAAGAAACGATTAATTTTTTAAAAAGAAGAATCAATAATTGCCACTATCCCCCTTTTTCGATAAACAACCAAATTAATCGTTATCTAACTACTTTTTTTAAGTACGGTAAAACCGTAATTTTTCAAAAAGCTCCGCAAAATAGTTATTTTTCATGAAACAAACACCATAACATACTAATTTTAAGATTTATACAACATATACTTCAATCCATACTTTAATTTTATATCCTGAAAAACTATACAATTTTGGAGATCTTAAAAAGAAAAACCTCCACTTTGTACTAGTACAAGGTGGAGGTTCAATTTTATATTGTATACCTATTTTCTATGTTATAGAATTAACATAGCGTCTCCATAGGAATAGAACTGATACTTTTCTTTAACAGCTTCTTCATAAGCTTCCTTAATGAAATCATGACCTGCAAAAGCTGAAACCATCATCAACAATGTGGATTTTGGTGTATGAAAATTAGTTATCATGCTATTCGCTATACTGAAGTCATAAGGAGGGAAGATAAATTTGTTTGTCCAACCTCTAAATTCGTTTAACGTTTTATCAGAAGAAACTGAACTCTCCAAAGCTCTCATTACCGTAGTTCCTACTGCACAAATTCTTTGTTTGTTCTGAATCCCTTTATTAATTGTACTAGTAGCTTGTGCCGTGATATATGCTTCTTCGCTATCCATTTTATGCTTGGATAAATCTTCTACTTCCACTGGATTAAAAGTTCCTAAGCCAACATGTAAAGTAATCTCTGCAAAATCTACTCCCTTTATTTCAAGACGCTTCATTAAATGTTTAGAAAAATGCAATCCAGCAGTAGGAGCTGCTACAGCACCTTCATTTTTAGCATAAATCGTTTGATATCTTTCTTCATCTTCTGGTTCTGCCTCTCTTTTTATATATTTTGGCAATGGTGTTTCTCCAAGATCCGTTAGTTTTTGTCTAAACTCATCATAAGAACCATCATATAAAAACCTTAATGTACGTCCTCTAGACGTTGTATTATCAATAACTTCAGCAACTAAACTTTCATCATCACCAAAGTATAATTTATTTCCAATTCGAATCTTACGAGCTGGATCTACAAGCACATCCCATAAACGAGTCTCTGAATTTAATTCTCTTAACAAAAATACTTCTATTCTTGCACCGGTTTTTTCTTTGTTACCATATAATCTGGCTGGAAAAACTTTAGTATTATTTAAAACCATAACATCATTAGGTTCAAAATAATCAATGAGATCTTTAAATTGCTTATGCTCTATTGTTTGATCTTTTCTATTAAGAACCATTAAACGAGCCTCATCTCTATTTTCTGAGGGATATTCTGCTAATAATTCTTTTGGAAGGTCAAAGTTGAAATGTGATAACTTCATTAGTGTTTCTTTTTTTGGAGCAGCAAATATACAATCTGGATGTAGGGGTTGTCAAGTAAATCAACAGATATATTTTTATTTACAGCACTTTAAAATCTAATTTCTTTAAATCATTCCAAAAATCAGGGTACGACTTAGACACTACATCTGCGTCATTAATTCGTAAAGTTTCTCTTAATGCTAACGGTGCAAACGCCATTGCCATTCTATGATCATGATAGGTATCTATAGCAATATCCGACCTTATAGAAGTCGCTGCACTTAATTTTAAAGAATCGTCTGTTACATATACTTCTCCACCTAATTTTTCAATTTCTATTTTAAGAGCTTCTAACCTATCTGTCTCTTTAATTTTTAGTGTATGAAGTCCTGTAAGATAGCATGCTTTCCCTAATCCAAAACATGTTACGGCTATGGTTTGTGCAATATCTGGAGAATTAGATAAATCCAATTCTAAGGTTTCAGAATTATCTACTGTAGTTATTTTCTTTAAAGTAACTTGATGATCTTGAAATGTGGTTTCTACTCCTAATTTCTTATAAATCTCAGCCAGAGAAGCATCTCCTTGATAACTGTTTTTCTTATAACTGCCTATAGTGACACTCCCAAAATCCGATAACGCAACAATACTATAAAAATATGATGCTGAACTCCAATCAGACTCTACAACGACCGTTTTAGGAGAAACTATTTTTAAAGGTTGAATTCGTATTATATTATTCTCAAAACTTCCATGGATTCCTACATCCTTCAATAAACTTAATGTCATATTAATATATGGCACAGATGTAACTTTACCTTCTAAGGTAATTTCCAAACCTTCTGGTAAGGAAGAGGCTATCAGCATTAAAGCTGATATGTATTGGCTACTTACATTTGCTGCCAGAGAAACTCTATTAGTTTCAGGGTTTTTACCAATAATTTTTATAGGTGGATACCCTTCTTCTTTCTCATAACTAATATTGCATCCTAATTGTTTAAGCGCATCTACAAGAATTTTAATTGGCCGTTCTTGCATTCGTTTACTACCTGTAAGAATTGTTTCTCTACCGTCTTTAATAGCAAAATATGCTGTTAAAAAACGCATTGCCGTACCCGCATGATGAATATCAATAAGCTCCTCATTACTTGCTAATGCAGCTCTCATTAATCTAGAATCATCACTATTAGATATATTATCTATTTCAATTTCTGGATAAAGAGACTGTAATATCAACAGTCTATTAGTTTCACTTTTTGATCCCGTAATTTGTAAACTGTTATTCTTAATATTCGAAATATGGCTTAATTCCAAATTCATTTTATTGATTTGATTTGTGTTTTCTTCTTTCAAAATAATATGCCTGTATCATTCCATATGCCAATCCACCTAAGACTCTAGACAATAAGTATCGCACCCAAAGCCCATTATTAATCTTAACAGCTAGAAAAGCTTCAGACCCATTACCAAAATAATATTTTAAATATTCTATTAAACTTATTAGTAGTATAAATGCAACTCCAAGGCGAGCTACAGAAATCCAATATCTTTTAGAACTTAGAATTGACTTAAACATTATTTTAATTTCTCGTTATTATGATGACGATCGTGGTCTCTTTTTGTTTTGATGTCTAATTTTTTGTCGAAAGCTTCCTGAAGATTAACTCCTGTTTGATTTGCTAAACATAATACTACAAACATAACATCCGCTAACTCTTCTCCTAAATCTTTATTCTTATCGCTTTCTTTTTCACTCTGTTCTCCGTATCGACGAGCTATTATTCTTGCAACTTCACCTACTTCTTCTGTAAGCTGCGCCATATTGGTAAGTTCATTAAAATAACGAACTCCGTGAGTTTTGATCCAATCATCTACCGCTTTTTGAGCGTTTTGAATATTCATGCTTATATCTTTTTAAGAACTATTTGTTCATTCTCTTTTTGTATCACTTGATTATAAAACTCTTTTACAGCAGGATAATAATTGGCTGGCACTACTGGTGCCGTTATTGTTTCATCTACCATAATCTGAATTACTCCGTTAGATACATTGGATCTAAATGTAAACATTCCCATATTATCAGGCAACTTAAATGCAGAAGTTTTCGGATACTCGGTAACTTCATATCCTTCAGGGATTTTTATATTCATCATATATTTATTCGTAAATCCATATCCAAAATCAATAGGATATTGTCGATCATCAGATTTAAATATGTTTTCTTTATTTCTTAGAAATAACAAAGGTGAAAAGAATAGTTCATCCTCTATTATTTCAATCTGATCCTCTATGGTAAAATCAAACTTTTCTCTCACTCCTTTTCCATACTCTTTTACTCCTATTGCATTATACTCTTCTAAGGATGAGAATCCATACTTTTTCTCAAATCGCTGTGCTTTACTTTCATCATCTTTTGCACCGTTTATACTTCTAAAATTGTGAGCTAAATAATCTTTATAATTCACCATCATCTTTCCTTTCACCATACCTTCATTATCAATTTCACATTGCACTCGACATCCCATAGTTGAAGGAATTCTTGGTCTTAGATCCACCATTTGAGAAGTCCCATTTTTTGCAATCACTCTTCCCATACCTCTAATTAATCGAGCAGGTAAAATATTGGGTAATCCATATTTATCGGTTGCATCTAAATAAAAAATCTTTCCATCTGCAAGTTTCACTCTAGTAATCACATAATTAAATCCGTTTAATGTTGGGAAGAGTGATACCAATCTATCACCTGTGCTGGCCACAACTGGATTAGCTTCTATATTAGCATAATTCAACATAGCGGTAAGCATCAGATTAATTTCGGCAGAATTTCCAGTGTTTTCTTTATATGCTTTCTTTACCCCTTTGTTTACGAATACTCTATTTTGTTTATTCCAATTCATCTTATTCTTTACAAATGTGTAAATCAAACCTACTTTTTCTAATTGACCTTTTGCATTGGCAAGAATATTATCTATATCTTCTTTAAAATAATTGGTTTTGCTTAACTCACCGCCAAAGCTAGAACTATTGTAAATCTTTTTAGTAACGTCTTCCCAAGTGGTTGAACGGTACTCTATCGGTTCATTAGGAAATTTCACATAAGACAATTCATAGCTTAACGATGAAATATAATTCTGAGCGTTTCCAGAATATGGTTCTTTTTTAAAAGCTGGCACATTGGTTGATTCTACAATATCCTGCTTCACTCTAAAATCTACAGTATTTTGATAAAACTTTGTAGTGGAGACTTTACCCCAAGATCTGACTTTATTATTAAAAGTAATTTTATCATTAGTAGCAGATTCCTTTATATTTAATGGTAAATATCCAGTAGAGAACTTTTTGTAATTAAAATATTCCGGAGATTTGACTTTAACTTCTATTTTTTTTATTGGAATTTCATATTGTAAATAAAGCCTATCGATAACAGATAAAAAAGGTGAGGTTACTTTATATTGGTACTCAATAACAGCTCCTTCTGTAATTGCAGGCATAGTGAACTTTTGTTCATTTAGATTTTCTGAAAACTCACCTTTAAAAATTCCGTCTTTCTTAAGTTTAATTTTTTCTATTTTATCGTTTGACAATATATAGGTAACCCCTTTTAAACTAGATACCGTTTCTTTATCACTACCACTCTTGTATAATAATAATTCTTCAGAAGCATATTTGAACCCATCTTTATTGTACAGTTTTATTCTTTTAAAAACATCAGTTACTAGTTGAAACCCTTTATTAGGATTGTACTCTACACTTACTTTCTTATTTTCATACAATACGGCGGCATTTGCAGAGCTGTCTAATGGATAAGATTTTTCCATTAACTCTTCTTTGGACACTTTACCAAATTTATATTCTTGAGCCGTCGAATTTATAGATATAATCAGCAAGAAAATTGCTGTTATTTTAGATATTTTTCCCATTGTTTCGTGCTTATTTTTATAGTTGTTTAAGTATTATTTTTGTTTTATCAGCAGTTCTTAGTTTTGCCATAAATTGCCTGTAATCTTCATACTTTTCTTTTGGGTGTTCGCCATCTTTGATCAGTAAGTTTCTACTATATTTCAAGGTAGACTCATCGACTTTTTCTATACTGCATGAATACTTCCCAAAAATTGTTTCGAATACTTTTTTTTCTGGAAGCTTATTAATCGCATATCCTTCTGGTACTTTAATGATATACTCATCTACATCCACATATCCTCTAGAAATAACCAAAGGCGTTTTTCTGTCCTTATACCTAGGCATCTTCCTTGTAATACGATTAAAAATATTAGGCATTATCAGTAATCTACTTCCAACTTTTGTAGCATAATTTCTTGCATCAATTTTCACATGTTCTTGATAACTAATACTATCCTTATCATCTTCTAATTCTATAGATACGATGTTTAGATTATTAATATGATCCCAATATTCTTTGTAATACAATTTCTGGTCTTTGATTGGTTCTAATTTTGTTAGATATCTCCAATCATATTGTAATCCTTTAGATATAGAAACTACTTCTGCTTTAATAGAAGCATCTGCTAGTAAAGAAATAGTTGCTGTTGTATGGAGTGTATTTTCTTCAGGGCTATATTTTTTTGTTCTTTTAATTTCTCCACCTTCTGGTTTGAGGACTAATACATTTCTATCATCAGTAAAATCTCCGATAAAATTAAAAGGAGCGGTCTGGCTAGTACATTCTAACCAAATATCCTCTTCTTCATCGGGAATATTTAATATAACATGATTCCCTTCAATCGAAGCAAATTCATCATCCATATCTCTTTTTTCCTGTCCAGCATATAGTTCTGTGTAATAAGATTCTATATTTTGAGATTTCAATAATGCTTTGGTATAATTTGTTAATGCCTTGCAATCACCATATCCCCACTTATCTACATCACTTGCCAAAAAAGGTATCAGCCCTCCTATACCTAACTGAACACTTATATATCTAGTTTTATTCTGAACATAGTTATAGATACGCTTGGCTTTTTCTCTTTTCGTATCTGCTCCTATCATCAATTTCTCAACCTCTTTTAATGTTTTTTCCGGTAATTGATCTCTACCCGCAATCAAATGATCATATTCCCATTTCCCTAAAGACTTCCAATCTTTTGCCGAGCCTTCAATACCATCTAGTGAAAAATCATTTAAAGCAATCCTAGCTATTGGAAAAATATTATAAAAAGATGGAGCTTGAACCTCAAAAGACGAAGCAGGAACATTTGACATTTCATAAAACAACTCCATATTTTCTTTGCTCATTTTAATATTGTAACCATTAAATCTTTCTTCCTTATTTCGAATAGGGATTTTTGTTGGATTCAAAACTCTGAAAGTTGATTTCTGAACACTTAGACTATATCCTGAAATAGGTACCCAAGGTCTTATATATGCTGTTATTGAACTTTCGATTTCACTTTCAAAAACTATTGAATATGGATATCCTGTAGGAGTATAATCAACATATTTAATCCTATCATCTGAAAATAAAGTTCCTGCACTCACTGCGCTCCGGTCACTAAAATCTTTCTTTTTATATTTATTAATTTCCTTTCCTAAAGCGTTATAAACTGTCAATTGAAGTTTTTTTATATTTCTGGAAGAATCGTATCCTTGATAAGATTTAGCATATTTATTTCCGTATTTATTCAAAATAGTAACAATACGTTTGGATCTTATTGTTACAGAATTAATAGAATTAATCTCAACTACTATATCTTCTGATCTTACAATTGCGTTGGCATCCTTAGTAAGTGTAGAGTCCAAAAGTATGGACTGTAACTCTAAATTTTCTTGACTGTTTATTTCCGAAAAGACACACAGAAATATGACAACAAGTATATGTTGTACTTTTGGTAATTGCATATTAATTTTATTCTGGGGTGGTTATTATTCTTTGTTTTTAGTATCGATTATTATGGTTACTGGACCATCGTTGATCAGTGATACTTTCATATCAGCCCCAAATTGACCCGTACCCACTTTTTTGTCCAAATCTTTTTCAAATTGTTTTACAAAATTTTCGTAGAGCGGAATTGCTTTCTCAGGTTTTGCAGCTTTAATAAAACTAGGTCTATTTCCTTTTTTTGTGCTGGCATATAGGGTAAACTGGCTAACTATTATAGCTTCTCCATTGATATCAATAATACTTTGGTTCATCATTCCTTTATCATCTCCAAAGATTCTTAATTTGCTTATTTTTCCAGATAACCAATTAATATCATCAATTGTATCTTCATCTTCTATACCAAGTAAGATCAAAAGACCTGAATTTATTTCAGAAATTATTTCTTGATTCACGGTAACAGAAGCTTCAGATACTCTTTGAATTACTGCTCTCATAATAGTATGTGTCAAATGGGAAAGAAATGTTACCCTAAAAATTTAAAAAAATATTATTCGTCATAATTATTTTTGCGGTAGTGTTCGTCTTCACCTTCTAAAATCTGTAGATAACTTTTATATCGGGACCAGGCAACTTCTCCATTTTCTAAGGCTTCCTTCACGGCACACTTAGGTTCATTGATATGTAGACAATTATTAAACTTGCACTGCTGTTTAAGCTCAAAAAATTCTGGGAAATAATCTCCTACTTCCTCTTTATCCATATCTACGATACCGAATCCTTTGATTCCTGGTGTGTCGATAATTTTAGCATCGAAACTGAGATCATACATTTCTGCAAATGTTGTAGTATGTTGGCCTTGCTGATGTTGATCGCTAATCTCAGCAGTTTTAAGAGATAAGTTAGGCTCAATCAAATTAACCAAGGTAGATTTACCAACACCACTGTGACCAGAAAACATACTTACCTTTCCTTTCATTAATTCTTTAACCTTATCTACATTTTTACCATTCTTAGCCGAAATCCCAATACATTCATATCCAATTTCTCGATAAAGAGCTGCCAGATATTTTATCTCCAGAAGTTCCTCTTCATTGTAGGTGTCAATTTTATTAAATAACAATATTGCTTTGATATCATATGCTTCTGCTGTAACCAAAAATCTGTCAATAAATGCAGTAAACGTCGGAGGATTATTAAGTGTAATTAATAAAAAAACCACATCAATGTTTGAAGCAATGATGTGGGTTTGCTTAGATAAGTTTACAGATTTTCTAATAATATAGTTCCTGCGTTCTCTTATGTTTTCAATGACACCAGTTTCTCTATCGTTTTTAGTTTCTAGTTTAAAATCTACGATATCTCCAACAGAAACTGGATTTGTGCTTTTGATACCTTTTATTCTAAATTTACCTTTGATACGACACTCATACACAGCTCCTTCATCCGTTTTAACGGTGTACCAACTTCCGGTAGATTTATATACAGTTCCTGTCATAAACGCAAAGATGCAAATAAATCTCTATACCCAATAGGTAATATATTCATATTTAAGATTTAGCAACTTTTTTCTGGTGATTAATCGATTCCTGATGTATCGCCTTGTATATTCTTAGAATAAACTCTTCACTTAATCCTTTTTCTTCTCCTTCAAGAATCATCTTACCTAATATTTCATTCCAACGTTTAGATTGCAATATTGCTACGTTTTGTTTTGCTTTAGCTTTACCAATCTCATCTGATATTTTCATTCTTTTTGACAAAACATCTAGTAATTGATTATCAGCTACATCAATTTTTGCACGTAATTCACTTAATGTTTTTTGGTATGATTCATCTACTCCCACTTCCTTACGAATTTTTAAATCTTTCATATGTTGAATTAAAGTATCAGGTGTAATTTGTTGTGCGGCATCACTCCAAGCATTATCAGGATCATAATGAGTTTCTACAATTAGTCCGTCAAAATTAAGATCTAATGCAGTTTGAGAAAGATCAAAAATCAAATCTCTTCTTCCTGCTATATGTGAAGGATCCAAAATCAAAGGAAGATCTGGAAAACGATTTTGTAAATCAATAGGTATTTGCCATTCTGGAATATTTCTATATTTTGTTTTCTCATAGGTAGAAAACCCTCTATGAATTACTCCTAAATTTTTCACATCTGCGGTATAAAAACGTTCTACTGCACCCAACCATAGGGAAAGATCGGGGTTAATAGGGTTTTTAATTAAAACCGGATTATCAATTCCCTTACAAGCATCCGCAATATCCTGAACAATAAATGGTGAAACTGTACTTCTTGCTCCAATCCATAATACATCTACTCCATGTTCTAGTGCAAGTTCAACATGATGAGGATTTGCTACTTCAGTTGCAATTTTCATTCCTGTTTCTTCTTTGGCACGTTGTAACCATTTTAATCCTAAGGCTCCAACTCCTTCAAAATTTCCAGGTCTTGTTCTTGGTTTCCAAATTCCTGCTCTTAAAACCGTTGCATCCGAATCTTTAAGTTGATGCGCAATTTTAACAACTTGATCTTCAGTCTCAGCACTGCATGGTCCTCCAATTACTAGAGGATGATCCAAATTATATGCATCTAACCAGTTTCTTAATTCTTTCTTATTCTCCATTTCTATTTTTTTATACTGTATTAATGTTCTGTTTTTATTTGGTTATATATTATGATATTCCTTTTAGTATAGTCTTTATATGGTTTGTATCTTCCATTTCCTTATAAATTTCAACAAAATTACCTTCTTCTATCAGTTCTTTAAACTGAGTAAGATTTGCGATATACTCGGTTAATGTTTCGATTACATTTTCTTTATTATGTTTAAAAATTGGTGTCCACATTTCTGGGGAACTTTTTGCTAATCGAACGGTAGAAGCAAAACCACTTCCTGCCATATCAAATATATCTCTTTCATTTTTCTCTTTTTCAATAACCGTTTTTCCTAACATAAACGAACTAATATGCGACAAATGCGATACATATGCTATATGTTTATCATGTGAAGCAGGATCCATATATCGAATTCTCATTCCTAACCTAGTAAAAATCTCCATACCGCGCTCTTGTAATTTGAAAGCCGTCCTTTCTACCTCACAAATGATATTCGTTTTTCCTCTATACAAATTTGCTATCGCTGCCTGTGGTCCTGAAAACTCCGTTCCCGCAATAGGATGCGCTGCTAAATAGTTTCTTCGTTTCGGATGTTCTCCAATCGAAATACATAATTTCTTTTTCGTAGAACCTACATCAAAAACTAAACATTCATCATTAATCTTATCCAAGATTTTTGGTAGCAATTTAACGGTAACATCTACCGGAACAGATACGATTACAACATCAGCTTTATCCAATTCTTCAAAAGTGGATTTTTCATCAATAATCCCTAAAGAAATAGCTTTGTCTAAATGTTGTTCGTTTTTATCAACCCCATAAATCTGAGATTCATTAAAAGCTGCTCTAATATCTATAGCAAACGACCCTCCTATTAACCCTATTCCAATTACAAATACTTTCATTCTATATACAAATTACGATTTTTGATGTACGATGTTATTCTTTGCAAATTGTGTTTGTTCTTTCTCAAATCGTGCAATAGCTTCTTTTATATTTTCTTTGGTAACACATAACGAAAAACGAATATATCCTTTTCCATTACTTCCAAAAATATCTCCAGGAGTAATAAACACACTATTTTGATATAAGATATTATCAATAAATTCTACTGCGTTAATTCCTTCAGGTAATTTTGCCCATACAAACATTCCAGTTGCCGTTTTATCATAAGTACAACCGAGTAAAGAGGCTAATTTCCATATTAATTGGCGCCTTTCTTTATAGATAGTGTTTATTTGGCTAAACCAATTACCAGACATTTTCAATGCTCCAATAGCTCCTTTTTGAACTCCTAAAAACATACCGCTATCCATATTACTTTTCACTTTAAGAATAGCCTCTATTTTATCTTTACTTCCACTCACAACACCTACTCTCCATCCTGCCATATTGAAAGTTTTACTTAAAGAGTTTAATTCTAACGCAACTTCTTTTGCTCCATCAATAGACAGAATACTAGTGGGGTTATCATTTAAAATAAAACTATAAGGGTTATCATTTATCAGTAGAATATTATGTTCTCTTGCAAAAGAAATCAGTTTTTCTAACGTTTTTAAACTTCCTCTTGCACCTGTTGGCATATGGGGATAATTAATCCACATAATTTTTACACGACTGAGATCTTTCTTTGATAAAGTTTCTAAATCAGGTTCCCATCCATTATCTTCTTTTAGATCATAAAAAATTGGCGTAGCACCAACCAATTTTGTTACTGATGTATAGGTAGGATATCCAGGATTAGGAACCAACACCTCATCTCCTTCATTAAGATAAGCCAATGAAATATGCATGATACCTTCTTTGGAACCCATAAGTGGTAAAATCTCATTCTCTGGATCCAACTCCACTCCATAATTCATCTTATAAAATTCCGAAAACTCTATTCTTAGTTCAGGTATCCCTTGATAGCTTTGATATTTATGAGCGCCATCTTGTACTACAGAACTTTGTATAGCTTCAATAACTTCTCTTGGAGGATCCAAATCAGGACTTCCTATAGCCATATTTAAAATTGGTTTCCCTGAAGCTGCCAAAGCTCTAACCTCGCGAAGTTTCTTAGAGAAATAATATTCCTCCACCGTTTCTAACCGTTTTGCTGTTTGAATACTCATCCGTTCTGGTTTTTATATTCTCCTAATATTTTTAGTTCTAAAGCCATAATTTTCAATATAGAAATTGCTTTTTGGTAGTCCTCATATTTATCAAAAGTTACATCAACAAAAAAGGAATATTTCCAAGGCATGTTAATCACAGGTAATGACTGGATTTTAGTAAGATTTAATCTACAATCACTCATCACGTTGAGTACAGTAGCCAAGCTTCCTCTTTTATGATCGGTAAGAAATTTCAAGGATGCTTTGTTAATCTCTTTACTATCAATTCCAGAATTTTCATCTGTATTCAGAATAAAAAACCTTGTACTATTGGTTTTAATTGTTTGAATATTTTTGGCTAATATGTCTAATTCATAAATTTTAGCTGCCGTTTCTCCTGCGACCGCTGCTATACCCGTCAACTTTTGTTCCTGAATTCTTTTTGCAACATCAGCGGTATCAGCATCTTCCACCAATTTAATATATGAATGTTTTCTAAAAAAGTCTTTACACTGCAATAACGCCATTGGATGTGAATACACTTCTTTGATATCTGAAATTTCTTGATTTCCTAATGCCATTAAGCAATGATGAATTGGTTGAAAATACTCTCCACAAATCGTCAGATCATGTTCATCTATGTATGCATAATTTGGAATAATTGATCCTGCAATAGAGTTTTCAATTGCCATCACCGCATCTGTGCTTTTTCTATCCTCTAAACTATGCACTAATTCCTGAAATGACATACACTCATGAACATCTACTTCATTTCCAAAATATGCTTGGGCGACTCCATGATGGTATGAACCTTTTATTCCTTGTATGGCAACTTTCTTACTCAAACGTTTTAAATTTTATGTTCAAAAAAAAATCCCGATTCTACATCGGGATTCTAGTTTTATAAATTTGGCTTATTTATTTACATAGCGATCCCGATCTTACTTTTAAAATAAAAGAAGAAAAAATAAAATCGGTTCCATGTAAACAAATTGCTCATTGTTGTCTTTTTAATACGTTGCTAAAGTAGCTAAAACTATTACTCTACAAAATAAATTTTAGTTTTTTTCATCGATTACCTCTTATTATCATCAATTATGAATTTTTTACTACAAATCAATGTAATATTTTAAACAAACATACCTAGATAATAAGAATTTTCTATGTTTTTGATCACTAACAAACGTTCGTAATTATATTACTCCTAGCTCTTTACCAACTTTAGTAAATGCTTTTACTGCTTTTTCAAGATGTTCTCTGTCATGCCCTGCTGATAATTGCACTCTAATTCGTGCTTTCCCTTTTGGAACAACAGGGTAGAAAAAACCAATTACATATATTCCTTCATCTAAAAGTTTTGCTGCAAATTCTTGAGCTAATGTTGCTTCATATAACATTACTGGTACTATTGGATGATCTCCAGGAACGATATCAAATCCAGCAGCAGTCATTTCTGATCTAAAGTATTTAGTATTTTCCTCTAACTTATCTCTTAATTTGGTAGAAGAGCTTAATAGATCAAGTACTTTTATAGAAGCCCCTACAATAGAAGGTGCCACGGTATTTGAAAACAAATAAGGTCTAGAACGTTGTCTTAACATATCTACTATTTCTTTTCGAGCAGCTGTAAATCCTCCTGAAGCACCACCAAGTGCTTTACCGTACGTACCTGTAATTATATCAATGCGTCCCATTACGTCTCTATACTCATGAGTACCTCTTCCTGTTTTACCTAAAAAACCGGTAGAATGGCATTCATCGATCATTACCATTGCTTCATACGCATCAGCTAGATCGCAAATTTTATCTAACTGTGCAATGGTTCCATCCATAGAAAATGAACCATCTGTAACAATTAATATTCTTCTTGAACCTTCAGCAGCTTTTAATTGTTTTTCCAGATCGACCATATTGTTATGTTCATATCTAAATCGCTTAGCTTTGCACAAACGAATTCCATCAATAATAGAAGCGTGATTTAAGGAATCAGAAATAATCGCATCTTCAGCAGTAAGAATTGGTTCAAAAACTCCTCCATTAGCATCGAACGCTGCTGCATATAATATACAGTCCTCCATTCCTAAAAACTCTGCTGTTTTACGTTCTAGTTCTTTATGTATGTCCTGTGTTCCACAAATAAAACGTACGGAAGATAATCCATACCCATGAGAGTCGATAGCATCTTTACCTGCCTGGATAACATCTGGATGTGAAGAAAGTCCAAGGTAATTATTCGCACAAAAATTCAAAACATCTTTAGTATTTGTTGTATCAATTTCTGCACCTTGTGGGGTGGTTATTATTCTTTCTGATTTATATAAACCTGCAGATTTTATATCCTCTAATTCTTTTTGTAATTCGTCTTTTATATTTGAAAACATGAAAGTATTTTTACTATTTTAAATTTATTATTTGAAATTTCAGAAGATTTACAAATCCTAAAACATTAGAATTTCCTTATTTCGTGATCCTTTTTTATATTGTTGTTGAAGTTTTTCGATCATAATTTCGGTGATATTTTTAAGATCAAAATTAGCTTGCCATCCCCAATCATTTCTTGCGGCAGTGTCATCTATAGATTTGGGCCATCTTGCGGCAATTTCCTGTCTGAAATCTGGGTTATAGGCAACTTTAAAATTAGGATACAATTTACAAATTTCTGAAGTGATTTGTTCCGGAGAAAAGCTAATTCCAGCAATATTGTAGGACGTTCTAACCGTAATATCTTCTTTTGGAGCTTCCATAAGTTCTAGAGTAGCTCTTATAGCATCTTCCATAAAAATCATAGGAAGCATTGCATCTTCTTTCAAAAAACATGTGAAGTCTTCTTCTAATACTGCTTTATGATAAATATCAACCGCATAATCCGTAGTTCCTCCACCCGGTAAGGATTGATATCCAATAACTCCAGGATATCGAATAGATCTTACATCTAATCCATATTTAAGAAAATAATACTGGGCCCAATTCTCGCCCGCAGCTTTGCTCATTCCATATACAGTAGCGGGATTTAGATAAGCATCATTTGGTGTTTCCAAAAGTGGTGCACCTTCTCCAAAAACGGCTATCGAACTTGGAAAAAAAACTTTTTCTATTTGATTTATTCTAGAGACTTCAAGAACATTGAATAAGGTTTTCATATTAATATCCCAAGTAGCTAATGGTCTCTCTTCTCCTTTTGCGGATAAAATGGCAGCTAAATGATATATTTGGGTAATTTGATATCTCTCAACCACTTCTTGAATCCTCTTCTGATCTGTAGCATCAATTACTTCAAAAATACCTTTATAAGATTCACGTTGTTCAAGATCTGAAGCAATTACGTTTTCTATTGTATGYTTTTTCTGAAGTTCCTTAGTCAATACCGAACCCAACTGACCATTTGCACCAATTACTAAAACTTTTGTACTCATTTTCCTCTTAAAATTTTAACACTTATAAAGCATTATTTACTTACTAAGATAACAATAGCAACTTTTAAATTTGTTTTTTCACAAAAACTAAGTAATTATTCCTGAAATATTAAAATATAAAAGTTTTATTTACTTTTACTGTTATAATAATGATAAGATTGAAGTAATTTTTAATTAACAATTATGGAGCAACTAGATCAAACGGATTTAACTATTCTAAGAATTCTTCAAAAGGATTCAAAAAAAACTGCCAAAGAAATTGCGTCAATTTTGAATTTGACTCCATCTCCAGTATATGAAAGAGTAAGACGGTTGGAAAAACAAGGATTTATTAAAAAATACGTCGCTATTCTTGATAAAAAATTGATTGACAGATCTATAACTACTATTTGTCAAGTATCCATGCGATATCACAATGAAGCATTCATTGAAAAGTTTGAAGAACAAATCCAAAATTTAGATGAAGTGCAAGAATGTTATCATATGGCTGGACAAGTTGATTTTGTATTAAAAATCCATACTAAAAGCCTTGAAGAGTATCATGACTTTGTTAAAACAAAACTATCCAAGATAGAAAACATTGGAGTTTTAAACAGTACGTTTGTTCTTAAGGAAATTAAACATTCATCGGAGTTTTATATTTAATCAAAGATTCGTAGAGAGATATTCTTTAATCCAAATTGCTGTCTTTTTCATAGTACGATCTAGCGTAGTTTTATTCATACTTATAATTCCAAACTTAGGAACAAAACCTTCTGCCCATTCAAAATTATCTACAAGCGTCCATAATAGAATTCCTTTTAAGTTTATTTTTTGAGCTACTACATTTTCCATTCCTTTAATGACTTTTTTATAATATGTTATTCTTTTCGAATCATCTTCCTCATCTGACAGTGCCATTCCGCATTCTGAAAGCCATAAAGGCTTTTTGGGGTCATATTTAGAGAATCTTTCTAAAAAAAATTGCGCTCCTTCTGGATATGTTTCCCAACCCATAACTGAAACTGGTACCTTTCTCTTTTTTGGGCTTACCAAAATACTTCCTAAGTAAGGTATGTACCATGCACTTTTTACTACTTCTCGAGCATACGTTTGAACTCCCCAAAAATCAAAATCCACTTTCATTAAATCCATATCACCTTCTTGGACAAATTTTTCTATTCTTGTTACGATTGGTAATTCTTGTTTTGGATACCCTAATCCTAGATAAGGTTCAATGCATAAACGATTCATCAAAGCATCAATTTTTAAGGCCGCTTTTTGATCCTTTTTACTATTTGTATAAGGATCTATTTTGGTGCAACTTACAGCAGTTCCTACATGTAAATCGCTATCTTTTTTTAAAACATAAAAACCTTTCGCTTGCGCCAATAAAATATGATGGAGACTGGAGCTAAAATTTTTGATTCCTCTTTTCCCAGGAGCATGTATTCCTAAAAAATATCCCGCTCCTATACAAACAATTGCCTCATTTACTAGAACCCAATTTTTTACCCGATCTGCAAAGTGGTCTTTGAGAATAGCAACATAATTTTCATAATCAGTAACTACTTCTCTATTTCTCCAACCGCCCTTATTTTGTAATTTTTGAGGTAAATCCCAATGATATGTGGTTATCCAAGGTTCTATTCCAACTTCAAGACAATAATTTATTACGTCGTTATAAAATTCTACCCCTTTTTTATTAAGGATTCCGGTACCATCAGGTAATATTCTTGACCAAGAAATCGAAAAACGAAATACCTTTAAACCTATATCTACACATAAGTCTATATCCTCTTTAAAGCGTTCATAAAAATTTGTCGCAACCCGATTATTAGACTTATCCTTTATTTTCTTTTGATTTGAAGTAAATGTATCCCAAATAGAAGGTCCTCTACCATCTTTATCGAATGCTCCTTCCGTTTGAGCAGCTGCAGTTGTGACTCCCCAGATAAGGTGTTTTATGGTATTCATTAATAGGACAAAATACTTTGCAGAAGAAAACTATTAATGCTTGAACATACCTTTCTTAAAAAAAGGAAACATTATAATGAAAATTACTTGTTGAATATTACACACTAGTTTTCTAAATAACTTAGCTATAATTTTTACAAAAAATCTATTTAACATCATGAATATCTTTTGATTATAAATTTAAGAAAACACGCTATCGATAAGTTTACCTAAACATTATCCTAATGTTATGATCAGATTTTTTAATTTTTTATTTGATTTATACACAATAAATATGGTTTTATGTACTTTTGAATATAAAGGGTAAGTATGTCAATTTCAGTTTCAAAAATTTCTAAAACTTATGATGATCAACATGCTTTAAAAGATGTTTCTTTTGAAGTAAAACAAGGTGAAATCGTTGGTTTTTTGGGTCCTAATGGTGCAGGAAAATCCACCATGATGAAAATTTTGACAACCTATCTAGATGCTTCAGATGGAACAGCTTTAGTAAATGGATTTGATGTAAACTCACAATCCATGGATGTGCAAAGAAGTGTTGGCTATCTTCCAGAACACAATCCTTTATATCTGGAGATGTATGTAAGGGAATACTTATCATTTAATGCTCAGGTTTATAAAATATCAAAATCTCGTATCGAAGAGGTTATCCAGCAAACTGGCCTTTTACCTGAATCCAATAAAAAGATCAATCAATTATCTAAAGGATACCGACAACGTGTAGGACTAGCATGTGCACTATTGCATGATCCTAAAGTACTTATCCTGGATGAGCCTACTACTGGTCTTGATCCGAATCAATTAGTAGAAATTAGAGAACTTATAAAATCTGTTGGGAAAGAAAAAACAGTTTTTCTTTCAACACATATTATGCAAGAAGTTGAAGCCATGTGCGACCGCGTAATTATTATCAATCAAGGAGAAATAGTTGCCGATAAGAATCTAAATGAAATGATAGATCAAAATGATCAAATAATTGAAGTAGAATTTGATTATAGGGTCGAAGATGCTTTCTTATCCAAATTGGATCATATAAAACAAGTTAAAAATATTTATGGTTTTGTATATCATCTTACTTTTGACACTGCGATAGACATGAGACCCGCAGTTTTTGATTTTGCACATGATAATCAACTAAAAATTCTTCAATTATCAAGGAAAAATAAAGATTTAGAGAGTTTATTTAGAGAATTAACAAACTAAATTTTGTTTTACCCTAGCTTGTTGCGTTTTCAAAATCGTACAATACTTCTTTCAGCTTTGCCACGGAAATAGGTTTTACGATATAATCACTAACATTTTCATAGGATTTAGCACGCAAAACATCTTCGGGATCTACAGAAGAAGAAACTACATAAATTAGAATTTTTTTATCACACGGAATTTTTATAAACTCCTCTAAGAACTGCCATCCATCAAGTACAGGCATATTCAAGTCTAGCAGAATAACATCAGGTAATTGTTCTTTTGCTGAAATAATTGCTTTTAGATTGTTCAATGCTTCTTGACCATTTTTAAAAACTAAGATTCCTTTGCAAAAGTCAATCAATTGCATAACTTTTTTAATCCCAAAAACAAAAATTGGATCATCATCTATAACACAGGCAATATCTATCTTACTCATATTTCATATAAATTTTAAATGTGGTTCCTTTGTCAACCTCACTACTCACTTCTATTTTACCTCCAATTGCTTCAACTTGATTCTTTGTAATAAACAATCCAATTCCTCTAGCATTTTTGATATTAGAATGAAAGGTTTTATACATTCCGAATAACTTAGATCGATGTTTTTTCAGGTCAATTCCAAGTCCATTATCTTCTATTGATAGTTCGACATGTTTTCCAGTTTGAACAGCACTTAAGGTAATATGACTATTTCTTTCTTCAGATCTATACTTAATCCCATTTGTAATAAAATTTAGCAGTATGCTATCCAAATAAGCAGGAATCGCAAGTACTTTTAAGTCATTATCTATTAAATTATGAATTGCCACTTTAGATTCTAATGCAATGGCCGAAACTCCCTTTACTACTTCATCGACAACTTCCTTTAATTGGATTGGCACTAAATTTTTATCTAATGACGTATTAATCAATACTACTTCATTAAGATGTGCGATCGTATCCGAAAGATTCTGAGAGGCAGTTTTAAAAAGTTTAATAATCTCATTTTCCTGAATTTCTGGATTTTCCTGAATATATAGGTCTAATAGCATTTCGAAATTCCCAGAATGTGACTTCAAATTATGAGAAACGATATGTGCAAAGTTTTTTAGTCTTCTATTTTGATCTTCGGCAACTCTTAAAAGAGATTTCAATTCTTCTTCTTTTTTAATTCTCGTAATATCGGATACGTGAATAATAATACCTCCTATTTCATTTTCATCAGAATACCAAGGGCGTAACTCCCAAGATAACCAAACAAAGTCACCTTTTTTTCTATGTATTTTTTCTTCATAATTTTTAACAACTTCACCTCGGAGACACTTAATAATATTTTCTTTTCTTTTTTTACTTACTGTAGAAAAGATCTCATCATAGAATTTACCTACTATATCTTGATAACAAATTTCATAAATTTCCAACCATTTCTGGGATGCAGCCAAATACTTCATCTCATTATCAAACATTGCAATTGCACTTGGTGTTTGCTGAATAAAAAGCCTATTTCTTTCAAAGTCTCTTTTCTTCTTTGTTATTTCTTGGTGAGATCCAACCATCCATTCAGGATTTCCTTCTTCATCCCAGCTTACTACCTTACCTCTATCCAAAACCCAAATCCATTCCCCGTTTTTATGTTTCATTTTAAACTCACATTCATAATATGGAGTTCTTTTTTTAAAATGTTCTTTTAAAAGCTTGTTAGACCTATCTTGATCTTCTTTAGTAGAGTGTTCTAGCCAAGTACCTAAGGATATTGGTTTCAATTCTTCTAAGGTGTATCCAATCATATTTGCCCATCGTTCATTTAGGATCGTCTCACCTGTTTTTACATTCCATTTCCAGGTCCCTAATCCTGTTCCATCAATAATATGTTCAAAAAACGCTGATTGTAATTTGATTTCTTCTTCCTTTTTTTTAATCGTTGTAATATCGGTATGAGCTCCGAGCATTTTTACAGGCTTTCCTCTATCATCTCTAAGCATGACACCTCTACAACGAACCCAGATAGTATGACCTAACTTATGTCTAAATCTAACAATTTGATCGTAAGGGATTGAAGGATCTTCTGCATGAGCAGTAAAATTAGCGTATACATTTTTTAGATCTTCTTTGAATACTATTTCTTGCCAAGAATCAACTTTGTGAGGCATTTTCTCAGGATCGTAACCGAACAGCGTCCAATATCTCGGATTCATCCATACGTTTTCTGGATCTAAAAGATCCCAGAACCATATACCATCTAAGGCAGCCTCTTGAATAAAATCAAAGATTGCACTATCTGTTTTTACTAGATTATATAATTCTGATTTTAAATAATGATCCTTAAAATGTGCGTCCTGTTTTTCTTCCGTTACTTTTTTCAATTTCATGGTCATGTTCATTTAATTTGTAAAAATGGGGATAGAGTGTGTAACGTAATATTTAAATTTAAGAAATATTCCCCGGAATAAATAAAAATAAGACCTAATAATAGGTTAATAAAATTGTACTCTTTGAGAAACAACACTTTACAATTTATGTTTCTCAAACGAAAATGTACCTTACTAGAATCTTTACGATCCTATTTTAGTCATAAAAGTTATTATCAATGACTTTACTTAAATCCCTAATTGTTTCTAGAAGTATTTCAAATTTTATTGCTTGCGATTTTAAATTACCTGATATCAAATTCAGAAAATTCGTTATTTCCATATTCTCATTAATTGTATTTCCAAAATTAGATGTAAGCTTTTTCTCAGTAGCTTTAATATTAGAAATATTCATAGCGATACATAAATATCCGATAACATCTTCTTCTTCTTTTAAAGGAACTAAGGTTAACAACATTAAAACCAACTTTTCATTTTTAGTTACAAGATTCCACTCAGTAGTAAAATACTTTTCATTTTCAGCTGATTTTATTAACTGAGAAAATACATCAGTTTTTAATGAATCTTTTGCAATGGTTTCATTAACGAACAGTTTAGAAATATTCTCCTTTAATAAAAGTTCATCTCTCGAATATCCAAGCAAATTTTCTGCACCTTTATTAAAAATGGTAATTACCCCAGAAACATCTGTTGCTGTAATTACAAGATCATTTTCAGATTCTAAGATGTTTTCTAGTTTTTTTTGTGCTTCCTTGAGTTTCTTTAAAGCATTTACTCTTTGAGAAATATTTGCTATTTGAGAAATAAAGTACAACGGATCTTTATTTTTATCTCTAACCAGAGATACAGATAATATCGCATGTACCTCTCTACCGTTTTTATGAAAGTATCTTTTCTCTAAATGGTAGTAGGAAATCTTTCCGTTTAAAAGCTCATTCAACAATCCTAGATCTTTATTAAGATCTTCTGGGTGGGTTATATCCTGAAATGTCATTTGCGTTAATTCCTCTTTTGGGTAGCCTATCATATTACAAACTGCATCATTTACTTCTACCCATCTTCCATCTAAACCAATAATAGCCATACCCGTTGCCGCACTTTCAAAATTTCCTCTAAAAGCTTGTTCGCTTATTTTTAATTTTTCTTCCGCAATCTTTCTATCGGTAACGTCATGCATTGCAACCACAGCACCTTTGATTTCTCCATTTATTCCTAATAATTGCGAACCATTAGTGACTACCTGTCTTTTCTTTTCGTTTTTAGACGTTATAACGATTTCTTCATTTAGAACTTGACGACCTTTTAACGCTTGTAGAAGAGGTATTTCTTCCTCTTTTAACGGTGTTATCCCATCAGGTTTGCAAAGTCCATAATATGTAGAGAGTTCCGAAGGAGAAATGGGCCTTGCTTGGAGACCATGCCATTTTTTTGCTGTCTCATTAAAAAGAGTTAATAGCCCTCTATCATCACATGAAACTACCCCTACATCTAAACTATCCAAAATAACTTCTAAAAAAACTTTTCGTTCTTCGCTAAGCGTTTCAGCTTGTTTTAGTTTAGAAATATCAGAAGTATGTTTTAACAAACCACCGACTTTACCCTCTTTATTATACCAAGGACGAAGTTCCCATGAAATCCATTGCAAACAACCTTCTTTTCTTTTCAAACAATCTTCATCTTTTGTTAAGACATTACCTTTAAGGCATTTATTATAAATCTCCTCCCATTTTTCTTTCATCTCGGGAAATACCTCAAATTGGGTTTTTCCTATAATGTTTTGGCCAACGATATCATAATCTTCAAACCATCTACTTGATGCTGCTAGATATCTCATGTTATTATCGAACATGGCCATAGCACTTGGTGCCTGACTTACAAATAGTCTATTTTTTTCTAATGCTTTTTTATTTTCGGTAATATCCACTTGTGTACCTACCAATAATTCTGGATTACCCTCATTGTCCCAACTAATTATTTTGCCCTTTATGAGCGCCCAAATCCACTCTCCATTCTTATGTTTTAGTCTGGTTTCACATTCATAATATGGGACAAGTTTCTCATAATGCTGCTGTAATAATTTAGTGGATTTAATATGATCTGAGGGATGCATAAAATTCACCCATGTATTTAAAGAAATTGGTTGTAATTCGGAAAGTGAATATCCAACAATATTAGCCCATTTTTCATCGAACACTACTTTACCAGTTCTCAAATTCCATTCCCAAGAGCCTGAATTTGTACTTTCAATTACATCTTCATATTTCTCTACCTGTTTTTGTAATTCTTCTTCAGTCTCTTTTAGATTAGTAATATCAGTATGTATTCCAATCATTCGCATAGGCTTACCATTATGATCTCTAATTGCCATACCTTGACTCCTTATCCAAACCGTACTTCCAGATTTATTCGTATATCGAATTACCTGATCATAAGGATAATCAGGTTCATTTAAGTGTTTATCAAGATTTTCTAATGCTTTTTCTAAATCTTCTTGATTAATCAGCTCTTTCCAAGCAGTTTTGAGATTTGGAATATCATTATGATCATATCCTAGATTTATCCAAAATCTATTATCATTCATCCATTCTGTTTTGGGATCCTTTAAATCCCAAAACCAAATACCATCTAAAGCATTGTCTTGGATAAAGTCAAAAATTTTCTCATCCTTTTTTACAATTTCGAATAATTCTTGACGTAAATAATTTTCTGGAAAATGGGTATAATCCCTAGAAGTAGTTTCCTCGCTATAGGCCATACAATTTTGTTAAGATTCAACTGTTTGCTTTGCGGGGTATTTAAATTTACGCAATAATATCAACTTTTTGAAGCAGTAAAACCATTTATTTGATATAACAAAACCGTAATGGCACTATTTTAAATTATGAAGAAAAAATAATTTTCAAATTATTGATATGCAATTGTTTATACGTTAATGTAAATATATATATAAAATTAAAAAGAACAGAATCATCCAAAAAATTTAACACAAATAAGGAAAATAAAAAAAGGGAAAAATCCCTTTTTATGTATTTTCTTTAATTAAATATGAGTCTTCCTGTGAAAAATTCTTGCACTTCTACTGTAGGAGGTTGATTTACCGCAATCACATCTCCGGTACTTCTAATTTCTCCTTTTATCGATTGACGGGGATTTACAATAATTTTATTAGTCCCTCTGTGTTTTATATTAACATTTTCAGCGATTAGGTTTTCTCCTTCAAACCTTCCAGTACCAGATGCAAAGTTAATATTCAAAACATCAGTTTGACCTGATATAAAAAAAGAAGTAATATTATTCCCAACTATAAATAGATTTTGATTATCAATTTCCATGGAAAACGTACCTGTTACATTTCCATTATTATCTTCTGTAGAATCTTCAGATAATAACCTTAATTCGGGATAGCTAAGAGTCCCCTCAGACGAGACTTCAAACTGTGATGCACTTCTTATTTCAGAAATATCAGGAGCGACAACAAAAATTTTGGTTTGATTAAAGTCACGAACAAAATTACAATCGTTTGTATTACTTAAAATTAATCGATCACCTTCTACCGAGGCAAAAACCTCATTCAATAAGTTATCACCAGTTTCTATTAACACTTTAGTTTCTGGACCTTGCTTTACAATCAATTCTACATTTGGTAAAACTAAAATTCTTGTGAAATTTGGAACCTCAATTTCTTGTCTTACAATATCTCCTGTTCTTTGAAAACAATCTAAAGCATTTTCAGTATCACAAGAGATTAAGAATAAATAAATTAATACTATTAATATCTTTTTCATAGCCTATACCCAATAGAGAATTCAACTGCCTCTGCCTTTGCTGCATGAGATCGGACCGTAATGGAGCCAAAGATTTTTTTACTCATATAATAGCGCAATCCAAAACGGTTATACACTTGTCCTTCAAAATCGTAAGGATAATACACATAATATCCTAATTGGGTTAATATAGAAATTTTATCAATCCTTAGTTCATGTCCTAAAGATAATCCTATTCTTTTGGCATCTTCATCACCCGTTGTTCCGTCTTCAAAGGCTCCTGTAGATCTAAAATCAATAAAACGTTCCAGCGCCTTCGAAAAAAATAATTCCGCTCCTAATTGAATACTACTTTTCTTATTCAATCGTTTATCTGCAAATAATGCGAAGGTATAAAATGGAAATTGACCAGATCCGACGACATCACTCTCATTGATTCCACTACGGAAGATAAAACCATACCCTAAAGGTTCTGCGCCTTTTATAGCTCCCTTTTCTTTTGTTTCAAATTCTGGATAATTTGAATCTAATAAATAATTAAATCCTGCATTGAATACTAATGTATTTGTACTTTTATTAGGAGCTTTAAAATTTGCATTTGAGTAATGAATTACTCCTAATCCCATTTGAAAACCAAGTCCTCCAATTATATTTTCTTTTTTTAGATTAAGCATTGCGAATGTTGAGCTCATAAAATGAGAACCGTACGCAACATTTCTAAAGTTAGTATCTTCATCATATGGATTCGTAGTATATGCTAATCCTTGTCCTAATCGAAGCATTAGAATACGKTTGAAGAAGTAAAAGTTATAGTGCAAATACAATCCAAAGTTTTCACCTAAGAATTCATTATCCATATCTTGATAAATGAATGACATACCATAATCAGGTGAATTATATAGCTTTTGCCATTCTTTGGTGCCAAAAGTTTTTCTATTTGCAGAAAAAATAATTCCTGAAGGATGTCCGGTTATTAAATGGGATATATCTGGATTGTGCATTAGCACAGTACCGTAGAAATTATTTATATCAAAACTATAATATTTCTTATCCTCCTGAGATTGTACTACATGTCCCAATAACATTAATACTATACAAACAATTCTAATCATTGAAGCAAATGTAAGATAGCGCTTTTAGGATTCCAAAATCTTACTAGTTTTTAAAAAATGCTTGCCGCTATTTTTTTGATATTATCAGACTTCCCCATGGAATAATAATGCAACACTGGTACACCATATTCCATTAGTTCCTTTGATTGTTGAATAGCAAACTCTATACCTACTTCACGAACTTCTTTATTAGTTTTACAACTTTCCACTGCTTTCACTAAATCATCAGGCATATCCAACTTAAATACTTGTGGCAATAATTGTAAATGTCTTTTAACTGCTACAGGCTTTATACCTGGAATAATAGGAACATTAATTCCCGCTTCTCGAGCTTTTTCTACGAAAGCAAAATACCTTTTATTATCAAAAAACATTTGGGTTACTACATAATCTGCTCCAGCATCAACTTTATCTTTTAATCTTCTTATATCAGAATTCATAGAAGGAGCTTCCATATGTTTTTCAGGATATCCTGCAACACCAATACAAAAATCAGATTGATTATCACTTTCTATAACTTCGTGAAGAAACCGACCATTATTCATATTTACGATTTGTTCTACAAGTTCATTCGCGTAACAATGCCCTCCGTTCGTTGGGTTAAAATATTTTTCTTCTTTCATAGCATCTCCTCGTAATGCCATTACATTATCTATTCCCAAATAATGACAATCTACCAAGAGATACTCTGTTTCTTCTTTGGTAAATCCTCCACATAACACATGAGGTATGGTATCCACATTATATTTGTGAGTAATTGATGCACAAATACCCACAGTTCCTGGACGCATTCTAGTAAGTTTTTTATCCAGCAAACCTTCTCGATCAATATAGATGAATTCCTCTCTTGATGTAGTTACATCTATAAAAGGCGGATTAAATTCCATTAAAGGATCTATATTATTATAGAGTTCTTGAATACTCTTCCCTTTTTGTGGTGGTATTAGTTCAAATGAAAATAATGTTTTCCCTTTAGCTTTTTTTATATGATCGGTAACCTTCATTTAGTTTTGTTGTTTACTTGATATCCCTTTTATTCTGATAGGTTAGGAGCTAACCATTTTTTTGCATATTCAACATCGATGTCCTTTCTTTTGGCAAAGTCTTGCACTTGATCTTCTTTTATCTTACCTAGACCAAAATACTTTGCCTCCTCATTGGCAAAATAATAACCTGATACTGCTGCTCCTGGCCACATCGCTAAACTTTCTGTTAACTTAACTCCAATAGCTTTTTCTACATTTAGAATTTCCCAAATAGTAAGTTTTTCCAAATGATCAGGACAGGCAGGATATCCTGGTGCAGGACGAATTCCTTTATATACTTCCTTAATTAATTCTTCATTGGTATAATTTTCTTCAGCAGCATATCCCCAATGCTTTGTTCTTATTCGCTTGTGTAAATATTCGGCAAAACCCTCAGCGAACCTATCTGCAAGTGCTTGAACCATGATGGCATTATAATCATCATCTTGATCTTTGTAAGATTTTGCTAATTCATCAGCTCCGAAAATAGCGGTGGCAAAACAACCCATATAATCCGTAATTCCAGTTTCTTTTGGTGCTATAAAATCTGACAATGCAATGTTAGGAACTCCTTGTCGTTTTTTTAATTGCTGACGTAGGGTTCTAAAAACACCAACTTCTTTACCTTTCTTTTGGATTGAGATATCATCATCATTAATACTATTAGCTTCAAATAATCCAAAAATTGCCTTTGGCTTTAATAATCTTTTTTCAACAATTTTTTTTAAGATTTTTTGAGCGTCATTAAATAGAATTGTTGCTTGTTCTCCAACTAATTCATCTTTCAAAATATCGGGATACTTTCCATGTAGGTCCCAACTTCTAAAAAACGGAGTCCAATCGATGTAAGGTTCAATTTCTTTTAAAGTAACTTGCTCCAAGGTTTGAATTCCTATTTCTTTTGGTTTCACAATATGGGTAGTCTCCCAATTAATTTTAAATTTATTCTCTCGAGCTTCTTTCAAAGAGAGGTATGTTTTTTGTTTACCACGTTTCAGGAATTTTTCACGGAATTCCTCATAATCCTTTTTCAACTTGGCAACATATACATTGCTTGTTTGCCTATTCAATAAATCTCCTACAACAGTAACTGCTCTTGAAGCATCATTAACGTGCACTACTGCATTCTTATATTGTGTATCAATTTTAACAGCAGTATGTGCTTTGGAGGTTGTTGCTCCACCAATTAATAAAGGAATATTCATGTTTTCACGCTCCATTTCTTTAGCCAGATAAACCATTTCATCTAAAGAAGGCGTTATCAGTCCTGATAATCCAATAGCATCTACATTTTCTTGTTTAGCAGCTTCTAGAATTTTCTCTGGTGGAACCATTACTCCCAAATCGACAATTTCGTAGTTATTACACCCTAAAACGACACTCACGATATTTTTACCGATATCATGAACATCTCCTTTTACAGTTGCCATTAATATTTTCCCTAAAGCCTGTTGTTCTTCATCTTTATCAGCTTCAATAAATGGATTTAAATAAGCAACGGCTTTTTTCATTACTCTGGCTGATTTAACTACTTGAGGTAAAAACATTTTTCCTTCACCAAACAAATCTCCTACTACATTCATTCCTGTCATTAAATGACCTTCGATAACATGTAGTGGTTTTTCTACGGAAACTCTTGCTTCTTCAACATCTTCAATAATAAAAGCATCGATTCCTTTTACTAAAGCATGTGTGATTCTGTCTTGCAATGGATTGTTTCTCCAAGATAAGTCTACCGTTTTTTCCTTTTTAGTTCCTTTTACAGTTTCTGCAAATTCTAACAAGCGTTCTGTAGCATCATCTCGTCTATCTAAAATAACATCTTCTACATGTTCCAATAAATCCTTAGGAATATCATCATACACTTCTAACATGGCAGGATTTACAATACCCATGTTCATACCATTTTGTATGGCATAGTATAAAAATACGGAGTGCATTGCTTCTCGCACTACATTATTTCCACGAAAAGAAAAAGATACATTACTAACTCCTCCACTCACACTTGCATTGGGCAAATTTTCTCGAACCCAACGTGTAGCTTCAATAAAATCAATAGCATTTCTACGATGTTCCTCCATTCCTGTAGCTACAGGAAAAATATTTAAATCGAAAATGATATCTTCTGATGGAAAGCCTACTTTATTTACTAAAACATCATAAGACCGTTTTGCAATTTCAATTCTTCGTTCATAATTATCTGCTTGACCAACTTCGTCAAAAGCCATAACTATTACAGCTGCTCCATATCGTTTAATTTGTTTTGCTTCCCAAATAAATTTTTCTTCTCCTTCTTTAAGACTTATTGAATTAACAACACATTTCCCTTGAACCACCTGTAATCCTGCTTCAATAATTTCCCATTTTGAGCTATCAATCATTATAGGAACACGGCAAATATCAGGTTCTGCTGCTATTAAATTTAAAAAACGAACCATTGAAGAAACACCATCAATTAGCCCATCATCCATATTGATATCGATAATTTGTGCACCACCGTCTACCTGATGGCGTGCTATATCCAAAGCTTCATCGAACTTCTCTTCTTTTATCAAACGCAAAAACTTACGAGAACCCGCGACATTGGTTCGTTCCCCAACGTTGATAAAATTGCTATTTTCGTTTAAAACCAGTGGTTCTAATCCAGACAATTTCATATACTTTGTCTGCTTTATATTTACTGGATCTAATTTTATCATCTTACTCATAACTACCAACCATCATCTTTCTAGACTCATACTTTGCTGCAATATCTGCAATCACTTTAATATGTGCTGGTGTAGTACCGCAGCAACCACCTATTATATTAATTAAATTTTTCTTTAAATATTCTTCTATTTGCGCACCCATTTCTTCTGGAGTTTGATCATACTCCCCAAAAGCGTTGGGTAAACCAGCATTTGGATGAGCCGATACAGCAAAAGGGGTTTTATTTGCTATAGCTTCTAAATGTGGTTGTAGTAGGTTTGCACCTAACGCACAGTTAAAACCTACTGATAATAAAGGAATGTGCGATACTGATATCAAGAAGGCTTCTGCTGTTTGCCCTGACAAAGTTCGCCCTGACGCATCTGTTATGGTTCCACTTAACATGATAGGAACATCAATACCTCGTTCTTCCTTTACTTCCTCTATAGAAAATAAAGCTGCTTTAGCATTTAAAGTATCAAAAACTGTTTCTACCAATAGTATGTCTGCACCACCATCTAGTAAAGCTTCTACCTGTTGTTTATAAGCAATGCGTAATTCATCAAATGTAATAGCTCTATATCCAGGGTCGTTAACATCAGGAGACATGCTTGCTGTTCGGTTTGTTGGCCCTATAGATCCCGCTACAAAACGTGGTTTATGTGGTTCTTTAGCTGTAAATTCATCAGCAACCTCTCTAGCTAACCTTGCAGATTCATAGTTAAGTTCGTACACCAAATTTTCCATCTGATAATCTGCCATAGCAATGGTTGTTCCTGAAAATGTATTAGTTTCTGCTATATCAGCACCTGCTTCAAAATATTTTGAATGAATAGTTTTTATAGCTTCAGGTTGTGTTAGAGATAATAAATCATTATTTCCTTGTAATGGTGTTGGATAGTCCTTAAAACGTTCACCTCTGTAATCTTCCTCGGTAAAATTATAAGCTTGTATCATAGTACCCATAGCTCCGTCGAGTACTAAAATCCTTTCTTCCATTATTCTTCTAATGTCTTTCATTTATCCATTTTTTAATCCAAACTCATTTAAGTTACTTTTTAAATAGCTAAAAACTTTTTCGCATATATCTATAAAATACTATATCATAATAAATAATCATAGTCTCTTGTATAAAGCAAATAACAATAAGAATATCAAGAAAAATAAATGGAAACAGGTAGTACCATACATTGTTGTTATCTATTTCGTTGTTTAACGAATAGAATGTAGCACCTTCTTTAACAGATAAAGGGTTGCTAAGGTTTCTTAGGGTCTATTCCCTCCACCTTTCTTGATAACATAATTACTTTAATGAACTGAGCAGATAGATTCTCTGCTTATATTTTTCACAAATAAAAGGCATAGCCATTTATTTTGCAAGTTTAATCTATTTTTTTAAGATTCCGGAGCTAATTCTATCTCCAGCCCATCTAATTCTGGGGTAATTGGAATCTGGCATCCCAATCTACTATTATCTTCTACATAAAAAGCCTCAGCTAACATTAAATCTTCATCTTGTCCCATTTCTGGAAGTTCGTGATCAGATAAAATATAACATTGACAAGAAGCACACATTGCCATACCTCCACATGTCCCTTCAACTGGAAGTTCATAGGCTTTACAAACTTCCATAAGATTCATAGCCATATCTGTAGGAGCTTGTACTTCATGAATCTCTCCTTCTCTATCTTTTATCTTTATAGTAACATCTGACATACTATTGCTTTAAGGGTATAAAAATCCTCGTAAATATACCGAAAATGATCAGTATTACTTACGAGGAAAAATATTATAAATCTTATATGATGGCTTTTACTACTTCTTTTTTGGCTTCTTTTTTAGATCCATCAAACCCTTCTACTCCACCCACTGTAGTATACTTCATAACATACTTTTTATCAGGAAAGATTCTTTGATAAGCACTCTGACACATAATCGCAGCTTCATGGAATCCAGAAAGGATCAATTTCAGTTTTCCCTTGTATGTATTCACATCACCGATTGCATAAATACCAGGAATATTTGTTTGGTAATCATAGGAATTATCCACTTTAATAGCGTTCTTTTCTATTTCTAATCCCCAATTTGCAATTGGTCCTAATTTCGGGGATAACCCAAATAACGGTATAAAATAATCAGTATCTACATTAATATCACCTTCAGTCTTGTGCTTAATTCCAACACCAGTAACATGATCTTCTCCTTTGATTTCTTTTACTTCAGCTTCAGTAATTAGATTTACTTTACCAAGTTTTGTCAATTCACCAACTCTTTCCACAGAATCTAAAGCTCCTCTGAATTCGTTTCTTCTGTGTACTAAGGTTACTTCACTTGCTACATCCGCTAAGAAAATTGTCCAATCTAGCGCAGAATCTCCTCCTCCAGCAATCACAACTCTTTTATCTCTATATACCTCAGGATCTCTGATAATATAAGCTACTCCTTTATCTTCGAAATCCGTAATATTTGGAATAGGTGGTTTACGAGGTTCAAAAGAACCTAATCCTCCAGCTATGGCAACAACTGGTGCATTATGCTTTGTTCCCTTATTAGTAGTAACTAAAAAGGTGTCATCTTCCAACTTCTCAATTGTTTCAGCTCTTTCTCCTAAAGTAAAACCTGGTTCAAATGGTTTTATCTGCTCCATTAAATTATTTACTAAATCCCCAGCCAAAATTTCTGGAAATCCAGGGATATCATAAATTGGTTTTTTAGGATATATTTCAGCACATTGACCACCTGGTTGTGGCAACGCATCAATAAGATGAGTTTTTAATTTTAATAATCCTGCTTCAAAAACAGTGAATAAACCTGTTGGTCCTGCTCCGATGATTAGAATATCAGTCTTGATCATGTTCAACTTCTTTTTTTCCTATTAATCCTTTGGTAAATTCATTTAGTGTCTCCACCTTTTCCTCGAAATCACCTTTTATTGTTTTTCTATAATCGTTTAAATTTTTAACTAAATCGTCTATATTTTCAGGAATTACTTCTTCAAAAAATTGACGTAGTCTTTTGGCTGTGGTTGGAGACTTCCCATTAGTCGAAATAGCCACCTTCACATTACCTTTGGTAACAATACCTCCCATATAAAAATCACAGTAAGGAGGATTGTCTGCTACATTTACCAATTTACTTCTTTTCCTACAATCTTTATATACTTGGATATTGACTTTTGGAACATCTGTAGTAGCAATTGCTATATGTTTTCCTTTTAGAAAACGTCTGTGATATTTCTTTTTAATCATCTTTATTCCGAATTTATTAGCTAATGCAATAGTATCTTCTCTAAACATTGGTGACACCATTGTAACCTTAGCATCCGGACTAGATTTTAACAAGAACGTAAGTTTTTCTTCAGCTACATTTCCTCCTCCTACAATTAGAATTTCTAAATTTCTAACCTTCAGAAAAACGGGATATAAATTATTTCTTTCTTCCATCTTTATAGCTATCCTGAACTATCAAGATACGATTTCTTCTTTTATATTCTTACAAATAGAAGCTAATTTAGCTCTTTGTTTCACCACTTCTCCAATCACAATAATGGCAGGTGAAGACAATTTTTGTTCTGAAACTACTTGTTCTATAGTACCTACAGTTCCATATCCAAATCTCTCATTTTCAGTTGTTCCATTCTGAATTACCGCTACAGGAACCTCTTCTTTATTTTCGGCTGCAAAGATACTAACAATTTCATTTAACTTGCTCATTCCCATTAAAATTACCACAGTCGCATTAGATTTAGCTGCCAGGCAAACGTCCTGTGATAATTTATGAGATTTTGTTGTTCCGGTTATTACCCAAAAGCTCTCAGACGAACCTCTTTTAGTTAATGGAATACCTTGATATGCTGGCACCGCTAAAGATGATGATATTCCAGGAACCATATTTGTTTCTATTCCAAATTCTTGGACATAATCAATCTCTTCAGCTCCACGTCCAAAAATAAACGGATCTCCACCTTTTAATCGAACGACATGGCCATGAGTTTTCGCCCTGCTAACAATTAATTCATTAATCTGTTCTTGTTGATATGCATAACACCCTTTTCGTTTACCTACAAATATTTTTTCTGCATCCGGCGCATACTCCAGCAACGATTCATTGATCAATGCATCATATAGAATTACATCTGCCGACTCTAACGCTTTGATAGCTTTTAATGTAATCAAATCAGGATCTCCAGGACCTGCTCCTACAACTGTTAACTTTGGTATTTTAGCATTCATTTTCATCTACTTACACGATTTATCCCTACAAATTTATACTGTGTAAAGATATTATACATTTTCCACTTCAAGTGCTCTAAATGCTTGCACTTTTTGCAAAAATTGCCCTGCATTTTTAATATAATCCACTGCAAAATCCTTACTTGGTGCATTTTTTTGAATCTGATATATTAAATCTGCAAATGTCCCTTCGAGATTTATTTTACCTGTGGACACAAATTCTTCATCAAACTGACTGATGATATTAGCATGTGTATTTGTTTTCTTGTTTTCTGCTAATAACAGGGCTTTAGCCGAGTTAACGAGAGAACTGTATGCATGGTAAACTGCGTCTGAGTACACCTCATTTTCAAAAGACACTTTAGCATTTTCAATTTTCTCTTCACTTTCCAAAAACAAAGTAGCAATTAAGTCAATCACCACACCTGCACATTCTCCAATTCCAATAGCTTTTACGTACTCCTCTTCATTTCCCCAATCGATAAAATCTTCTTGTGTTAAGTTATCAACATTAGATAAATCAGTTAAAAAGTCATAAAAATACTTTTCTCCCTTATCAGCATAATACTCCACAAATTTTCTGCCATTTGCATTAGCTTCAAAATCGTTTAAAATTCTGCGTAAAGCTTCTGGTCCTCTTCGACTCGGTACTTTAACTACTTTATCTGCAAAGCGTCCTTTACCATCTCCTAGGTTTCCTCCGCCTAAAAGTATTTGCAATGCTGGCGCTACTAGTTTATCTTTTGTCCTTACAGACATTCCTTGAAACCCTATATTGGCCATATTATGTTGCCCGCAAGCGTTCATACATCCACTTATTTTGATCACAAGATCTTCTTTTTCTAAATACTGTGGATACTCTGTTTTGATAACTCTTTCTAACTCTTCTGCAATACCAGTACTACTTGCTATTCCTAAGTTACACGTATCAGTTCCTGGGCATGCAGTAATATCAATTGCTTTGTTGTAACCAGCTTCTACAAATCCTAATTTTTCTAATTCTTGATAAAAGAAAGGTACTAACTCTTCCTTTACAAAAGGAATCAATATATTTTGACGCAAGGATAATCTTAATTCTCCGGCTGCATATTTCTCTACTAAATCTGCTAACAACCTAGCTTTATCTGTATAAAAATCTCCTAGTAACACTTTAATTCCAATGGCAACATATCCTTCTTGTTTTTGTTGAATTACGTTCGTAGATTTCCATAAGTCAAATGCTTTTTGGTCATCAATCTTTACAGAAGGTGCTTCTACATTAACAGGAACTGATGCTGTATACTTTTCTACATCTATTGCTACCGTTTTTTGAGAAATCGCATTTTGTTCTGCTTCTACTAATTCTTTAAAAGCATCTAAACCAATTTTCTTGACTAAAAATTTCATTCTTGCTTTGGCTCTGCTTTTACGCTCTCCATGACGATCAAAAATCCTTAGCACTCCTTCCATTAATGGAATGATTTTATCTGCTGGTAAAAAATCATATAATTCATCTGCGTGTCTTGGTTGCGAACCTAATCCACCTGCTAACATTACTTTGAATCCTCTTACTCCATTTTCTATTTTAGCGATAAATCCTAAATCATGCATATAGGATAGTCCTGTATCTTCCTCCGTTCCAGAAAAGGATACTTTGAATTTACGTCCCATTTCCTGACAAATTGGATTTCTTAAAAAGAAACGAAACAATGCATCTGCATAAGGTGATACATCAAAAGGTTCTCTAGGGTCAATCCCTGCGGTTTCGGAAGCAGTTACATTACGCACTGTGTTTCCACAAGCTTCTCTTAGAGTAACATCATCTTTTTCTAATTCTGACCAAAGCTCTGGAGTTCTATTTAAATCAACATAATGTATTTGAATATCCTGTCTTGTAGTAATATGCAATCTACCTCTTGAATATTCGTCAGAAACTTCGCAAATTCTTCGTAACTGATTGCTTAAAACTTTTCCATAAGGCAGCTTGATTCGAATCATCTGTACTCCTTCCTGGCGTTGCCCATAAACTCCTCTAGCTAAACGAAGGCTACGAAATTTTTCCTCATCAATTTTCCCTTTATGAAATTGCTCAATTTTGTTAGCTAATTCAATGATGTCTTTTTCGACAACTGGGTTTTCTATTTCTGTTCTAAAACTTTGCATTTTTTTTCGTGTTTAAAGCTTAAAAAAAGACGTACCTATGACTTTTGTATTCAATTTTTAATTCTTAAAAAATCTTGTTTCTTTTTCTCTAAATGTTGATTCTTTACCTAACCTATAAAACCAACTCCAGCAGTATTATTTGTTTGAGAATCTATTAATATAAATGAGCCTGAAGCTTTATTCTTGCTGTAAGAATCTATTGCTAAAGGTTTACTTAATTGTATTTGAACTTTTCCAATTTCATTAAGACCTAGTGAATTTTGTTCTGTATTTTCTCCAGAAAAATCTGTGGCAATTGTACCACTGATATTTTTCACTTTTGCCAAAATTCTACTACTCCCACTTTGAATCAGATAATTGGTTCCTGGAAGTAATTGTTTATTATCCATCCAACAGACTGTTGCAGCAAGCTGTTTTTCCACCTTAGGTTGTTCTGATGATTTTACGATCATATCACCACGACTTACATTCACATCATCTTCTAGGGTTAATGTACAAGAGCTTCCTCTACCTGCTGTATCAAATTGCTGATCAAAAAAGAATATTTCCTTTATCTTAGATGTAGTTAATGAAGGTAAAATAGTAACCTCATCTCCTACAGAAATATCACCTCCATATAATTTTCCTGCATATCCTCTGAAATCATGAAATTCATCTTTCTTCGGTCTAATAACTGTTTGTACTGGAAAACGTACTTCTGCTTTTTCAAATACATCTTGTGCATCTAATTGTTCTAAATGCTCTAATAAAGTTTGACCATCATACCAAGGTGTATTTTCAGATTTTGTAACTACATTATCTCCTTGTAATGCACTAACAGGAATGAAAGTAACATTTTGCTCTTTATAGTCACTTTTAGCAATTAGTTGCTCAAAATCGGACTTAACAGCATCATATTTTTCTTGTGAAAAATCCACTAAATCCATTTTATTGATGGCTACAATCACATCTTTCACTCTCAACAAATTATTAATAAAAAAGTGTCGATATGTTTGCTCAATTACTCCTTTTCTTGCATCTACTAAAATTATAGAAGCTTGTGATGTAGAAGCTCCTGTAACCATATTTCGAGTATACTCTATATGTCCAGGTGTATCAGCGATAATATAACTTTTCGTTTTAGTGGAAAAGTAAATGTGCGCAACATCTATAGTTATTCCTTGTTCTCTTTCGGCTACTAATCCATCTGTAGCAAGAGAAAAATCAAGATAATCAAATCCGTTTGCTTTACTTCTGGCTTCAATAGCTTCTAATTTATCAGTAGTTAATGACTTTGTATCATATAAAATACGACCAATCAAAGTACTTTTTCCATCATCTACACTTCCTGCTGTTGCTATTTTTAATACGTCCATTTCTTTTTTGATTGAAGGTTAATAGTTAATTGTTGATCGTTATACTTTCTAATTTTGATCAGCAAAAAGACTATCCCTATATTTTTTTAATCCTTTATCACCATTTCATTATTAGCCAGTCGCATAGCACTATCTACTATGAACTAACAACTATAAACTCATTTTAAAAATATCCTTGTTGTTTACGTTTTTCCATGGCTGCTTCGGATCTTTTATCATCAATACGAGCTCCTCTTTCTGAAATTGTTGACTCTCTTATTTCGGCAACTACTTTATCAATGGTAATTGCATCAGAAAGCACAGCAGCGGTACATGACATATCTCCAACGGTACGAAACCTAACTAATCTTTCTTCTACCAATTCATCTTCTTCTCTATGAACTATATCATCTTCTGCAGACCAAATCATTCCATCTCTAATAAACGTTTTGCGCTTATGGGCAAAGTAAATTGATGGAATCTCAATCCCTTCTTTTTCTATATAACTCCAAACATCTAATTCTGTCCAGTTACTAATAGGGAATACACGAACATTCTGACCTAAATCTATTTTTCCATTTAGGTGATCAAATAGTTCTGGGCGTTGGTTTTTTTCATCCCATTGACCGAAATCATCTCTTACAGAAAAAATACGTTCCTTAGCTCTAGCTTTTTCTTCATCACGGCGTGCTCCTCCAATTGCTGCATCGAACTTAAATTCTTCTAAAGCATCTAAAAGTGTTGTTGTTTGTAAACTATTACGACTCGCATATTTTCCTTTTTCCTCTACTACTTTACCTTGATCAATTGAATCCTGAACATTGCGAACAATAAGTTCTACTCCCAACTCTTCTACTAATCGATCTCTAAATTCAATAGTTTCCGGAAAATTGTGTCCAGTATCTATATGCAATAAAGGAAATGGAATTTTCGCAGGATAAAATGCTTTCTGCGCTAGTCGCACTAATGTTATAGAATCTTTTCCTCCAGAAAATAACAGTACTGGTTTTTCGAATTGCGCAACTACTTCTCTAAATATATATATAGCTTCGCTTTCTAATGGATTTACTCCTAGCACTTTCTTGTCCAAAACTTGTTCTTTTATATGTTCAATAACTTCCATATAATGTATTTTTTAAATCAATTTCTTTAATCCTATCCTCATCTCAACTTAACTTGTATGCAATCCACATTCTCTATTCCCTAACACTTTTGTAGGATCAAAATATTTAAATTCGTTTGGTAAATTATGTTGTTCTAAATACACATCTAATTCTGCATCACTATAATAATAAAATGGACTCACTTTAAGCACTCCATCACCGCTCAAACTCAAAATATCCAAAGAGTCTCTTAATGCTGTCTGCCCTTTTCTTAAGTTCGTAAACCAAATATCGGGTTTAAAATCAGCCATCGCTCTTTTGAAAGGTTCTAATTTTACTTGCTCGGTAAATAACTTATGTTTAGGATCTTCGATATCTGGGATTCCCATAACTACGTCTCTATGAGCAGAAGTTTGCTTAGGAACATATAATTGGATGTTTAATTTCAATAAACTAATAACTTCTTCTGCATGTCTATATGTATTAGGTGTATTATAACCAGAATCACACCAAATTACAGGAATATCCGATAAAGCTTGAGCACATACGTTTAGAATTGCCGCCTCATAAGGCCTAAAATTAGTGGTAACCACTGGTGTTTTAGCATTCAACACTGCCCATTGAACAATTTCTAAAGGAGTTTTATCCTTTAACGTATTATTTAACCTCTCTATATCTTTTTCAGTAAATTTCATATCGAATTCTTCTTTTCCTCTAATAGCAGTTATTTTCCCCATTTTATACGATTCCAAATTCTTTCGTGAAAGAAATAAAGAATCATTTTTGTTATAAAATCAATCGATGCTATTGATGTAGCTAATGCAATCTCCCCTGTCAAAAAGTACGAAACAATCAATGTATCTAATGTTCCAACAATCCTCCAGCTGATAGCCTTCGCAATACTACGCAAAGGTTTTTCTGAGGATTTGTCAGTTTCGTACGAGGTTTTTTTCGTAGCTACTTTATCTAATATCATTTGATCTACAATCATTTTTTTTGATTACAAAACCCATTACCCTATCGGAATAGTAGATTATTAAACAAATGTATATATAAATTTCTATTATTATGTCTCAAAAACTTTAAAAAATTACTAGAAATGAAAGAATTATGATATTATTAATAAAAACCCTAGTGATTTAGTAGATTATTAATTAAATCCTGTTGAATCATTAGAATCTACCACAAAAAAATCGGTTTTAAAGGTTGTAACATTATTGAAGGTATCCCAAACTTTAAATTTTAAATTATGATATCCTGTATTTATATCCTTTAATGAATATTCTATCACGCCTTCTTTATAGCTCTTTTGATTCTTATAAAAAGCATTTAGTAAAATTGGATTTTTCTCATTTCGATCTATTATTAATTTTATTTGATGACCAATTCCTTTAGCTAGATTAACACCATTATCATCTCGTATTACTATCTTCATTTTAGAATCAGGCTTTACAATATTTATGTTTTTAGATCGCTTTCCATCGAAATATATAGCAACCTCAGGAGCTTTGATATCTTTAGAAGTTTTACTGTTTATTCCTCCTATTAAAATTTTATTTTGAACACCAAACATATCTTTAGAATTTGTGTCATTTTTGGCGTACAAACTTATTTTTCTATATCCAGAAGAAATATCCATATCCTTTGGTAATACAAAACTCACGTCAAACTTACCTTTTTCAACTCTAGCATTACTTCGAGAGATAATCACGTCTTGACTTTTGTAATTCATTTTTATTAGATTCCCTTTTCCATCTTTAATATGATCATTTCCTAATGTAGTTCTATAGATTTCTTTATCAAAAAGTGTGAGCTGCACCTCTCCTTTGTATTCTTTCAAAGTTTTTCCTTTCTCATCAACCAATTTGCCTGATATTTTCACCTCATCTAGTACTTTTAAAGTATCTCTAAACTTCTGAATCGGTATCTCATTAATATGCGTAACATGAACTCCTGATGAAGGCATTAAAAGTGTCATAGCAGGATCTCCAATAAAAAAAACATTTCTTTTATCATGAAACCTAAAACTGTTCTTCAATTTCAAAACTGCTTCTGCTGGTTTTCTAGTTATTCCATTTTCTGAAAATATTGACTCAACAATTTTATTATTTATGCGGATACCGCTACTTAAAAAAATTTCTCGTGTGGTCGCTACCAATGCGATGGCTCCACCATGAGGATTTCTAAAAAGATATTCTCCAACAGAAATAGTATTCGGATTATCAAAACGAGTTGCTAAACAGGTTACAGTAATAAACAGTGGGAGTTTATCTCGATTTTTTAACGCTTTGGCTTCTTTTTTAGTAAAGTAGAATTCTGTTCCAAAACCTTCTTCTTCTGCATGTCCGAAATAGTCCAGCACCGCAATACCATTATTCATTCTTCTTACCAAATCTCTAGTAACTTTCGGATATTTTTGACCACTAAACGAACTATGCTGCAAATATGTATCGCTATAGATCTTAGAAGTATTCAGATAAGGATAACGTACTGCTATGGTATCAGCTAACTTATCGATATTTTCCTGAATTCCTTTTTCCCAACCTTTATCAACATCATCAGAAAGTAGCAAAATATTATTTCGCCAATCTCCTAAGGAAGTTCTTGAATGGTAACGCAAAAATTTATTAACCACCTTATCTGCATCTTTCTGATCCTTTACCAACATTCTACCAATCACAATATCCAAATCATCTTGTAACTTCATAGTTCCTTCTTCAGGATCCATCATCACAAAGAAATCATCAGAAATATATGATCTTGTTTTAGAAAAACTATTATAACTGACAAAACTTGGCACATCATTTCTTTTATAGGCATCTAATGGATTTTTTTCTTCTAATTTGTTTTTATAATCTATGGTAGCATTTCCCATTAAGCAGACATATGAAACTCTCTTACTTATCTCTGAAGCATTAGAATAGACATATCTAATAAAATTTCTAATAGCTCCAATATCTTGTTTACCACTGCTAAATTCATTGTAAATTTTATACAGCGGCACCACTTTTACATTAAAACCATTATGATCTCTATGAAAATCAGCCAATTTTTCAGCCGCTTTCAACATTTCTTTTTTTGTAAGAATAAGGTAATCTATATCTTCGAATTTACCTTCTGTATCTAAAAAGATAGTTCCTTTTAGATCCTGATTTTCTACTTTGGATCGACTTAGTTTTAATGGCTCATAAAAATCAGTAGCTGTTACCGTTATAAATCTTCTATCTTGATTTGTTTGAATATTAAAATCGAACTTATTTTTAGATAAGTCGTTTTTGTAAGTTTTTATTTCAGTAGGATTTGTAATATCCCAAACTTCATGAACCTTCCGTGCATTMTTTACTCTTATCTTAGCAAAATTATTCTTATCACCTGATGTAGCAGTCGAAAATTTTAATTGCTTATCAGATCCTACTAGCAATCTTTGTGCAGATATCTTGATATAATCCAAATATGCTTTTCCCTTTCCTTTTTTATCCACCACATATTTCAGTTTAAAATGCATAGAATCTGAATGTGTTTTGAATGTATTTTGCAATCTGCCTTCTCTCGCTATCATTGCTTTTGAATAAGGCGAAAGACGGATTTTTCCAAAATGCTCTTTATTAATTTCGATTTCCAACTTTGAGGGATTAGAAGATTGCGCAGCGGTAAGCAGTTCATACTTCACCAAAGAAGAATTCACAATATTTGGAAAATGAAAGAAGAAGTTTTTTTCTTCATTTTCTTTCATTTGATCACCAAACCATCTCCTTCCCATCAAACCAAGATTGAACTCATCGATCTCATGAAACTGATGATCTACAAAGGAAGTAATAAGTGTATCTGACTTCTTTATCGGATTTTTAGTTTCAGAAATACGTTTACCTTTTGCACCATCTGCAGTAATAAAGTAGAAAGATTTATCATCATAGAGGTTAATATGGGTCTGACTATCCGAATTATATTCTTTAGTATTTTGTCCGTAAAATAAAATATAGGAGTCTTTAGATAATCTTCCATCCTCAACTTCAATTACTTTAATTGCATTTTCTTTTAAACCGAAAGTAGTATTTTCTTTATTCAATAGCGGTAACATAGTTCCACCATTTCCATAAATTTTGATAGCAGCGGGATCAATATTAGAAACATCCATTCCTAGATCTTTCAAAAATTGATATGAGATTTTGTGCACTCCAGTTTTAGTTACATAAAATTTATACCAATTTCCAGTAGCTAATACAGAGTTAGATAATGAAATTTTTGGGCTTTTCATGCTCAAAAGAGATGGCTCAGTTGATAACTCAAAGTCTATTTCACACTCATTACTAACCACAAAGTATTGAATGAAAAAAACCAGAAAAAAAACAACTTTTATTTTATTCATAACGAAGCAATCGTAAACATAGTTCTAACAAAGTTCCTTAGTGAAAATTTAAAATGTCTAAATATTATCTAAACTAAAAAAAATCTATTACAACACTGATATCAAGAGTTCAAATTAAATTATTCAAAAAAATTACAAATTTTATAGTAACAAATTTGCCGTTTCTGACACTTACTACCAGATATTCAAAAAAAACTTGATTTTTCTAATTTAAAAATGAAATCAAAACGATTAGAAAAGTTTGTTTTTGCAATCTTCAATTTTATTAATTAATTATTTTTTTATGAAAAAACTTATTCTACTTTTATTTTTAGTCTCAACTACAGCTTTTGTTTCATGTGGTAATGATGATGATTCTGTTTCTATTGAAATCGACGAATCCTTAATTCCTGGTGATTGGAATCTTACTGCATTAACTGTAGACAATGGAAAAACCACTACAGTAGCTCAAGGTCAAAGTACAACTGTAGATTACACTACAGTTGGAAAAGATTTTACGATGGAAACCTCTTTTATCGATTCTACAGACCCTAACACTTATACCAGTAGCGGAGGTTATACAGCGGTTATAACTCAAAACTTCGTAGGCCAAGAGACCACTCAAGAACAACCTATTACAGACTTTTTAGGATCTGGAGAATGGAGAGTTGAAGGAAACATGCTAATCACTACTACTAGTGGAGTTGAACAAGCTGCTCAAATAACTGCTCTAAACTCAGAAACAATGAGTTTAAAAATAGAAATCAATGAATCTTTAGAAATTTCTGGTGCATCAGTTACAACAACAGGAACTCTTAATTACACATTGACTAGACAATAAACCAAAATCTTTTTTTTGAAAAAGTAACTAAAAAAGGGTTAGAAAATGATCCCAACCCTTTTTTAGTTTTATATCTCTTCCAATGCCTGTTCTATATCAGCAATAATATCATCAATATGTTCCAAACCTACAGAACATCTCACCATTCCGTCTGTTATTCCAACAGCAAGTTTATCTTCGGTTGCTAATTTACTATGCGTAGTAGAAGCGGGATGCGTAACAATGGTTCTTGTGTCTCCCAAATTTGCAGATAACGAACACATCTGGATACTATCAAAAAAAGTCTTCCCTCCTTCAACACCATTTTTTACTTCGAAAGCAACAATATTACCTCCTAATTTCATTTGCTTTTTAGCAACCTCATATTGTGGATGAGTTTTTAAAAAAGGATATTTTACCCAATTTACTTTTGGGTGAGATTCCAAGAATTCTGCTAGCTTCAATGCATTTTCGCAATGACGATCTGCTCTTACTGAAAGCGTTTCCAGACTTTTAGATAATACCCAAGCATTAAATGGAGATAGTGCAGGACCCGTATTTCTAGAAAAAAGATAAATCTCTCTTATAAGTTCCTTTTTACCAACGGTTACGCCTCCTAATACTCTACCTTGACCATCAATCAATTTTGTTGCAGAATGGATTACTAAATCCGCTCCAAACTTTATTGGATTTTGTAAATAAGGTGTTGCAAAGCAATTATCAATTATCAACAATAGATTGTGTTTTTTAGCAATAGCTCCTAAAGCTTCTAAATCTAAAACGTCCACTCCTGGATTTGTAGGAGATTCTGCATAGATAATCTTTGTATTTGATTGGATCAGACTTTCTACCGTATTAACTTCGGCAACTTTAAAATAACTAGTTTCTATATTCCACTTAGGCAGATATTTAGTAAATAAAGAATGTGTAGATCCAAATACCGATCTTGCAGAAATTATATGATCTCCAGCATCCAACAGTGCTGCAAACGTAGAAAAAACTGCAGCCATCCCAGTTGCAAATGCATAGCCATCTTCTGCACCTTCCAGTTTACACATTTTATCTACAAATTCTGTGGTATTAGGGTTGCTAAAACGGCTGTACAAATTTCGTTCTTTTTCCTCTGCAAAGGCTGCTCTCATTTCTTCAGAATCTTCAAAAACAAATCCTGAAGTCAGATACATTGGTGTCGAATGTTCTAAGAACTGAGTTTTTTCAGTCTGTGTTCTTACGGCTTGCGTTTCAAAATTATAGCTTTCTAAGCTCATACTTCTTCATTATTAACCACTACTTTATAAATAATTGTGGCCGTTGGTTCTAGTGTTTTAGAAACAGAGCAGTATTTTTCGAATGATAACTGCGCTGCTCTTTTTGCTTTTTCTGGCGCTATTTCACCTTCTAAAAATACAGTTACTGAAATTTCTTTAAATGGTTTTGCTCCATCTATCGCTACTCGCGTTCCATCTACTTCTGCTCTGTAATCCGTAATTTCTTGTCGTTGTTTTTTCAATATAGAAATCACATCAATAGCACTACATCCTGCTACTCCCATTAATACATATTCCATTGGGCTTGGCGCTAGATCATGACCTCCAACTTCAGCTTTGCTATCAATGTAGGTTACATGTCCTCTTTCGTTCTTTAGTTCGAAATGATAATCATTATCAATTCTTTTGAGCTGTATCTTCATTCTTTTAAATTTCTTTGTTTGCTAAGGTTATCCTTTTTCTGTTAATCTCAAAATATCACCAAAAACTCCTCTTGCAGTTACAGCTGCTCCAGCTCCTGCTCCTTGAATTACGATAGGCTGATCTCCATAAGATTCTGTATAAATTTCGAATATAGAGTCGGAACCTTTGACTTGTCCTAACGCACTACTTTCTGGCACCGATACTAACTTAACATCCAAGACCCCTTTCTCTTTAAATAAATCTCCATGCAAATCTCCTATATATCTTAACACATGGTTGGGTTGTTGTTGTTCTTTTATCTTTTGATATATTGAGTTTAATTCTTCTAAATTTTCCAAAAACTCATGAACATCTCCATCTCTCAAACTTTCAGGAATCAAATTATCAATATTAATATCTATAAACTCATTACTTAGATCTAGTTCTCTTGCCAGAATCAATAGTTTTCTTCCTACATCATTTCCACATAAATCTTCTCTAGGATCTGGTTCTGTAAAGCCTTTATACATAGCTTCTTTTAGTACCTCACTAAACAATCTATCTTCGGCAGAAAAGGTATTGAATAAGTAACTTAACGATCCTGAAAAAACCCCTTTAATTCTTGTAATATTTTCTCCGGATAAATGCAACAGCTTTATGGTATCAATCAAAKGCAAACCAGCACCAACATTAGTTTCGTATAAATATTGTTTCTGATATTGTTCCAATTTGACACGAAGTTCTTTATAAAAATCAAAGCTTAACGTATTTGCAATTTTATTAGAAGAGACAATATCAAAACCATTTTCTATCAAAGTAACGTAGTTATCAGTAAACTCTTTGCTTGCAGTATTATCAATAGCGATTAAATTTTCTAGATGATGGTCATTAGCAAAAGCAATAATATCTTGAACATCATAAGCAACTCCTTCCTCTATATGAGATTTCCAATTAGTATCAGCTCCATTTTTATCCAAAAATACCTTTCTGGAATTTGCAACTGCAAAAATATTAAGATCGATTTTCTTTCTTTTTCTGATCTTTTCTGTCGATTCTAAAATTTGATTTATTAGTGTTCCTCCCACTAATCCATGACCAAATATGGCAATATTGATTTTTTTGGTTACCCCAAATATTTCTCCATGGATAACATTTAAAGCTTTGTAAAGTTGATTTTTAAACACAACTAGACTCACATTATTTCCAGAAACGGTATTATTAAAAAGCAAGGGGATTACCTGATTTTTAATCAAAGCGTTATAAGGCCTATGAAAAGTACTTAAATCCTGACCTATAATTGATATCACTGAAACTTCATCCTCTACTGTAATTGTATTTACATCTTTGGTATGAAAATCTATTTCAAACTCTTGTTCTAATACTTTTTTGGCCTCTTTTGCTTTTTCTGAAGCTACTACTAATCCTATTCCTCTTTCCGAAGAACCTTGAGAAATAATGCTTACACTTATATTTTTATAAGCAAGCGCCTTAAATATTCTAGCATCTACTCCAACTTTTCCAAGAAGACCTCTTCCTTCTAAATTAATTAAAGACACATCTTCTAAAACAGACAAAGATTTAATCCCATTTTTACTGGATTCCGAAGTAATCAAAGTTCCATGATCATTATGATCAAAAGTATTTAAAATACGTAATGGAATATTTTTTTCTAGTAATGGAATGATCGTTTTTGCATGCAAAATATTAGCTCCAAAATAAGCTAATTCATTTGCTTCGGTAAAAGACAATTTTTCAATTTTTCTAGCATCTGAAACAAAATCTGGGTTTGCTGTGTAAATACCGTTCACATGCGTGAAATTCTGTAGTTCATCTGCATCTAAATAATTAGCTAAAAGTGCTGCTGTATAATTACTTCCATTTCTACCCAAAGTAGTGGTTTCATTCTTAGTATTAGAGGCAATAAACCCAGTAACTATGTTTACAGTATTTCCATTAAACTGCTTAAAATGATTGATAACATTTTCTTTAGATAACTGTTCTAAAGGTTGGGCTTCTCCAAAAGTAGCATCCGTTTTAATAAGTGTTCTACTATCAGTGAAATTAGCATTCACTCCTCTTTCTTGAAGCAAATGCGTTAGTAGTTTAGCAGAAATCACTTCCCCCTGTGATAATACCTGGTCTTTGATTCTTTTGCTATAATCTCCTAATAGTGAAACTCCTTCAAACAGTTTATCCAAAGTTTTAAACTCAGCATCTACATTAAAATCAATATACTCTGATAATTGATATTTTTTAAATGCTGAAAGTTGCTCTTGATAACTTTCGTTATTCGCAGCTTTCTCTAATATGGATTCCAATTCATCCGTGGATTTACCTCTCGCTGAAAGTACAACAGCTAAGGATTCTCCATTTCTTACTTTATCTTCAATAATGTCAACCACTGTATGGATTCCTTTTCCATTTGCCAGAGATTTTCCACCAAATTTTAGAATTTTCATTTTCTAATTAATTTTAAAACACATCTGATAATAAATTACTCAACTGCTCAAATTCTATTAAAAACGCATCATGACCATGAACAGAATCTATTGTATGATGTGAAATATTCTTTTTTATCTTTTTCAACTCTTCAAAAGTTACTTCATCTTCTCTTGCTGTAAAAAATCCATCCGAATTCACACTTATGATATGAATATCAGATTCAATCACTGAAACGACATCTTTAAAACTACCTCTATTCGTAGTAATATCAATATTAGCAAGGATATAATTCAATTGTTTATACGCAGAAAGTGTAAACCTTTCTTTTAATTTTTCTCCATGATGCAACAACCAACTCTCCACGTTATACATGTTTCTATCATCATTAAAACTTCTATCAAATTTTTGTTTAAAAGATTCTGGTGATCTATAAATCAGCATAGCATGCAATCTAGCATCATAAACAGGATTTTTTGAGTTTTCTAAAATTTGCTCTTGCACTAAACAATTTGCTTTTAACCAATCCGTCGATTTCCAATCTGTAGCAACAGGAATTAAATGTCTGATCAATTTTGGTTCCAATGCTGCCAATTCCCAAGCTATTCCTCCTCCAACAGATCCACCAATCACTGCATACAAATTATCGATGTCCAATTGCCGTAATCCTTTAGCAAAAATTCTAGCAATATCCCTTGCATTAAAAATCTTGTATTCCTTAATTAAATTATCTTCTTCTCCATCATAACCATTACCAGGAATATTGAATGCTATTACCGTATACTTATCGATATCAATACACTTTCCAGATCCAATAAGTCCATTCCACCAACCGTTAATACCACAAACATTAGAATTCCCTGTTAAGGCGTGATTTACCAAAACTATAGGTGCACTATGTAATGATTTTCCAAACACTTCATAGAATAAAGGAAATTGATTTACTTTTTCCCCATTAGTAGTCTTAAAATGTGATATCTGAACTTTTTGGAGCATAGAATTATATTACTTCATGAGTATTGTTAATCCTCTTATTCTTATAGAACAGATAAGGATTAGCAACTTACTTGATATATCGTTATTACTTTACTGTTTCAGTTACCTTTGCAAATGAATTCTTCAAATCCGTTTTTAAATCTTCTACATTTTCCAGTCCAACAGATAATCTAATTAGGTCTTGAGTAACTCCTGTAGACTCCTGTTGTTCTGGAGTTAATTGTTGATGTGTGGTGCTTGCCGGATGAATAATTAGCGATTTAGAATCTCCAATATTTGCTAATAGTGAGAATATTTCAGTTTCGTTTGCTACCGTTTTGGCAGAATCAAAACCTCCTTTTACTCCAAAAGTAATAATACCACTTTGTCCTTTAGGAAGATACTCTTTAGCAAGTCCATGATAAGTATCATTTTCTAATCCAGGATACTTTACCCAAGTCACTTCATCTTGTTCTTCTAACCACTTTGCTAAGGCTAAAGCATTTTCACTATGTTTTTTAATTCTAATTTCCAGTGTTTCTAATCCTTGCAAAATTTGAAAAGCATTAAAAGGACTTAAAGCAGCACCATGATCTCGTAAACCTTCAATTCTAATTTTTGCTATAAATGCAGCAGCTCCCAAAGCTTCATGATATACTAATCCATGATATCCTGCAGAAGGTTCTGTAAACTCAGGGAATTTACCACTTGACCAATCAAAAGTTCCAGCATCGATCACTACTCCACCAAGCGAAGTTCCATTTCCACTAATATATTTTGTCAAAGAATGAATTACAATATTTGCCCCATGTTCAATTGGGTTTAATAAAGCTGGTGTAGCTACTGTATTATCTACAATTAAAGGAACTTTATAAGCCTTTGCTTCTTTTGAGATAGCTTTAAGATCTAAAACATCCAGTTTAGGATTACCTAATGACTCTACAAAGAATACTCTTGTATTTTCTTGAACGGCATTTTTAAAATTTTCAGCGTCCGAAGGATCTACAAAGGTAGTTGTAATACCAAATCTTGGTAAGGTTACATTTAACAAATTATAGGTTCCTCCATACAAACTACTTGAGGCTACTATATGATCCCCCGATTTTAGAAGGGTTAGTAAAGTAGTATTGATGGCTGCAGTTCCGGAAGCAGTTACAACGGCTGCAATTCCTCCTTCTAAAGCTGCTAAGCGTTGTTCTAAAATATCATTCGTAGGATTATTTAACCTTGTATAAATAAAACCAGGCTCTGATAGATTAAACAAATTAGCAGCATGATCTGCATCATTAAAAACGTAAGATGTTGTTTGGTAAATAGGAACGGCTCTTGTCCCTCCATTAGCGGTAACATCATGTCCTGCGTGTAAAGCTTCTGTTGCAAATTTTTGTGCACTCATAATTTTCTATTTTTAAATTTTAAATAATTCATAAAATTCAAATACATCAGACACATCGAAAGTGTGCTGCATAGAAAATTAAAAAGAAAGGAAACAACAATTACTTGAATGGTAATTGTATTGAGTTATCTTTTTCGTCATATGACGAATAGAATTTAGCACCTTCTTTATGACTAAAGGGTTGCTAAGGTTTCATAGGGTCTATTCCCTCCACCTTTCTTAATAACTTACTAACATGTATAAGAAACTTCGAAACAAAGCTAGTAATTATTTTTAAACTAAAAACAATTTGCTTTAAAAATTATTTTTAGTTCAAAAAATCAACTTAAAAAAGTTTTTTATTATAAATAAATTAATGATACGTTAAATACTTTCCTATGTTATCATTTTTTTTACCTTTGCCGCATTAATAAAATAAGGGATAAATTTGACTGATTGCAACCCTAAAGAGCTGACATTGTTTTATTATAGAATCAATATCGGTAAATAAATGCTAAAGCAGTTCGATATACTACCATTTACCATCGAAAGCTTCTTTTAACTGCAATCCTTCTTATTTATTATAGTTTATTCTATAAAAACAACGAATAATGGCATATTTATTTACTTCAGAAAGTGTATCTGAAGGACATCCGGATAAAGTAGCAGACCAGATTAGTGATGCTTTATTAGATAATTTTTTGGCTTTTGACAAAGACTCTAAGGTAGCTTGTGAAACGTTAGTAACTACTGGACAAGTTGTTCTTGCAGGTGAAGTTAAATCAAAAACCTATCTTGATGTACAGCAAATAGCGAGAGAAGTAATTAATGAAATTGGATATACAAAAGGAGCCTATCAATTTAGTGGTGATTCTTGTGGAGTTATTTCTTTAATACACGAACAATCACAAGATATTAACCAAGGTGTTGATAGAGAAACTAAAGAAGAACAAGGAGCTGGTGATCAAGGAATGATGTTTGGTTATGCTACTAAAGAAACCGAAAATTACATGCCTCTGGCTTTAGATATTTCTCATAAGATCTTAATAGAACTTGCTAAGTTAAGAAGAGAAGGTACAGAAATCCCATATTTAAGACCAGATTCTAAAAGTCAAGTTACCATAGAATATAGTGATGATAACGTACCACAAAGAATTGTAGCTATCGTAGTATCTACTCAACACGATGATTTTGACATTGATGATGATGTTATGCTAGCTAAGATCAAAAATGATATTGTATCAATCCTAATTCCTAGAGTTATTGCTCAACTCCCTAAATATGTACAAGATTTATTTAATGATCAGATAACATATCACATCAACCCTACTGGAAAATTTGTGATTGGCGGACCACATGGAGATACTGGTTTAACAGGTCGTAAAATTATTGTAGACACTTACGGTGGAAAAGGAGCTCACGGTGGTGGTGCATTTTCTGGAAAAGATCCAAGTAAAGTGGATCGTTCTGCAGCATACGCTTCAAGACACATTGCTAAAAATCTTGTTGCTGCAGGTGTAGCAAGTGAAGTTTTGGTTCAGGTATCCTATGCTATTGGTGTAGTGGAGCCAACATCTATCTTTGTTGACACATACGGAACAAGCACTTTAGGTATTACCGATGGAGAAATTGCTGAAAAAGTGGCTAATATTTTCGATATGAGACCTGCAGCAATTGAAGAACGTCTTAAATTACGTAATCCGATTTATAAAGAAACTGCAGCCTATGGGCATATGGGTAAAGAATCTAAATTAGTTACTAAAGTTTTTGAAAGTCCTTATTCCGGAAAAGTAGAAAAAGAAGTTGAACTATTTACTTGGGAAAAACTCGATTATGTGGATCAGGTGAAAAAAGCTTTCAAAATATAACTAATACCATAAATTTCACGTAACTTTATAGCCTCCAATGCTTTATAGCTTTCGACTCAGGTTTATTGACTTTTAACGGTCTGTTTCGGATACTATAAGAAGACCTACGAATACTAAATCATCAAAAAATAGGTTATCAAATAGCTATATATTTAAATTTGATAATCAATTTTTCAAAAAGTATTAAAATGAAAATAAAAATTGCTATTACTTTTATAATGCTTTGTGTTTTTGGTTTTTCTTTTGGACAGGATTACAAAAACAATACAAAATCTATTAAAGAGGTTGATATTAAAATTGAAGAAGGATCGTATAACGAAGATGATTCTGTTTCTGCAGATAGATTAATTATCAAAACTTCTGAAGAATCTAAATCAGCTTCGTCTTATGTTTCATCTACACCTTATTCGGATGAAGAATGGGCTGATATTAAAAAACAAATTTCATCAACAAAAAAAAGAACAAAAGACCTAAAAGAAATCTTTGTTTCTAAAGTAGTTGATACAGTTTTTGTTCTGATTCCATCAGCAAATACTGAATCACAACTATCAGGTTGGTAAAAAATCAATGAATTACAATAAAAAAAGGGTGTCAATACGTTGACATCCTTTTTTATTTATACACATATATAAAAGGGTTCTTTTTTATGTTAGGGGATAAATCCTGATCAAAAAGGGACATTTTCCCTCTAGTTTTGAATCATAATATAAATTAATTTAGCAACTGTAAATCAAGCAATTAAAAACCCAACTATTATGAAACTGAGAATATTATTAATGATCGTTTTGATCTGGTCTGGTCAAAATCTTATTGGACAAGGAACTACTATAGAGAACACTACTATTATTACTGAATATTCGGACAACTCTGAACACAAAAAAAATAAAAAAGCAAAAAAGAAAGAGTTGAAGAATGCTAATAGAGAATGGAGAAAAATAAAAAAGGAAATCAGAAGAAACAAAAGAAGAATAGCTAATAGCAAAGATGGTATTCATAGTTATAAAACTATAGATACAGTATTTGTAGAAATAAAGACATCAGAAGTTAACTCTCAGATTACCGACTGGTAGAAATAGTCATTAGTTTGACTTCTAACTGAACTTTACTATAAAAATTGGCATTGCACCAAAAAAAGGTATTTACCTACGACCGATATCAAGGTTTTAATGTATTTTTAAAGTAATATTTACAAAGGTAGCTTTATTCAATAGTTATACTAGAAATTAAGTTCTGAACCAAAGAACTATATAGCATTTCAACCTTTGTAAATTTTGATAAATTAAAAAATATCAACAACTTAAAACCTAACCCATCATGTCGAAATCAAATTATTGTTTAATTGATCCAGCTGGTGGTTCTCTAAAAGTTAGAGTCACCGCTAATAATGGAATCAGGTCCGGATCGATATTTGTCCTGTGGGAACTTCAAAACGGGAAATGGGAAAAGAAAGAAAAATTTAATGTCATTACTGGAGATGACGGTGTAGATGAATTTATACTCTTAGAAAAACCGGAGGAAATAGAAAATGATTCTCTCGCATGGTCCATCAATGCTTGTTCATCTATTACTAATGTATTACGAGGAGAATTTAGCATTACGGTTATGCAAGATGGAAAAAACCGATGGACAAAGCAATCTTCTCGCCTTGTTCCTAAATGTTCGGATGGAAAACAACTCAAGTTTGGAAATCATGTTATTTTCAAACATCTTATTACTGATAACTTTTCAACATCTGACTTATGGAAAGATACAGAATAAGTTATTCGATACTCGTAAGTTTTTTTGTACTTATTGGATATTCTCAGGATACTGAATCACCTGGTGACAATCAAGATGCTTACGCCTTTAAATTGGATTATAACGTTCCAGAAAGTCCTGCCTTTGCTGTATTAGATGCTAATCCTACTACAATCATGAGAGCAAGTACTCCTCAAGAAATAATTACACAATTAGCCAGTAATTTTCTTAGTGGGAACGAGGTAAGTCCTGGATTGGCATTTGATTTTAATCCTTATTTCACTTTCGGTGGAAGATTAAAAAGTGTAAAAGAATATAGAAATAGTTATGGAAAAAGATTTCTTGCCAATCTACAATTATCTATTGCTACTATTAACTCTATGGATTTTCCAGATGATTTATTATTTTCTGGAGGAATACGAGCTACTCTCTTTGACAGTAAGGATTTAATATTCGATCAACAATTAGGACAAGATATTGATAATGCTTTGCTTTCAAATACTGATCCAGGCCCTATGAATTCTGATGATCAGGGTACTGTTGTAGATAATCCAGCACTAAAACAGGCGTATCTCAATGCCAAGACACGATACATGGAAAAAGCAGGAGGCTCATTAGCTTTAGGTTATGCTATAGCTGGTAGAGCAAGAGATAATTCTTTTAAAACCGATAGTATCGTAACCTATCGACATCAGGCATGGCTTGTGGGACAATATGATCTTGGAAAAAGTGGTATGAGTATGAACGCAATGATTATGTATCGATATGACCAAACACCACAAACTATGAATAATGATGGTTTTATAAGTGGTATTGCGTTAAGAAAATATGGCCAAAAATTAATTCTTTCTGCAGAAATATATCACGATAGTATGACAGAAAGTATTGACTTTGGTGGGTATGCAGAAGCCTATCTAATCCCAAGCATTACCCTTTTTATGTCTCTAAAAAAAGAAACAAACGCAATAACCGGTGATGAAGATGTCATCTTAAAACCAGGAATTAAATGGAATTTTAGTCAGGCAAAGAAGTAATGTACACTAACACATAATGAATCATATTTATTACTCATGAAACCAACTGTAACAATTATATATAATGCTGTTTTAGCCATCACCTCTGTACTTCTTTTATACAGTTATTTCTATGTTTTAGTGTATGACAAAGACTTTTTTACCGAAGAAGCGAAACAAAATTTAATCAAAGAAAGTTCCAAAAAAGTAAATGAAAGCAATCAAGATTCTTCAGCTATTGATAAATCCCTCATATCGAATGCTGAGATAGCATCAGATTCTACGAAAGTGGATAGCTCAATTGCTTCAACCATTATAGCTATTGCACCTAAAAACCCTTCTATTACTCCAGGAATTCAAGATAGTAACCTAAAGCAAAAAGAATTTGAAGAAATAGAGAAAGATGTAGAACATGTAAATTTTCTAGATATGTTAGTAGTTATGTTTTTAGCTGGCATGCTAGGAGGAGTACTAGCAAATCTTAGAGGAATTTTCGAATTTTACAGAGAAGAAAAAAGCTTTCCTGAGAATTTATTCATCCCTTATTTGATTAGACCATTAACAGCTGCAATATCTGGGCTATTAATATTTTTTATATCTCACTTAATTATTTCTTCTACTGCAAATCCAACTTACGACAATGAATATATATCGTTTAGAGGAATGGTATCTTTTATGAGTTTGGCTATTATTTCTGGTTTTGCATCACAAGAATTTACAGAAAGATTAAAAGCTGCTGCCGGAACATTATTTGGTATCTCGCCTGCAGAGGCTTCCAGAAGACCTGAAGATCCAGTTATTCCAGAAACATCAAATCCAACTACTCCAAATCCCGAAGTACCAAATCCTACTGATGATTCAGATAATAGTACTTCTTCTAGCGAAGAAACTCCTGAAGTAACAATGCCTTCGGCAAATATACCTACTACCCCAACAGCTCCTCAAGCACAGCAAAAAATGGGCAAATCCAGATATATGAATCGAGATTAGCTAAACCTTTTTTGTTACGTATTCCCCTAATAAGACCTTCTTTACCAAATAGGTAATGAAGTGAAAACGTTTGTATAACAATTAACAAATAGAAATCATGGGAAAAACACTTCGTGTCTGTTTGGCAATGGGAGGAGGAGTTTCGTTAGGCTCTTTTTCTGGAGCGGCATTAACAGAAGCTCTAAAATTGCTAGTGCTTTATGGAAAAGATAATGATAACAAAGAATATGAACAGGTAATTGTTGATGGAATGAGTGGAGCTAGTGCAGGTGCCATTGCTTTAACTATCATGCTCAAATGCCTTATTGATTATCATGCGATGATTCCATTAGTTAATAATCAACTTACAGAACAAGATTTGCTGGATGAAATCATTAAGGATTATTTTTCTAATGATCCTTCTAAAGCTGAAAAACATAAAAATAAATTTGAAACTTTAAAAGCACTTCAATTAGCCCAAAAAATACAGTACAAATTATGGGTTGAAGAGGTTGATTCAGTAAAACTGTACAACAATAAAAATCGTTCTAAAAAAGGTATAGAACCTAATGAATCTTTTTCTTTACTGGATAGAAAATTACTAGAAGATCTTACAAAAAGTTACCTAATGGCTTCAGAAGGAGTAAACATTTCTCGAAGACAATTATTAGATCCTAAACGAGTTATTTTTGCCTGTTCACTAACCAATCTACTACCTATAGAAATTGATTTTTCTAAAAATAACACCAATGGTGATTTAGATAAAGATCGATTGCAGCAAAACTTTTTAAAATCAGTAGGGTCAGAAAATCATTCTGAACTTAGAGTTATCGATTTTGTATTTGACGAAACAGCAACGGAAACCGATGGTAAGAAAACCGATTCCCGTTGGCTAAAATTTTGCAGTAACCCAAAACCAAACCAGCCCACTCACTTCGATATGAAAAACCGTAGTGCGTGGGCTACTATTTCTGCCTCTGCTCTTGGATGTGGAGCATTTCCTATTGCCTTCGAACCTGTAATCTTAAAAAGATATAAAGCAGAATTTGGGAATACAATAAAAAATAGTGATTGGCCGTCATCTTTTAGAAAAATTCAACAGGAGATTACAGATCATCAAAAAAAGAGTAACAAAACTTTCAAAAAAAACAGCTATTTCGCGGAAGAAAGTGATAATACTTTAGATTATGAATCCTTTAATTTTCCATATATCGATGGTGGTACTTTTAATAACGAGCCGATAAGAGAAGCTTTTAAAATAGGTACTTTTCAAGATTTTGGTCGTGCAACAGATAATGAGGAACGGTTAATATTATTCGTGGATCCTATTGTACGAAAAGAACAATATCATTCTTTTAAAATATCAGCGTTTTCACCAGTTACAAAATCTGGAAACGAAGTTTCTTTTAAAAAAGAATTAGGGAAACTTTTGGGAAATGTTTCAAGTATACTAGGAGTACTCACCAATCAAGGAAGTATTAAAGAAGAACATAAAATAATTGACATTCAAGAAAATTTTGAGCTTCGAAAGACTATTTTCAATTATTTAGATGCCAATACAGACATGAGCCACAATCTAACTGTAGACATCATTGCAACAGCTTTTAATAAGATTACTAAAAATCTTAAAAGTGGAATTATATCTTTAGGGACTCGTGATCCTATGGTATATTTTCTTGCAGAAATTGAGAAAAACTGTAAACATACAAATGGAAATCACCAAGCTTGCATAAATTTAAAGTTAGATGATTTAAAGGCACTCAAAAATTTAATTGATGATACCATCAAAAAATCCGAATCTCTTGATATTTCTACTGTATATAAAAACTTAAAACTTACTGAAAAAGAAGATCAAAATGCATTTGCGCAAACTGTTTTTAAAGTTATTGCCGACTTCGCACTAAATACAGATGGTAAAAATGAGAATGCTTATCGAGCCGCTATTCTTCCTATAAATAAAACACTAAATACTATTGAATTACCAGGAAGTGAAATAGAAGCTTTTGGAGGTTTTGCTTCTCCAAAAGCAAGAAAGTACGCCTTCGAATTTGCTCGTTTAAGCACTTTACTATCTTTAAAAGAAAGTAAAGGAGGGTTTAGACCAAATAGTCCTTTTATAGCTAATGATGGTTTTACAAATTTTGAAGAACAATTAATCGGCAATATTGAAAAGATTGATTTTTTTAACAAAAAAGGTGAATATGCTAAAGAATTGGAAAACAATCTTTTTAACCCTTCTGTTACCCGCATAAAAGAAGTTTTATTAAGCAATAAATACTTGAAATTTATATTACTAAAAGTACCATTTGTAGCAACTTCATTATTGGGTACCATTGCGATGCCATTTATATCTATTGGGTTATTTGCTTCGTCAATTTTCAAAAAATCACCTTGGCGAGGATCTAATATTTTAAAAAAACTGATTCGAAAAGGAGTAGATCAGATAAACTTCATGCCTCTGGAACCTGTTACTATTTCTATTCTAAGTGACACTCAACTTAATAAGAAGCTTCTTATTCGTTGTGAAGATGATACCATAAAAAAGAGAAAAGCTGTAGAACATATTGTCGAAACATCAGGAAACAAGAAGAGATATCAATACTATTTTCAAGTATCACTTTTAGAATATATAAAACAAAAAGATTCCGTAAGCGGAAGTGCTACCTCGCAAAACGCAGATTTCTTAAAAATAGATTCATTAGAAATAGATAGACTCGGTTTATCGCTTGCCGATAACGTGCAAATGCCTAATGATATTGATGGTAATTTATATCCGAAACGTAAGCGTATAGCTATTGAAAATAAGTATACAGATATCATAACTGAAATGCGAATTGATAGATTCAATCTTCCATTGGTCAATCCTTCTATTAATGATGACACTACGTATTTACATTATTCCTTAAAAAATATTAATTACCATGTAAATCCGTTACTAGAAATTGACTTACAAAAATTATCTACCGGAAAGGAAGGTTGGTACTTTAAAGAGCAAACAGAATCTTTGGATAAAAAATTGCTTAGAGAATAGTATAGTAATGAAAAATGATATTGTAAATTTAAAAAGCTACATCGCGGTGTAGTTTTTGATAATTTCTACTAAAACATATCATTATGAAAACCGATACTTATACAAAAACAATTCTTACAATTATTGCCATTGCGTTATGCATCATTGTTATTAAAGATCTCACTATTATCCCGAAGGCATATGCCAATGAATCGCCCCTAACCTCAAACTATGGATTAGTACCAATCAATGAAGATGGAACTATTACTGTAAAATTAGATACATCAGATGAAATTGATGTAAACATTAAAGGAGTGAGCACCTACGACCAATTGAGAGTTGATATCAATAAAATAAGCACCAGCGAAGAATTAAATATCAACATAGATGAAGTGGGAGGAAGCTATGTTTCCAGTGGAGGTCCTATCAAAGTAAAGCTTCAGAACTAGCTTATAGTCCAGCTGCTGCAGATGTTATTTTATCAAGAGCGCCACTGATTTTGGTAAACACTTCATCTTTACCTTGTATTCCATGGCGTTGTTGAAGATACTTTGGATCGTTATAAGATATCTGAACGATTCCTGCATCGTCTTGAGTAACTAATATTTTTTGCGGAAGATCTAATCCAGTAGATTGTACACTTTGCATCAATGGTGTTCCTAATTTAGGGTTTCCAAACATGATAATTTTAGTAGGATTTAAGGTTAAACCTACAGATGCGGCATTTGCCTGGTGATCTAGTTGCGCTATAATTTTGAGATTTGGATTATTTTCGATGATTTCTACCAATTTTGTATACGTATCATCGAAACTCTGTGTACTTTTCTTTGTAATTAAACCTTGTTTTGTGGTAATTTCCATACGTTCTTCTACTATTTTTTCGGTAGTATTAGACGTATCTTTTGTTGTTTGATTACATGAAAAAAACATTAAAACACATACTATATAAAAAATTGATCTTGTCATTGGGCTTTAGTTTTAATACAACGGTTTATTATCAGAATGATTATAGTCGCAATCAGCGACATTAACATACCAAGTCATTTTCACATCATCAATAAATTCATCGCTCTTGTCTACATCATTATAGTCTTGATATACCTGTGTCATTTCTCCAGTAGTTCCTAATACTGAATGCCAATAATGTGTTTTCACGAGATTAATTTTAGGACGTTCTCTAGAAGGTGCTTGTCCCATTATTCTGTCTAATTGTGCGAATACATGACCTTCACTAATGGTGAGAAACTCTGCTTCTGCGGTATGTTCAACCTTAAAAATTCTTCTCAAGCGGTCTCTTTTATATTCGTTATGTATCCCCCAACCTACTCGAATTACACAACCTTGACGAACTGCTTTTTTAAGATTTTCTATATCCCCAAACAAAGGTTTACCTTGATCATCATTGATATATATGACCTCCCATCCCTTAGGTTTTGTAGCTTCTTCCTTTTGATTCCCTTTATTACAAGAGCTACATATTACTATTAAAAATAGTATTACGATATGTCTAAGCATTCAATTACTTTTTACTCTAAAGATACTAGAAAACCAAAACATTTTCTAATTTCATTTGAGATTAACATATCATTACAGTCAATAAAACAGGGAATAATTTAATTTAAAAAATCTAACAATAGCATTCCATTATGGCGAATATTCCAATGCTATTAGTAGAAATTATCATATACACTCCAACCTTTAGTTTCCTTGTTCTTTGTAGTTGATAAAAGCAAGAAATAGTATGAATAAACTTATTTTTTCATTTTATTCTTACTATAAATCACGTATGTTTAATCCACATTATCAATATAATTTACCATAAAACATCCTTCTTCAATAGTTTTTCCTGCAGCGTTCGAAAGCCTCTCGCTTGAACTCGATTATCACCATATTAAAGGTTGTATCTAGATATCGTTACACAATAATTGATAATGTTATTCGTATAAAAGATCAATCTACTTATCAATTTTAGCATAGCTATACTTATCATCATACATAGCTCCTAAAACGGTATCTCCATCTGTTTTGAACTCAATTTTATTCCCATCTATACCATCGATGAACACATTTTTCGAAATGGGTACTAATGGAAATTCATATACATCCTCATCATCAGATTCCTGATAATACAATTGATTATTCTTTACCACTAGTTTTATCATAGAGTCGTCATCATCTGCTTTATAATCTCCTAAGTAATTTTTATAATCGTCTAGATCGATATCAATTTTAGTAATCACCTTAGGTTTCCAAAGAGGATACTCATATGCATTCGCAACTGAACGTAACATTTCCCAAAACAGATCATCAACTCCATCCGAATTTACCAGCATAACAAATCCGTTTCCTAACTTAGGATCCATTGCCATAAAACTATAAAAACCAGGAACTCTTCCTGAATGTGAGAAAAGAAATAAACTATCCTTTTTTATCAAGTCAAATCCTAAACCATAATCATTTTCTGAAAATATCTGTTTCGCTAATTCTGGGCTTAAAAAATCATCTTCTCCATTAACTATTTTTGCTACTTTTATTGAAAACTTAGCCAAATCCTGAGAGGTAGAAAACAAACCTCCACCACATTTTTGAGCGATATTTCTATATAAACCTTTATGAACTTTCTCGTCTTTATAGGCATAACAAAATGCTGTGTTGTTTTCATCAGGATATACCGTTTCGAAGGTACTATTGTTCATCTCAAAAGGCTCTAAAACTAATTCTTTAGCAACATCTTGAAATAATTTTCCGGTTGCATCCTCTATGACCTTTTGTATCAAATTGTATCCTTGATTAGAATACTTAAATGTTTCTCCTGGTTTTGATGTAAAAGTGATGGGTTGCAAAGCTGATTTGCCATCTAAAACTTCATTAAGCGTATATATTTTATCTCCTTTGATAAACCCATGATCTTCTAGTTTTACTCGCTGTTGCTTTTTTAAACCAGATCTATGTGTTAACAATGTTCTAAGGGTTACAGGAGTTTTTTTGATGTATTTGCTTTTAGGTAATTTCCATGTTTTTAAATAGGTTTTAATATCCGTATCTAAATCAAGTACACCGTTATCCTGAAGTTTAAGAATAACCATAGCAGTAATAGATTTACTGATAGAACCAACTCTAAAAACAGAGTTTTCTATAACTGACTTTGCATTCTCTTTTTGACAAAACCCATATCCTTTTGTAGCTTCTATTTTAAAGTCTTTTATAGTAGTTAATGAAAAACCAACCGCTCCATAATGTTTCATTCTATCTTTTAATTGATGATAAACCGGATCGTTTTCTATTTGGACTGTTGGGATTAATCCGCTTTCGATTTTAGACAAGTAGGTCTCTTCGTTTTGACTATTGCAGGGAAAGTAAACAAGCAACAAGACAACGATGAAATAGATGATTTTACAATTTGATTTGATTGATGATGAAGTATTCATGATTTTGATTTTTTGTAAAACTACACTAGAAAGAATATTTATGATTGGAGAATTGAGACACCTATTTTAATTTCCAGAAATATTTTGCAGATTTAGGGTTGTTGGCAATTTGCTTGAATAACTTTTTTGGAGATTCTCCAGAAAGTGATTTAAAATGATTGATAAAATCTGATTGATCATAGTACGCTATATCACCAATAATACCTGATGTATTTTCGCTTTTGTTAGAAAAATTTTCTATCGCCAATCGAAACCTAACGATGTTTTTGAAATCCTCGAAAGAGCAATACAGATATTTTTTAAATTGCCTTAATATTGTTCTTCTACTTAAGTCAACCTCCTTTTCCAGCTCTTGCATTCTAATGTTTCCCTTTGAATTTTGTATTAATTCAATTGCTGTTGCCAATGTATCTAATTCAGCATTCTGATACACATTTTCAAAAAACAATTCTAGAGCTATCAATCTTTCTTCCATGTTTTGGATAAGACTTACTCTCTTTAGATCCGGTATATTGTTTATTTCAAAAAGTCCTATTTCGATAGCTTGTAAAATTCTAGTATCTATAAAATTATGAATTGCTAAAGGCAAAAATTGTATTCCAATAATATCGTATTCATTTTTTACGATAGCGGTTCTAAACTTTGTTTTAGTAGCTGTTAAAATAACATCAATTTTGTTTTCTTTATAACAAACATTAAATGAATGATCACTAATACGAACAGTAGCATTACAGAAAATATTTATGGTTTCAATAAAATGAGGATAATAGACAAACTCAGTCTTTTTATTCTCACGAGATTTCATAAAGTAAAAAGACTTAATATACTTTTTTAATAACTCTGATGTAGGTTTGAATTCGTTGATTACCATTCGCTCACATTCGGAAATGTAATTTATAAAAAAGGAATCATCTTAGGAATAATTATGAGTAAAAGGTTTTACTTATTATTTATATTCATCGTCAAAAAGTATAAGAAATTCACCTATTATATAGCTTAGTGATTATTCTTTGAAGGAATGATTTTTTAGGTTTTATATTTTCAAAGAAGTTTGGGTACGATTAATATATATATATAAGCTTTAACAATCACCAAAAAACACAAAAATCGTACTATTTATTAATTACTATTACGTTATGTATCACCTACCGGTAAAACCTGATTTATATTATATAGCTCTGTAGTTTTTAATTATTCTTAATTTTTCTGAATATGCTTCAATACAGTAATGGAAAGTTAGGTGCCAATTTTCATTACCAAGAACTATCTGAGGGAAATCATGATTCATATTCAATACAAGATTATTATAAAAAACAGCTCTTGGATGTAAATAACTTTTATTTCCACTAACAATATAGCTTGCGTTATTTCCAAAATAAGTCGAAATTGACAATTTCTCTGCCTGTAGAGTTGGTGAATTTTTTTTATCTATGCCCTGATACTCTGAACTACAATAAGTTATTCTTTTTCCTTTTACCCTCTCGAATAAACTCCCAAAATTTAAATAATCACTTTGAATATAGATTCTTTTTGATTTTGGGTTTTTTAAATTTAACAAATTATGGATAAATTCTTGAATCTCCTGATTAGAGCGAAAATCTCTATAATCAACACTAAGCTGGTGTGATGAATCACTTTCTAAAATAGAAAAATATATCCAATGTGAATTAGGCTTTTCAATTTTACTTAAAATTAAAGAGCAYTTTTCTGCAGGACTATTTAGATAGTTAACTTCATTATTTATCAATAAAAATTGGAGATTCGAACTGTTAGAAAAGCAAAGCTCTAGATCATTAAAATTTTTAATAGAACCGTAGTTTTCATGAAATAGTCTATCTTGATAGTTTAATTGAACTAAAAGGTTATTAAAAATATCAATAAAATCAGCTGTATCGTCTTCTGCTTCTAACAACTCGGATTCATAATAATCATTCCACTCATAGTTATATGCAAATAAATTTTGAGAATTATTTAGAATTCTCAAAATCATTTTATAACCTGTACTAGGAATTAATTTTCCCTTATTCTTAAAAAATTCTATCCAAATATCAGGATGGGCTAAAACAACCATTAAAAGAGTTCTTTAACCAGATTCACAGAAGAGTCATAAAAGCCTGATGGGAATTTCGGTATTAGCTTTCCATAATCATTTATCTGATGTTTTGTTATCTCCGATATACTTTTTGTTTTTTTAAAATAATAAATATTTACTGCCTCTGGATTCAATTTATACTCTTTGTTTTTGACTAAAACCTGTAACTTCCTAATTAAATCCGAACTATGTGTTTCTATCAAATAAGTATTTTTATCTCCTATTTTAACTAGTGTTTCGATAAATTTAGATTGAAGAAGCGGATGGATATGAACTTCTGGTTGTTCAATTATGATTATTTCACCTCCAGAGATATTCGCAACCAAAGCTTGAAAAATAATAGGAATCTGTAACGAACTCCCATAGCCAACATCTTTGATGTTTGACCAAATACCTCCCTTATTGACTTTTACTTTAAGTTCTTTTGGTCCAAAAGAACTGTTTGTTACTTTTACTTCGTGCAAAATTCCATAGAACCTCAATGCTTTATTTAAATCGGAGAGAAGAGTTTCTCGAACAATTGTTTCTAAAGATTCATCCGACAAAATATTAACAACATCACTTATATCTTTTACTTTATATAACACCCCTTGTCTTTCATTCTCATCATATGACCTTTCAGGAGTTGATGAAATTGGATTAACATAAGACATCATTTTTAATAAATCTTCCGCATAGTTTTGAGAAATTAACATAAATGCCATGTGATAAAAGATTGACATATTCATTCCTTCAATTTTCTCTATCTTAGATTTGACATCTATACCATTGGTAAGAGAAAAGAAACCACGTTGTTCATAGTTAACATCTTCCAATATAAATTCTTTATCAGAATGCTTCGAATAAAATTTTATATCACATTGCTCCCCTTCAATTATATTTTCTTTTTTACTATTATTTCTATTTAACTCTACAGAACCAAAATATTTATTTTCGATTCTGATTAAAACATCATTCGAGCTCAAAACATTTTTATCAAAAGTGAATGTCAATTTAATCTTAGCATCTTCTCCTTTTAAAGAAAGTGTTTCTTTACAAATTTGATTAAACTCTTCCTTGTCTGATAAATGCTTATTAAAGAACTCTATATATTCCTTACCAAACAGAAAATCGAACGAAATGCATAAATCATTATTATGACCATAAACAAAATCATCGAACTTGCCAAGTTCATAAGTAAATTTGAAACTTGATGAAGTAAATTTGGCACTTCTTTTCAAAAATAGGAGAAACTTAATTAGACTACTTTTACCAGAACTATTTTCTCCAATTAAGATGTTTACTCTTGAAAAATCAAAATACTGATTAGAGAATGACCTGTAATTATTAATTTTTATTCCAAACATTTTGTAAATATATGAAAGGACAAAGAAGTATATTTATTTTTTTAATACCAATAAATAATTATTGATTTAGAAATTTATAATCATGGAGATAATTTTTATTGTTAATTGCAAATATAAATAAATTATAAAGTAAAGTAAACTTGTTGTTTTTAATATATTGTTAAACTTAATCCCTTTCTCTATCTTGTTTTTTTCCAACACTGTTAAATATCTAAAATGAGATTGATTTTTATTTCTAATTACAGCAAATGATTAACTGCAAACGGTTAATCACTGGCAACTTGACTCAACTATGAGTTCTTCTTAGATTCTTTTTTTTCTAATTATTAGAATAACCGAAACAAGTAGGAGTGCACAAAATGCAATAAAAGCATCTCCAATTACAGCGTATATCGTTTTTACTCCTTTTGTAGGTAATTCTGTGATCATAACTTTATTGGTATCCTTAAAATGATCCATTTCACTAATCACCTTTCCAGTATAATCTGTACCTATAGATAAACCAAAGCTTGTTTGACGAATAAAATTAAAACCTTGTTCAATTGCTCTAAATTTTGCCATATCTGTATGAATAGGATCAATCTCTTTCCAATCATTACTTGGTGCCAATAACATATCAGCTCCTTCAGCTCCCTTTAAATAATTAGGAAAATCTAAATCAAAACATATAACTCCTGCAATAGTTCCATAATCAGTTATGACTTTCTGAATTCCGGTGTTTTTATTATTACTAATTTCCGTTTCCTGACCAGGAACAGAAATCCCTTTCCAATAATCCATTACTTTTTTACCGGTTTGATCAAATAAAACAAACTTATTTTCTAGAAACTTACTATTTGTGGGGTCTATCACTGCAACACCTAAACCTAAGTATATCTTCTGATCAGAAGCTACTTGACTAGCGTATTCATACAATTCGTTTTCATCTTCTTTTAATATAACACTATTCCCTTCAGCCCAGAAAACTACTTTTGCACCGGCTTTTGCTTCGGCAATACTTCTATCAAATAGGTTTTGATTTAATTTTGATGTATTTTTTCTAGTTTCTATTTTAACCTCATTCTCAGTTTCTTTGTTATTCAACCCTTTAATATCTACCCTAACTTTAAGGCTATCTAATGCAGAAATAGAGGCAATATGAATAGTTTCGGAATTTGTTTTCTGGAATTGAGTGCGATACCCTCCATACACAAGTGTTACTCCTAAAACTAAACTGTATATAAGAATCCCTTTTTTCATATTTTGCCTTTGATTTCTTTGCTCATACACCCAATTACAAACTGATGCAAACCAAGAAATCAAAAATGTAATATACCCCAATCCAAAAATAGAAACTGATTGTAACAGAATATGCTGTGATTGCTGCGTATATGCAAAATGCCCCCAAGTACCATATGCATTAAATTGATGATATGCATATTCTATAAGAACAACAGATGTAGGGAAGATAAGTGTACTTAAAAAAGAGTTCCTGTTTTTTGAAAAAAATGAATCTATTAAATAGGGTAAAGATGTAAAAATGCTAAAAATTATAGCGATAACAATTGACACACTAAAAGGTAAAAATGGCACTACATCAAAACCTACGTAATAACTTATTCCTATAGCTAAAATAGCAAATAGAAAACCTTGCCACCTCTTTAATCTTCTAACAGCAAAAAGAAGCATCGCTGTTGAAATCCAAATGGCAAAAAATATAGAAAACTGTCCGTTTGAAATTATAAGAAATACTAATAAAAGAGATACGAATGTTATTTTTCCTAGAAGCTTCATTTGTCTATGTATTAAATTAATATTGGTGCAATATCAATTTAATCGATCTCTCTAGGCAATCGTTTTTGTTGAAGTATCGTATTGACTAGTTGAATTGTAACGGAATGTTACTTGTTCTTCTCTTTTCTGCTACAATAAAGAAAAACACACCATCTCAAAATCACAATTCATTATGGTTGAATTCCTATTCTAAGTACATAAACATTCTATCATAGCATATTAGTTCTTTTTAGGTGGTAATTCTACTTCTCCATCAGGATGGATTCTACAAATCACTTTACTTTTTTGATCCACAATGTTTAATACAAATACGATGGGACCTTCTTTCGGGATATTCAAAAATGCTTCGCTTGTAGCAACAGATTGCAAACTTTCTAATACCGCTTCACCAGCATTTTGAAGACATTCTCCAATAAATTCTTCATCATCATTCTCGAAATATTCCCCATCAGCATCTAATGGAAAAAACGGTTCTAAATTAAATCCTCCGCAAGCATCAAAAGCTTCTCCTTCAGAACCACCACCGTATCCCATAAATTCTAAATCTGGAGGTGATGTAATTTCTCCTTGAGCAGAAAAAATAATTTTTGCTACTGGTCGTAGTGGATCATAACCGGTATATGCTGGATTAGCATAAAACTCAAATGATTTTAAAAGGTCTGCTTTTATTTGGTCTATAATCTGGTCGTTCATTTTTAACCGCTAAATTATGAGTTTAGTGTTATCCGTTCTACCCTGTTTTCCGTGAAGTTAATGAGACGTTATTACATATAATTCCTTGACATTACCAGTATTCAAAGATTCGAGATATTTTTCCATTTTTAAATTCAAAGAGCGTCATTTCGGGCTTTCCCCTTTTAACTGTTCCATTTTTATTTTCAATAAATCTTTTCTGAGTAACGACAGCATTGAGTCCAATGATTTTATTAACCACTTCTATATCGGTAACAGTTCCATCATATCCTCCATTTTTTTGATTCCTAATGTATCCATTATAAAGTTTTTCGCGAGTATATGTTCCTCCATATTTTGGGTGCACATATGTAAAATCCTCAGTAAAAAGTTCAAATACATCATCAATATCTTTTGGAGTTGAATTGGCCTGAAAAATTTTAATGTTCAATACATAATATTTTTTCACCATCCGATCCAAGGAATCCTTATGAACTTCTGTAGCCTCTTGACTATTTGCAAAATTTGTAATAAATAAAAAAAACACAAATGAAAGTAGTGAAGTTGCTTTTGAAATCATTTAAAAATACTTTTAAAAGTTATACACTCAAATGTATATGGATGATCTTCAACAACAAGTTAATAACAAGTTAATTGTAACTTACTTAACTATTTAATCGGTATTTGTAAAAACTTAGTAATCTTGCTTTACCTAATCTCGACATTTTTCACGGTATCTTTATATTCTCTATTTCATCAAAAACTTCAATTCATCGCAAGTCTTGCTGGGTACAAATTCTATCAGTTCATAATTAGCTAGTTCATTTTCATAGAAAGGGTCTTTTTCTATAATATTTTCTAACTCAGATTTTGATTTCGCATTTGACAAAATTATACCTCCAGTTCTTGGAACTTTTCTTCCAGAGGCTAAGAAATGCCCCAACGCATATTGTTCATTTAGAAATTCAATATGATCATTCAGAAATCTGTCGACTTTTTCAAGTTCAGTTGTATAAGTAAGATTGATAATAAACATATTATTGAACGAGAAATTAATACCTCCAACTTTTTAAATCAGCGTCTTTTGGTGCAACTTTATCAACTTTATCAACATACTTTTTGATAAACATACGGTGATATCTAAGTCGACTAATATGATTCCCATTTTCATGATCGCCGTTCCAACAGTGTTCTGCTCTATCACCATAATCTACAACACCATTATAATAAGGAGCTGTTGTTTCTGATAAGATATCTTCAGCTAGATATACAGCATTATTGAGATAATAATTATCCATATCACCGCAATACAAATGAATTTTATGTTCCCAATCTTTACCGTGCTTTGCCCAATCTCGTTTCAAAATATAAGCAAGATCATAGTTTTCTTTCCAGTAAGCAGCTACTTCTGAATCAATTTCACCAGTGAGGCGATCCCAGATTCTCTTAGGATATCCTTCATCATTTATTGGTGAATATGTAGCTTCCCAAATATCCCATTGTTGTCCTGATCGACCTTTGGTACCCAAAACCAATTCTCTATAATTCATATCTCTTAAGCTCGCATCTACATTCCCCAAATAATCACGGTGACCAGGCACTAATGTTTTTTTGAAAGTACCTTCTTGGTAGTATGCATTCTTATCCTCATAAATATTTACCAAACAATACGCTCTAAAATCAATTGGATCTGGGCAAGCGGCAAAACACATTCCATATTCTTTAGGATATTTTACCTGAACGGCTAGCGCTTCCCATCCACCAGTACTTCCTCCGTATACAAATCGTGACCAACCTTCTCCTATTCCTCTAAATTGTTTTTCAATATGTGGAATAAGTTCGTAGGTAATCGCATCTCCGTAAGGTCCTTGTGCTTCGCTATTTACGGCATATGAATCGTCATAATATGGAGTTGGGTGTTGAATTTTAATAGCAATAACTCTTGGAAAATCAGGACCTGTCCATGTTTTATAAAAATCATACGCTTCTTGTTGCACCATGATATTGTATCCATCGACATCAAAACGCTCACTATACTCTGGTTTCAAATTAGGATCTGGTGGAGTTGTTTGAAATCCTCCAAAATCACTCGGAAAATGACCATGCATAATTGCAAGTGGATATTTCACATCTGGATGTGATTCCCAACCTTCAGGCAATAATACATGTGCTCCGAGATACATATCTCTTCCCCAAAAATCACTCAACAACTTACTTTTGATTTTTATATGCTTTACATACTTTGAATCTTCGGGTTCTGTAATTGGAGGTATTTTTTGATCTAATTGTATATTAACAGCAGGAAATTGACCATCTGTAATCGTAATTTTTTGAGGAGTAGAGAATAGATTACCTGGTGCTTTGTTCCATTGTTGTCCTTCTCCTCTATCCATCGGCAATTTAACTACTCGCCCATCTGATCGGTTAAAGGTTTCGTATTTGTGAAATAAAACTTGTATAAAAAATTCTCCTGATGGTAATTCTTTAAAGTTACGAACTGGATATCCAAATGCTTCCGTATCGAATTGTAAAGCCTCTTCAGGTTTCCAGTCATTGACGTCCATCCCAAAAGCTTGGCAGGTTTTGGAATCATCTCTAAGCTGAAATCTAGATTCTTTATCTATTTTTTCGGAAATTAGAACAATTAACCTTCCATCTAATGCTTCCTCATACTGTTCAGAAGTAAAAGACACTTGAATCTCTGCTATTGAAGTTTCAGATTTAGTATTGTTATTGGTACAAGAGGAAAAAAATGAGGTAATAAACAAAATAGCTATCCAAAATACATTTGGATACATACTGCGAGCTTTTTTCATGTTGTTGATGGTTTTTGAGATATGTTTGATTTGTGTTTTTAGGATTTAAAAAAATATGATTGTACAACATTTTTATCAAATCTTATGTACAATCATTTGTAAAGTCTCTTTAATAGTATGTTTTCTAATCAAAATGTCACTAATAATATTATTAGTGACTATTTTTAATTCTTAATTTCATATTTCCTTGGGCCTTTCAATCCATTTTGTTCATAAATGGCTTTATTCATTTGATAATGTATTTCCATCATTTCATTTAAGTAGTCTTCAATAGAAGAAAGCCCTACTTCATTTCTTCGTTTATTCACATTAACACTATCTTGAAGAGGTTCGGGAATTATCCAAAAATCTTCAATATATTTTACCTGTGTTCCATATAGTTGTTTCTTTCCTTTATTTTTCAAAACTCTATCCATGAGATAAGCATAATTTGAAGCATCAGCGTTATTCCTATCTACTTCTTTAATCATACTTTCTAAAACTTTTTCTTGAAAGTTAATATCATGATCAGCATGCTGAACCAATAACCAAAAGTTATATGAACCTTGTTTACCAACCTTATCAATCCCTAAAAAACCATATGATTCATATAGCCTTTTGATAGTATCAGTATTTGATTTGAAGATTCTATCTTTTTCTCTATAGAGACTATCTTTAACTCTTTCAGATTCGTTGGGTTTGTGAGCAAATTGAATTTCCTGATCAATCTTAACCATTCTTTCAAGTTGTTTGCTAACCTTCATTGAATCAATTACAACTATTTTCTCTGTTTTTAATTCCTTGGAATGCTTCTTACAAGAAATTACAAATGATAAGAAAATAATGAATGATAATTTATATTTCATTTCTTATACTATTTGTTACTACCATGTGAACATTTTACACCTTATTTTTTTGGTAATAAATATCCTTATACAAATACAACTTAAAGAAACGTAAATTTCCTTTGATTCAAAAGATCTCAATACATTTTCTTGTGTTAGGGTATAGAAAACACTAGGGTAAATTACTTCAGTTTTATTTTATTATAAGACTACTTCCCTTGAGGGAAGCTTGGAATAGGTATTTCTCAAAAACATCCCTCTAAATCTCCCTTCAAAGGGAGACTTTTCAAGCTTAGGTCATTTTAAGATGTCTTCTCGTATATACAATCCCGTTAAAAGTTCTACAAACTATTAGTTTGATTACTATTACATAGTCAAACATTCTACACAAACTGTATATTCACAATAAAATAATGAGGGATTTTAAAATGCTTTCCTAATTGGTCTGTGGCGATGTTAGACTGTGCTACTTCACAATATGAATTAGAACCATCTTTATGTACTGTCGGAGTAACAATTGCAAATACAGGATGTTTCTTTTGTAAATCGATAGTTATCGTTTCATTGCTTGCTAAAAAATCCTTTAAGGCATAGATATCAGCATTACCCTCCAAATCATAATACATTTTTTTACTCCTAAATCCATTAGCATGCATTTGGACTTTGAGTTTTCCTTCGTCTAACTTCGCAAAGAAATTCAATGTCTCTTTTTCTGATCTTATGTTGAAATAATCAGATTCTTTTCCATCAAAAAGTATTTTTCTAGAGCTTTCTTTTCCATTGATATACTCAATAATTTCAATACTATATGATTTCCCTTTAATAGCTTTTCCTTCGAAAATAAGTTTCTCAAAAAAAAGATTTTCAAAACCAATTAGTCCTTGTAGGTCTCTATTTTCAAATCCTTGATTAACGCTCATAGAAGCAGTGTTTTGGGCAAAACTAAATGATAAAATTCCTAAAAAAAGAACAAATGTGCATATTTGTAAGTTCATAACTTGTGTGTTTTTTGATGATGATATATGTATATGTAATACTAAATACTGACCTTTAGTATTACATATACGGGAATTGAAATAATTTTGATTATAGATTGTATTTCACGCTAAGTAACCAGTATCGAGGTTGTACTACATAGCTAGAAGTACTATTAAATAGTTCGTTGAAACTATCGCGATTGATACTTTCAGTATTTAGAATATTTGTTACCCAGAATTTATATTCCCATTTACTATTGGGTCTTTGGTAAAATAATTCTGCATCCCAAAAGCTATATTCATTTAAGGTAGTTTGTGTATCGCTATAATTATAATAGCTATAGGACGATTTGAGTAAAAATCCTTTAGCAAAAGTCCAATCCAATCTAGCAAATGGTCTACTTGTGTAGAAAGTACTTTCAGCTCCATTATTGTCATAATCATTCACTGTGATGCTATATCCCAAATCAAAATTAGGTCCTTTTCTAAAGTTGGTAGACCATTCTGTCTGATAGGTTTGTGTGAGACTGATACTCTCACTAGGCAATGTATTTACAATGTTATTAAAACTAGACCAACTTAATACAGCACTAAGATTTCCTTTGATCTTACCAAAAGTTCTGGTAAAATTACCGTTAGCAGTTAGAATCTGATCAGCAAGATTAGAGTTGATTGGTGTGTTTACTCTATTAATTCCAGTAATCACACTTGTATTTTTAATCGGATTTCGTCGATTGCTATAGCTTAAACGTGCAAAAATATTGGTGTAGTTGAACATATTAAAACTAAAGTAATTCAAGGAATAGTTATCATACAAGGCATTTTCCAAATTCCTATTTCCTTGTGAAAGAGAGTTGTAATTATTAAACACATAGCCTTCTGCTAGATTATTGATGTCTGTATAATTAGCAGTAATAGAATAATTAAAACGTAAACTTTCACTTTTCTTAAACTGTACCAAGGCGAAAAAATCGGGTAATACTAGCCATTCATTTTGGTCAATGGTCGTACCTAATTGTTCGTCTCTAAGATTATAATTATGAAGACTCACTCCTGGATTAAAGGTAAAAATCCCAGTGATAAACTTATAATGAACACTAGCAAAAATATCCCTAAAATCATACCTCACATCATTGGAAAACTCTTCAGAATCAAATGTATTCTGATCCCCGTTATCTAAGATTTGAAAAATCTCAGCATCAAAATTTTGAGTACTTAAAGTAGAACCTAACGTAAAGTTTAAGTTGCTCTTTTTATTCAAAACATAATAATAATCCAGTTTGGCATCTAGTTTATTGGTTTGTACTGTTTTTTGCTGATTGATATTATATCTATCTGCTTCTTCCAGCGGGTCAAAAGTATCTGAAGTTGGATCTAAAGGATCATTGATCGAGGTAAAAACACCTCTAAAAGGTATTTCAGATCGTATGGCATTATAAAAAGGATCTTCTTCCTGAAACAAGTGTTGCGCTTCAAAAGAAAAAATATTTTTAGCATTGAGTGTGTAATATGCGTTCATATTTTGCTGTACCGAAAAAGGTGTATTTTCCAAACGCTCGTTGATATCTTCAGAAATATTATCTCTTTCGGAAATGAACGTATCATCTTCTTCTTGATCTGATAATTTTCCGAACACATCATAATCCAATCTAAAGTTGTTATTAGGTTTATAACTAGCACTTAGTTTTAAAAGTCCTAAGGTACTTCTCTGTTGTGCTACATCCGAAGTTTCCTCGATCGTATTATCGGTAGGATCTGGTGTATCATCGATATATGTTCTTCTAGTATTGGTAATGAGGTCGGTTTTAGTGTTACTCACAATCCCGTATCCACTAATATCTAAACTTTTGTTTGCGGACATGCTAAAGTTAGCAGCTCCAAATTTGGTGTTAATTTCATTAGCTCTATCATTTTGTAATACTGCAAACGCCAGATCATCACTGGTAATATTAAAGGAAGTACCACCTCTTCCGAGGTTTCTAAATCCTCCAGTAAAATTAAAGTAATCTCTTCTTGTAAAAGGAACTTCTCCAATATCATTAAAATCTGTAAGGATGTTAATACTGTAATTAGGACTGTAATAAAACAACTTAGGTTTAATCAAATAACGTTCGGTTTCCCCTACACCAGCGCCAGCGGTAATATCTCCAAACCAAAAATTCTTCTTTCCTTCTTTGAGCTTGATATTAATTGCAACTTGATCCTGATTATTTCGCAATCCACGCAATTGCCCAACATCTTCATAATTTCGTAATACTTCTACCTTATCCAAGGCGTCCGCAGGTATGTTTTTAGTCGCTAGTTTAGAATCTCCATCAAAGAAATCTTTTCCTTCTACCATTACTTTAGATACTGTTTTACCTTCTACTTCTATTTCACCATCATCATTGACTTCTATTCCGGGAAGTTTATCGAGTACATCTCCTAATTTTTTTTCATTTCCATTGGTAAAGGAATCAGTATTATACACAAGCGTATCACCTTTGACCACCACTGGAATTTCATATACAATTTCTACCTCATCCAAACTATTTTCATCAGAAGTCATTTGAAAATCCACTTTTACATCTTCTTCAGTAGTGGTAATAGTTTTATCTTTTGCAGAAAGTCCAATAAAACTAACTTTTAATAAGTATGTTTGATTTGCGGGTACAGATAAACTATATTTTCCTTTACTATTGGTAATCCCATATGCTGTCATAGCATTGTCTGATTTTTTATAGGCAATTACATTAGCCATTTCTAAAGGATTACCTAAAGAATCTTTTACAAATCCTGTGATTTGTACTTTCTGAGCAGACATAGTCATCCCTACCAAAAAGATGGCAAACAGTATCTTTTGTTTCATGTTTTTTGATTAATTTTTAAAGAATTTAGTTTCTCCTTCCTCCACCAAAGCCTCCTCTTCCACGTCGTTGCGTACTAAATTGTTCGATCATTTCTTCCACTTTCTTTTTAGTGATCTCATCGAACGCTGCTTGTGAAACTTCTTTTCCTTTTGTTGGTGCTTTTATTTCTTCTTTTTCCTTTGCGTTAAGCACTATTTTATTGCATAATAATGTAGTTCTTCCTTCCTGAATTTCTAGAATTAAACCTGGCAATCCCCAATAGGATCCTGGACCTTGACTTACTGGTATTTCTGGAGTATACCATGCTACCACTTCGATTTCATCCGGTATTGCCGGTAATTCTGATTCGTCACTTGCGTTCACTTGATCATCAGCTCCATTTTCTCTTTGATTTCTTAGTTCTCTTGCCTTTCTTCTCATCGCTCTCCAGTCCATTACCTCACTCACTTTCTTTGTAGTGACAGCCTTGAAACAAGTATAGTTTCCGATCTTTTTTGTCTCATTTACCATAGTCCATTGATAGGTTGGTAGGGTATCTTTGATCAGGAAATTTTTACCATAAAACTCTCTTTGGTCATAATACTCACCTTCTTTTACATCTTTATAATAATTATTAGAGGTAAAACCTGATAACATTGCTCCCCATCTTCCACCTCCGCCAGTAGCTTCTAGCTGTGCTTCTTCTTTATAAGTAGCCATACTTTTATTAAAAGTGAGTATAAATGTTTTTTCTAAAGCAGATTTCATTCGTTCGGCAATTGCTTTTTTCTGATCTTCAGAAAGCTGGCGTCTTCCAAAATCCATATCCATTCCAGTTTTACTGAAATAATAGGCTTTTCCTTGAAAGTCTTGTGCGGTCGTTAATGAGGTTATCAGAATAATAACCAGTGTACAGATTGTTTTCATAATAGGCAGTTTTAAAATGATAAGACTATCCTATATCCATACGGTTTAATCGATAAAAGTTAATTATATCCTAAAAAAACAACCGCTAACACTCTAGATCATTCGCTTCAATAAAATAACTACTTGAAGCACTTTTCCTTTTGTGTTTTTTACCTGAATGGTAGTTTCTTTTTGATCTTGTTTTAGATGTTTTTCCCATTCATTTAATTCTTTACCATCATATCCATCAATTTTAATCAACTCATCACCTTCTCTGATTCCTTTTTGATACGCTTCACTCTCTTCTACCACATAACTTACTAGAATTTTATCTTCAACTTTTTCTAAACCAATTCCACTTGTGGGAAACTCAAAAGGTTCGGTAAACTTTGTATTCGGTTTTAGGTAAAACAGTTCGTTTTTATAATCCAATACCATATCAAATCGGTTGATGATTTTAGCTCCTAAGATTCCAGTATATCGAGAGGAAGCTGAAACACCTTCTTTTCCCTCAGAAATATCAATAGGGATATCGGTAAACTCAAAATCATACAGAGATATTTTTTCGACTGTTCCTTTGGTATAAGTAGTAGATTTGTTTAACCCTCTTGCTTTTCCCTTAATGGTTTTACCTGTACGGTTTTTAAGATCATGCTTTAGAGCATACGGTGTATTGAACAATAAACTCATGTTAGCACCACTATCGAATAAGAAATTTCCTTTTTGGGTACTTCCATCTCTTAAGGTAAAAGTAAGTTCCATTTGCGGTATTGGAGTTCTATCAAACTTCATAGGAATTTTAGTGTATGCATCTAATCCTGAAATTGGATTATCGTTCTCATATAGCGTTATAGTTTTTTCCTGAAAATTGAAACTTGTTTGATATTTTTTTAAAACATCATACCCTATAATTCCCTGAATCTTTCTACCAGATCGCTGAGAAAGCTTTTGTAAATCTACCAAAACAAGATTTGCATTCGAAAGCTTTACACCTCCTACTTTTATGCTTTGATTAGTCGCAATATGGTAGGTTTGGGATCCATTAGCTCCTTGCGCATTCTGAGAATAATTGGATTTTATATTTAATGACTCGGCAACAGTGCTATCTAAAACTCCTGTTGAAGCTCCAGTATCAAACACAAAATCCAAATATTCGTCATGCTCATTTACCTGTACTTTTATAAAAACCAGTCCGTCCTCTTCAAAAGGGATGGTAGTTACCTGAGCTTGTATACCACAAGTAAATACTATACTTATTAGAAAAAATATCCTGTTCATTTTTTGATTGTTTTGATTGATGTTACTTATTAATGATTATCCTCCTATTCTAATTTCTATACTATTACCATCACTACGACGTGGCATTCTGTCTTGCATTTCTTTCATTTTTTTACGCATGATTTCTTCAAATTTAGTTTCCGTCACTTCTTTACCCTTTGTAGGAGCTTCAATTTCAATCTTTTTATTGGGATTTAGTACTATTTTATTGCATAAAATTCGTAAATCACCATCATTCACTTCCATAATTAATCCTGGTAATCCCCAATAATTAGAAGGACCATTATTTACTGGGATTTCTGGAGTATACCAAACTACTACTTCGATTTCCTTAGTTTCTGGTTCGGATTTTTCTTCTTCTCCATTTACTTTTACTTGTCTAGTAATTTCCTGAGTTCTAGTCATTGTTGCTTTATAGCAGTTGTAGTTTCCAATTTTCTTGGTTTCGTTAGATAACTTCCACTTATAATGAGTTAAGGTATCTTTTACTAAGAACATTTTACCAAGCATATCACGTTGGGCAACAAATTTTTCTTCTTTTGTGTTTTTATACAAAATATCAGAAGCACCTGATCCAGCAACCATTACCTGTATTCCAGAAGCTGGTTGTGGTGCTCCTAAACTTTCTTCTTCTTTATATACAGATGCTGATTTATTAAATCGCAGTGTATATTCTTTCTGAAACTGCTTACGCATCATTTCATGAATTTGCTTCTGCATTTCAGAATTCATTTGGGTACTATCTAATTTAACCTCTAACTTTCTATCTGTACTGTAGGTTGCTATTCCCTGAAAATCCTGGGCGGTAATACTTCCGATTACAGATAAAGTTACAATGATGATGAGTCTTATCATGTCTATTTATTTTAAAAGGGTTTCTAATTTATTTTTCAATTCTGTGGCTTCACCAATTTTCATTCCTCCATTTTCATCTCTGATATATGGAATACCATTTTCGATATAACTAATAGCTCCATTTTTATCCAAAAGTATATTCTTTGGAAAAGCCTGGATTTCTAAAGTATCTACATACGATTGCGCATCTACAACCTGAATAAAATTGAAGTCACGCTTTTGTAAAAATGCTTCAACTTTTTCTTTAGATTCATAAGTGATCGCTACAAAATTGATACGATCGCCGTATTCCTTTTTCAATTTGTTTAATTCTGGCATTTCATCAATACACGGTTTGCATTTTGTAAACCAGAAGTTTACTAATGTAGGTTTCCCTTCTAATTCAGTAGTATATAATCTGTCTCCTGACAATCCTACTAAAGATGCATATGGTAATTTCTTATTCTTTAATGAATGTAGCCTGCTCTTTGTCATGCTTGTTCCAGTAAGATTTACATGAAATCCAAAATCATGAATGATAGAATCTTTGCTAACGCTGGTATTATTGATTTCAATTTCTACTACAGCTTTTTCATTAATTTTCTGAGCTTTTTCCACCATTTTTTGTTCTACTTCTTCTAATTCCTTTTCAGTTAACACGTCTCCTTTATGATTTCTATAATATGTAGACTGCGCGTTTATTGAGATTGTAGTAAGAACTGTAAATAAAAGTAAGGTTAGTTTTTTCATTTGAATTTTAGTTTTCTTTGATTTGTACATCACAAAGATGGAAACCTAATGCAAACTAAACCGTTAACCAGTGTTAACGAGTGTTAACCGATTCATTTTATCTCATTTAAGAATCCTATTTTTGGGGTATGCAAAAGAATAGTTATAAAAACATCTTATACTTTATTGTCTTTGTGATCCTGGTAACATTGGGTATTCAGGTTTACTGGAATTTTAAAAACTACATAGCTGGTAAACAACAATTGATCAATGAAGTACAGATAAGCTTAGACAATGCTGTAGGTCAATATTATACTGATTTAGCAGAGAAAAATACGATTGGATTTTCTTCGGATTCCTCTAATATCAATTCTTTCCTTAAGCAAAATAGTTTTAAAAGTTTCCTTAAAGAAATTGATTCGGGCACAGTTGATTTTAAGAGTTATACCTTTTCTGAAGGTTTAGATCATAGTAATATTAAAATTTACCGAGGAATTTCTGTGGATAGTATGGATCGTATCGATCCTTGTAAAAACAGTCCTTGCCCTGATACTTTAGAAATTTTAGAATATACAGATACACTAAACTTTCCAGGAAATATTAAATCAAGACAAAAAGCCTTACAACAACTGACATCCAAAATCATCATTTCGATTAGTGAAGATTCGTTAGATCTGAAAACTTTAGATACGATTATTGCTGATCAATTACAACGTAAAAAATTAGATATCAGTTATGGAATTACATTTCAGGATAAACGAGGAACTTCTTATATTTTTAATCCTGATATTATTAAACAATCCGATTTAAAAACCAAAACTAAATCCTCTTATTTACCGAGAGGAAGTTCTTTAGAATTGTCTTTTACGAATACCACACTTCCTATTTTAAAGAAAAACCTGATTGGGATACTATTGTCTTTTCTTTTGGTAGGTGCAGTTATTGGATGTTTGTTATATCTTTTACGAATCATCAATCATCAAAAACAGCTTGCCGAACTCAAAAATGATCTGATTAGTAATATCACACATGAGTTTAAAACTCCTATTGCCACTATAAGTGCAGCTCTGGAAGGTATTAAGAGTTTTAATAAAGAAAATGATCCTCAAAAAACTAAAAAATACGTAGAAATGTCTTCTGACCAATTAGGAAAGTTGAATACTATGGTGGAGAAAATATTAGAAACTGCAACATTGAATAGTGATGAACTAGAGCTAAATCTGGAAGAGATAAATCTGGTAGATTTAACACAAACGATTATCAGCAGGTATCAAGCCAATACTAGCGAAAAGAAACTAAGTTTCGAGAGTACTCATAATAATATTTGGAAAAAAGTAGATCCGTTTCATTTTGAAAATGCCATCAACAATATTATTGACAACGCTATTAAATATGGAGGTGATCAAATTGATGTTTCTCTGCGAAATACCAATCCCAATATCATTCTTGAGATAAAAGATAATGGTACGTCATTAACCAAGTCCCAAAAAGATAGAATCTTCGACAAGTTTTATCGAGTTCCTAAAGGAAATAAACATGATGTAAAAGGATTTGGTATTGGTCTATTTTATACCAAAACTATTGTTGAAAAACACCATGGAACCATAGTATTGCTGCTGGATCAAGGTCATACTAATTTTAAAATAACACTACCCAATGGATAAAATTGTTGAAATCGTTCTGGCAGAAGATGAGCCTTCTTTGGGTCAGATTATAAAAGAAAGTCTAGAAACTAGAAATTTTAAAGTCCACTTGGCAAAAAATGGAGAGGAAGCTTATACTTTATATTCTTCTGTTTCTCCTAAATTATTGGTATTAGATGTCATGATGCCCAAAAAAGATGGATTTACTTTAGCAAAAGAAATCAGATTGGAAGATGATACGATTCCAATTATATTCCTTACTGCTAAATCGCAAACACAAGATGTGGTAGAAGGATTTACGATTGGCGGTAATGATTATCTAAAAAAACCTTTTAGCATGGAAGAGTTGATTGTTCGGATTAATAATCTTTTGCATAGAACCAGAACACAACAAAATTCAGAAGCACTCAGTGTAGGAAAGTATACTTTTGATTTTCCGAAACAAATACTCACCTTCGAAAATGAATCTCATCAACTAACTCATAGAGAAGCACATTTACTTTTCCATTTGATCAAAAACAAAAATCAGGTATTGGATCGTTCTATGATTTTAAAGAAATTATGGGGTGATGATGATTTCTTTAATGGTAGAAGTATGGATGTATTTATTACGAAACTTAGAAAAAAATTAAAACAAGACGATTCTATTCAGATTATCAATGTACGAGGTTTTGGATATAAGTTAGTTTGCTAAAACTGGTCTTATTTTTGTACTTTGCTAATTGATGAAGAAATTTATTCTGTTTTTTATTGTAGTAGTCTCAGTACAGATTAACTATGCACAACGAAACATTGTTCTAAATGATTCAATCTCCTTAGAAGCGGATAGGTTTTTAGGTGTGGATTCTTTTGGTGCTGTGTATTATCTTAAAGAAAATATTTTTTATAAAAAATGGAATAACCAAGAATGGCAATTCGGTGATTTTATATTAGGTGAGCTTACCCAAGTATCTATTCTTAACCCTCTGAAAATTGCCTTATTTTATGAGACTTCAAACACATTGGTAACGGTAGACAAGTACTTATCTGAAATTGATCGTGTAAACTTTAATGCGATAGCTGAGTTTAAAAATKTTTCCCTAATGACTCCCGCCAATGATAATAGCGTTTGGATCTTTGATAACAACACACAACAACTAGATATTTTCAATACAGTTTCTGAAAAGACATTAGTTACTACACAACCTTTGAATGAACTTCCAAAAGCTTTACAAAGCACCTTTAATTATTGCTGGGTACTTACTGATCAAAACTTAACTCAATATAACATTTATGGAAGTTTATTAAGTCAAATAAAAAATGATGAATATCAAAATATAAGGATCATTAAAGATGATTTAATCCTTCAAAAAGAAGACGGTTTATACTATTATAGCACTAAGACAGAAGAATTAGAAAAAATAGATCTTCCTGAAATTCCTATAAAACAGTTTCATGTTACTAATGAAATCCTTTATATTTACCGACAAAGTACGATTTACAGTTTTGACCTAACACCCCGAAAAAATTAATCAACTATGCATGTAGCCATTGCAGGAAATATTGGTGCCGGAAAGACAACACTAACTAAATTATTGGCCAAACATTATCGATGGGAACCTCAATTCGAAGATGTTTTAGAAAATCCTTATCTAGAGGATTTTTATAACAAAATGGAACGTTGGTCTTTTAACCTACAGATCTATTTCTTAAATAGTCGTTTCAGACAAATTTTAGAAATAAGAGAAAGCGGAAAAGATATTATTCAGGATAGAACCATCTACGAAGATGCCTATATCTTTGCTCCTAACCTTCATGCAATGGGATTAATGACCAATCGTGATTTTGAAAATTATCGATCATTATTTGATCTAATGGAAAGCGTAGTAGAAGGTCCGGATTTATTAATTTATCTACGAAGCAGTATTCCAAATCTTGTTGCGCAAATTCATAAGCGAGGACGCGAATATGAAAACACTATAAGTATTGATTATTTGAGTCGTCTTAACGAACGTTATGAAGCTTGGGCTCATGGATATGACAAAGGAAATCTTCTTATTGTGGATGTTGATCATCTCAATTTTGTAGATAATCCAGAAGATCTAGGAAATATTATAAATCGTATCGATGCAGAATTAAATGGTTTATTCTAAAATATAAAAAAGACCTTTCGATTAGATTAGAAAGGTCTTTCTTTTTAAACTTACTTTACTAAGTCTCTTTTATTCTAACAGGTTTTAAGATGCTTGTTCACCATCTTCTTTTTCTGTTTTTGAATCGTCTTCTTTAACTTCAGCTTTATCTAAAGACTTTTCAACTTCTTCACCAGCTTCTTTTACTGCTTGCTCTACTTCTTTTTCAACTTCGGCAGCGTCTTTTTTAGCTTCTTCTATAGAAGTTTCTACTTCTTTTTGTACTTCGCTGGTTTCTTCGGTTGTAGTTTCTGTTTCTTTATTAGTATCTCTACAAGAAACAAACATTACATTTAAAGTAAATAAAAACGCTAAGGCTAACATTACTTTTTTCATAATAAAAAAATTTTAGTTGTTATTATATGCCTATAACGGTATTCTAATCTCACTATTTCTATTACCTTGGTAATGTTTTCACAAAAAATCTTAATTTTTTTAACAGAATGAATTTCAGCGAGTTATTTAAATTCCTTTCAGAATTACAAAAAAATAATAACAAGGAATGGATGGATGCTAACCGAAAATGGTATCAACAAGTTCGAAGTTTTTTTATCAATTGGCTAGATACTCTGGAAGAGGAATTGGTAAAAATTGATCCAGATTATTTCCTAACCTCTGGAAAAAAAGGTATTAATCGTATTAATAACAACCTTCTTTTTCATCCTAATAAACCTGTTTATAAAGATCATTTTGGTGCAGGATTGGATCAACTTTCCAAACAAGGAGATTTTTATATCGAAATCGGACTTTCGCAATGTGTATTGGCTGGAGGATACTGGCGCCCTGATAGCAAAGTACTCAATAGTATTCGCGAAGCCATTGATTACAATGGAGAAGAATTGATTAAAATTATTCATAAGAAAAGTTTTAAGAACACATTTGGTAATTTATATGATGATGGGACTAGCCTTACTAAAGCACCAAAAGGATATACTATGGATCATGAATACATCAATCTATTGCAGAAAAAAACTTTTGCAGTAGCTTATGAATTACAACCAGAAGAGGTATTACAACCAGATTTTATAGAAAAAGTCATTGAAGTGTATAAAGAAATGCTTCCGTTTAGAAGGTACTTACGACAAGCAGTAACAGTCTAAGAATTTTCTAATGTACTACTTAGATATTCCACAATGGTTTTGGTAGCTCCTGTATTGCTATTGATAAAATGACCAGCAATCATACCTGTTTGTTCTCGAAATTTTTTATTCTCAATCAACTTATTCATAATTTTCGAAAATTCACTAGCACTGGATATAGAAAATAATCCTGCTAATTTTTGCAGTTGTTTTGCTTCTCGAAATTTCTCAAAATTTTGTCCAATAATTATTGGCATTCCAAAAGTAGCAGGCTCTAAAATATTATGTAGTCCTGAGGTTCCCATTGCTCCACCAACATATGCGATATCTCCGTAGCTATACACACGAGACAAGTATCCGATGGTATTCATAATAAATACTTGATATTCTTTTAAGTCATTTCCTTCTTTTTCAGAAAACAGCACTGTTCTTGTAGAAAGTTTCTGTTTCAATTTTTGCACACCACTGTCTTTTATTTCATGAGGAGCGATGATAAAACAAACATTTTTCGGCGCTTGATTTACAAAATCTACAAATACTTCTTCATCTTCCTGCCAAGAACTTCCTACTACGATACAAATTCTATTATTGATAAAATCTGAAATAAAATCTACTTGATTATCCATTTCGATTTGATGAGAAACTCTATCAAAACGAGTATCACCACTTACAGTAACATTTGTAAAGTTTACCTTTTCAAGCAAATCTTTAGATGTCGTATCTTGTACAAAGAAGTGGTCTACCCTTTGTAATGCATTTCTCATAAAACCTCCATACCATTTAAAAAAAGATTGCTCCTCTCTAAAGGCGGCAGAAACTATGGTAATAGGTGTGTTATTGTTATATAACTCCTTCAAATAATTTGGCCAAAACTCATACTTTACAAAAACTGCAAGTTTGGGATTAACCAATTGAACAAATCGCTTCGCATTTCTTTTGGTATCTATTGGAAGATATACAATTATATCTGCGAGTGTACTGTTCTTTTTTATTTCATATCCTGAAGGAGAGAAAAAGGTAACCAAAAGTTTATAGTTAGGATACTTCTCCTTTAATTCCTCCATAACAGGAACCCCTTGTTCATATTCTCCTAAAGAAGCGCAATGAAACCAAATAATTTGATCCTCTGGTTTTATGTCTTTTTTTAATATCTCAAAAACTGATTTTCTTCCATTGGCAAATAACGTAAGTTTTGGACTCAATAATCCAATAACAGGAAGCAAACTATTGAATATTGCTATGAAAATATTGTATAAGAAATTCAAATGTCTTGATTTTTATTAGTTGCTAAAATACAGTTCTTTTCTCTAAAAAGACAGTCTTATCCTATTTTCAAAATCGATTTTACAATTTGACAAAAGCAAATCAAAAATGATATTTATTCAAAAAATTAATAAATAAATTGATTTTTATTTAAAATTATAATTAAAAAATTACTAATTTAACACATAATATCACACAAACTCAAAACCTCATGAAATTAAAAATTACACTAATTACCTTATTCACTAGTACTCTATTATTTGCTCAAAGTTTTACTGAAGTACAACTCCCAAAACCTGATCAACTAAATCCTTTTTTTATTGGGCCATTGTTTAAATCCACTATTCACTATGGAGTTACACCACCCAATTATAACGGAAAAGTGATTCTTTTCAATCATGGCTATATTGATTTAAACCAAAGTCAATTTTTATTTGACAATTCTTTTTATCAAGAAACCTTCGATGAAGGGTATCAAGCTGTTTTTGTAGCGACAACCAGAGGTGGTGGTATTTGGGTTAATGGTGAATTACTAGCAGAATCCATAGATATCATAACACAGAAGTACAATGTTTCTGACGTAACTATTATAGCACATAGTAATGGAGGAAAAGCAGCAGAAGCTGCTATGATTCAATATGGTCAAAAAAATAAAGTATCTCAAGTTTTTGCATTAGGAACTCCTTATTGGGGAACTTATTTAGCAGATATTTCACAAATGCCTTGGCTAAACTGGGCTTGGAGATTAACAGGACTTAATGAAGGAGCCAGAACGTCAACAACCTATTATTGTAGAGATGTTGTGCGCCCATATTTAGACAATAATTCCAATAACGAACCTGATAAATTTATCATCTTAGGAGCTTCTGGGTATTTCACTGGATCTAATCTATTGGCTAGAGCAGCCTTTACAGTAACAGGAGGAATTTTATTACCAGTACAAGGAGCTAATGATGGAGTTGCACCTTATTCTAGTACACTCAGACCAGGTGGAGAGTATGTATTTAGAAAAAACGATTACAGAGCATTTTTTGATCACTTAGATGTTAGCTTTGGACAATTTAGTTGGCCTTATGTAAAATCCTATTTAGAAAACAGGTCTCAAAGAAGCCTTAAAAGTCCTAATACAGCTAAATCAGATAATCATATTACAACTAGCAATTATTATATTATTCATTCTGAAAATGAGTATGAAAACATTGTACTAGATAAAAATTCAAAATTTGCTGTAGCAGAAATGATCCATGAAAACCCCAAAGCTGAATTTAGTAGCAGTATTGAAGGGCAAAAACAGTTAAAAGCGCTAACTCCGCAGAAACAAGAAAATCATAAAACCATTATTGCAATTACAAAGGGTAGTCAACAACTAGAAAGTGATTCTCGCTTTGCAGCTTTTGTGAAACAAAACAATGGAATTATGATGAAACTAGAACATCAACCCACAAAACTATATCCACAATTGAAAGTTGATATTACATCTGCTCGAAAAAATGATCAACTATTATTAAATACTGAAGTTAGAGGTGTTATTATCAAAACTTCTGAGATTGATGGTACTCCACAAGAAAATGAACCGCAACTGATCAACTTTAATGAAAAGAATGGCAGCTTTTATTTTGACACAAAAAAATTAGAAGATGGTGTTTACAGTCTATTTTTAAATTCTGAAAGTGATGGTAATTTTAAACGAAGTATCATCTCTGGATTTGTTGTTGGAGATATTCATAAATCCTTAACAAATACAGATGAAACAATCCCACGAGTAAAATCAGAAAAATCCCTAAAAATCACCCCTAACTCTGTTAAAAACTATGCTATTTTAACACTTCAAGGATATGCCAATAACAGTGATCAACTTAAGATATCAGTTTATGAAATTAGTGGTAAAAAAATTAAAGATTTTGAAATTCCAACACAGCAAAATTCGCAATATGATATCTCTAAAAACCTTCAATACTTATCTGGAGGTATCTATTTGCTACAAGTAAATAACGAAAAAACGGTGAAATTTGTAAAGGAGTAAAAATGTAAGCCATTCATTCAAAGACTATTGCCGATGTGATTCCATTTTGACCTTATCCGTTAATAAAAAACAGATCAAAACCTATTATCACATTGGCAATGGCTTCATTATTTTGTAATTTCGTCCAGTTACAAAACACATCTCATGAAGAAGATTCAAATGGTTGACCTAAAGGGTCAATATCAACAAATAAAAGAACGTGTCGATGCATCTATTCAAGATGTAATATCGTCCACTGCCTTTATAAATGGTCCGGAAGTGCATAGTTTCCAGAAGGAATTAGAAGAATATTTAGACGTAAAGCATGTAATTCCATGTGCTAACGGAACGGATGCATTGCAAATAGCGATGATGGGATTAGGTTTAAAACCTGGAGATGAAGTGATCACTGCTGATTTTACTTTTGCAGCAACCGTAGAAGTAATTGCATTATTACAACTTACACCTGTTTTAGTTGATGTAGAAGAAGATTCTTTTAATATAAATCCAGATGCTATTCGCAAAGCGATAACGCCTAACACAAAAGCTATTGTACCAGTTCACTTATTTGGTCAGGCAGCGAATATGGATGAAATCATGGCGATTGCTAATGAACATAACTTATATGTGATCGAAGATAATGCTCAAGGAATAGGCGGTAGTTATAAATTTGCTGATGGAAAAGTTGCGAAAACTGGTACTATCGGTCATGTTTCTTCAACTTCTTTTTTCCCTTCCAAAAATTTAGGATGTTATGGTGATGGTGGTGCTATCTTTACGAATGACGATGATTTAGCGCATACGATACGTGGAATTGTAAATCATGGAATGTACAAAAGATATCATCATGATGTTGTAGGAGTAAATTCTCGTTTAGATTCTATCCAAGCAACCGTTTTGAGAGCTAAATTACCTAATCTTKATGCTTACAACAATGCAAGAAGAACGGCTGCAAGAAAATATACTAAAGCTTTTGAAGGTGTTGAAAATATAGTAACTCCTCAAGTACAAGGAAATAGTTGCGAAACGGATGCTGCATCCATTTGTAACACCTGTAATTGTCACGTATTTCACCAATATACCTTGCGTGTACTTGGAATTGATCGTGATGCTTTAGTAAAACACTTAAACGAAGCAGGAATTCCTTGTGGTGTATATTATCCTATTCCACTACACAGCCAAAAAGCATATCAAGACGATCGTTATAATGAAGAAGATTTCCCTATAACCAATCAACTCGTTAAAGAGGTTATCTCTTTACCTATGCATACGGAGTTAGATAATGAGCAAATTGATTTCATTACAAAAACGGTCATTGACTTTGTATCAAAATAAACTTAAATTGTAAAATATAATTGAAATTGAATTTCAACTATATTTTACCAACTAACAACTATTTAGTTTAATTAACTAAAAACAACTATTTAAACCATCCAAAATGGATTCACTTTGTATCTGTTATAATCTGGTTGATCATGCCAATCTGCCAGGTATTCCCCCATTACCAGAAGCATATATAGTACCCGTAAAGCCAAACGGTCTTGGGTATGTAGAAAAACAAGCTACACCACCAATTCTAGATAGTTTTGGTATTCCTTATTTAGAAACAGCACACGAAAAACTATTAGAAATTTGCTCTAGTTTAAAAGTTGCGGTTTTAGAACAGAAATTTAGACCTGCTAAAAAAAGAAAAAACTTCGGATTAGCAGATATACTTAAAGAACCTAAAATTAAAGATGTGGTGATTAACCATATCCATGATAAACTTTCCGTTTTCTACGCCTTAGTTATTGAAAATAACTATCCAATTATACATAATGCGCAGAGAAAAGATCCTTTTGAGGTACATAGATTATCTATAGGAAAAGCAGTATTGGACCCTATTTTAGAGTTTACAAAAACAGAGGATGGTATTGATTATGCATTTACGCTTAAAGAAGAAGAAAAAGTTATAATCCCTCAAAATCATAGTATTCAAATATTGCTAAACGAACCTTCTTGGATTTCAATAGACAAGACTGTTTTTCACATTAATAATCTAAATGCCAACAAGCTAAAACCTTTTTTTAGCAAGGAAAAGATTACTATTGCAAAAAAACATATCAAAACTTATTTGGATAAAGTAATCATTCCTGTAATCAAAAATGTGGATGTTATTGCCAATGGTTTTGACATACTAACACATAAAAACATAGCATCTTATAGACTGGACATTATACAGGATTTTATTACAGAAAATTATGTAGCCAAGGTAGCTTTTGATTATGGAGAAGCTACATTTGATTATCATAGTAACAAAAAAACTTCTTCTGATGTACATCTTGGTGAAAATCAAGAAATTCAGATTACTCAGATCAAGAGAGATGCAGATGCTGAAAAAGAAATTATCTCTTTACTAACCTCCAAAGGGTTAACTATCAATTCGAACCTATTATTAGAAACAGAAGGCTCTGAAGATCCATTATCTATTTTTAACTGGGTACAACAGCATCATAAAGAATTAGAAAAAGAAGGATTCCAAATTGTGCTTCCTAATTTTGAGGACAAAACTGTTACACTGGATTCACATCAATTAGAACTACAGCATAAAAAAAAAATGACTGGTTCGATGTTAAAGGAATAGTCCAAATTGGGAATCTTGAGATTCCTTTTTCTAAGTTTATTCCATATATAAAATCGAATAATCGTTTCTTCCCAATTGAAGATACGGAGGTTTTTATTATTCCGTTAGAATGGATGACTCGTTATAAAAAGCTAGCAAATTTTAGCTCGGTAAAAGACGATAAGATCCTTGTTAACAAAAGTAATTATACGCTTTTAACAGAACTAGTTCCTCCAGAAGAAATAGAAATTAACAAGAATCCAGAAACAACATATGAACCTTCGCCTAAGTTAAAAGCCACATTACGCCCCTATCAGGAAGAAGGTGTAAAATGGCTAGTAAAACATCAACAAAATGAATTAGGGGCTTGTCTTGCAGATGACATGGGACTTGGAAAAACCTTGCAAACCATCGCTGCATTAGTTTTTACCAAAGAACTTTTAACTCCTGCACCAGAATCCGTGCAAACCATTCGATTAGATCTGTTTAGTGATCCTTTAGAAGTAAAAACATATCTAAAAGCCTTAATTGTATTACCATCCTCATTGGTTTTTAACTGGGCACAAGAAATATTAAAATTTGCTCCTCATTTAACCATCACAAAATATACAGGAAGTGAAAGAAAAAAGATACTGCCTTATTTAGAAACGTATGATGTCATCTTAACTACTTACACTACTCTATTAAAGGACATTAGTCAACTTCAAAAAACGAATTTTAACTACATTATTACTGACGAAAGTCAACAAATAAAAAATAAAGAATCTAAGATTTTTAAAGCCATTAATGAAATACAAGCAACACATAAAATTTCATTAAGTGGTACTCCTATAGAAAACTCATTATCCGATCTTTGGTCGCAAATGGAATTTATCAATCCTGGTATGCTAGGCAGTTTTCCTTTTTTTAAAGATCATTTTAAAATTCCCATAGAAAAACACCAAAATAAAGAAAGAATTGAAGAGCTTAAGTTACTCATTGATCCATTCATTTTAAGAAGAACGAAGGAACAAGTTGCAAAAGATTTACCCGATGTTTCTGAACAGATCATCTATACAGAAATGCTTTCTGCGCAGGAAAAAGCATATGAATCTCAGAAATCAGCAGCTAGAAATTTACTATTAGGAATTGATACGACTGCAACGAACAAAATTCATATACTTAACACACTTACTAATCTACGGCAACTAGCAAATCATCCTAAATTAGTTAATGTTACAACCGAAGATCCTTCTGGGAAATTTAAAGATGTGACTTCGTATTTAGAAACTTTGGTTAGGTCGAACAAAAAAGCTTTGATTTTTAGCTCTTTTGTAGGTCATTTAGAACTTTATAAAGAATGGTGCCAATCTCAAAACATTTCTTTTACAAGTCTTACCGGACAAACTAAAAGCTCTGATAGAGAAAAAATAGTTCGGGATTTTCAAGAAAACGACTCTATTTCTTTATTCTTTATTTCATTAAAAGCAGGTGGAGTTGGATTAAACCTCACAAAAGCATCTTATGTTATATTATTGGATCCTTGGTGGAATCCTTTTATCGAAAAACAAGCTATTGCCCGTGCACATCGTATAGGGCAAAAAAATAATGTGATGGTCACTCGATTTATCACTAAAAATACAATCGAAGAGAAGATATTACAATTACAAGAAAGAAAACAAAACCTTTCTGAAGAAATTATAGATATAAATGCTATTCCGGATTATATTGAAAATGATTTAGAAGAATTGTTAAAGTAACTCATGTCCGATCAACTTAATAGAAATCATACAGGTTTCTTGTAATAAAATCTCTTTTCGTATGTCTTTTAAAGAAAAAAAATGAAACGTATTCTAATTCTTTTACTACTTATTTGCAACTTCAGCGCCTGTTCTTCTCAAGAAGAATCATTAATCATAGAGCAACAAAAAATCAACTGGAAAGACTATCCAAACTTGTATACGGATCAATCAAAATCAAAGTTTAAAGATAGGCTCCATTTCTTGGAAAATGTGGATATGTATGAGATATCATATATGAGTGACGGTTTAAAAATTCAGGCTTTTGCAGCAATTCCTAAAAAAGAAGGAAAACATCCAGTGATCATATACAATCGTGGCGGTAACCGAGATTTTGGTGCATTACAATTATTCAGAGGAGAAATGAAACTTCCTGCGGCCTATGTATTCTCTAAATTAGCAAGCGAAGGTTATGTAGTTATCGGATGTAATTACAGAGGTTCGGGTAAAAGCGAGGGGATGGAAGAATTTGGCGGTAGCGATGTCAATGATATATTAAATCTCACCAAAGTAATTGAAGAGCTACCAAAAGTTGATACCACTCGTATAGGAATGTATGGTTGGAGTCGTGGTGGTATGATGACGTATATTGCTTTAACTAAAACCGATGTAATTAAAGCAGCAGTAGTAGGAGGCGCAAAATCTGATTTACGAACCATTGATCGCCCAGAAATGGAAAAAGGAGTATATGAAGAATTAATTCCTAATTACCTTCAAAACAAAAAAGAGGAACTAGAAAAAAGATCTGCCATTGTTTGGGCTGATAAATTTTCTAAAAATGTACCCATCTTATTATTACATGGCAATTCGGATTGGAGAGTAAAATCTACAAATTCACTGCAGTTAGCACTAGAATTTGAAAAATACAGAATTCCCTATCGACTAAAAGTATATGAAGGAGCAGATCATGGTATCACTCAATTTAGAGATGAAAGAGATCAAGATGTTTTGAATTGGTTTGACACATACCTAAAAGGAGATACTCCTCTACCAAACATGGAGTTTCATGGCAGATAACAAATATCAAATTATTCGATTTCTAAAAGAATTCTTAATCTATCTATGAGTTTAATGATTTTATTTTAAATTGTTTGATTATTAATACACAAACTCATTCACAAATAACTTTATATTTTTAAACTTATGAAACTTGTCTATACCTTGCTTTTTGCAATAATAAGCAGTACCCTATTTTCACAAGACACTTATATTCATTGTGGAAAACTAATTGATACAAAAACAGGAAAAACTCTTACTGAAAGAACCATTATTGTTTCCGGAAATAAAATCACAAAAGTAGAATCAGGATATACAAACGGAGAAAGCAATGATATAATTATAGACCTTAAGGACAAAACGGTAATGCCTGGTCTAATTGATATGCATGTGCATATGGAAAGTGAATCCAATCCGAAAGCATATTTAGAACGTTACACACACAACGACGCAGATGTTGCTTACAATTCGGTAGGATTCGCAAAAGCTACCTTGTTAGCTGGATTTACTACAGTAAGAGATCTTGGAGGAAGCGGTGTAAACATCTCTCTAAAAAAAGCAATCGCCCAGGAAAAAATTATAGGACCACGAATTTTTACTGCCGGTAAGATTATATCCAGTACAGGAGGCCATGGAGATCCAACCAATGGAAGTAAAAAATCCATTATCGGAGATCCAGGACCAAAAGACGGTGTTGTAAATGGTATAGAAGATGCAAAAAAAGCAGTAAGACAACGTTATAAAAATGGGGCAGATCTCATTAAAATTACAGCAACAGGCGGCGTATTAAGTGTCGCAAAAAGTGGTTCTAACCCACAATTTAAGCTAGAAGAAATAAAAGCAATTTGCGAAACAGCTAAAGATTATGGATTCCATGTTGCTGCTCATGCTCATGGAGATGAAGGTATGCAACGTGCTTTAAATGGAGGAGTAACAACCATCGAACATGGAACCTTAATGAGTACTAAAACGATGGACTTAATGAAAAAAAAGAGAGCCTATTTAGTACCGACAATTACTGCTGGTAAAGAAGTAACCGAAAAAGCAAAAATTGATGGTTATTATCCCTCGATCATTGTTCCTAAAGCTTTAGAAATAGGACCGAAAATCCAAGATACTTTTAAAAAAGCTTATAAACGAGGTGTACGAATCGCGTTTGGAACAGATGCGGGAGTTTTTAAACACGGAGAAAATGGAAAAGAATTTGGATATATGGTCGAAGCAGGCATGCCTGCTATCACTACTATTCAATGTGCGACTATCGTAAATGCCAAAGTACTAAATATGAGCAAGGAATTAGGACAGATAGCTCCTGATTTTCTTGCTGATATTGTAGCAGTAAATGAAGATCCAAGAAATAATATTAAAACTATGGAAAATGTAGTTTTCGTTATGAAAAATGGAAAAGTATACAAACAATAATTTTGTTATACAGACTACTCTTATATCAAAAGATTAATGAACAATTGAAGATTATTAATGGATAAAAGTGAACTCTCTAAACTAACGGATAAAGAATTATTAGTCCTTAAAAAGAAACTGAAGAATTCAAAAATATTTCACGCTACTTTTATTGGGTTTCTGGCAGGAATCTTGGTTGTTGGAGTTGTAGGGTGGAGCGTAGCAAAAAACCCCTTGGGACTTATTCCAATGCTTTTACTTGCTTTTTTGATTTACAGAATAGTCAAAAATTCCAAAAAAAATAAAGCATTAGAAGACATTCTAAAAGAAAGAAATTTAGATTAAGGAATTCTAAAAACGTAAGACTAACCTAAAAGTGTGCTCCAAATTTACTAGACGAATATTAAATTGAAGTTCAAATAATACTGGTTAGACAATATGAAAAAAACAATTAATTATATTCTCCTTGGTTTAATAGCCCTTTTCGGCCTCTTTTATATATACACCAAAATGGGAACAGCTACTCATGGCGAGCAAGCTCCAGATTTTGAAGCTACTTTAATTGATGGCTCTCCTTTTAAATTATCCGATTTACAAGGAACATATGTATTATTAGATTTTTGGGGATCTTGGTGTCCACCTTGTATAAAGGAAAGTCCTGAATTAGTAGCACTACATAAAAAGCATTCAAATCAACTTACTATAGTAACAGTTGCCCTTGAAAAAAATTTAAAAACCTGGAAAAAGGTAGCCGACAAATATGGATATACCTGGAAGCATCAAATTGTAAATCAAAATCGTTTTGTGTTATTATCCGATATAGCAAGAAAATACGGTGTTTCAGAAATACCTACTAAATTTTTAATCTCTCCAGATGGAACACTTTTAGGGATGTATTCTTTTGAACAAATTGATAAGATACTTACCAAAAAGGATAAAGATTAAGTTTTTTATCTACTGATGTATAAATATCCAGCTCTATCTTTAGCTCCTTTAAGATTCAATACATAGTAATATGTTCCTTCTGGCAATTTTGAATCTGCAGATACTGTAGCCCTTCCTTCAGAAATCCCTGCAAAGTTTTGGTCCGTATGATATGCTTTCTTTTGAAAAACTAATACTCCCCATCTGTTATAAATTGACAATTCATTATCTGGAAATTTAGCTAAACCTTGAATTTTGAAAGTATCATTATACCCATCTCCATTAGGTGAAACCGCAGTAAAGATTTGTAAATCTCCATCTAATAATCTGTTAGAAGATCCAAAAGTTAACACTTCATAATCATTTGGGTTTATAGAATCAGAAGAGATTTCTCCATTATTTAAATCACCGCTTACGGATGTATTCCCCAAATTCACCCACTTCTTTAAAGCTTTACTCCATCCTACAACTCTTAAATCTTCTATTTCCCCTACCAAAGTTGGAATATTACTATTACTATCCCAAGTCAAAGTAACTTTAGTTTCCTTATCTCCATCTAAATCCCAAAACTCGAAAATACTCACTCCAAACAATAATTCTTCATGTTGCTCTGTATCGAATCTTTCTGCGAAGAAGTTTGGTGAATTTGGATTTTCAAAGAAATAAGCTGCTCTTGCAGTATTAGTAGCCGCATTTGCTTCTATTTTTATTGGTCTTAATCTAAAATCATCTCCAACAGGAAAAGAAAAATCTAAATCTCCAGTAGTTGTCGCATAACCATCTACATATCTATCATCACTTTCTCCCAAATATGGAGTATCATTCATATAGTCTAAAGAAATAGTTTTCTCATTTTTATCTGTAATTACTCTTCCATTTACAAATTCTTGAAAGTTAGTAACCCCTACTCCAACTTCTAAAATTAAATCTTCTTGTACATCAATCTCTACATCATGAAAAACAGGCTTATTATCTCCCGAAACAGTTAAACTACTTTGATTATAGAAACCAACTTTCCCTACGTTATTATCAAACGCTCCATCATTGACAACATTAATATGAAATCCAATTTGACCACCATTATGAACTTGAGCATTTCCAAAATTATGAAAAGCGTCTTGTGCTATTCCTGTAAAACCAGCTGCTATCGTAAGTATTCCTGTTAGTATTGATCTTAAATTTGACATTTTATTTGGGGTTTTTCCTTTTTCTTTACTGTAAAGATAGTTGAGGGAAAACCGTATTATTAGCTTATCTGGATAGAGCACCAATTACTATCTATGAATGGAAAAATGCTCCTGTTAAACGGTTATTTCACCATTTAACGAAGTAAACATCGACGAATGGTATCGACGAATCGATGAATTTTTTAATACTTAGTTAGCCTGACCGAATATCAACAAGATTTATTTAAGAAAAACATATAAAAGGTTAATAGATAGTATCTTCGTAATTATTCAATCCTAAGGAAATTATTATGGTTATGAAATATCAAATCATTAGACTTATAGTTTTTATTTTTTTTCTAAATCAATCGATTTCTGCACAAGAATCTAATCTTGAAATATTCCAAAATCTTATGAATAAAGAATGGAAAGCAGAAGGGAAATGGGGTAATGGAACCGTTTTCAAGCAAGAAATTATATTCAAGTATGATTTAAACAATACTTTGGTAATAGCTCGATCAAAGGGATTTACAAATCAAGAACAAACTGAATATGGATGGCGGAATCATGGCATACGAAAATTCGATACCAAAAGTAAAACTTTAAGATTTTGGGAGTTTGATATTTTTGGAGGAGTTACAGAAGGAAAAATAATAATCGATGGAAAAAACATACTTTATCAATATCAATACGGAGAGTCATTAGTAACCGATATGTGGGAATATGTCGATGACAACACCTATAATTTTAAAGTAGGATCTTATGAAAATAAGACTTGGAAACAAATATATCTAGAAACCCAGTTTAAAGCCGTTTCCATGTAGCATCTTAATTTTAACAAAAAACCTCTAAACGAATTTACGTTTAAAGGTTTTTTGAAATAATATTTGAAATTTCATTTAGATCGAGGCAGAAATTGTTTCCATTGATCGATCTACCTTTTTAACCAATCCAGACAATACTTTACCCGGTCCAACTTCGGTAAATGAAGTAGCACCGTCTTTCATCATATTTTGTACACTTTGTGTCCATTTTACAGGAGCCGTTAACTGTGCTATCAGATTCTTTTTAATTTCTTCTGGATCCGTTACTGCTGTTGTCGTTACATTCTGATAAATTGGACATTTAGGAGTACTAAATGCTGTAGCCTCAATTGCTGCAGCTAATTCTTCTCTTGCAGGCTCCATTAAAGGTGAGTGAAATGCTCCTCCAACAGGTAATACTAAGGCTCTTCTAGCTCCTTTTTCCTTAAGAATTTCGCAAGCCTTTTCTATAGCTGCCACTTCTCCTGAAATAACTAATTGACCTGGACAATTGTAATTTGCCGCAACTACAATTCCGTCAATTTCTTCACATACTTTTTCTACAACCTCATCCTCTAATCCCAAAACTGCTGCCATTGTAGAAGACTGTAATTCACATGCTTTTTGCATTGCTAACGCTCTTTTTGAAACTAATTGCAATGCGTCTTCAAAATTCAATGCGCCGCTAGCTACTAAAGCAGAAAACTCTCCTAAAGAATGCCCAGCAACCATATCTGGCTGAAAAGTATCACCCAATACTTTGCTAAGAATCACAGAGTGTAAAAATATTGCTGGCTGCGTAACCTTTGTTTCTTTTAACTCTTCCGCAGTACCTTCAAACATGATTTTAGTTATTTCAAAACCTAAAATATCATTGGCTTTATGAAAAAGTTCTTTTGCTACTTCTGAATTTTCATATAAATCCAGTCCCATTCCTGAAAACTGAGCCCCTTGACCTGGAAAAACATATGCGTTCATGTATTGTGTCTTTTAAAATTTTAACAAAAGTAACTATAAAGTTAAAAGTGATTATTATGAAGCTATAGAATTTTAACCAATCTGAAAACGAATATCGAAATGTACCACCATAGACAGGAGGATCTATAATTCCCATTATGACTGAAAGTCTTCTTTTTTTGACATCAATTTTGTTCTTAGCTTTTTGCGCTTGGCTATTAGCTTTTAAAAGCTAATAGCCAAGAACTAATTGCCAACAGCACTCGATAACATTTGTAGAAACTAAAAGTAAAATACACTATAGTGTATAGTTTTAACTATTCCTGAGACCAATAAAACATATAGTAATTATTGATATCTGTTAATAATCTGCTGTACACGATTATAATAGGAACTTCCAAAAATATTAAGATGGACTAATACATAATACAACTGCCAGAGAGACATTCTGTCTTTCCAATTTCCCTGAAGTGGATAGATCTCATTATAAATCAAGAACAATTGTGGGTCAAACCCACCGAACAGATGCATCATAGCAATATCCATTTCTCTAGGAGCGTAAGCTACTGCGGGATCGATCAAAGACGGAAACCCTTTAATACCTATTGTATAATTCCCATTCCAAAGATCTCCATGAATAAGACTTGAGAGTTCATTAGGTATTTCTTTTTCAATATTTTTATAAAAAACATCCAGATTTTGAAAAGAAAAGCCTTTTTGAGAAGCTAAAATAAACTGTGGTTGCAGTCTTTGGGTAATATAGAAATCAACTGATGAGTTACATAACTTATTATACTGCCATAGACTTCCGATATAATTATCACTTTCAAAACCAAAATGAGATGTTGAATTTTGATGCAATGAAGCCAACTGAGATCCAAATATTTCCCAAAAATCTTTATGTTTTTCTTGAGGTTGAATATATTCTAATAATAAAAATGAAGTATCGCTCAAAGCCCCAATTCCTAAAACTTCTGGAATGGTAAATGTTTTTGTGTCTCGAAGCACTTTTAATCCTTGTGCTTCTTTTTCGAACATATCTGGAAAACGTGAAGCACTATTCTTTTTAACAACTACTTGTAGATTAACTGTATCAAGTAAATAAACATCATTAATATCACCACCGGAAAGCGGTTGGCTTTGCTTCACCTTATCATTTAGTAAATCTTCAATGTATTGTATTTGAAGGGCTGATAACAAAAGAGAAATTACTTTTTCCTGTATGTTAAATACGTAAATCCATATTCATGTCGATCATCTGCACTATGTAATTCTTTATTTTCCAAAATCCATAGTCCAGGATCAATTTCTGGAAAAAAAGCATCTGCTTCAAATCTCCCATGAACTCTTGTGAGCTCTATACTATCGGCATACTCCAATCCAATCTTATAAATCTCTCCACCACCAATTATAAATGGTTGAGGATCATCTTTTGCAATTTCTAGCGCTTCATCCATAGAATGCACCACTATAACTCCTTCAGGTTTATATTCTGGATTTCTTGTAATTACTACATGCACACGATTTGGTAATGGTTTCGGAAATGATTCAAACGTCTTTCGTCCCATAATAATATGGTGTCCAGTTGTTAATTGCTTGAAACGTTTAAAATCATTTGGCAAATGCCAGACCAAATCATTGTCTTTGCCTAGTGCATCGTTTTCTCCAGCAGCGGCAATCATTGTAATGTTCTGTTTCTGCTTTTTGACAGGAGTTACTACCTCTTGAGTGGTTTTAGATTGCCCTTGTATGATAAAGTCTTCCTTCTTTTTTAAAAGTTCATCTTTAGGATACATCTTATCAACATCTTTCTGAATTAGTTCTATTTCTGCCTTTTGCTTTGCAATCAAACGCTCCATTTGTCTACTAGTCCAATCCGTACCCATAAATTTATGGAACAACCAAACATTACAAAAGTGCAGAACAAATAAAAATGCCCAACAAATAACCGCTACAACAGACCAATTCAAGCCAAAAAAAGTGATCTCTTTACCAAAACCAATTAAAAAATCGAAGATCAACAAGAATAATACTCCCACTAAAAACACAATAAAATGTTGAAATAGCCTTTTTTTCTGAACAACACGTTTACGAGCATGTTCATATAATTCCCTTTGAACTGGATCAATTTGTGGAGTATCTTTTCTTTTTGAAAACATTTTAATAGTACCTTAGTAATGCTTGATTAATCTCAAAGTAAATATAAAGGTTTTGCTAAAAAGCCCTAAACGAACTTATGAAGAATTTACAAAAAGAATTTCCCGTACTATCTCAAAACACCTACCTTAACACCGCTGCATCAGGATTATTATATGATTCATTACTAGATTATAGACAGGAGCATGATCTTGATTTTTTGATTGGAGGAAGTATGTTTCGAGAAAGGCAAGAACAATTTCTAAATACAGTTAGAAATTCAGTTGCAGATTTTTGTGGTGGTTCATCTGAGAACACTGCCCTAACTCCTAATTTTTCTATTGGGTTCAACACTGTCTTAAACGGTTTAGAAAAGAATAAAAAAGTGTTATTATTAGATGAAGATTATCCCTCAATAAATTTTTCTGTAAAAAATAAGGGATTTAATGTGTACTATGCTAAAGTTAATGCTTCACTAGAACAAAACATTTCAGACGCAATTGCCGAACATTCACCAGACATTTTTGCTTTTAGTTTAGTACAATATATAAGTGGAATTACTATCGATCTAGATTTTTTGAAGGCTCTAAAACTAAAACATCCAAATTTGCTGCTCATTGCAGATGGAACACAATTTTGTGGAACAAAGGTTTTCAATTTTGAAAAATCTGGAATTGATATTTTAGGATGTAGCGGTTATAAATGGTTGCTAGGTGGTTATGGAAACGGCTTTTTAATATTCAAAGAAGGAATTTTAAAAAGTATTACACCTAAAAACTACATAGAAACTGCTACGAATACTTCTTACGACTCTTCGTATACTAATTTAAAAGCAAGATTTGAATGTGGTCATTTGGACACCTACAATTTCGGGAGTTTACAATTTTCACTACAATTTCTGTCTAAAATAGGTCTTTCGAAAATTGAAGACAAAATTACCCAGCTATCGAGCTATGCTAAAAATGAGTTTATGAACTTAGAGCTATTAGATCAAGATGTTATACAAAGAAAAAATCATAGTTCGATTTTCAACATTAAAGGAGATCAAAAATTACATAATACCCTTAAAGAAAAAGATATTATTACCTCTCTCCGAGGAAATGGTATCAGGGTAAGTCTTCATTTTTATAATTCTGTAGATGATTTAAACCAACTTGTTGAAATACTACATCGTTATCGTTAACATTTAATTGTTAATTGTTCATTAAATTATTGAAAATCTGACTCTTTCCACTTTTGTTTTTTAATGTTTTGTATTAATTTAACAGATAATTTTATTAACTAAAGATTAATTATAAACAAGAATTATGGCAATAACCAAACAATATCTAAAGTCAAAACCAATTTGTAAAGTTACTTTTTCTGTTCCTGCAAAAGAAGCTACTAGTGTTTCTGTAGCTGGGGAATTTAACGAGTGGGATACGAAAGCAACAATATTGAAAAAATTAAAAAACGGTACGTTTAAGGGGACTTTAGATCTTCCTAAAGATCAAAAGTTTGAATTTAAATATGTAGTAGATGGAGAGTGGACAAATGAAACGGAAGCTGATGGATATCAGTGGAATGATTTTGCTGCTGCTGAAAATAGCTTACTAGTACTATAATTATAAAACATAAAAATTGAGGTTGTAATTATTCTACAACCTCAATACCTTTCCAAAATGCTACATATCCTTTGATTTGCTTGGCTAAATCACTTGTTTCCGGATAGTACCATGCAGCATCTTTGTTTTCCTTACCATCAACAGATATGGTATAGTAGGATGCTACACCCTTCCAAGGACAGTTAGTATGAGTTTCGCTCGATTTAAAGAACTCTTTTTTTATCGCTTCTGGAGGAAAATAATGATTATTTTCTATCACTTTTGTATCATTGCTTTCTGCAATCACTTGATTATTCCATATAGCTTTCATAATTTTTATTTTTTAATTATTTGTCTATTCTGACTTCTTAAATACATAGTTTTTATAATACTTGTCTTTATCTGAAAAAGCATCTGTAATAACAAATCCTGATTCTTCTGCCAGCCACTTAACTGTATCATCATCATACTTTTGAGAAATTTCTGTGTGAATACTTTCCCAGGCTTCAAATTGAACTTGTAATTCCAAACAATCAATATCTACCGTCTGTTTTTTTGTGCTCACCAAATAACTTTTTGCCGTACCACTTTCTGGATCATATACCTCCCAATGGATAAAAGCGTCTAAATCAAAATTACCTCCAAGCTCTCTATTAATTCTGGTTAAAATATTTTTATTAAATGCAGCTGTTACTCCAGTTTTGTCGTTGTAAGCATCTAAAACTTTCTGCGGATGTTTCTTTTGATCAAATCCAATAAAAACTTCATCATCAGTATTCATTACTGAATTCAATTTTTTCAAAAATTGAATTGCTCTTGGATGCAGTAAATTACCAATATTAGATCCTAATACCATGATTACTTTTTTTCGATCACTGATATGTTTTAATCTATCTAATACTTCAAAATACTCTCCAATCTGACCTTGCACCTGAAGCTCTGACAATTCTGATGCAAGATTATCTACTAATCCATCTATCGCATGTTTACTAATATCAATCGGATGATACGTAACTGGATAGCTCTCTTTTAATAATTCTTTTAGTAGGACTTTGGTTTTTTTTCCATCACCGGCACCAAGTTCGATTAAATCAAAACCTTTCTTACTAGCATCAAAACTCTTTAAAATATTAGTCTTATGTAATTGAAAAATATCATATTCCGCATTTGTAAGATAATACTCAGGTAAGTCCATTATCTTTTGAAAGAGTTTATCTCCTAATTCATCATAAAAAAACTTAGAAGACAGATATTTTGGAAAACTGGTCAATCCTTCATGTACTTCTTTTCCGAAAGTACACATTAGTACATTTTGATCTTTTGAACTCATCTAAAAAAGGGGATTATTTACTTTTTACTAATCGCAATCCATTGAATTGCCATCTTAGCTGTGGGTGAAAAAAATTACGATATGTTGGCCTTGTATGATTTTGTGGAGTTGCAATGGATCCTCCGCGAAGTACTTTTTGATTTACCATAAACTTCCCATTATACTCGCCAAGTGCTCCTGGAGCTTTTGAATAATTAGGGTATGGTAGATAAGCACTCTCAGTCCACTCCCATCGTAATCCCCAATCAAAAAATTTGTGAGCGACTTCCCATTCAAATTCTGTTGGAAGACGTTCTCCTTTCCATTGTGCAAAGGCAAAAGCTTCATAATAAGAAATGTGTGTTACAGGTGCGATTAGGTCAAGTGTTTTCAATCCTTGTAACGTATATTGTTGATACTGACCATCCATTTTATGCCAATATAAGGGACTCTTTATCTGTTTGGAGTTAATCCAATCCCAAGCCTCTGCATGCCATAATAGACTATCCTCATATCCTTTATCTGTAATAAAATCTAAATACTCCTTGTTTGTTACTAAACTATCTGCGATACTGTAAGCTTCTAAAAATACTTTATGTACACCTAACTCATTATCATAACAAAATTCATCTCCTTTATAACCTATCTCATAAATACCTTCATTTATATCATGATAAACATTTGAAGAATTTATATTTGGACTTTCACTAAAGGTATCGCTGTATTTTGGCAATAAAGGGTTGTTCCCTAATATAAATTTAATATCAGTAAGTAATAGCTCCTGATGTTGTTTTTCGTGATGAATACCAATCTCTAGGAGAGATCTCAACTCTTCACTAACATTAATATCTTCTAACAAAACTTGTAGATGATTCGTTACATAGTCCCTATATTCATATACTTCATTCACTGTAGGGCGAGATAGATTTCCTCTATTCGTTCTCACTACACGTTTTCCAATACTTTCATAATAACTATTAAATACGAAAGCGAAATCTTCATGAAATCTCTTATAATCAGTTTTGTATTTAGTAAGAATAAATTCTTCGAAGAACCAAGTAGTATGTCCTAAATGCCATTTCGGAGGAGAGACATCAACTATGGGTTGAACAACATAATCCTCGGTTTGAAGAGGAGAACATATTTCTTCTGTATGAGCTCTTGTCTCTAATAAAGAAGAAAGCAAATTATCAGTAATTACCATAAAAAAGAGTGTATCCGATTTACGAATACACTCAAATTTAATGCTTTTTACGCTGTCATCATTCAACAACGGAGTTAATCCAATGTTAAATAATAGAAGTTTATTTCTGTGGTTTTACAAAAGTAATCGGCACCTCATACGCTATGGCAATTGGTTTTTTACCCCACTTCCCAGGTTTCATTTTAGGAATAGCACGAACTATTCTAACCGCTTCTCTTTGCAAATGCCTATGTCCCCCTTTTACATCAATTACTTCTGCTTTACCTTTATTATTAATAATAAATTCTACTGTAACTGTACCAGCTAAACCATCTTTCAAAGCTTCTTCAGGATATCTAAAATTACTTATAATGTGCTTTCTCAAATTATTATCAAAACACTTTATAGGAGTTTGTCTAGATTTTTCACACTTAGGCCACATCGGTGTAATTCCTTTCTCATTTGCATTTTCTTTGGACAGGATAATATTATCCTGAGCAAAGGCAAAAGTGGAACATAAAATCGTTATAATAAGTAAAAATTTCTTCATAGTATTTCAGTTTAAATTTGGGGGCTAAACTGCAACTGCACCTTTAATATGAGGGTGCGGATTATAGTCTTCCAAAGTGAAGTCATCAAAAACAAAGCCAAAAATATCTTTCACCTCAGGATTGATCTTAATCGTTGGTAATTTTCTTGGTGTTCTTGACAACTGCAATTCTAATTGTTCTTTATGATTATTGTATATATGGGCATCTCCAAAAGTATGAATAAATTCCCCTGCTTCATAACCACAAACCTGTGCCATCATCATAGTAAATAATGCATATGACGCGATATTAAAAGGTACTCCTAAAAATATGTCTGCACTTCTTTGATATAATTGACAAGACAGTTTTCCATCAGCAACATAAAATTGAAAAAATGCATGACAAGGAGGCAAGGCCGCCTTACCATTAGCTACATTTTCAGAAAAAGACTTTGACGTATCTGGCAAGACACTTGGATTCCAAGCAGATACCAACATTCTCCTGCTATTAGGATTGTTTTTCAACGCTTCTACAATTTCCTGTATCTGATCAATTTCATCTCCATTCCAATTTCTCCATTGATACCCATAAACAGGTCCTAGATTACCATGCTCATCTGCCCATTCATTCCAAATACGAACACCATTTTCCTGTAGATACTTAACATTTGTATCTCCATTCAAGAACCATAATAACTCGTATATTATAGATTTTAAGTGTAGTTTTTTGGTGGTAACCATTGGAAAACCTTCACTCAAATCAAAGCGCATTTGATAGCCAAAAACGCTTTTAGTTCCTGTTCCCGTTCTATCACCTTTTTCGTTTCCATTTTCCAGTACATGACGTACCAGATCCAAGTATTGCTTCATATTCCCTTTCTGACTTTCTTTTGAGTTTGTTAAAGTTATACTAATTCCGTCAAATATACGAAAAATAGGTAATGGGAAATCGTTAAATAATCAGATTATGAAATACTTGTAAAAGTTATTCTTGTATTATGGTTTTAACAAAAAAAATGATCTTATTTTAACCAATAATCATTCCTGCTATTGTTGCAGATAAAAGCGAAGCAATTGTACCGCCAATTAGTGCTTTCATTCCGAACTCTGACAATGTTTTTCGTTGTCCAGGAGCAAGGGATCCAATACCACCAATTTGTATTCCTATAGATGCAAAATTCGCAAAACCACACAACATATACGTTGCCATAATTACTGACTTATTATATGTTAAATGAATAGGATTTGTAGGGTTTTTCAAATCTGCTAATTGTATGTAACCCACAAATTCACTAGCAGCGAGTTTTATACCTAGAAGTTGTCCCATCAGCATCATATCTTCTTTTGCTACTCCTATCAACCACATCAATGGTGCAAAAATAGTTCCCAAAATAGATTCTAAAGAAAATCGATCATAAGGTGTGTTTTCCGCTATAAAGGAATTAAAAGTAGTTATTTCTCCAACCCAACCCAAAATTCCATTAAGCATAGCTATCATAGCCACAAATACTAATAACATAGCACCAACATTTGCTGCCAATTTTAATCCCTCAGTCGTACCATTAGAAATAGCATCTAAAACATTAGAACCTATTTTATCTTGAGTGACTTCTATATTTGAATCAAATTCTTCTGTTTGTGGATACAAGATTTTGGATATCACTATTGCTCCTGGAGCTGCCATAACAGAAGCAGCCAACAAATGCTTAGCAAAAACTAACTTCAAAGCTTCATCATCCCCACCAAGAAACCCTATATAAGCCGCTAAGACTCCACCAGCTACTGTTGCCATTCCTCCAACCATAACCAAAAGTATTTCAGAACGATTCATTCTTTCTAAATACGCTTTGATCATTAGTGGTGCCTCTGTTTGACCTAGAAAGATATTTCCAGCAACACTCAAACTCTCAGCTCCTGAAATTCTTAACAACTTGGTAAGAATCCAAGCTAAAAGCTTTACAATTTTTTGAATTATTCCAAGATAAAAAAGTAAAGATGTCAATGCGGAAAAGAAAATAATAGTAGGTAAGACTTGAAAAATGAAAATGAAACCATAAGAGTTAACATCCATAATACCTCCTAATAAAAACTCACTTCCCGCAACTGTATAATTAAGTATTGCTACAAAAATTGCTCCAACAAACTCAAAAGCCGCTTGGACAAAACCAACTTTAAGTACTCCAAACGCCAATAATAGCTGAGCTACCAACCCTATAATTGTTGTTCTCCAGTTAACAGCTTTTCTATTATTACTAAAAAGGTAAGCTATCAATAGCAGAACAATCATACCTAACGCTCCTCTCCAAAGACTTGAAAAGGAAAAACCTTGACTTGCAATAATTTTATCCTTAATAGTTTCCAGTTTGACAAATGTTGGATGCGATTCTGAAATCAAGGAAATTACTTCACCACCCTTTCTAAGAATAAGAGAATTTGACGACTCCTTGATTACCTCGTAATATACATCTACAACTTTAGGGACCTTTTGTTTTAGAACGATTAAATCATTGTTCTGAATCCAATAACCACTTGTAAAAACTCTATTAACCAAAGAACTATAAGTTCCATCATCATTCAACTCTAAGAAATCCTTTCCCCTAATAAATGGTATATTATTGGAAATACTATCTGGATAACTAAAGTATGATTTATAATCAGAAACCTGCCAAAAAGATACTCGTGAAAAAGTCTTTTTATTAGAAACTCCAACAGCATCCTTATGTGTTTGCGCTGAGATTATTGTAAAAGCAAAAAATGATAATAGGAAAGATAGTAATCCTTTTTTCATAAAAATAAAAGTAACATTATAATATTTCGAGATGAAAACAAGTAAAAGTCAATTTACCCTCTTTTTGAAATTTCATCTCTTATTCTAGCAGCTAATTCATAATCTTCGTTAGCCACTGCCTGTTCTAACATACGATTTAGCTCTTCTAAAGACAAGTCCTGATAGCTGGTTTCTTTACCCACCATTTCCACATCATCAGAAACCAGTTCGTCAACCAAAAGGCTTTCTGATGAGCTATCTTCATCATCCTTTTTAGGATTGACTTTCAAATAAATACCTGCTTGATCAAGGATATTTTTATAGGTAAAAATCGGTGCTTGAAAACGAAGTGCCAATGCTATTGCATCGCTAGTTCTGGCGTCGATAATCTCTTCGATTTTATCTCGTTCACAAATGATGCTCGAATAAAAAACACCATCTACCAACTTGTGAATGATCACCTGCTTTACAACCACATCAAATCGATCTGCAAAGTTTTTAAATAAATCGTGAGTTAAAGGTCTAGGAGGTTTGATTTCCTTTTCTAAAGCTATTGCAATAGATTGGGCTTCAAACGCACCAATTACAATCGGCAATTTCCTTTCACCATCTACTTCACTTAAAATTAGTGCATACGCCCCATTTTGGGTTTGACTGTAAGATATTCCTTTTATGTTCAGACGAACTAAACTCATAGTAATTTCAATAAAAAAAAGGCTGTTTGAACAAATGGACTTTTTCCTGAGTTCAAACAGCCCTTGATTGGGCACAATTTATGAAAATTATGCGTTATTCGCCTTAAATTCCTTTAATTTTTCAATTAACTGAGGTACTACCTCAAAGGCATCACCTACAATACCATAATCTGCTGCCTTAAAGAATGGAGCTTCTGGGTCATTATTAATTACTACTTTTATCTTACTAGAATTAATTCCCGCAAGGTGTTGGATTGCTCCAGAAATACCTACCGCAATATATAAGTTTGTAGCTACTGGTTTTCCAGTTTGACCAACATGCTCTCCATGCGGTCTCCACCCCATATCACTAACAGGTTTTGAACAAGCTGTTGCAGCACCAAGTACGTCTGCTAACTCCTCTATCATCCCCCAGTTTTCTGGTCCTTTAAGACCTCTACCTCCAGATACCACAACTTCAGCATCTGCAATAGAAACTTTATCTGTTGCCTTATCCACAGAAGTTACATTAACAGCAAAATCTTCTTCTGATAATGACGGATCAAAACCTTCTCCAGCAGCTGCTCCAGATGCTTCTTTTAAACCAAATGCATTACTAGACAATCCAACAATTTTAACATCTGTTGAAATTTCGGTAATGTTAAATGCTTTATTTGTGAAAGCTGTTCTTTTTACCGTAAAAGGTGAAGCACTTTCCGGCAGTGCTACTACATTAGAAGCATATCCTGCATTAAGATTAACTGCTAAAAGAGATGCTAAAAACTTACTATCAGCACTAGAACTAACTACCACCACCTTTGCAGCTTCCTTTTCAGCAGCTTGCTTTAATGCATCTGCATATGCCTTTGCATTAAAAGTACTTAACTTATCATTTTTAATTTCTAATACTTTATCTACTCCGTATGTTCCTAATTCACTACTATCATCTACATTAACGCTAACAGCAGTCACTGTAGTGCCAAGCATATTAGCCACTTCTTTTGCATACGATGCAACTTCAAAAGCAGCTTTTTTTAATTTTCCTCCTTCGCTTTCTGTATATACTAAAACTGACATATTTATTTTTTTATGTGGAACCTTTATAATAAGGTTTTACTTTAAATTTTTTATATTCTTAGATAGCTTTTGCCTCGTTATGCAATAAATCTACTAATTGCCCTATGTTATCTGGAGAAACCAACGTAACATCTCCTTTTGGTGCAGGTTTCTCAAACTTAACTGCTTTAGTTTCCTGAGTTGCTTCAACTGGCTCAACAACAGTAAGAGGTTTTTTACGTGCCATCATAATTCCTCTCATGTTCGGAATACGAAGATCACTTTCTTCTACTAAACCTTTCTGTCCACCAACAACTAATGGTAATTTTGTTGTAGAAGTTTCTTTTCCTCCATCAATCTCGCGAACAGCAGTAACCGCATCTCCTTCTATTTCCAGACCGATACAAGTATTAATAAAGTTAGCACCTGTAAGAGCGGCTAACATTCCTGGTACCATTCCTCCATTGTAATCTATAGATTCTCTACCTGCAATTACAAGGTCATATCCTCCATCTTGTACAACTTTAGCTAACTGTTTAGCAACATAAAAACCATCTGTAGCTTCAGTATTTACTCGTATCGCATTATCCGCTCCAATAGCTAAAGCTTTTCTTAAAGTAGGTTCTGTTTCTGCTCCTCCAACATTTACAACATCTACAGATGCTCCTTGTTTTTCTTTGAACCACATAGCGCGCGTTAATCCAAACTCATCATTAGGATTAATTACAAACTGTACTCCATTTGTATCAAACTTAGTATCTCCTTCTGTAAAATTAATTTTAGAAGTAGTGTCTGGTACATGGCTAATACATACTAATATTTTCATTTTATATAGGTATTTTTTGAGAATTTAATAATAAAAGCGAAGGTACAAATAAAATGTCGAATTTACTATGCATGCATAATAAATTTTTCAATTTTCTGTATTTGGTAAAGGCTTTTAATTGCTACTTTTGCCTTTCGTGTAGCACAAAAATAATTATTTATAAATGAAAACGATACAATTCAGAGAAGCTATTTGCGAAGCAATGAGCGAAGAAATGAGACGTGACGAATCTATTTATTTAATGGGTGAAGAAGTTGCTGAATATAATGGAGCTTATAAAGCCAGTAAAGGAATGCTTGATGAGTTTGGGCCAGATAGAGTTATAGATACTCCTATCTCTGAACTTGGATTTTCTGGTATTGGAGTTGGAAGTGCCATGAATGGCAACCGACCTATTATTGAATTTATGACATTTAACTTCTCGTTAGTTGGAATTGATCAAATTATAAATAATGCTGCCAAAATGCGTCAAATGAGTGGTGGTCAGTTTAATATCCCAATTGTTTTTAGAGGTCCAACTGCTTCTGCAGGGCAACTAGGAGCCACACATTCGCAAGCTTTCGAAAATTGGTTTGCTAACACACCTGGATTAAAAGTTGTTATCCCATCGAATCCTAAGGATGCGAAAGGATTGCTAAAATCCGCTATCAGAGATGATGATCCTGTTATTTTCATGGAAAGCGAGCAGATGTATGGTGATAAAGGAGAAGTTCCTGAAGGAGAATACACTATTCCTCTTGGAGTTGCCGAAACTAAAAGAGAAGGAAATGATGTAACAATTGTATCTTTTGGTAAAATTATTAAAGAAGCTTATAAAGCTGCCGATGAGTTAGCAAAGGAAAATATCTCTTGTGAGATCATCGATTTAAGAACAGTAAGACCTTTAGATTTAGATGCAATTTTTGTTTCCGTTAAGAAAACTAATCGATTAGTGATCTTAGAAGAAGCTTGGCCTCTTGCTAATATTGCTTCAGAAATCACTTATCAAGTTCAATCGAACATTTTTGATTATTTAGATGCTCCAATTATTAAAATAAACACAGCTGATACTCCTACACCATATTCTCCAGTTTTATTGGAAGAATGGTTACCAAATAGCAACGATGTTGTTAAAGCTGTCAAAAAAGTGATGTATAAGTAAAAAGAACCTTTTTTCTTTGCGATTCGAATTCTGAGTCGCTTTTTATAAATGTTGGCTCGAAATTTGATAAAACAATGTGAGTTTGCACAATCAATGAATAGGGTACTTTGAAATACTAACACAATAATGTCACCGTTGAAATCTTTTGTATACTTGGGTATGCAAAAGATTTTTAAATTTGAAGGGCAAAAGTGGTAGGGTATTTTTTTATTGATGTGTTTTAGATAAAAAAACAACATTTAAAACTGACTGAACAATATAAGATTCAGTACTGGTAAACTTTTAAAAGAAAAAGAGAGTGAAATTTCTTTTCGGTTACGATTATGCCAGTATTTTAGAATTTATGTTTAGTCTGAACTATTTTTAAAAATATTAGATGAGATATTGGGTTTTAGGGTTTTTACTTTTTACATTAAGCAGTTCCTCAATTTTTGCACAGACCAAAGTAAGCGGTCACGTTTACGATAGCAACAAACAAGCAGTTCCATTTGCCAACATTGTTTTTGTTAATTCCACAATAGGTACAATTACCGATGAAAATGGTAAATTCTATATGGAATCGGACCAAAATCATAGTAGTATCAAAGTTTCTTTTATTGGTTTTGAAACTAAGACCATAAAATTATCCAAAAGAACTACCTATAATATGGAAGTTATTTTGGAAGAAGAAGCCGCTTCTCTTGATGAAGTAGTAATCTACAAAGGAAAAACTTCCAAGAAAAATAATCCTGCTATTGATATACTTCGTAAAATTTGGGAAAACAGAAGAGAAAATGGTGTTAAGAAATTCAAACAATACAATTATGACAAGTATGAGAAATTAGAGTTTGATCTTAATACTATTGATAGCGCTTTAGTAAACAGTAGGATTTTTAACGGTATGGAATTCATTTTTGAAGACATTGATACTTCTCGAATTACTGGTAAAACCTACTTACCTATATTCCTTAACGAAGCAATTTCTAAAGTATACGGAGATAATGAAATAAATGAATTGAAGGAAGTCCTCAAAGGAAACAAAAATGCGGGATTTAGTGATAATCAGACATTAATAGCCTTTGTAAAAGATTTGTATTCTGATTATGACATCTACGATAATTATTTAAAATTTTTCGATAAGAGTTTTACTAGTCCATTATCAAGAACCGGGATTAATGTATATAATTATGTTTTAACTGATAGTGCATACATCGGAAACAAATGGTGTTATAATATTGTTTATTATCCAAGACGTAAAAATGAGCTTACATTTAAAGGAGACTTTTGGGTAAATGACACGACTTGGGCAATTAAAGAAATTAATTTAGAGGTAACCAAGAGTGCAAATATCAACTGGGTAAAAGATCTTTATATTGAGCAAGAATTTGATGTACTTAATGATTCGATCTTTTTAATAACAAAAGATTATTTTCAATCTGATTTCGCTTTTAACAAAAAAGAAAAATCAAGAGGGGTTTACGGAAAGAGAACAACGCTATACGACAATTATAAATTCGATCAGAAAAAAGACAGAAAGTTTTATCAAAGTCAGGTAGATCCTTATAATCAAGACATTTATAATCGTGATGATTCTTTCTGGGCGAATGCCAGAATGGAGGATTTAAACAAGGATGAAAAGAAGGTATATAAACTTCTGGACACCCTTAGAACGGTAAAAGCTTTTAAAAGACTGTATAACATAGGAACCATTTTAGCTACAGGTTATGTAGAATTTAATGGATGGGATTTTGGTCCATTATTCTCTACTGTAGGATTTAATGCTATTGAAGGTTTTAGATTAAGAGCTGGAGGTAGAACTTATTTCACTGCAAACGATCGATGGAGAATTGAAGGATATGGAGCTTATGGTCTAAGAGATAATAAATTCAAATATGGAATTTCTGGAAAGTATCTTGTAGACAGAAAATCGCGACTAATTGTTTCTGCTGGTAATCGTAGAGATGTAGAGCAGCTGGGAGCCAGTTTAACCAATACCAATGATGTTGAAGGTAGAAGTTTAGCTTCTTCCTCAATTGTGGCAACAGGAGACAATAATCGTCTTACTTCTATAAATTTATCCGCATTGTCTATGCAAATTGAACCGAGGAAAAATTTCACTATTGGTGTTGCGGGATCCTATAGAACTTTAAAACCTGCGGATAGAGATTTATTTAGCCTAGATTTCTTTGATCCTGATACTGGAGAGGTAAAATCTGAAATTACCCAAGCAGAAATATCTACTACGCTAGCCTATTATCCAGGACGAAAAACTACAGGATATGGAGTAGATAAAATCACTGTTAATGATGGAGATTACGCACAATTATTCCTTAATTATTCTGTTGGTCTTGATCATATTTTGGAAAGTGATTTTGAATATCAGAAATTACAATTTTTCTACCGTCAGCCATGGAATATTGGTGGATTTGGGGTTTTAAATAGCTCTATAGAATTAGGTAAAACATTTGGCGAAGTACCTCTTGGATTGTTAAGTGTCGTTCCTGGTAACCAAACTTATTTATCTATTCAAAATACATTTCCATTACTTAATTTTTATGAATTTGTCACGGATACATATGCTGCTGTGCATATTGAGCATAATTTTAATGGTAGAATCTTCTCCAGAATTCCTTTATTACGAAAGCTTAACCTTAGAGAGTTGGTAGGTGTAAGAGCGGTTTGGGGTGAATTATCTGATGAAAATATTGCCTTAGATGCTTCAGGCTTCTTACAAAATGTTGGAGCTCCAAATGATGAAGCATATTGGGAATATAGTCTTGGCGTTGGAAATATTTTCAAAATATTTAGAATTGATTTTCACTTTAGAGGTAATTATTTCGATAATCCAGATGCTCGTGATTTTGGAGTTACAGGGTCTTTTGGGTTCTATTTTTAGCATCTAATCCCATCATAAACTAAGTTTAAAAACCAAACTAGGCGACATTAATTTATTTTATAAAATTGGAGAATTGGTTTTTACGAAAACCTTTTAGGTTATCTAATCATTAAAAATTAGTAAAAAACAGTGTTATTTTTGGTTATAAATTTTAACCAACCCCTTGTAATACTTATCTTTGCCGCCCATAAAAATGAGAATTAGAATATGAGCGCAGCAACTCGCGAAAGTTTCGATGTACTTATCGAAATACCAAAAGGAAGTCGTAATAAATATGAATACGATTTTGATATAAAGAAAATCCGTTATGATCGTATGATCTTTTCATCTATGATGTACCCAGCTGATTATGGTTTTATTCCAGAAACGATGGCATTAGATGGAGATCCTTTAGATGTACTAGTTTTAGTTACGGAACCTACTTTTCCAGGATGTGTAATTGAAGTAAAACCAATTGGAGTTTTCCATATGACAGATGAAAAAGGTCCTGATGAAAAAATCATTTGTGTACCTGTTGCTGATCCTATAGCAAGTCGTTTGGCAGATCTAAAAGAAATGAACCCGCATTTAATTAAGGAAATAGAGCACTTTTTTCAAGTATACAAAGATCTTGAAGAAAAGAAAGTTGATGTTGGTGGTTGGGGCAATATTGATGAAGCAAAAGAAATCATTAAAGCTTGTGTAAAGCGTTTTGAGGATTTACCAGATAAACCTAAAGGGTTATTTAGYATATACTAAAGTAAGCCTATAAAATACTAAAAAAGCGCAATGTTTATTCTAAAACATTGCGCTTTTTATATTTATATGAATTTACTACATTTAGCGACTAATTAACTAAAAAGACTTTTAATGGAATCAAACATGATCTATATGCCAATTGTTTTGGCAGCACTGGGGCTTATTTATATGCTAATTAAAAAATCTTGGGTAATGAAACAAGATGCTGGAGATGGTAAGATGAAAGAAATTTCAGATCACATCTATGAAGGTGCCTTAGCTTTCCTAAACGCAGAATATAAATTACTTTCGATATTTGTTATAATAGTAAGCATATTGCTTGCCATTGTTTCATTTATAGTTCCTACTACTCATTGGTTAATTGTAATTGCTTTTATTTTCGGAGCTGTTTTCTCTGCTTTTGCCGGTAATATAGGTATGAAAATAGCAACAAAAACAAATGTTAGAACTACGCAAGCTGCACGTACTAGTTTACCAAATGCACTTAAAATATCATTTGGCGGAGGTACGGTAATGGGCCTTGGTGTTGCAGGTTTAGCTGTATTAGGTCTAACCGCTTTCTTTATCATATTTTTTCACTTTTTTATGGGTGGAGAATGGACCAACACTATGGATATGACCGTTGTATTGGAAACATTAGCAGGGTTTTCATTAGGAGCTGAATCTATAGCATTGTTTGCTCGTGTAGGTGGTGGAATTTACACTAAAGCAGCAGACGTTGGGGCAGATCTTGTAGGTAAAGTAGAAGCTGGTATTCCAGAAGACGATCCTCGTAACCCTGCTACGATTGCTGATAATGTTGGAGATAATGTTGGAGATGTTGCCGGAATGGGTGCCGATTTGTTTGGTTCTTACGTAGCTACAGTATTAGCAGCTATGGTATTAGGAAACTATATTATTAAAGATATGGGCGGAAATATCGTTAATGAAGGATTTAATGGTATCGGACCTGTATTATTACCTGTAGCAATTGCTGGCGCTGGAATTATCATTTCCGTGATTGGAACAATGCTGGTAAAAATAAAATCCAATGAAGCCAAAGAAGCTCAAGTAATGGGAGCTCTTAATATAGGAAACTGGACTTCAATTGCACTAGTAGCGATTTCTTGCTTTGCTTTATGTACATATATGCTTCCAGAAACCATGAAAATGGAGTTTTTTGGAGAAGGTCTTGTTGACATTTCTTCGATGCGTGTATTTTATGCTACTTTAGTAGGATTGTTCGTAGGTGGTGTTATCTCAGCAGTTACAGAATATTATACGGGATTAGGAAAAAAACCAATTTTAGAAATTGTTCAAAAATCAAGTACTGGGGCAGGTACTAATATCATTGCTGGATTAGCGACAGGAATGATCTCTACTTTCTCTTCCGTATTATTATTTGCTGGGGCTATATGGGCATCATATGCATTTGCTGGATTCTATGGAGTTGCCATGGCAGCTTCAGCTATGATGGCTACAACTGCAATGCAATTAGCGATTGATGCTTTTGGACCTATTGCTGATAATGCAGGCGGAATTGCTGAAATGAGTGAACAAGAACCTATCGTAAGAGAGCGTACCGACATTTTAGATTCAGTTGGAAATACTACGGCTGCAACAGGAAAAGGTTTTGCTATTGCATCTGCGGCACTAACCTCATTAGCACTATTTGCTGCGTACGTTACCTTTACTGAAATTGATGGAATTAATATTTTCAAAGCACCTGTATTAGCGATGTTATTTATTGGAGGAATGGTACCCGTAGTATTCTCTGCATTAGCAATGAATGCTGTAGGTAAAGCTGCAATGGAAATGGTATATGAAGTTCGTCGCCAGTTCAAAGAAATTGCCGGAATTATGGAAGGAACTGGAAAGCCCGAATATGATAAATGTGTTGCTATATCCACAAAAGCTTCATTAAAAGAAATGATGCTACCAGGATTATTAACTATAGGTTTCCCATTAGCAATAGCTTTTGTTCCGATGATTTTCGGAATGGACCATCAAGCGATCGCAGAAATGTTAGGTGGCTATATGGCTGGAGTAACCGTAAGTGGTGTTTTATGGGCTATTTTCCAAAATAATGCTGGTGGAGCTTGGGATAATGCAAAAAAATCTTTTGAAGCTGGTGTAGAGATTAATGGAGAAATGACGTACAAAGGTTCAGATGCGCACAAAGCTGCTGTAACCGGAGATACTGTAGGAGATCCTTTTAAAGATACTTCAGGACCTTCAATGAATATTTTGATTAAATTAACCTGTCTTATTGGACTTGTTATAGCACCAATTTTAGGTGGTCATACCAGTGAAACTGCAGTAGCAAAACAAAATATAGAAATCATATCTCCAACTGAAAATAATACTACAGATGATATCAAAACTAAAAAATTATCTGATGTATCAGTTGAATCGAATGAAAGAGCTGTTCAATAATTTCAAAAAAAATAGTATCAAAAACCCCGCAAGATAGCGGGGTTTTTATCTTTATTTTAATAGGATTAACTCAATGTTCAAGAAAAAACCGTTACGAATTAATACGTACTTAGGCTATGGAACTAAGTCTAGACTTAGAGCTACAGGAAGAGCATTAGAAGATGAGAATATTGACTTTGATGGAAATACCAAAATATTAAAAACCTTATACAATATCTTTAAACAATTTGAAAGTGATGAGCTCAGAAAGACACCTGTTGAATTAAAACTTTCTAATGGTCAAACATTTAATACAACAACTGATTTAGAAGGTTATTATCATTTTGATGAAGCAATAGACATTGAGAATTTAGTAGATGCTGATAATTGGATTTCCTATATAGTTTCCTACAAGACGGATATTCAAAGGAAAATTATCCAATCAAATATTTTTAACGGTAAGATGTTAATCCCATCAAGTCGTGCTTCCTATGGAATAATCAGCGATATTGATGATACTATTTTACATACTGGTGTGGCTTCATTATTTAAATGGCGTCTTATAGTAAATACTTTTTTTAAAAATTTTGATAGACGACTTCCTTTAGAAGGTACAGTTCAATTTTACAAGAAATTAAAATCTGGTAAAACAAATGAATCTGTAAATCCTTTTTTTTATGTAAGTAATAGTCCTTGGAATTTATACGACTATTTAAGCGCATTTCTAAACATACATGATTTTCCAAAAGGTCCAATTTTATTAAGGGATTTTAGAACACCTTTTGACAAAACACCAAAACCAGTCGCACCTCATAAACACATGGAAATAATCAATCTGCTAGAGCTTTATCCTACACTAAAATTTATCCTAATAGGAGATAGTGGAGAAAAAGATGCAGATATATACACTAGTATTACAAGAAAATATCCTGATAGAATATTAGCTATTTATCTAAGAAGTGTACATCACAAAAGAAAAGAAAAAAGAATTCAAAAAATTATAAGTTCCTTTGATATCACTCCAATACTTCTTGTACGTTCATCTAATGAAGCAGTCGAACATGCTAAAAAACATGGGTTTATAACTTAATTCTTTAAGCTTCTCACCTCTGAAGTAAGTGCCAACATTGCATCCTGCAACTGTTTAATACTTGCTGTATCAGAATTAGCATCAATATTAAAACTAAGTTTACTATTTACTTCCCAAAGCTCCACTATTTGATGTGCATTAATAGAATATGGTAAATAATCAGAATTCAATGAGATTAAAGTCAAAGTCGAAGAATCTTCATTTTTTCTGACCTTCTTAACCACTACACTATCTTGCAAAACAACGACGTACAGTGCATTGCTCCGTAATTCAGAAAGATTATTTACCGCTTTTCCTATAACCCACTCTTTAGGTTCTAAAACAGGTAGCATACTATCACCTTCTACTTGAAAACCTCTATAAGTAGCATTCCTGTATTCGGGAAGTGGTATATCAAATGCTGGTAATTGCTGATACCAATCCACATCCTGTACATTATGTGGATAGCCTGCTGCAGCTTTAACGTTCACGAGAACAATATTTTCATTATTCTCGGAGTCTACCGTTACAATTTTTGGTGCAACATCACCATTATGTAACTGAATTTTCTTCTGATCACTTTCACCAAACAACCAAAGAGGATTTACTCCAAATTCCTGTAGCAATTTAGAAACAACTTTTCCTGAAATTTTAGTTTTCCCTCTTTCAATATCCGCTGTAGAATTCTTAATATCCAAAACTCTGGCAAAACCAGATTGGGTAAAATGATTTTCTTCACGAATAGTTTTAAAGCGTTGAATGGTTTGGTTGGTAATATTATCCATACAACTATAATTTATTTATTAGCATACATTTCTGTTACCAGTATTTGAGGCATTCTTTAACAAATATACTATTTTTTGGAATATTTCCAATTTTAACACAATTTCATTTTCATTTATATGGAATATTTCCATAAATTTGGAAAAATTACTAGTTAACCATTAATCCTATGAGATCACAAATCTTATTACATCAACCAGAATCTGAAAAAACAATACGTTATTCTTTAAATAATTCTATCGCTGTTCGAGAAGAATTATTTAAAAGGCTAACGGAAAAAGAATTCTTCTTTCTTAAGGATTATAAAATCAACAATTATACTTTTGATTTTTATTGTCCAACTTTTAAGATTGCCATTGAGATAGATGGATACGCCCACGAGTTTTCTGATGTGTATAATTTAGATGCTCCAAAAAAATTACATATCCATTCACTAGGAATTACTGTTCTGCGATTTACAGATTATCAAATCTTAGTAGACATTGAAGAGATTTTCAGGGCTATAAAGTATCAGATAAAACTATTCAATTCTACATCATATGTCGTTTGACAGAGTTCGCGAGAAGTTATCGATTCTAGCCGACGCAGCTAAATATGATGTATCCTGTGCGAGTAGTGGTGGAAAACGATCCAATAGTAAAAAAGGTCTTGGAAATAATACTGCTATGGGGATATGCCATAGTTACACTGAAGATGGTAGATGTGTATCATTATTGAAAATTTTATTAACTAATCATTGTATATTCGATTGTGCTTATTGTGTTACTAGAAAAAGTAATGATATAAAAAGAGCAGCTTTTAAAATCCAAGAAGTTGTAGATCTAACTATCAATTTTTACCGGCGTAACTATATCGAAGGTTTATTCTTGAGTTCTGGCATCTTTAAAAACTCCGATTATACAATGGAGAGACTCATCGCTGTAGCAAAAAAATTACGTTTGGAAGAGAATTTTAATGGCTATATTCATCTAAAATCGATACCAGGCACTAGTGATGAATTAATGAGAGAAGCTGGACTCTATGCTGATAGATTAAGTGTTAATATAGAAATTCCCACAGTATCTGGGCTAAAGCTTTTAGCTCCAGACAAAAAACATCAGGATTTTATTCAACCTATGGAGAAGGTTAAAAATGAAATCATACAATACAATGCAGAACGAAAAATAATTAAAAACACTCCAAGGTATGCTCCTGCTGGTCAGAGCACACAAATGATCATTGGAGCTACAGGAGAGAGCGATAGAGATATAATGTACTCTGCCACATATTACTACAAGAAATTTAATATGCGTAGAGTATACTACTCCGGCTATATTCCTATCAGCACAGACAATCGCTTACCATCTTTACAAACCGAAGTTCCCATTCTTAGAGAAAATAGATTGTACCAAACGGATTGGTTACTTAGATTTTATGGATTTTCGGTTAGAGAACTTTTAAATGATGAACATAAAAATCTGGATTTAGATATTGACCCTAAACTGAGTTGGGCGCTGCGAAATCCAAATATCTTTCCGATAGATATTAATAAAGCAGAAAAAAATCTTCTAGCTCGTGTTCCCGGAATTGGTATGCAATCCGTATATAAAATTATTCAAGCCCGAAAATTTAGAAGTTTAAATTGGGAACATCTCAAAGCAATTGGGATTTCTCTGAATAGAGCGAAATATTTTATCACCTGTAACTCGAAAGAAAACTTCCATCAAGATATATCTCCCTTGCAACTAAAAAGTATAATTATGCAAGCTTCTAAAAGTAAGCATCGTAAATATTTCAATAATCAATTGAGTCTTTTTCCATAGATTACACATGAATCCACAAACTATTTTACAATATGATGGCAGTTTTGATGGATTTTTATCTAGTGTATTTCTCGTATACGAGCAAAAAATAAACGCTCCTATTATCCAGAAACAATATGAGCAAAACAATCAATTATTTACTATTTCTGAAATTGTATATACTGATGAAGCAAAGGCAAAACGAGTATGGAGAGGTTTGCAAAAGAAAATTTCAAAATCTCAACAAAAGGTTATTTTTAAGGCTTTTTTAAGCGAAATAAAAGGTGTAGAAAACACCTTGTTATCTTATATTAAAAAAATATTCAAAGAACCAAATAGCAACTATTTGGATTACGGCGATAAAGATATTCTTAAAATTAGTCAAGTTGCTAAAATGGTAGAGAGAGAAAAGCATCGAATGGAAGCATTCGTGAGATTTAAACAAACAAAAGATAATACCTATATAGCCACTGTTGAACCTGACTTTAATGTTTTACCATTGCTAATTCATCACTTTAAGGATAGATATGCTGATCAAAAATGGTTAATCTATGATATAAAACGCGCTTATGGTATTTACTATAATCTTCATAAAGTAGAAATTATAACACTAAATTCCATATCTAAATTAAATCCAAACATTGAAAAAGATACATTTTCAGAACGAGAACTTGATTTTCAACAGCTCTGGAAGTCCTATTTTAATAGCGTTAACATCAAATCTCGAAAAAATTCAAAGCTACATATACAGCACCTTCCCAAACGCTATTGGAAATACTTGATCGAAAAAAACGAATTCTAAAATAAAATGTTAAATTTGACGTTCAATAACCCAATTAACTATATCTATCAATTATGAAAAGATTATTTTTAGGAGCAATTGCTCTAATGTTTGCAGTATCAGTAACTTCTTGTAAGGACACAAAAAAAGCCGAAGAAGCTGTAGAAGAAACTGCTGAGAAAGTAGAAGAAGCTGTAGAAGAAACTGCTGAGAAAGTAGGAGAAGCTGTAGAAGAAGCTGCTGAGAAAGTAGAAGAAGCTGCTAGTGGAATTCCTAGTTTTAGTGACGAAGCTATTCAGGAGTATGTAAACTCTTATGAAGAGTATGTTGCTGAATACAAGAAAATTGTAGAAAGTAAAGACATGACTGCTTTTGCTGGACTTAGCACAAAAGGTCAGGAACTTGCTACTAAAGCTCAGGAAATCTCTGGAAAATTAACTGGAGATGATGCTAAAAAGTGGACTGATTATATGACTGCAAAATCTAAAGAAATGCAGGAATTAGCTGCTAAAATGACTCAGCAGTAATAGTTCTAAAAATTTATAAAAAGCTATCTTCTAAAAAGAAGATAGCTTTTTTTTTAATCCATCCAAACCACCTTTTCATCAATATTTGTACGTTTAGAACTGATGTCATCCTCTTTGTCGTAATTTCCAACGTATAGAAAACCCAGACATTTTTCTCCTTCTTCCAAATCAAAAAATTCTCCCATATACTGTATTAAAGCAGGGCTACTCCAGTAACACCCAATGCTATTAGCAGCACAAGTTAGCCACATATTTTGTACTGCCATTGCTGTAGATGCAATTTCTTCCCATTCAGGAACTCTTTCCTTTTGATCCCTTTGCATGCATATGACTATAATTGCACTAGCTAAAGAACAGTTATTTTTAATCTTTTTATGCTTAAAAGGAGAAAAGCTTTCTTCAGGAGTAATATCAGTATACGTATCAGATAAAAAAACACCTAAACGATCCTTTGCTTCTCCTCTAACTACCTTAAACCTCCAAGGTTCTGTTAATCGATGCGTAGGAGCCCAATTTGCATTTTCTAATAACCTCTTTATAAACTCTTTAGAGACCGGTTGATCATTATATTGAGCTGGAAAAACGGATCTTCGTTCTCTTATTAATTGGTTTAAATACTCTTTATCCATTAATTTTATCTTTTTTATGTAAAGTTATTATTATTATTGAGACGAATTGAAATAAATACCAAGTTATAAATTTTGAATTTCCAAGTTCGTCTTCATACTTCAGAACAGTTAGATAACCTATCCCTATCCGGCATTATTTTATATAAAACATTAGGAAGTCTTAGATTAGTTAACACCTTGTTTGGCAATCATAGACAACTAACAAGAGCTGTATTGGATTACTGTTCGCAAAAGTCTGAGACCGAGTTTTTAAAAATAGTTGATTTAGGTTGTGGAGGTGGAGATAGTGCATTTAAAATTTACAATCGTCTGAACGAAGAAGGCATAAAGGTATCTATACTTGGAATTGATGGTAATCAAGAAAGTATTAAGTATGCAAATTCCAAATATGGATCACATGAACATATTAATTTTAAAACTGCCGACGTACTTGATAATTCATTTGTAATTCCTGATTGTGATATTATTGTAAGTAGCCATTTTATATATCATTTTAAGGATGATGAATTGGTTAATTTTATTCAAAAAGTACAGCAAAAAGGAATTAAGCATCTTATCTTTAGCGAACTAAAAAGAAGCAAAATTGCTTATTTATTATTTAAGATATCAAGTTTTATCTTACCCATCTCTGATATGGCTAAAAAAGATGGACTAATTGCCATAAGAAGAGCATTTACAGAAGAAGAACTTGATTCTATTTTAAATAAAGCTAGAGTAAAACGTTTCAAAATTTATAAAAAATTCTGGTTTAGAACATTAACAAAAATTGATTTATACTAATGAAAGAACTCTTCGTTAATAGTATTCATAAAATAAAAACAACACCAAAAACCTTACTAACAACCTATATAATGGTTTATTTTTTATGGGGATTAGGAATGAATGCTTTTGGCGCTGAAATGGAAATAGCAAGATTCACATATTGGTGGCAAGTGATTAGTTGTTATATTTTGTATATGATACCGATTTCTATTTTACTTAAAGACTACAATTTTTTTAATCAGTATGCATACGGATTGGTGGCTATGGGAATATTAGAATTTTTAGGTTACTGGTTACAAACTTCCTATGTGTATCCGAATAATATTTTAGATAAATTATTCAACCCGCAAAATTTTAGCTTGGGAATGGCCTTATTTTTTGCTTTGTATTTTCCTGCAGGAAATTGGCTAGTCCATAAAATTCATGGTATGATTTTCAAAAAACAGGTAAAGATTACTTCTTAATAAGAATAAATTGTTGTTTTCCTTGTTTTTTAACTCTGTATTTTTCTTGAATATCATCAGCTCCTTTTAGATCCAATGAGTCTTTGACATAGGATATCCAATCTTGTCGGTGTACGATTACGTTATCTAACACTATATCTGTTAAATTTGCATCCTCCAATTTGGTTCCCCACAACGTCGCCTCTGTTAAATCGGCTTCAGTTAGGTTTGCTCCAAACAATTTTGCATTAGTTAGATCTGCACTTAATAATTCGGAATATTTTAGATTTGATTCTGTCATATTTGCTCTTTTTAATATAGCATCTGAAAGATTTATCTTTTCCAAATTTGCTGACACTAACTCACTTCTTTCCATATTGGCAGCAGGCAGATTCACTTCGGATAAATTGGAATGACTTAAATTGATGTATTTTAGATTTACTCCTCTTCCTAAGAATATATCTTTGAAATATGTATAACTAAAATCAGAAGCATCCAAAATTTCTCTATATGATTGATCAGCAAGATTACTTCTTATCAAGCTAAATAATAACTGTCCTTTCTCTGGGCTTATTTTTTCATCTATCAATTCTCCGTCTTCTTCATATTTATATGGTTTCATCGCTCTAGTCAAACTCGCTATCCGCGCTTCTAAAACCGGACTAATGTTTCGTTCGCTAGATCCTTTATACTTTAATTCCTCACTTAAATCAGACAACAAATTATCCATAATAAACACTAATGAAGATCTCCTTTCGGCCTCTATTAAAGCATTTTGATTTCCTACCAAAGTATTTTGATTGATCACCAACCAAGTTTGGAACATCAATATAATCGAAGGAATCAAAGTAATTAATACACCAAATAAGCCAATCCGTGTTATTCGCCAAATGATATTAGAAGAAACGTCAGAAACTGTATCAACTGAGACTGAACTTGTTTCTTTATATTCATGGATTGCATTGTTAATACTTTTTTTAAGTCGAACTCCTAACAGAGGAACGCTAGATTTCTTAAGTAACCAAAAACCAACACTTTTTTTCTTTTCTCTTCTCTTTTTGATTTGATCTAGTTGATCCTGAAGAATTTTATTTTCTTTTTCTAACTGTTCAATTCGCTCTAGTTCGGACACTTTATTTCGGAGTTTGGATTATCAGTTTTCAATATATTAAAGTTATTCGATTCATTCCAAATAAAAAAGAAAGCCTTTTTATAAAAAAGGCTTTCCAAATCTAACATAATAAAATATAGTCCAAAACTATACCCTTACTTCATGTAGTTAGTGATATCATCTGAAATACTTTGTATTAAAGAAGCTTGCTCTTTTTCTTCTACTTGATTAATAATTTTAGCTAATAGTAATACATAACTTTTTACATATTCACATTTATCATCATCATTTACATACTCCTTCCCTTCTATAACGATAAAAGTAATTAGGTTACGTATAACCTGTCTTAAATCCGAAATATTCAACTCCTCGCTCATACGCTATATACATTTGCAGCTAAAACCTTTAATGAAAATAGTATTCTAATTAGCTAAAAATGAATATGTAGCTTCTTAAAAAAAGAAGATTTCCGATAAAAAACACTTTTTATCGATTTGAGTAATTAAGCATCATAATTTAAAAATGAATCCTAAAATTTTAGAAATTCGATTAAAGAGAAAGTAATTTATTCTATTTAATAAATTACAGCTAGGTTTACTATCAATTTTATTCATGTTTTTGACTTTCTTCTTATCTATCCATCAATAATTAAGTTCAAAATCAACAGTCAAAAAATTTTATAAAGGATATTTTTGTCCTTTATAAAAATATTATATAGTTTTGTATCAAACTTTATAGTATGTTTTCAAAATCTTGTGAATATGGTCTTAGAGCTATTATTTTTATAGCTCAACAAACTTCTCAAAATAATAAGGTTAGTTTGAACATTATTTCCGAAGAAATAAATTCACCACAAGCTTTTACCGCTAAAGTTTTGCAACAACTCACTAAAAACAACTTAGTAAAATCTATTAAAGGTCCTTATGGAGGTTTTGTTATAGAAGAAGAAAATATGGATACTAAACTTAGTGAAGTTGTAAGAGTATTGGATGGTGACTCGATATATACAGGATGTGGTTTGGGATTAAAGCAATGCGATGCTAATTCTCCTTGTCCTCTACATCACAGATTCGTAGCAATACGAAATGATCTTAGAAATATGCTTGAAAACACATCATTAAAAAGTTTGGCAAATGATCTAAATGCTGACCTAGCTATTTTGAAAAGATAAAAAATTTAATATAATAAAGGATAAAAAGATCCTTTAATCTTTTATGAAAAAAAATTATATAAATACCACTATCGCAATTACCTTTATTTGGATAGGTTTTATTGGTGCAATAAGTTTCATGGAGGCTTGGTTAAAATTTCAAGCTCCTGGTGTTACCAAAGAGATTGGTTTAAGTATTGGAAAATTAGTCTTTGGAGCCTTAAATACTATTGAAATTGCATTTGGACTAACACTACTATTCTTCCTCTTAACTAGAGCTAAGAAAATCGAAACACTTCTCATCATACTATCAATACCACTTTCTATTGTAATTGTTCAAACCGTATGGTTATTACCGGCACTAGATCAAAGAGCTGAAGATATTATTCAAGGAAAAGAAGTAACTAAAAGCTTATTGCATTTGTGGTATGTGCTATTGGAAATTATAAAAGTGATCGGTCTGATTATTTACGGAATTAAGAACCTTAGAAAACCCAAAAGAAATGAAGAATCCTTTACAGGTAACGATAATTGACTCGTTCAAAGAGGTTCATAAAATCAATTTTAAGCGCTATGAATATCCTAATCTTATGGAATTGATTATCGATAATTATTGCGAAGAAATCGGTGACTGCGGTGGGAGAGGAATGTGTAAAACCTGTTTTGTAAAACTGGTTAAAAACCCTAATAAAGAAGATAAAGATTCACTTAAGATCAATTTCACACAGGATCCCAATACAATGGACTACTTACTTGCTTGTCAAATCATAGTAGACGATTGTATCAATGAAATGACCTTTAAAATTTTAAATGATAATTAATATGAATGTAGCCTCACTAACCAAAGATGTGGTGTACAAAGAAAATAAACCCGCCATCACAGTTTTACTAAAAACCAAAAACATTAAAGAAGTAAGAATTGCAATGAAAAAAGGGCAATCAATGAAAGAACATAAAGCACCTTTTCCGATAGTGATTGCTGTATTTGAAGGTGTATTAAATCTTGGTGTTAATGGAAAAAAAACAATCCTCAAAAAAGGAGACTTAATAGCCTTAGATGCAAACATCCCTCATGATTTAAGCTGTATTAAGGATTGTATCATTCGTTTATCGATATCCACAGCAGATAGTATTGAAAGAGTCAAAAGTATAGCATAAATAATATTATAAAAAGTAACTAATGAAAAATATTTGGATTGGATTTATCAGTGTTGTAACACTCTCATTTATTGCACTAATATGGGTAGGAACAGAAATTTATCAAACCCAACCACCTATTCCTGACAAAGTGATTGTAAAAGAAACCCAAGAAATCGTATTGACCAAGCAAGATATACAAGAAGGACAAAATGTTTGGGAATCTATAGGAGGTATGGAAGTAGGGTCAATTTGGGGACACGGAAGTTATGTAGCTCCTGATTGGACAGCTGATTGGATTCATAAAGAAGCTGTGTATATGCTAGATGCTTGGGCTCAAGAAGAGTTTAAAGATCTTTATGAAAACTTAGACAACGAGAAAAAAGCTGCTTTAAAAGCTCGATTAATAAGTCATGTTAGAACTAATACATTTAATCCATCAGAGAATAGTATTACAATATCATTAGCAAAATATGACGCCTTTAAAAATAATAGTTCTCATTATGCTTCAATTTTTTCTAAAGGGCATGAGCAATATGCTATTCAAGAAGGTGCTCTAATCGATGTTAAAAAGCTAGATCAACTCAATGCATTCTTATTTTGGACCTCATGGGCTGCTAGTACTAACAGACCAAATAAAGATTACACCTATACTTCTAATTGGCCACATGAACCTTTGATAGACAATACCATTACACCAGATTCACAAATTTGGTCTGGTTTCTCTATCATTTTACTGTTACTATTTATTGGAATACTAGTGTATTACTATGTAAGAAATCATGAGAAAGGAGAAGCTATTAAACATCCTGAAAAAGATCCTTTAAAAAGTATAAACCTATACGCATCCCAAAAGGCAGTTTTGAAGTATTTTATCATTATTTCATTGCTTATAGGATTACAAATCATCTTAGGAATTCTTACTGTGCATTATACCGTAGAAGGACAGGCATTTTTTGGATTTGATTTGGCAAGTATTTTACCTTATTCCATAACTAGAACATGGCATACTCAATTAGCGGTATTCTGGATAGCAGCAACTTGGTTAGCCACAGGTTTATTTCTAGCTCCAATGATTAGTGGTAAAGAGATGAAATACCAGGTTTTTGGGATTAACTTTCTTTTTATCGCTCTTTTAATAATAGTTCTTGGCTCATTACTCGGAGAATGGTTAGGAGTGCATCAGTTTTTAGACACTACAACCAACTTTTTCTTTGGTCACCAAGGATATGAGTACATGGATTTAGGGAGGTTTTGGCAGATATTTCTCGGTATTGGTTTGGTGCTCTGGGTATTTATGGTCGGTAGACATATCGTATATGGTATCAATAGAAAAGATGACTCTAAACATCTATTAATTATACTTCTTGTATCTGTAATGGCGATAGGAATGTTCTTCTTTTCAGGATTAATGTACGGAGAGAATAGCAGTCTGCCAGTAATCAATTACTGGAGATGGTGGCTGGTACATCTTTGGGTTGAAGGCTTTTTTGAAGTATTCGCTACAGTAATTATTGCATTTATTTTCTTGCGAATGAAAATTTTATCTGCAAAAACTGCCGGTAAAGCTTCTATTGCTTCGGCAACCATATTCTTAGCAGGAGGAATTATAGGAACACTTCATCACCTGTATTATTCTGGCACACCTGTACAAGCCATCGCCCTCGGAGCAACATTCAGTGCCTTAGAAGTTGTGCCATTAACTCTAATGGGGTTTGAGATTCGTGAGCACTGGAACCTTCTGAAATCAACAACATGGATGCAAAAGTATAAATGGCCAATATTTTTCTTTATTGCTGTAGCCTTTTGGAATATGCTAGGTGCAGGAGTATTTGGTTTTTTAATCAATCCACCAATTGCGCTATACTACATTCAGGGATTAAACACTACGGCTGTTCATGCACATACTGCCTTATTTGGTGTATATGGAATGCTAGGAATGGGGTTTATTATTATTTGTTTACGATTTTATTCTGACAGATCCTGGGATTCTCCAAAACTAAAAAGAGCATTCTGGTTCTTGAATATAGGGTTAATTGCAATGGTAGTTCTAAGCTTATTACCAGTGGGCATAATTCAAGCATATACTTCTATAACAAAAGGCTACTCTTTCGCTAGAGATGCAGAACTATTGTATTCTCCAACAGTACAAACGCTTAAATGGCTTCGCATGATTGGAGATATTCTATTTTCAATAGGAATCTTCTATTTCTGCTGGTTTGCTATACAAGAAACGTGGTATTGTATAAAAGGAAAAAGAAAAACCATTAAAACATCAGCTTATAACACTAATAGCAATTTTAAAGCTTCTTTAAAAGCAGAAACGAAATGAGAGAAATAAAAAGTAGAGATGATGTTTTTGTATTGGTATCTAGCTTCTATAAAAACATAAGACAGGATGAAACCTTAGGTCCCATATTCAATGCACATATACAGGAAAAACAGTGGCCTGAGCATATCGAAAAACTTACTGATTTCTGGGTAACAGCATTATTTGGAAAGGTTTGTTATAAAGGAAATCCTGCAAAAGCCCATAAAAAAGTAGATCATAATCTGAATCATTCTATCAATCAAATTCACTTCGGGAAATGGTTACAGCTTTGGTTTTATACCATTGATAAATTTTATGAAGGAGCCATAGCTCAAAGAGCTAAGGATGCTGCTCGTAAAATGGCTACTAGTCAGTACTTATCCATCTGGAAAAACAGACCCCATCAAATAGAAATTAATAATTAATACATAATCCGAAGTCCAGTTGAAACTCCTTACTGAGCGGACTTCCATAAAAATAGAATTATGAAAATTTATCAAAATTATTTAGAAGAATATACAAAAGGAATTATTGGCTATTCTCCAATAGCAATTATTGGTCAAAGCTGCCTGGGATCGGTTGCAGCAATGTTTATTTTAATGAATGGAAATTCTACCATTCAAATGATACAGCTATTTATCATAACCATATTATGTATGTTTTTTAATGGTGCTATTTTATCACAACAAAAACCAAGAATAAGCTTTAACCTACTAATCCTAAGCACGGTATTTAGTATACTTTTTGTGGTTTTAAATCTGTTATAATCGATGTTCAACCAGCATACGAATTAAGTCAATTTAAAAAATTATAAATCAAAAAAGTAAAACAACTATGGAACAAAAAGAAATATGGCTTCCAAGCTTAATAACTGCTACCCCTCAAGAAGGTTTTGAACTAGCAATACAACTTTCTAGAAAAGGAGTTAAGTCTACACAACCTGATATAGAAGTTTTAAAAAGATTACGAAAAGATTATGCTAACAATGCATCGAGTCTAACCGCAGCTTCTCAAGTAATCGCCATAAATTTCCAAACAATTTCTGCGGCGAATAATTATTGGAAATAAGATAAATAAAGTAGTTTATGATCATAAAAAAAAGAGTCTGGAATAATATCCTATTCCAGACTCGTATCTAAACACCTACTTAAAACTACAAAAGGAGCTTGATTTCGTTGAGTTAATTAATTATTATTCTTTTATGACTTTGAGATTTGTTCTTATTCCAAGTTGTAATAAGATATACACCTCTTTCTACTCCTTGTAAATTCAAAGTAAATTCTGAAGTGTCATTATTTTGAACTGGTGTTGTTTTAATAATTCTTCCATTCAGATCTGTAACTCGTATCCTGATGATATCATCGTTCTTAATATACATCAATCCGTTATTTGGGTTTGGATATACTTTAACTGGTTTGGAGTCAGCATCATCCTCAATAAAATCAGAAGATCTTTGTGTATTCAAACCAAGAATGGTATTTAGGTTACTACTACCATGAATCCATCCGGATTGTGTTATTTGATTTACCCAATTATTTTCGATAGTATTATTCACCTGAATTCTGGTATCTCCCCAATATCCTTGTTCATATGGAGCATCCCAAAGACCTTGAGAATCCCAATCAGCATTTATATAGGTAATTGCTTTGATCACATCATCATTATTATTGATAAAATCAAAATAAGGCACATACCATTCATTCCAAATCTGAGAACCTGTTTTATTAAGAGTTCCTTGAGCTTCACTACCATCCCAAACCCTACTTATATTAGAGTTCGTTAATTGTTGATTGTCATATCCCTGATTCGCCGCTTCAGCAATCATAACAGCTTTTCCTCTTTCTCTTGCAAGACTTACCAATTCATTTGCCAGTGATAATTGCGTTGAAGGAGTATTATTATTCACAGTAGCTGTTTCATTGGGTCTTAAGAACCAAGACATTCCAAACCAATCCACATAGTTATCTCCAGGATAATAATTTAACAGATTTTCTATTCCTCCATCTAATATATCATCTATTGGAGATGTGGATGATTGCCATACATAAGCTACATTGGTTACTCCTTCTGCTCTTAAGATATCTACAATTCTTCTATATGCATTAATATAAATAGGTCCTGAATAGCCATTCCAATTCCCATCAAACTCATATCCTACTCTAAGATAAAAAGCAGTTGTATTTAATGCTTTGAAAAAATCTGCCATTTGTCGTATTTCGGCATCTCTACCTCCACCAGCAATATTATCTGTTTCTCCAACTAAGTATAAACCAATCTGAACAGCGGAGTCAGAAAATCCTACTGCCGCGCTATGCGCATTTAAAGGACCTCCACCCCAATCGATATCAACACCCAAGGGTTGATCACCTTGAGTCCATCCAAGAGCACCATTATTTCCTGATAGTAACACATTCGCTAAGTTTACATAGGTAGCAATACCAGTTGGTGTTGGACAATTTTGACAATCACTTATATAATCCGATACCGACAGTAAATCTTGACCAATAAAAATCATTTTTTCGCCAGTACTTGGCTCTAAATAGCTTCCCGTCGTACCTCCTGGAGGATTCGAACTACCTGCTGAAATCGTAACTGAATTTAAGCTTTGAGCACACTCATTATTACCCCATCTTACAAAAGTGTTATAAGTTCCAGGAACAAGATTTGACACTGTAGTAGCATTACTATTATCCGGAACATTATATGGGTATGTATTTCCTCCATCGATACTAAACTCAATATTGCTTCTGTTCGGATTATCATTAAAGTTGAAAGTAATACTTCCATCATTTGCTCCTTGCTGAGTTTCATTGGTTGATGACACTGTAGCTGATGGTATATCTCCATTACCACAAGGTTCATTTCCTGTATCTCCATCCTCAAAAATCCTTACATTTCTGAAGAAACTTGTATTTCCAGAACCATTATCGTTATCATTTACTAATACAAGGTTCATATTGGTACCTGTATAATAATCTCCTACACGAATACTAAAAGACTGATATCCGGATTGTGTATAGTCAAAATCTCTGTTCCCCCAATTTTGTGTACCATGCAATTGGAAAATTTGGGTAGCAGACAAATTCTCATCGCTATCAAAACCAATACCATGAATTTCACCTTGTGAAGTACTTTGAAATTCGAATTCAATAACCGTATTTGCTGTTATATTATATGAGGTATTGGTTTGTCTCCAAGTATTATCAGTTAGTACTGCAGTAAATCCATTATTCTGGATATTGATATTTGAYGCATTATCCTGATTACTAAAAGATGAAGTACCTGTTTGATTAAAGTTAATACAGTCATCGCAATTGGATCCTCCACTATCATTACCAGCAGCTATAGTAATTTGTTGTAAACTTCTAGCACATTCGTCATTACCCCACCTTACAAAAGTAGAATAGCTTCCTGGAGCGAGATTTGATACAGTGGTAGATCCACTATTATCTGGAACATTATAGGGATACGTATTACCACCATCGATACTAAACTCAATATTAGATCGATTATTGGCATCTGAAAAAGTAAAAGTAATACTACCATCATTTGCTCCTTGAGAACTTTCATCTGTTTTAGCTACTGAGGCATTTGGAATATCGTTTCCTGTACAAGGCTCGGTTCCGCTTCCACCATCATTGTCGATAAAGTTTAAATAATCAACATTTAATGCTTGATCACCTCCTCCTTGATTAATAATTTGGAATGAAGCTCCTGCAGCTACATTCACGTCAATAGATGTTGTAGTATACGATCCTACCCAAGCTCCGTTCGAACTGAAATTTAGTGTTCCAACATCTTGTCCATTTACTAACACCGATATTCCTCCAGAATTTTGTGAGGCATAGATCACTTCAACTTTTTGTGCTTTTGGTGCATTATTTATGGTAAATCCATTTCCATTTTGATCTAGAAAAGCAACTCCTTGTCCGCCACTGGCTGGTCCATCATTATAGTACTGAGCCTGACCAGAAAGACTTCCAGTTTCAGCTTCTATTTTTGTGGTTGTTTCTTCACCACCAGTATCACAAGGTGTGCAACTTCCTCCACAATCGATTCCTGTTTCGTCTCCGTTTTGGATACCATCTGTGCAAGTTGGATCTGGTGGAGGATTATTGGTAATCCCTAAATCATTTAGTAGATTAGGACCTCCATGTAAAAAGTTACCATTATTGATATAATTAATCCAGTTAGTCGTAATCAATTGATCTGTTTCAATTCTAGTATCTCCCCAATGAACTCCTGAGTTTGCCCATAAAGGTTGTGATTGCCAATCTGCATTAATCCAAGCCACAGCTCTAATAACATCTCTGTTATCATCAATAAACGGAATGAATTGATCTCTAAAAAACTGATCCCATATGCCTTGACTTCCAAGAGTAGTAACTCCACCGAAATGATAGGTTCCCTGATCAAATTCATAATATTGAGCAGAAGCTTCTGCCACCATCATAGGTTTATTCTTATTTCTGGCAAATTCTAATGCGTATTCTAAATTTGCTGCATTAAAATCCTGTGAATAAAAGAAAAAAGATAATCCTACATAGTCTACATAGGCATCTCCAGGATAATATCCATCAATAATGTTTGGTGCATTTTCTCCCCAAGTGGCAGACTGCCATACATAAGCAACATTGGTTACTCCTTTTCCATTCAGATAATCTACAATATATCGGTAACCTGCCTTATATCTGTTTTGATCATATCCGTTCCATGGACCATCAAATTCATATCCGATTCTTAGATAAATTGGTCGTGGACTATTTCGCATAGCAAAATCCGCGAACTTATCTAATTCATCATTATGAAGACCATTTACCAATTCAGTAAGTCCATTTGGATGATCTTCTCCTTGACCATCCGCTTCTTCTCTCATCCAAAATCCAACAGAGAGTCCAGAATTTGGATATCGATTCATGGCTTCMTGTAATCCAATATCACCTGCATCATAATTGGTAATATCATTTAACCCTGCCATGGTATACAGATCCGTATACATAGTTACTCCTGCTGGAGTAGGAAACTGACCCGAATTTACATATCCTTGAACAGAACCTAAATCCTGACCAATAATTAACAGGGTTTTTCCATCTACAGGAGCAAATTTTCCGGGTATTGTATTTTGTGAAAATAATGAGGCATACCCTATAACAGATATAAGTAATAGCAATATGCGGTTTGTGTTAAATGTGAGCATAATAATTGTGTTAAATTAAGGGCAATACAATCATCTTGTGATTTTATTGACATATTATCAAAATTATTAACGCTTTATTACAAATCCATAAATACTACTACTCAGACAATACAAATTAACTACAGTTTTACTACGCAAATCATTCTAGGTAAGATTTACATTTTTATTTTGCACTAATTGTATTTAAAATTTAATGATATAGTCCGTCAAATTGGTGGTTGTGTCCAATTCCATTTTTTTCCTGATTCTAAAACGTAAAGATTCAATTCCTCGGTAAGAGATCCCCATCAAAGGAGCAATTTCTTTACTTGATAAATTCAATTTCAAATATGCACATAATCTTATTTCTCTGTGATTAAGATCAGGATATGTTTCTCTTAGACGCTGTAATGAATTATCATGGATTTGGTTAAAATGAGTTTCAAAATTTTTCCAATTATTATCTCCTTTAATTTGGTCGTCTAGAGATTTTATTATTTTTCTTAGTTGCTTTCTATTTTCTCCTTCAGAAGTGGCATACACCTGATCAATAGTCTTTTTGAGTTGTAATAAATGATTGTCTATTTGCACGATTTGCATAGCAGAAGATGCTAGTTCTTTGTTTTGACCTTCTAGATTTTGCTTTAGAAGTTTATTATCTCTCTTTATTTTATCATTCTTTTCTTTGAGTCTTTTTTCTTCAAACTTTACTTGCTGTAACTCCATCTCTTTCTGATGAGCTATTTTCAACTTTTGAATACCTTTTTTCCTTTGTTCATTCTTAATACGAAGTATAGAATACAAGACCAATAACACAAACAAAATATACACAACCCACATTGGAGAGGATTTATACCAAGGAGGTTTAATGACAAACTTATATTGTGCTTCATCTCCTATTTTTCCATAAATATTTTTAGCTCTTACTTTGAAGATATAAGAACCGTAAGGTAAAAAATTATATTCTTTTTGTGTTTCTGGACTCCAACTGGACCAATCCTCTTCCAAACCTTCTAAATAGGTTTGATATTGTAATGAACTAGGGTGTTCATAAAATGGCGCTGCATATGAAAAATTTAGTTTATTCAAACGGAATGGAATAGGTTTCAAAACACTATCTTTCTGAATATCCGTAATATAATTCTTCACATTCCCGTATACAATAGAATCCTTTATTTTGACATTTTTCAATAAGGTCTTGAACTTAGAATCATAGTTTAATTTCACATCTTTATTGTATATGATTACACCATTTTTTGATGTAAAACCTAAGTCTCCATTTTTAAATTTTATTATTTTTTCAAAAGCTGGTATCAGCTGATTTTTTAATCGTTGAAAAGGTTCTCGTATGATGGTATAGTTCCCAGTTGGATCAAAATCTATGATTCCAATATCATCATCTCTGTCATACCCTTGAATAAAAAGAATTTTAGTATCAGAAATCTTCTTTAATCTTCTTATTAATTGCTGATCCGTAAGAATACTTTCATACTTATCATTTATCATCATAGAATCTAGCTGTTTATTATATTCATAGATACCTGATTGAGTTCCGAATAGTTGTTTTTCTGTACTTACCTCATCTAGTAAATTAATAAATAGATTACTAGGAAATCCTTTTTGTTGGTCGTAGAAATTGATTTCTAAGGCTTCTTCATAGGTAGTATTTAGTTTTAATTTATAAATACCTTTATATCCATGAGATATCCATACTGTATAGTTATCATCAATAGTTACTTCTCTAGCTACGTCATCAAATCCTTTAATTTTATGTTTTAAAATCCAATTTCCTTCGATTTTTTCATAAACCACTAAACCTGAATAGGTTCCCTGTAACAAAAGATTTTTTTGATTTGGTATTTCAACAAAGTTCCATCCGCCCGGAATATTACTTATGGTAGTAACTTTTCCATTTTTAATACTATAAGATCCGTCATGTCCTCCTACTAACAATTGCTCATCAACAATTGACAAATCCCAAATCTGTCCTTGAATTTCAGATTTTTTCTTAAAACGATCAGTAATTTGCGGTAGCGGCCAAGGACTATAATAAACACCATTAGAAGTAGCTACATATAAGGTATCTTTATGATTTTTTATATCATAGGTGGTTCCATAAATTCCATCATCTTCAGAAAGTGTATAAAAAGGTGAATTTAATTCTAAATAACTAATACTCCCATCCAAAGTTGCCCAAAGATTGTTTGTTTTATCTAGAAATAAATCGATTACATTATTTCCTAATAATTTATTATCTCTATCAAGTTTTTGTAAAATTTCTCCAGACCTATTCAAAAAGAGAATTCCGTTATTTGTAGTACCTATACAATAGATGCCATTATTCAATAATATCGCCTTAGATATATTCAAATTTTCCAATCCATACTTCTCATTTGCTCCCCAAGGAAATAACGTATTATTTCTAATTAAAAAACCACCTTTTTTTTGTGTAAAAACTAAAACAGTATCTGCATCATAAGGAAGCATATGCTTAATAGCATAACTGGCATATACGTTTTGAGAAAAAACATGTTCAATTTCATAATCTATTAATTTCCTGATGTTATTTTCATTATCAATAAAATAGAGCATGTTATTAATCTTATAACCATTTTTTGCTCCATATGGATTAGGAATACATTGAATACTATTATTTAAGGTATTGAATTTTATAAAAAGTGTATTTGTACAGAAATAAACTTCATCCCTGATTTTAAAGATTCCCCAAACGAGAGAAAAATTTGTACAATTCTTGGCTAAAAGTTGATTTAATGATCTATAGTAAGCCTGATCAAATGAATTTTTTTCTACAAATCCGATTTCGTTATTACCACCAATATATATTCTAGAATCATCTGCTAATATGGAGCTAATATGTGATCTATTATTGGGTTGCAATAGTATATCCCAAGAAGTACCATCATATTCTAATAAACCATATTCATTGGCAAAATATAAAGTCCCTTGTTTAGTTTGAGTAATATCATATGTTTTAGGGGCAGCATTACCTATATTCTTGCTAGAGTAATTTCTAATTTGGGTAATTTTTTTCCATTCATTCTGAGTAGTTCCTTGCCAAGGCAAAAAAAAGGATATGAAGAAAAGTGTAAAATATGTTTTATAGCAGAACATTTGTTTTGAGGTCTTTTGTTTTTGAGGATAAAATATTTTCAGGGATACAAAATTCTGAATAACGCTCTTAAATAATTAAAATTATATTAAAATACTAAAACGTATCCTAAGAAGAAAAGATTTTACCGCCCAAACCAAAAAACAATATACGGAAAAACCATTAAAACGTTAAAGCTACTATAAATACTTAATGTTTTGCACTTTAAAATTCAACGCAAACGTTTGAGTAAATTCGAATAAAAGATTCATAATTAGTGGCACTTAACCAAACCAACGACAGTTATCCACTGATCATATTTCAATATATCTTCTGTATTACTTATGGTTCAAGTAATTTGGTTTATGAAATAAGTAAAACAACTTATTCTCTTGATAATAAAGAACATAATTTTGTACTAAATCATTAAAACTTAAAACTATGTTCGGAAAAATGATCTCAGATATGATGGTAAAACCTGGTAAATCACCAGTGTTTGAAACACCGGAAAAATATAATCTTGATTTTGAAGATGTAACCTTTGTGGCATCCGATGGTATTACACTTTCGGGATGGTTGATAAAAGGAGGAACAGACAAAGTAATTATCCAATCCCATTTTGGTGTTCAATGTTCTCGTTGTGGATTTACGCAAGAAGGAAAAGGAATGATGAAAAATGTATTGTGGACTAGCGATATTCACTTCTTGGATCAAGCAAAATATTTAGTGGAAGCTGGATATTCAGTTTTAATGTATGACATGCGAAATCATGGCAATAGCGAACAAAATGGTTGGGTAACTTGGGGATTAGAAGAAAGAAAAGATGTAGTTGCCGCTTTAAATTATATATCTAATCATAAGGATTATCAAAATGCAAATATCGGATTACTATCCATATGCATGGGGCAAGGCGCAAGTACCTTCGCTTTCGGGATGGAAGATATGAAACAGTTTTCTAACCTAAAAACTATGATTTCGATTCAACCTCTTACCTATGATTATTTTGTAAAAGCAATGGGATTACCCAGTTTTTTAATAAAATCAGGAAATACCTACAATAAACAAAAACGCAATATTTCGCTAGATGGAGATTCCTTTTTACCCTACGTAAAAGATATTTCAGTGCCAACATTGGTCATACAAAACAATAACGACCCTATGACGAATATGGGGATGGTACAGCAATATTATGATAGCCTAACTGTAGAAAAAGAAATGTTATTTCWTGATTTAAAGAAAAAAAGAGGAGCAACCTATGCTTGGTTAGGCAAAAATCCTGAGCCAATCATTAATTGGTTCGATAAATTTTTGAAACTATAAAAGAGCAAATTAATACCTTCAAGAACAATGAATGAAGATAATTTATGGCTTCCGTCATTGATTACAAACAATCCTCAAGAAGGGTTTGAGCTTGCTATTAAATTATCCCAGATGGGTATAAAAGCTAGTAACTCCAACAACGAATTATTTAAAAATACAGAATTAAATTACTACCCCAATGTGATTAGAGCATCAAACCTTTCACAACTAATAGCGCTTAGCTTTCATACCATTGCTTTAGCGAACAATTATTGGAAATAATCTTTTTACCAAAGAGCATTTAACGATATTAATAGTGATGATTGTATAAGGTTTTTGATATTATTACTAAATTTAAATACCCTCTCATATTGCCTTATTTTCCAAATTAGAAATGATAAAAATTTAGATTAAATAGACATTCGAAAATTTATTGTACATACGAAAGGAACACCTTCCTAATTTAAAGAATAGAACTGTTTTTTTTTAAGAAAACAGGTAAGAAATAATAACATATTTGACAACTATAAATTAGTATTGCACATTTATTAATAATTATTTTAATCAAATTGGCAGTAGAATAACTAAACATTAAAACTTATGTTCAATTCAAAAATTTTGATAGTTATAATAGTACTATTAGCTATCCTTATTATCTTATATTTCACTGGTAAAAAGTCAGTACATCATGAAATTACTATCAATGCAAATCCAGAAAAAGTTTGGACAGTATTGACAAATACTAATGATTATGATATGTGGAATCCAGTAATGAAATTGTTAGAAGGTGAAATAAAAGAAGGTAACAAAGTGAAATATCAATTTACCCAAGACACCAATACTATAAGTCAAATTCCTTCTACAGTAAAAAAAATAATTCCAAAAGAGTTACTTAACCAAGCTGGAGGCATGCCTTTGATATTAACATTCGATCATAAATACATTTTAGAATCATCTCTAGAAGGAACCAAGCTAATCATTCATGAGGATTATAGAGGTATAGGAGTTAATTTCTGGAATCCAAAACCAGTCGAAGAAGCGTATACAAGGCTTAATAAAGCTATTAAACAAAGAGTAGAATCATTATATTAGTAGTTATGCAAGAGATTATAAAAATTGAGTCTATAAGCCAAGTACACGACTTTTTTCAACTACCTAAACCGAAACATCCACTGGTGTCTGTGTTACCTATTACAGATGAAATGACCAATTATGATTATGGGGACTACTCTTATACTTTTGGGTTTTATCAAATAAGTTTGAAGAAAGGAATTTCGGGTTCTCTTACCTACGGAAGAAATTCGTATGATTTCCAAGAAGGTACTATGATTTTTATGAAGCCTAATCAAGTAATTAGAATAGAAAATAATCAAGAATATAAAGGAGCTTCAGGATGGACTTTGCTTTTTCATCCAGATTTAATTAGAAAATCTGAGTTAGGAAGAATTATAAACTCATACTCTTATTTTAGTTATGAAACTAATGAAGCACTTCATTTATCAGATATTGAAAATAAATCACTTACTGAATTAGTTTCTAAAATTGAAAAAGAATACAATCAAAATATAGATAAACATAGTCAAGAATTAATTATAGCAAATATCGATTTGTTACTTAAATATTGTAAACGTTATTATGATAGACAGTTCTATACCAGAACTAATATTAACAGAGATTTCGTGACTGTTTTCGAAAATATAATGAACGATTACTTTAGTTCTGAAAAAGCTAGAGAACTTGGGGTATTAACCGTAAGTTATTGCGCAAAACAAATGAATATGTCTGCTAATTATCTAGGAGATTTAATACGAAATGAAACCGGGACAAGTGCCAAAGAATACATCCAAAATTTTTTAATAGAAAACGCTAAAACAAAAATATTAAGCTCTAACAAGCCTATAAGTCAAATAGCATATAATTTTGGATTTGAGTATCCTCAAAGTTTTAATAAACTATTTAAAGCTAAAACAGGGCTTACACCTACACTCTATAGAAATCTTAATTAGTACTAATTTACTTTAGATTCATGATATATTTCTTCGGTGTGATTCCAAATTTCTTTCTGAATGCTGTAATGAAATGACTTGAAGTACTATACCCTATTTCCAATGCTACTTCCTGAATTGTAAGATTATTTCTTTTTAACAATTGCATTGCTTGCATCATCTTGTAATGACGTAAGTAATCATACAAAGTGTATCCATATACTTCTTTAAAACCTTTTTGAAGCTTTGAAAATGGCAGCAATACAATTTTAGATAACTCAACTAAACTAGGAGGTTCACTGATGTTATTTTCTAATATCTCCTTTGCATTTTTTAATTTTTCAAGATTCTCTCTACATTTGAAATATGTACAAACGTTGTTTTCTTTACTCATAAATTGATGAATAAAAACACATAATAATTCATACGCTTTAGCTCTAATATAAATGCCGTTTTTATTTTGAGTTAAACTCTGGACAATTTGAGAAAGAATCACGCAATTTACGGGTGAAGTTTTTCCAGAAAAAAAAACATCTTTTTCAATAGGTTGATTTGCAAAACCCCTTGTTAGTGCTTTTCCCTCGGCAAATATTCTATGAAGTTTATGATGATTTATAGATAATATAATAATTCTTGTATTTTTATGAATAGCTACATCTAAAAGCCCCATATTACATATCAAAAAAGTACCTTTTAATAATTCCACATTTGATCTATTGTTTGCACTCACTTTACAACTTCCTGCATCACAGAAGTGAAGATGTATGCTGTTTTTAGTGTTATTTTGAAAGGAAAAAGACTCTGGTATTGTATTCTTATTTTCGTAAACCATTAATTCAAAACCTTCTTCTATTTTTATTTTATTTTTAGGCAAATGGGGAGTACTCCTAATGACATTTAGGTCCGATACATCACTTCTCATAATAACTAAAGATTTGAAAAAAAAGAGATTATCCGAAACATATTATTTTCCGATAATCTCTTTATTGATTTAGAACACTTAAAGCGTTCTTATGAATTTAATGAGTTTTGCTTTATCACTTCCACTCAATGCATTGTACTGAGAACGAGAATCGCTTGCCTCTCCTCCATGTGCCTGAATCGCAGCTTCTAACGTTGTCGCTCTACCGTCATGCATAAGAATCAAAGCTTTTCCGTTTCTTTCTAGAAGATCCATATTTCTTCCTAGACCCCATAAAGGTGGAGTTCGGTAAGGCTCGTCTGTAACAGTATGCATTTTCATATCGGTGTATGGTCTAATCACTAGATTACGGAATTTTGCCGGTGCAGAGTTACTTGTTTTTTGTGTAGGTTGATGACAAGTAGTACAGGATACTTCTCTAAAAATCCGATCCCCATCTACTACATCAGGATCTAAATAAGCAGCTGCATTTCTGTTAGGAACCGTTAAAAATTCAGTATAAGCTACTAATAAATCGAAATCATTTCCGATTGACGAAGCATTAACGCCATGATCATTGGCTAAAGCATTGCTCACTTGATCTCTAACCGTAGTTACATCTCCGTTCCAAGTAAGACCTGCCTCTGCTCCTTCTATGTATTGTAACAATCCAGTTCCATATACAGGTGGTGGCACTCTCATTTCTCCATCACCCGTTAGTTCAACTTGAGAACCTCGACCATCTCTAAAGTGACAATCTTGACAAGCTTTATCCCCAATTTTAGCAGATCCAAAGTTTGGTCTTGCCTGCACAACTTCAAATTGATCCTGTAATCCATGAAATAAATGATGTCCTTCCAAAAAGTCATCAACATCTTGAGCAGAAGTCAGTGTTGTTAAATGTTGCGTGAAAATAGCATCCATTTCTAGATCTACATGTGATCCAGAAGTAGAAAACTCCATTGTAGTAGATGCTTTACCTGCCATAGTTAATCTTGGATCTCCAAGAGAACTATCAAATCCTTTTCCAACTACTATATGCTGAAATGTATTATAAATCTGAGAACTAATCTGAGCCCCAGAACCAATGGTAATTTCATAGGTAATTACATTTCCATAGTCAAAATTGGTTCCGCAACAAGTATTTGTATTATAGACATATGCAGGGTTAGCATTTCTGATAAGTCCATTATCAAGAGCTTCAAATCTTAAGATATTAGGCAAATCTGCATTAATAGTAGTTCCACTTCCTCCAGTAGATACCGAAGTAGTATATCGATCCAGTGCTCTTACTCTTCCGGCATTGTTTTGAGAATTAAATATAAGCTCAGTATTACCATCATGTGCTCTTGGATGTCTAAAACGCATCCAATTGGCTGAATTACTTGTAATTTGACCTTGATTTGCTGGGTTTATTCTGTCATTTGGATTACGCTYATCATATTCAAACAAAGTAGAATACACCATTTGTGTTCCAAGGTCATCAGTTGGCAGACCTGCTTTTTTATACCTGAAGAAATAATAAAACTTATCATAACAATTCCCAGGTATTTCCACGGTCATTTGCCCATAATCAGTAATGGTCATTTCTGCTTCATAAAATTCTACTTGATTACAAGAACAAACAAACGTCCAGTCTGGATCTCCAAAGCCTGTGAGTACAGATCCTACACCTCCAACGTATTGAGAGGCATGAAATTGTAATTGAAGTAACGAACCGGCTCTTACGGATACATTTCTTCCGGCAATGTCATGAACCCAACCAAAATCACCTGGTGTACGACCATTTATAGGTGTTTTGAGGGCACTCATTAAATGTWTAGCATCAGGTGCTTTTGGTAATCTATCCACATTAGCTATTCTCCAAGATCCAAGATTATGTCCATCCGTATCTCCTGGAGCATTATCTCCACTATAAAAATACAGCTTTTCCCCATCTAAAGTTGCATGGAATTTTGGTGTACAATCGATTTCTCCAAACGGAACAGCTCCAACCGTATTTGTTATTCCTCCTGGATTATTTACTAGATCTGGGTCATCTACTAATACTGGTGGCCAATTATCCAAACAATCTCCTGTACATCCTCCAGATGTGGTATACATTGAAAAACCAGGTTTTTCCGATCCAGAAGCACCAATTAAGAATGCTCCTAATTGTGTGTTACTACCAACCGCCAAAACAGGATCAGGTAACGCAACTGGAGGATTATCTCCACCACCTGTTCCAGTAGTACAAGGTGTACTATCCACTCCTTGACCCAATTGAACTTGAATACTATGTATACACTGTCCCGTAGCATAGTTATCACCTTGAATTCTCACTTCTAGCGTATAGGTCTGTCCTGGTGTTAAACCATTAAATTGTGCTTCTCTCCTTCCTTTCTCATTATTAAGGACCACGTTTCCTCCTTGTCCATTTAAATTTATAACAAAGAAGCTAGGGTTATGTGATACGTCTTGATGATAAGCCACACCATCGGAGTTTAATCCCATTATAAAGTTATCCCCTTCAGTTCCCGGATCTGGGTTCGTATCATCACAGGGATCTGAATCATTTCCAGCACTAATCGTTATATTTTGCAGGAATGTAGGACATTCATTATTTCCCCATCTTGCATAGGTTTGATAGGTTCCAGGCGCGAGATCATTTACAGTTATAGATCCGCTGTCATCTGGAACATTATACGGATAGGTATTACCGCCATCTATACTAAATTCTATGTTGGTTCTTGAACCTCCATTATTAGCATCATCTTCAAAATTAAATGTGATGCTACCATCATTAACATTTGGAGCAGTTTCATCTGTCTTAGTAACATTTGCCGTTGGAATATCTGTACCAGAACATGGTTCAGGATCATCTTGATTAGTTACCAAATGCCATACTTCATTTACATTATCTCCATTAGTATCTCCTGGATTATTATCATTTGCATAGAAGTAAAGAGGTTGGTTATCATAAGTTACTTGTAGTGTTCCGTCACATCTAGCTGACAGTCCAAAACCATCAATAAAAGTATTATTTACTTGATTCGTAATAATCAGATCTTCTGGGGTTTCTACAGTAACTGGTGGCCATGTCGTGGCGCAACCATCGTAACAATCACTAAAAGGTAATGTGGGATTATCATTATCGAAAGTATATATGCTAAATCCCGGTTGACTCGAATCTTCTCCTCCAATTAGAAAAGTTCCCTTCTCCGAATTATTTGCCAATGCTATAACAGGACCTGAAACAGGTGGAGGATTGTCGTCGCAAGGCTCGCAATTAGGACCTCCACAATCGATATCTGTTTCACCATTGTTTAATATTCCATCGTCGCAGGTAGGATCTGGATCTTGTCCTTCTCCGATAAATGTAAGTTCATCTACATTCATAGCAGCATCACCATTCTGATAGATGATCTCAAAAGTAGCTCCTTGAGGAACATTTACTTCAATAGTTGATGTGGTATAATTTCCAACCCAACTCCCGTTAGAAGAAAAGCTAATGTTACCAGCATCATTTCCATTCACAAAGACTGATAACGTTCCAGATTGTTGGGAAGCATATTTGATAACTACAGAACTAGCACTAGGAACTCCTTCTAATCTGAAACCAGCATTTACAGAACTTATATAGGCAACTCCTTGACCATTTGCTGCACTTCCATCATTATAATATTGCGCGCTTCCTAGCAAACTCCCAGATTCTGCTTGTATAGTAGTTTCACTATCTCCACCGTCGGTAGTACAAGGAAGGCAATTAGGCCCTCCGCAATCAACCTCGGTCTCTCCGTTATTCAAGATACCATCATCACAAGTTTCTACTGGCGGGGTATCACATGGAGCACAATTAGGACCGCCACAGTCTATTTCTGTCTCACCGTTATTTAAGATCCCATCATCACAAGTAGGATCAGGATTATTATCTCCAGCTTGTTGTGCGGTTACCGTAAAAATATCAGAAATATACTGTCCTCCAATTGAAGAACTGATTTTAATCTGGATCTGGTAGGTCTCACCAACGGAAGCACTAACCTGTCTTTCCCAACGATTTGTTGAAGTATTAAGCTCACCAGAAATACAAGCGTTATTTAAACAAAGAAAATTAAAGCCATTTGTCCATTCAGGTTGGTTTTCAAAATATAACGTAGCCACGCCACCGTCTATCTCAATACCACTATTGGTAGTATCACTTTGGGCATAAAAAGTAATTGGAAATATTAAAAGAATTAAAGTTATTATTGTTTTTTTTAGCAGGTTTCCCTTCCTAAAAATATCGTATATATGAGTTTGATTATATAAAGACATACTCATGAAGTTAAAATTGTTGTAAGAGTAATGAAAGAGAGTATTTATTTTAATTTAGGACATACTAAATTTATTGAATCCTAAAAATCAAAAAACACAAAAAGGCTATAAACACTATCTTTCTTAGTAATATATACAACTAAAAAAGATAGTGTATTGAATGGTCTTAAAAGTTGTTGCGATAGTCTTAAAGAAATGATTTTTCTGGCTATCCTAACACTATTTATTTGTAAAAAGTAATTTCTTAGTTACTTTCTCATTACGTTTATAATCGTAATACACTAAGAAATATAGACCAGATTCAAGATCTAATTGTATATCTAAGTGATTAGATTGGTTATTTTTAAGATCTACGGATTTTACCATAGCTCCCAACTGGTTATAAATTTTAATTTGACCAGACATTTGCATGGAAGAAACTATAGATACATTACCGTCTAAAATTGGGTTTTTCTGAACCGTAAGAGTGAGTCCTTCGTCTGATTTGATATCTTCTTCATTAGGATTTAATCTATTCTCTTCACATTGATCAGCCTGTTGTTGATTTTCCCAGCATATACCACATCCTTCTATTGGTCTACATGGAGGACATGCAACTGTGGCATTTACACTAACTTGAGCAGAGATACCCAAAGAAAACATTAAAAATAAAAGGGTTATTATATGTAGCTTTTTCATGATTTATATGTTTTAATAATAAAACCAGGTTGGTTATATAATGAGAACAGTAACCTGGTTTTATTAATGTTGGTTAAAGAGTTTTTAAGAATTTAATTAGATTATCTTTCTGTTGCTGGCTCAGATTATTATAAGCAGCTCTTGAGCCACTTGCTTCTCCTCCATGAGCTCGTATTGCTCCTTCAAGGGTTGTAGCTCTACCATCATGCATTAGGATTAATGCTTTTCCATTTCTTTCTAGAAGATCTATGTTTCTTCCCAGTCCCCATAATGGTGGTGTTCGATATGGTTCATCGGTAACAGTATGCATTTTCATATCCGTATATGGTCTTATGGTAAGGTTTCGAAATTCAGCAGGAGCAGAACTACTTGTTCGCTGTGTTGGAGCATGACAACTTGCACAACCAATTCTATTAAATGTCTTGTCTCCTTCTGCTACTCCAGGTATATCATAAGCACCAGGACTTCTTGTTGGTACGGTTAAGAATTCTGTATACGCAACGAGTTGTCTTAAATCTTTTGCAGATAAATCGGTATCAGGGTTTACACCATGATCGGCTATTAGGGCATTTCGAACTTGATCTTCTACTGTGTTTACATCTCCATTCCAAGTTAAACCAACTTCGGCACCAGAAATATGCTGTAGAATACCTACTCCATATACAGGAGGAGGAACCCTCATCTCTCCATCACGAGTTCTTTCAAGCTTTGAACCTCTACCATCTCTAAAGTGACATTCTTGGCAATTCGTTGTCCCTATATTGATCTCTCCAAGTATATTTCCTGGATCATTTCCATTTCTTCTGTGACGAACTCCATGGAATAAATGATGCCCTTCTAGGAAATCATCTACATCATCTTCACTAGTTAAGGTAATAATGTGCTGTGTAAATATAGCATCTGCTTCCTCCCTCACATGAGATCCAAATCCAGGCAGCACCATATATGTACTAGCTCTACCAGCTAAGGACAATCTAGGATCACCCAGCGTATTCAATCCTTCACCGACTACATAGTTTTGGAATGTATTATATGTCTGAGCTCCACTACCACCTGTTACCGCAGTAATTTCGTAAGTAACTATATTACCATAACCCCATTTACCTGAATCTTCTCCAGCGCTTTTTGCATAGGTTGGAGGAGAAGAATCTCCTTTTTCCATATAGTCAATACGCACCACAGCTGCATTATCTACATCTCCATGAGGATGYACAGAGTTTGCGTCACCTCTTGTTAATCTTGGATTTATAATTAATCCACTAGCAGCATCTGTGAATGTCGTATTAAATCGATCTAAGTTTCTTAATAGATCAGAATTATGTTGCGCATCGAAAACCGCTTCGGTTATACCATCTTGAGCATGTGGATGTCTAAAACGCATCCAATTTGCTCCTTCTCTCGTAATTGTTGGTCTATTATCTGGATCGATTCTTTGACCAGCAGTTGTAAACAAACCTGAGTATACATAGATATCACCAGGATCATTGGTAGTGTTTCCTTGCTTTTTATATCTAAAGAAATAATAGAAATCTCCAGCATTTCTACATTGACTTGGAACCGCTACTCCACCACCTACATTTACTCCAAAAAATTCTACTTGGTTACATGAACAGAAGAATTCAAAATCAGGATTTCCACCAGACTGAATCTGAACAACATTTCCTATTCGAACACTTACTGTACTTAAATCAGTGGCAAGATCAAAAGCAAAACCTTGTGCTGCATCCGATCCAATAATTGGAGTGGGTAGTGCAGGTCTAGGATAATTCACTAATGGAATATCACCACAAGGATCATCTGGACAAGGTGCACAATTAGGACCTCCACAATCTACTCTTTCTTCACCTTGATTAAGGATACCATCACTACATGTTGGAGCTGGTCCTCCTTCTAGAATTTTATATTCTCCTAAAAATATTGGACATTCATTATTACCCCATCTTACCCAAATATTATAAATAGCGGGAGAAATATTATCTATGGTAAAAGAACCAGCATTATCTGGTGTGGTATATGGATAACTATTTCCATTATCGATACTAAATTCTAGATTGCTTCGATCCGCCACATTATCGAAAGTAAACTTGATAGTTCCATCATTTAGATCTTCTACAGTTTCATTAGTAACAGAAACTACAGCGTTAGGGTTTGGAGTACCATTACATACTTCATCACAACCAATGGTACAATTACTTCCTCCACAATCTACTCCTTCTTCGTCTCCATTTTGTATTCCGTCATCACACGTTGGACATACACCACAATCAGGACCTCCACAATCTATTCCTGTTTCGTTTCCATTTTGAACTCCATCAGTACACGTTGCCACAAAATAACAACGATCATCTCCAGCTGTAACTGTAAATGTAGTATTTGGTCCTCCTTGTATTCCAAGTTCATATGTTTCGCCAATAGTTATATTGATGACTCTTTGGTAGTATCCATTTTCTAGTTTATCTGGAGCTACACAACCATTAAATCCTGGACCCGTACACATATAAAGTACCTGACCTAATTCTTCTCTTGAATAAATAACACCTTGTCCATCTACAATCGTAAGTCCATAATCACCGCATGTACCTCCATCAGCAGGAGGATTCGTTTCACATGGTTCACAGTTTGGACCTCCGCAATCGATTTCAGTTTCCCCATTATTAAGGATTCCATCATCACATGTAGGCTCTGGATCACTTTGAGTGGTTATCAAATGCCATACTCCACCTACATTATCTCCATTGGTATCTCCTGGATTATTGTCATTTGCATAAAAATATAAGGGTTGGTTATCATAAGTTACTTGTAGTGTTCCGTCACATCTAGCTGACAGTCCAAAACCAGCTGTAAAAGTATCGCTTACTTGATTCGTAATAATAAGATCTTCCAGATTCTCTATAGTAACTGGTGGCCATGTTACTGCACAATTATCATAACAATCACTAAAAGGTAGTGTAGGATTATCATTGTCGAAAGTATATATACTAAATCCTGATTGACTTGCGTCTTCTCCTCCGATTAGAAAAGTTCCTTTATCTGAGTTACTAGTTAAGGCAATAATGGGTTCTGAGACAGGCGGTGGGGGATTATCCTTCCACGGATCACATGTTGGATCTGGATTTTGCCCTTCGCCTATAAAGGTAAGCTCATCTACATTCATAGCAGCATCACCATTCTGAAAGATGATCTCAAAAGAAGCTCCTTGAGGAACATTTACTTCAATAGTTGCTGTAGTATAATTCCCAACCCAACTCCCGTTAGAAGAAAAATTAAGGTTGCCAGCATCATTCCCATTAACAAAAACTGACAACGTTCCAGATTGTTGGGAAGCATATTTTATCACTACCGAACTAGCTGTAGGAACACCTTCTAGCCTAAAACCTGCATTTACAGAACTAATATAAGCTACTCCTTGTCCATTGGCAGCACTTGTATCATCATAATATTGTGCACTTCCTAACAAACTACCGGACTCAGCTTGTATGGTCGTTTCGCTATCACCACCATCACTAGTACAAGGATTACAATTCGGACCTCCACAGTCAATTTCTGTCTCACCGTTATTTAAAATCCCATCATCGCAAGTAGGATCAGGATTATCATCCCCTGCTTGTTGTGCGGTTACTGTAAAAATATCAGAAATATACTGCCCTCCTACAGAAGAGCTTATTTTAATCTGTATTTGATAAGTCTCCCCAACAGATGCACTGACTTGTCTTTCCCAGCGATTAGTAGTAGTGTTTAGTTCTCCTGATACACAAGCATCATTCAAACAAAGAAAATTAAAGCCATTTGTCCATTCTGGCTGGTTTTCAAAATATAATATAGCAACGCTACCATTTACCTCAATACCACTATTAGTAGTATCGCTTTGAGAATAGAAGGTTATGGAATAGAACAAACAACAAAATAAAAGAAGATGTTGCTTGAGTTTTGATCTAGAAAAAGAGTCGAGAAACAACTCTTTAAACATCGTAAAATGGTGTGGTTTTTTACTTGTCATGTCTTAGTTGATTTGTGTAATATTTGATTTTTATAAACCTTAAGTGGTTTATTTTCAATTTTTTAACAAATTTAGTTCGGTATCTGTAAATTCAGGAAATTATCAACACTTCAAAGACTTGTATGAACTACGTTTTCACTACGCAAACGTTTGAAAAAAGGTTAAATTACCACTCTAATAAGCTCTCAGGGTTTTTAAAGCAAATTGTTCTCTGTACTTTAGAACTGTGTTTCATTCTTCGCACAATTCACAAAGCATCATTTTTATATTATATAAATCAAATAACTTATGAGGGTTTTTCTTTTAGTAATTTTTTCTGTAGTTTTAATCTGTTGTCAAAAGCAAAGGGAATATGAAATTATTGAGAACAACATAGATCTTAGAAATAATGATTACATGAACAGTTTTGGTATCTATTCTTTAGAAGATGAAAATTTACCATCTCATGAAGAAGTTGATTCTTTATTTAAGTCAATTCTACCAAATTATAACAAATACAATTATAGAAATGAAAGAAGGTCTGAATCTGGATATTACATTGAATCATTAAATACTCTCAGCGGAATATTAACCCCTCCAAGTATATCATACTTACAAACATATGGATATGGGCTCACGGACAGTGAAAAACAACGGTTACAACAATGTAAAAACATCTATGCCATTACAACATATGGAGGAAAAAAAGATGCAATAAAGGAGCAAAAAGAAGTTTATGAATTATTGCTTCAGTTAGCAGAAAATAAAAAATACATATTAGTTGATTTTGGAACCTTAGAATATTTTAATCCTAATAGTTGGATACAAAAAAGAATTAAACCATTTATGAGTAAAACCCCTAATATTGCAAGTCAAATCCGAATAAAAATCAGCCAAAGAACTGAAACCAATACTTGTAGAGCAGTGACTTTTGGAATGGAAAAATTTTGTTTGCCAGATATTACTATTCCAGATTTTTCTTGTAACAATAAAGCTGATATAAAAACAATTCTTGAATTGATATCTCAAAAATTATCTGAAAATTCATTTATATCAAGTGACTCTACTCTTAGTATAACTCCGAAAGATATTCGTAATACTCATTTTAATTCTCTTATTAAAAAAAGACTAGCTGTAGACTTACTCAACATCAAACTATCAGCGATCAAACCAATAAAAGGTGATAAAAACAACAATCAATATAGAATAGATTTTGTAAATCCTGAATTGATAAATCAACTATTAAAGGATAACGAAATACAGTACATTAATCACACTAATGAGATTTTAAGATTAAGTAATGAGGCAAAAAAAAGGTTACCAGATCTAAAAATAGCATTCAATAATCACCAACTAATAGATGATTTCCTATTGGTAAAAGCACCTTTTCAGCATAATGAGACAAAAGAATGGATGTGGGTCGAAGTCACAAAATGGGATAACATGACCATTATCGGAAAACTCTATAATTCATCTAATACGGTAGAACATTTAAAAAATGGTGTGCTTGTTTCTGTAAATCAAAAAGATATTTTTGATTATATCATTAAAAAAGAAGATGGAAGTTTTGAGGGAAATGAAACTGAAAAACTAATTAGAGCGAAATAAAAAACGAACCTCATAAGTTGGATTAGTCATATATATCAAAAAACTTTGAATACATACTCCTTAAGATTAAGTTTGACTTTTGATATTTATCTTAAAATCCATTACAAACTTGCTAGACTTTTGTTAAAGGCTTTCTCCTTTAGATAGGGGACTAATTTATCATATAAAGGAATGAAAACCTTTTCCTTTATATTCTCTGCATCTTGTGAATAATAGACTTTATTTACTTCATATCTTGCACTACCCAATAATTGATGCATATGTAACATTTTAAAATCTACAACTTCCTTTATATTATTACCTAAACCTTCACACCCAAATACTCCAGGAGAATTTGGAACAGCTACCAATATTTGATACGCCTTTTCATCTTCAATTATCAGATCATATAACACTTGAAGAAATACTTGCTCGTATAAATCACCAGCTCCCAAACTCCAATCTGTTTTCGGTTCTTCCTCTTTTGCTAAAGTACCAAGCGAAAATGCTTCTTTTGGATCCACTCCTAAAATTCTGAAAGCTTCGTCTAAATTTCCTTTTTGACCTCCAAAACTTTTAATGATTTTATTAATTTCCTGTTTTTCTATATCGCTTAATATGTTTGGTACCATATGTTCATAACCTAACAACAATAGAACTTCTCTCATTTCTTTATATAACGAAGGAGTCTTTTTCTTTATTCTTGTATATACTCCTCTGGCAGTTGCAGTTCCCATAGCCATATTGGATACTAGTAACTCAGCTCCGAATGCATGGTCTGCAATTCGTCTGATACCACCAGAAGTTAAGGGTTGATCTGACCATTTTAAAAAATCAAATCGATCAGAATAGGTATTTCCTTCTATAATTTCCTTCATTCTAACAACATGTCGATATGATAATGCTTCACCATTAGGGCCAGCAGCTTCATTATCTCCAAAAACTCCAGGCCAATCCATATTAGATCCCCAAACGGGTCTAGGATTATCTCCATGACATCTAATACAAGAAGAAGGGTTTCTATGAAGTTGTGGTTTTTCGGCTGTAAAATCAAACTGTGAAAACTCCCAAAATCCTGAATCTTCATTCAATTCTGCACAATCCAAGAGATCATATTTTGGATCATCAGGTTTGGTACTAATATTCATCAAAAATGTACCATCAGATCCAAATAAAACTATTCTTGGAAAACGTAAATTGGATTGTCCTTCTCCCTTTGTATGTTCTACCAGAGAAAAATTATTTTTAAAATGTGACGGTAGATGATTTAGTAAATCTGTCATCAAAGAAATTTCATTTTCTTGAATAAATTTCATTACACCATCAATGCTCATTTCCGGTTCTCCAACTTTAGTCATTGGATTCAAACTTTCTAAATTAACTATTACATCATTAACTTCTTGAGGACATAGTATTTTCCCTTTTACGATTCCACCAGTACTTACATATTCCTTTTCCTGAACAGCTAGATCTTGATATACCTTTTGATCACTTTTAGACCCACACCCTAAAAATATTACCGATACTAATGTTATAAATAACAGACGAAATGAAGATTTCATAAACCTAATTTTTTAACAAAAAAACATGTTTTTGTCTATAAAAAGCATCGAAAATCATCAAATACCTGAAATGCGTGGTAAAAGTGTAGTGTCGAAGTACTATAAAAGTGTCGTGCTGTAATAGTAAAACCTTCTTTAATAACGAAATTAGCTCAAACGTTTGAGATAAGATATTTCAACACAAACTCGAAGTAAACTTTAACTAATTATCAAATTCAAAAACTAATGAAAAGAGTATTTAAATTGTTTTTATTCTCAGTAATGTTGGTTGGTCTTACGATTTCTTGTGAAAATGAAGAATTCGGAGTTACGGCATCATCTGTACCCAAAATTATTGATGAAAACGGAAAAGCAGCATGTCCTTCATCTCACCCTTACGAAGCTTGTGGAGCTTGTTGGGTAGATGCCAATCAAGCACAATCTGGAGGTTGTACAGATACCAACGGAAATGATGGTGGAAACAATGGAGGTGGAAATAACGGCGATAGTCAAAATAACTGCCCTTCTTCTCACCCTTATTCTGCGTGTGGTCAATGTTGGACGGATGCAAATCAAGCTCAATCTGGAGGTTGCAACGACGGAGGAAATGGAGATAATGGAGATGGAAATGACGGCGACGGGAACAATGGTGATGGAAATAACGATGGTGGTACACCATGTGGAAATTTCATTTATAACCCGAATAATACAGCCTGCGTAACTTCTGTAGCTAATGGAAGTGGATGTATGAATAGTGATGGATTATTTGTTAGCTCAAGAGGTGTTGTTAGTAATCCATGCAACACGGTAGAAGCTGTTTTAGATATTGAAAGAAATTTAGGTATCAATATCGATGATCAGTTTATCGCTCAAAGTGGGTATCAAGGGTCTGTTCCATCCATTAACCCTACAATGACCAAAAGTGATTTCTTAATTTATATGAAAGAATTATTAAAAGGAATCAACATTGATGGTAAATCCGGTGATGAATTCGCAACTGAATTTACAAACCTTTTGGATACAAATAATGATGGGATTTTGACTAGAAACGAAGCGAGTCAGGCAAAAGGTTCGGATCCTCGTCAAGTATTAAATCTTGAACCAATTTTCACTATTAATGGTGGATTGGCTACTGATGATGTTCTTGCATATGTAGGATTATATTTGGGTGATGGAGCATTAGACAAATATGCTGGTGATTTACCACAAATAGTTCAAGATAATATGGCAAAATTCACAAGAACGTGGCAACCTGGTGTTAACGCTTCTTCTAGAAGGTATGACTCCAAATAAATAAGATCATTTAGCTTATTTTTTATAGATCAATCCTTATCTAAAGGATACTAATATTGAATATGTACTGGTTTGAAATTTTCAAACCAGTACATATTAGTTTATATAAATTACAAACAACTAATACAGCTGATGAGCAAAAAGAAAAGAATAACATTAAAAGATATTGCTAATGAGTTTAATGTTTCTATAGCTACAGTTTCCAAAGCTCTAAATGACAGTCATGAAATAAGCAGTAAAACAAAGCTTAAAATACAAGAATACGCTCAGGAGCATCATTATAAACCAAATAGCTTAGCATTAAATCTCAAAAACCGTAAAACAAAAACGATAGGTGTTATCATACCTAATTTTCTCAATCATTTCTTTACTAAGGTTTTCGTTGGAATTGAAAAAATAGCAACTCAGAAGGGATATAACTTGATCACTTGCATTTCAAACGAGTCTTATGAAAAAGAGGTGAGTGCTATGGAATTGCTTAAAAATTCAGCTCTGGACGGATTTATCCTCTCCATTGCAGAGGAAACACAGATTAAACAGAATTTTGATCATTTTCAAAATACAATAAATCAAGGTATTCCTATTGTAATGTTTGATCGTGTTACTGAAGAAATAGAATGTGATAAGGTAATTGTTAATGATAAAGAAGGTGCTTATAATGCTACTAAATATTTTATCGAAACTGGATGTAAAAACATTGCTTTAGTTTCTAATATACATAACACTAGCGTTGGTAAATTACGTCTAGAAGGGTATAAAAAAGCATTAAACGAAGCTGGAATCCTGATTGATGATGCGTTAATTCTAAAAGTTGATGAATTCAATAATATCGATACCTCCCTTAAAATTTTGTTAGGATCTAGAAAAGTAGATGCCATGCTATGTCTAGAAGAAGATTCTGCTGTCAATACACTACGAATAGTTCAATCACAAGGATACAAAGTTCCGGATGACATTTCTATCATTGGATTTACCAATGGAGTTCTGCCTAGGCATGTAACTCCTGCTATAACAACGATTAGTCAACATGGAATATACCTGGGAGAAACTGCTACAAGAATGTTAATAGATAAATTAGAAAACGAGGATTCTGAAACATCTCATACTACAAAAGTCATTAAAACTAACTTGATAGAAAGAAATACCACTTTGCCTATTCATTACTAATCAATACTACTAAATTTAAAAGTCATACTATTATCGTATAATTCTCCTGCTTTTAACTGGACAGATGGGAAATTCCATTTATTTGGCGCATCTGAATAATTCTGCATTTCAAAACAAATAGCCGGAAATTTTCCATATGACACATTGTTTCCGTAGTAGTTCCCTTCTGGTAATTTCTTAGGAGTAAACAGCACTATTCCTGGTTGATTACTAAAAAACTCCATTTTAATTTTAGTTTTTGGAGATATTAGTACTCCTTTTGAGTTCATATTTTCATCAAAAATAAGCGTATCATCTATAGTTCCTTTATATTCTAAAAACTCTAAACATTTTGAATTAGTAAAGTCTAATTTTGTCTCCTCTACTGGTTTTAAAATACCTGTTGGCAGCAATTTATCATCTACTTCTAAATAATGGCTACAATGCAACAGCAATTCATGATTTAGAATATCATCTGAACCATTTAAATTATAGTATGCATGGTTTGTTAGGTTCACGAAAGTGTCTTCAGTCGAAGTTGCGTCATATCGTATCTTTAATTCATTAGTATCGGTAAGTTGATATGTAACTTTCACCCTTAAACTGCCGGGATATCCCTCTTCTAAATGCTCACTAAGATAGGATAATGAAACCGATAGTGAATCTTCGTTTATATACTCGATATCCCAAACTTTTTCATCAAAACCTTGCTTCCCGCCATGTAAATGAACGCCTTCTTCCTGGTACAAAGGATACTCTAAGCAATTCATGGTAAATTTTCCTCCAGAAATTCTTCCGGCATATCTTCCTATTGAAGCTCCTAAAAACCTAGACTCCTTATTTTTTGATTTCTCTATATATTGTTCCAAAGAATCAAAACCAACAATCACATTGATCATATTACCTAAGTGATCTGGCACTTCTAAACTCATTATAGTGGCACCATAATTAGCAATTCTCAATTTCATTCCACTACCATTGGATAAAGAAAGAACAAACAGCTCTTTGTTTCCATGAAATCCAACAGATTTTTGTTTTATGTTTCTTTTTAATGTTTCCATCAATTATTTATTTATAGTTTTCCATAATTGATCGTATAAATCTGGAGATGATTTAATATACTTTGGATCCGAAGTTACTTCTACCCATCTCTTACTTATCGTATCGCTAAGCTGTAACCTCGCATCAATTCTTTTAAAGGTAGGATTATCAACCCACATAGGGTGAGAATCCCAATGACAATTGATATAATGAACAGCCTTAACTACATCTGGATTCTCATCAATTGTTTTAAAAAATGGAACAAACCATTCTTGCCAAGCTTCTTCTGCCTGTTCTGGATTACTAAGTTGAGTTTCCTTTGTATTCCCCGTATTTTTATCAAAATCAGGACTTGTTATTGTCGGTGATGCTTCTGCAATAAAAACGGGTTTTCCTTTTTTTCTGGCAAAATCTATCATTTTTTGATCTGCCCATCTATTAAAAAATGAAAAGCCTAACCAATCTACATATTCATCACCAGGATACCAAGATTCTAAATCCCCTTCATTAGGAGACATAAATCCTGTTGACTGCCATACAAATGCAGTATTTTTCACTCCTTTATCTCTAAGCATAGTGACCATTCGGATATAGGCTTTTTTTGTAGCTTCTTTATCATAATGATTCCAAGGTTCTCCATCAAACTCATATGCTATTCTCAAAAAAACTGGCCTTTTCCCAAGAGACAATAAAAAATCAGCTAGTTTATGAATATAGGCATCATGAGTTCCGTCTGCTACTTTTTCTTCATGATTTACAAACTGAAGTCCAATCGCCAAAACCATATTATCATAATCGTCATCAGCCAATTGTAAACTTGCATTGTAATCATTATCACCCCAATCGTGCGTCTCATATATTCCATCTAATCCTTCCTGAACTCTACCAAATGAATTTTCTCCTGGATTTATATTCGTATACGTTGTCCAACCTGCAGGTTTATCAAAATGATCTAAATACCCATCATTATATTTTTCTAATCCACCAACAGCTTCTAGCTCCTGCCCTACAAATAGCAATACTTTACCATCTTGTGGTTCAAACTTAGCTAAGGCTTTTTCTTGTTTTACTTCTGCTTTTTCAACTTCTTTTTCTGAAACTTCTTCAACCTTTTTTGAGTTTTCATTGTCCTTACATCCCCATATAAGAAACATAACAGTCATTATACCTAAAATTTTTCTATACATCTTTTATATTTTTAATTAATCTCTTTATAGTCAAACCAATCGAAATCAGCATGCTTTTTGTTACTTGCTAGATCTTGGCAGCAAATTCCAACAAACATTCCTGTAAATGCCGGACGATAACGTTCGTCTCGCTCTCTTACATAATCATCGGATAATATGCTCGCATCCAAAACCTCTCCAATTGGAGAAAAAGTACTTTCTTGATCCGTGCTGTAGTAAAATTGAAGTTCTTCATGATTCAAAACTCCTTTTAACACAATAGCAGTTTCTCCTGTGATATCTACTTCTTTCTGTTCGGTCATGGCAAAATGATCCGAAGAAATAATTCTTAATATCTTTACAGTTCCTTCATAATTAGAAGTCACATGTAAATAGTGATAGTGTCCTGTGTTATAGTAAAAAACCAATCCCGCCATCTCATGGATGTTATTTGGATCAAACTCTAATGAGGTACTAGCTTCAATTACAAAATGTTGCACTCTCCTCGCAATTAATGCCTGCGTATGCGTAGACGAAAGACTTTCTTTTCCTTTTAATCTTATATATCCTTTTCGATCCGTTAAAGAACACCAATCTTCTGTTCTGGGAATTCGTAGTGATTGAAAATCTATAGATAAGTTATCAGACTCAAAATCATATCTTTTATTATTATCCCCAATTATCGAATCCTTTTTATCCAATCCCGGAATTTCCAATCTTGGTAGTCTGGAATCGCTTTTTAAATAAGGCCAATCATTATCCCAAAAAAGTTCTTCAATCGCTGTTTCTCTTCCTAGAATACATCTTCCTCTTTCTTTTAAAGGTCGACCTACTAAAAACGTAACAAACCACCTTCCATCTTCAGTTTCAACGATATCTCCATGACCTGCTTTTTGCAGTTTATAAGGTTTGCAGTGTGATGAAGAAACGATAGAAGTATTAGGATGCAATTCATATGGTCCCAATATTGATTTAGAACGAGCAATAGAGACCGCATGATTGTATTCTGTACCGCCTTCTGCTAAAATCAGATAGTAAAACCCATCCTTTTTAAAAATATGGGGTCCTTCGGTACAGCCTAAATATGATCCTTTGTGTATATAATGCACATCTCCAATCAATTGTTTCTTCTGAGGATCATATTCCTGTAACTCTATCCCACCAAACATTTTATTAGCCCGATGATCTAATAACATATTTAAGAAGTATTTCTTTCCATCATCATCATGAAATAAAGATCCATCAAAACCTCTAGAAGACAGATAAATTGGTTCTGACCACTCTCCTTGAACATCTGTAGTTGTAATCAGATAATTTGGTGTGTCTTTCCATACGCCATCAAAAGATTTTACATTAGAATATACTAGGTAAAAAACACCATTATCATATGATAAACATGGCGCCCATACTCCACATGAATCTGGGACACCTTTCATATCTAATTGAGAAATACGATTGATAGGTTGCGCTATTACTTTCCAATTTTTAAGATCCTTGGAATGATGTATTTGTACTCCTGGAAACCATTCAAAGGTTGATGTCGCGATATAATAATCGTCTCCTACTCGAATTATTGAAGGATCTGGATTAAAACCTTTTAAAATTGGATTCTGAATAAGATTCATATATTATTCTTAGTTTTTTACAAGTTCTTTTTCGATTTGTTCAAGTGATTTTCCTTTGGTTTCTGGCAAATATTTAAAGAGCACTACAAAACCTATCAAAGCCAACGCTCCAAAAATGAAATATGAGGTACTACTACCAAGTGTCTCAATTTCCCAGTTAAATGTTCTTTGTACTATCCAACTTGTGAAAGAGTTCACAAAACCTACAAAAGCGATCATTAAGCTTCTAACTCTATTCGGGAATAACTCCGATAACAATACCCACATCACAGGTCCTAATGAAAAGGCAAAGGATGCCACAAAAGTGAGTATCCCTATTAAAATTAAAATGGGATTCAGATTTCCAGCTAATTCGATAATCTCACCTTGTTTGTTAGCCAAAACTTGCTCTCCCAAAGCACTTTTTAAGGCTTCCTTAAAGTCTACATCATTTTGAAAAACAATATTTTCGACACTTCTAAACTTTGTAGCATCTACCCCTTCAATCTTAGCAATATCTTCTGTAGTAAGTTCATAAGTTGCTTTTGCAAACCCATAAGATGTAAGAAACATACCTGCTGCTGCTCCAATTAGACCGATTAACATTAGAGGTTTTCTTCCCATTCGGTCGATCAAAATCATTGCTAATACAGTAAATACGATATTAATCACACCGACCAAAACTGAGGATGCAAAAGCGGCATCAGTACCTATTCCTGATTGTTTAAAAATGGATGTAGAATAGAAAAAAATCGCGTTGATTCCAGTTATCATTTGAATCACACCTACAAACAATCCTAAAAAAAGAACAAACCTCAATGATTTTTTAAATATTTCGGAAATGGAAACTTTCTCCTTTTTACTACTTGCATTCAGATTCTCTTGAATCAACTGTTCTTCTTCTTTCGCTTTCGCATTCCCGTGAAGTTTTTGAAGCACTTCAAACGCTTCAGAATTTTTACCTTTAACGTATAACCATCTTGGGCTTTTAGGAACTAAAAAAAGTAAAAAGAAATAGATAACAGCTGGAATCAATTCTAAGCCAAACATCCATCTCCAGACATTCTCTTGATTTATATTTTCATTGGTATTTGCTACATCCGCAATGGACTGCTGTAAAAAATAACCTGTAAAATATGCAACGGAAAGACCAATTACAATATTCAATTGTTGTACAGATACCAACTTTCCTCTATTTTTTGCAGTAGAAACTTCTGCTATGTACATAGGTGCAAGAATTAATGCTGCACCGAAAGCTGCGCCTCCAATAAATCTGGCCCACCAAAGTATCCAATAGGATGTTGCATAAGCTGATAAAAATGCTGATAATGCATATACGAAAGCTACGGCAATCAGAACTTTCTTTCTTCCTATTTTATCACTTATCCAACCTGCAATTAACATTGCAAACATCGCTGCAAACGTAGGAGCTGCGTTAATACTCGCCACCTGATCTCCAGAAAAGCCAAAATAAGGACCAAAAAACTCTTGAGCTCCTGATATGATAGCAGCATCAAAACCAAACAAAAAGCCTCCTAAAGACACTACAAAGGCAATAAAAATAGATTTTCTTGACATTCTTTTATATTCTAATTATTGGAAAACTTTAATCCCGTTTGTTTTCTAACTTCATCAACAATAGTTATTAGATTTAGACTATCATCATGAGACCATAAATTGCTTTCAATTTTATGATCTAAAATGCATTGATGACATTCTTCTATTTCATATGAAAACCCTTTACCAACTGTTGGAAACTGATAATCCACTTCATGGTTATTTTTTATAACTGTATATGATTGGGTTTCATGCCAAATAGCATTTAATCTTATTCTCCCGTTTTCGCCACTTATCAGAGCCTTCATATCAGACGGAGAAATAAAACTACTGTGTAACACAGCTTGTGCTGTATCATAGTGTAAAATCATGGATGTTTGTTGATCTGCTCCGGATTCATAAAAGTTAGCTGCCGCAAGGATCTTTTTAGGCATACCTAAAACCAGATAACTTAAAAATAAAGGGTAAACTCCCATATCCATTAAAGAACCGCCTCCTAATCTTGTATCAATCATTCTTCCTTCTGCTATTCCTATATTGAAACCAAAGTCTGCATTGATATATTTTATTGCTCCTATTTCTCCGCTTCTTATTTTTACTAATGCTTCTCTTACAGAAGGGTTAAAACGTGTCCAAAAAGCTTCCATAAAAAACTTATTATTTGCTCTGGATGCTTCTACCATTTGTAAGGTTTGTTCTTTATTAAGTGCCACTGGCTTTTCGCATAGTACATGTTTACCAGCATTTAGTGATTTGATAGTTAAATCCGCATGAGAGCTATGCGGAGTAGCGATATAAATGATATCTAATTCATTATCATTAATTACTTGATCATAGCTATTGTAAGCTCTTTTAGCACCATATTTTTGTGAAAAATCCAAGGCTTTTTCGGTATTCCGAGATCCTACAGCAGATAATTCGGCATTCGGGATCAACGCTAAATCCTTTGCAAATTGATGCGCGATATTGCCTAAACCAATGATTCCCCACTTAATCTTATTCATTGTATTCATCTTATTAATTTGCTACTAAAAAAGGTATATTACCTCCTCCTGCTTTTCCTTTTCCGTCATAGACATATGCAAAAATTCTGTACTCACCTTCTTCTGGTGTTATAAATGTAAAAGCATCATCATTCTCGATAATTTTTACATCTACTGTTGCGGGTTCAATTTCTTTTTCTCCTCCTTGACTACGTATATCAACTTCTTTAGAAATAACCCATTTATAAGTCAATGTATCTCCATCATGATCATAAGCGTAGACTTTTGAGGTATATTTCTGATTTGGTTTTAGTTTTATATTTTGAACAGATTTTTTACCGTTTAGCATTATCGAATCAACTCTAGGCGCTCTATTTTTCGGATAGTTCCCGGTCCATAGTTTTGTTAGATTATCGATTGTTTCTGTTTGGCTTCCATCTTTATGAAACATGCCATACCATGTTGGTGTTCTCTCTTGTTTTTGCCCCCATTCAAAAGCAAATCCTCCAAGGCATTTTCCTGATGTGTTTCCAATTAGTCCTTTTTCCATTCTATTCAGGATACCATCGGCTTTTGGACCACTAACTTCTTCTATTTCTCTATTCCAATCTGTTTTTGGCATTTCCCAGAATCCTCTAGGTCCGAATTCTGTAATCATATATGGCTTAGAAATTCCTGTATTTTTCATTAGTTCTTCAACTCGTTCTAAGTCACCATACACTTGTACTGAAATTATATCCAATTGTGGTAAACGTTTCAAAGCCACTTCTAAATGATCTTCTATAACTCCAGCAAAGGTAGTAGTAACAGGATGATAAAGATCTTCTTTATGGATATAATCTACCATTTCGGATACGGCGTCATATACTTTTGGATTTACTTTTTTAAGAGATCCATCTTCATTAAACAGTAAGTTCAACTCATTTCCCAAAACCCAACACAGAACATTTGGATGATCTTTATATTTTTTTACAATGCTTTTTACTTTTTTCAACTGTTTTGCTACAGCTTCCTCATCATTATAATCAAATCCCCATAATTCTTTCCCTAGACTAATCCCTAAAGCCACCATAAAACCATATTTTTTAGCTGCTTCCAGTTCTTTTTCTACATTTTTTGTTCCCCAAGTCCTAAATGCATTTCCTCCTGCTTGGTGCAATGCCTCAAAATCATGACCATCTACATAATTAATCCCAACACCTTTAAGGTCGAATTTTTTGTCATTCACATAAAACTTATAAACTCCTTCTATCTGTTTTACCACAACTTTTGAAGCTTCTTGAGCTTTTATTTTACCATTGTTCTGAAATAATGAAAAACAGATAAAAAAAGTAAGAGTCATGATTTTAGTATAAGATTTCATAACCATTATTTTCTTTCTTTTAAAACTTCACTAGTGGAAAACTTGTACAACATATTGCGATACACACATATGTCAGTGATATCCTCAGGTGTGCCTTTAGGTATCGCTCTGAAGTTTGATGAAATTCTATCTTTTTTAACAGGCATTACCTTATGCCAACAATGTCCGTGTAGGAAAATTACTGTCCCTTTTTTAGGTCTAAAAACCAATTGTCCATTTAAATCTTCATTGGGTATTCCTACAGACAATATTCCTTCTTTATGTGTTTCGGGAAAAATGGCAATTTCACCTCCAGTACTATCGTCTATATCATGTGTATACACTAATCGATTTAAGTTATATTTAGTTTTATCTTCGGGAGGGCAATCCTGATGCCATGCCTGACCTTTGCTTCCTGCTTTAGAAAACATCATCATACAATACAAATTTTCCCAACCACCATTTAAAATATGATCTGTAATGGTATTGAAACGTTCATCTTTATCAATATCATCAAAATATGGTTTATTTTCTCTGTAGGGGAACCAGGGAATTACTTCTACTGAAGATTTTTGGATAAACTCATCAGTATGTTCCCAATTCGGATTTAAACCGTAGTGATCCAATATTACATCATTGTATCTATCCATTAGTTCTGGTTCAAAGAAGTTTTCTATGACAACAAAACCATTTTCCCAAAATTGGGTTACTATATTTCCATAGTCCATACTACTTAGTTTATATAATTAAACATTCATTGATTGTGCATCAGCTAAAAACTTTTCTAAACCGCTATCGGTTAGTGGATGTCTTAATAATCCTTCGATTGCACTTAATGGGCCGGTCATTACATCTGCACCAATTTTTGCACAATTCACTACGTGCATGGTATGCCTAACGGATGCAGCTAGTATCTGGGTCTTTACATTATAATTATGATATATTTTACGAATCTCATCAATGAGTAATAATCCATCTGTAGAGATATCATCAAGTCTTCCTATAAATGGAGAAACATAGGTAGCTCCTGCTTTTGCAGCTAGAAGTGCTTGACCACTCGAAAAAACTAATGTACAATTGGTTTTAATTCCACGATCCGTAAAATATTTAATAGCTTTTACCCCATCCTTTATCATTGGTATTTTCACAACAATTTGTGGATGTAATTTTGCAAGTTCTTCACCTTCCATAATCATCTCCTCAAAAGAAGTTCCAATTACTTCAGCAGAAACATCACCATCCACGATTTCACAAATCTTGAGATAATGATTCAGAATATTTTCCTTTCCTGTAATCCCTTCTTTTGCCATTAATGATGGATTGGTAGTTACACCATCTAGCACTCCTAACTCCTGTGCTTCTTTAATTTCATCTAAATTTGCTGTATCTATGAAAAATTTCATTTGTTTCTTTTTTTATCCTACGAAATAGGATAGTATGGTTATTACAATGAGCACCATCACTACTGAAAGGACAATATCAGATAGTGCAATACTTTGTTTATTGTCTAATTTTTGTTCTTTGGTTAATGTTCCAAATGACAAGCCCTTAATTGCTGCATAATCTGGAGGGTTGGTAAGTAAACTTACGGTTATACATATTATCACAGAAATTAGGAACATAAAGATGGCCATATGTGCAAAGTTTATAGTAGCAAAACTTAATAGAATTCCTGATAAACTATCCTGAAATATTTCTGCACATATCCTAAGTGCTGCTACAAAAAGACCTGAAAATAAGGTGACAATGGCAGCTTTAGAATTAACTCGTTTCCATAAAATCCCTAATAGAAAAACCGCGGTTATTGGTGGCGCAATGTATGATTGCACACTTTGTAAATATTTATATAAAGTTCCTCCTCCAATTTTTTCCATAATTGGGATCCACAAAATGCCAAGAAATACAACAATGGCAGTTGCGACTTTACCGATATTTAGTAACTTTTTTTCTGGTGTTGTTGGTTTTAGTTTTTTATAGATATCAATCGTAAAAATGGTAGAGCATGAGTTAAAAACGGAAGCGAGTGAACTCATCAATGCAGCCATTAAACCTCCTGCCACCAAACCTTTAAGACCAACAGGTAGAAGTGTCTTTACTAATACAGGAAAAACCTCATCGCTTTTTTCATAAGTAAGCACTCCTTCTTTTGCTAAAGCAAAAGCTATGATTCCAGGAATTAGAAATATGAAAATTGGCAAAAGCTTAAGATATGCTCCAAACATTGCTCCTCTTCGTCCTATAGTGATATTATTGGCTGCCAATGTTCGCTGGACTATATATTGATCCGTACACCAATACCATATCCCGACAATGGTTCCTCCGAATAACAATCCTGTCCAAGGGAAATCTGGGTCAGAAATTGGTCTCCACATATTAAAATGATTACTCCCTGCTATTTCTTTAAGGTTTTGCCAACCACCCACTTCTTGTAATCCTAGATATGTGATAATAAGGGATCCAACAATTAAAATTACGGTTTGTAAAGTTTCGGTGTAAATCACCGCTTTCATTCCTCCAATTACTGTATACAAACCAGTAAAAACAACAATACCAATTGCTCCATACCAAAAGTCAATTCCTAATAACTGAGAAACTACAATACCTCCTGCATATATAGTTACAGAAATTTTGGTAATAACATAACCCAATAAAGAGAATACCGATAAAAACCATCTTGACCTACTATCGAATCTCTTCTCTAGAAACTCTGGCATGGTAAAAGCTTTACTTCTAAAATAAAATGGGAGAAATAACCAACCCAAAAGCAAAACAATCCAAGCGTGTAATTCATAATGCGCCATGGGCATACCAGATTCGGCCCCAGTTCCTGCTAATCCTACCACATGTTCCGAACCAATATTAGAGGCAAAAATAGAGGCGCCTATTACAAACCAACCTACATTTCTGCCTGCCAGAAAATAATCTTCAGTGTTTTTATTTTTTTGCAACACGACCCACACAGCCACGGCGATCAAAGCCGCAAAATATAATGCTAACACCCACCAATCTTCTGTTTCTAATATTGAACTCATAACTTTAGTTAGATATATTGGTTAAGGATATTTTCAAAAAGTTCTTGTTTACCACTTTGTAGTTCAAGCTCACCAGTTTCTTGAGCTATTTTATAAAGGTCTTCCAAATTCAATTTCCCAGCTTCAAAGGCCTTTCCTTGATCTGAATGGAAGGATTCATATCGTTTCTCGCGTAGCTTTTCATACGGAGATGATGTTATAATTTTATTAGCTGTGATTAAGGCTCGAGCAAAAACATCTGCACCACCAATATGCGCAAGAAATATATCTTCAAGGTCCGTTGAATTCCTTCGGATTTTTGCATCAAAGTTTACTCCTCCTCCTTGTAATCCTCCTGATTTTAGAAACACAAGCATTGCTTCTGTTACTTCTAAAATATTATTTGGGAATTGATCTGTATCCCAACCATTTTGATAATCACCTCTATTGGCGTCAATACTGCCTAACATTCCTGCTCCAGCTGCAACTTCTAGTTCATGCTGAAACGTATGTTGTGCCAATGTAGCATGATTTACCTCTATGTTGATTTTAAAATCATTTTCTAATCCATATTCTTTTAAAAACCCAATTGAAGTTGCAGTATCAAAATCATACTGATGTTTGGTAGGTTCCATAGGCTTTGGTTCTATGAAAAAAGTTCCTTTAAAACCTTGACTTCTTGCATAATCTCTAGCCATCGTTAAGAACTGTCCCATATGATCTAGTTCTCGTTTCATATCTGTATTTAGAAGAGACATATATCCTTCTCTTCCTCCCCAGAAAACGTAATTTTCTCCATCGAGAGCAATGGTAGCATCTAATGCTAATTTCACTTGCCCGCCAGCTCTGGCTACCACATTAAAATCAGGATTGGTAGCTGCTCCATTCATATAACGAGGGTTTGAAAAACAATTTGCAGTTCCCCATAAAAGCTTAATACCTGTATCTTGTTTTTTTTGCCGAATATAATCTACAATAGTGGCTAATCTTTTTTCTGATTCTGCAAAAGAATTTCCCTCTTGAACCAGATCATAATCATGAAAACAGAAATAATCAAATCCCATTTTTGAGATAAACTCAAAAGCAGCATCTGCTTTATCTTTTGCGGCTTGAATTGGATCCGAAGAGGTATCCCAATCAAATTTATGTGTTCCAGGACCAAAAGGATCTGCTCCTAATCCACAGAACGTATGCCAATAAGCAACTGCAAATTTGAAATGCTCTCTCAACGTCTTACCTGCAACTATTCTATCTGCATCGTAGTATTTAAAAGCTAATGGGTTATCAGATTCTGGACCTTCATACTTAATACTATCTATTCCTTTAAAATATTCTTTACCTATTAATACGGCCATTTTTTATTACTTGTTTATTAAAATTCTATTCAATTCTTTCTTCCAATTAGCATATGCTTCTTTATAATCGTCTCTATTTTGCAATGGGTGATAGGTCATCACATGATCATTTTTAGTAATCATAGTCCCGAAATCCTCAAAAGTACCATCACTTAACCCTGCTGCTCTTGCAGCACCAATTGCCCCTGTAGTATTATAAATTTCAATTTCTTGGTTGATTAGCGTAGCTACGGTATTTGAAAATATCTCTGAACGAAACAGATTGTCATTCCCAGCTCTAATAACTTTAATATCCGCATTGTCATTTTTTAGAATTTCCAAACCATAAATGAATGAAAATGCAATACCTTCAAGAGCCGCTCTAAAAATATGAGAACGTGTATGTTTGTTTAGATTTAAATTACAGATATGAGTTCCTAGAGTTCTATTGTTAAACATTCTTTCTGCACCATTCCCAAAGGGAATTAATTGTAAGTCATTAGAACCCACCTGTATTTTAGATGCATGAGAATTCATAGTTTGGTACGAATTCGTTTCTAAATTTAAATTATTCTTTAACCAACGATATTGAATTCCAGCTCCATTGATACATAACAACTTACCAATACTTGAGTGTTCTGGGGTATGATTTACATGTGCGAAATTGTTAATTTTCACCCCTTCTTTAGCTTCTAAATCATCGGTTATTGCATATAAAACTCCGGAAGTACCACCTGTAGCGGCGACTTCACCTGGATTAAATACATTCAATGACAAAGCGTTATTAGGTTGATCTCCTGCTCTATATAAAACAGGGATTCCAGCCTTTAATCCACTCTCTTTAGCTCCAGTTTCCGAAAGTATACTTTGTTTGGAAAAAGTTGGAACAGCATCAGGAATTATATTAGGATCTATCTCATAATGTTCCAATAACCAATCCGCTGGAGTTCCTTCCTTAAAATCCCATAAAGTACCTTCTGATAATCCAGAAATGGTAGTGTTCAAAACTCCCGAAAACTTAAATGCAATATAATCTCCTGGCAAAAGGAATTTATAGATTTTAGCAAAATTCTCAGGCTCGTTATCCCGTACCCATTTTAGCTTAGACGCGGTAAAATTGGCAGGTGAATTCAGTAAATGATTTAAACATCTATCCTCTCCTAAAGTTTTAAGAGCTTGTTCTCCAATTTTCACTGCTCGACTATCGCACCATATAATAGAATCACGAATTAAATTAAGGTCATGATCTACAAGCACCAAACCATGCATTTGATACGCTATCCCGATGCCTTTAATCTGATCTGAAGTAATTGAATTCTCTTTTACTAATCTTTTAGACGCAGCACATACATATTGCCACCATAACTCAGGATCTTGTTCTGCCCAATCTCTTTGGATAGCTATGATATTCATTTCTTCTTCGGGTTCGCTTAAAGACGCCACAGACTTGCCTGTATTTGCATCAACCAATGCTGCTTTTACCGAAGAACTTCCTATGTCAAATCCTATATAGTACATGCGTTATTTTATTTCCAATACAAAAGTTCTATTTCTCTAGAAGAAACGAAACTGATTTGTTAAGTATCACCGAAAACTAGGTATATTAGTTTTCGTAATTTATAGCAGATTTAAGCTCATATAAACAGAAATACTTTCAAAAAATATCCATCTTTTAAGCGAAACCAAAGAGTTTTCAAAATCCACTTTTTATATTTTTATTTTGATCTTGTTAATTTTGTTGATAGACTCTGATGTAATCAATAATTAGATAATCGGGATACTCTGAAACTAATGGATTTGCTAGTAGATTTCCTGCTTTCGACATATTCATCAACAAATAAAATTCGTCATTAAAAGGATACGGTTGTCCATTCGCTTGAACCTCTTGAGGAGTAAATGAACAGGATTAGTTCCATCATCCCCTGATGAACAGGAGATAATGATAACTAAACCTATGAACATAATTATGATAGACTTCATAAACCTCATACCATGAGCAAAATTTTATTAAAATTTGAGCCTTTCACATCTTTTACATAAAAGGGACAAAATCTTTTACAAAAAATTCTCCTGCATCTGGATGCCCGCTACCACCAAATCGCAACGTAAAATTATCGTAAGTTGTGCTGGCAGGTAATAATATGCCTGTATCTATTGCTGCTGCATTAGAACCGTCAAATTCTAAGGTAACCCAAGTATCAAACTCAGTTACGGTTTGTTCTATAAAGGTCCATCTTTGCCAGAAATTACCATCTACATTATCATGCAAAATCAATTCTACTGTTGGGGTAAGAGATCCAGAGAAATCATTACTGGATGGGATGTATACATCTACTCTAAACTTATTGTATACAGAAAAATCTATTGGTTCGGCTTGCGGTTGAAATTTAAAATCTTCAAAGCCTCCGAATGGACCATTTTCTGGCCTGTATATTCTAGCAACACCATTTTCACTTCCTGCAGGATCAGCAACTCCATAAGTGGGTTGTACTCCTTGAACTGAAGTTTCATTTGGTATCAAATTCATACCAGAAGAAGCGTCTCCTGTTTCAAAAGTGTAGAAATATGGCAATCCGCTTCCTGCTAAAGCATCTGCTCTTGGAGTTCCTGGAGCTACAAAACTATCAACAACTACAAAATCTCTTACAAAAAACTCTCCTGGAGCAGTATGTGCACTTCCTCCAAAACGTAAAGTCATATTATCATATGTTGTGCTGGATGGCAATAGCACTCCAGTATCCGCAGCAGCTGCATTTTCTCCATCAAATCTTATAGTTATCCATTGATCAAAATCACTAGGATCAATAGTTATAGGAATCACCGTCCAACGTTGCCAAAAATTACCATCCACATTATCATGCAGAATTAGTTCCACTGTTGGTTCTAAAGTTCCACTAAAATCATTACTTGAAGGAATATAAACATCCAAGGTAAATCTGTGATATTCTGAAAAATTAATTGGTGCTGATTGTGGTTGAAATTTAAAATCTTCAAATCCTCCAAATGGACCATTTTCAGGTCTTAAAATCTGACCTACTACTTCATCTCCACCTGCTGGATCAGCCACTCCAAAATTAAAAGTGACTCCTTGGCTTGCAGGATCCAATGGTTCTAAATTTCTACCTGCCAAACCATCATTGGTCTCAAAAGTATAGAAATAYGGTGATGACCCCATATTTAATATATCAGCTCTAGGAGTTGATATACATTCTGTACAAGGTCCACCGCAGTCTATTCCTTCTTCTCCTTGATTCTGGATTCCATCACTACATGAAGGACATGCTACACCACTACTTCCTCCACAATCTACTCCGGTTTCGTCAAGATTTTGAATTCCATCACTATGGGATGGTAAAATTTCAAAATTGAAAGGATCATCTTCTTCGCAAGATGCGCTTATTAGCAGTAAACCTACTACCAAAAAGACGTACTTAATTATATATTTTAATTGAATACTATTTTTCATTTTTTTGGATCTTTATTAATAACCTGGGTTTTGAGTAAGCATTCCTTCAGGATACGTATCTATTTCCTGTTGTGGAATAGGCAACAATAGGTCTCTTGGAGCTGAAAAATCTGTTTTTCCAATTGCGTTAAGTGCTGGTGCAATTACTCCTCCACCATCTGTTCTATCCCAACGTACTAAATCAGTAAAACGATTCCATCCTTCTGTAGCTAATTCTCTACGTCTTTCATCTCTTACTCCTTGCATAGTATAGGCAGGAGCTGCCGGATTTCCTGATCCATAGGCTCTATCCATTACTTCTTGAAATGATGCGGCACCATTTCCGCCACCACCCATAATGGATGCTTCGGCATGCATTAATAAAACATCTGCATATCGTATGACTTTTTCATTTAAAGGAGATTGAAACTCTGTAAGTAAATCCTGAACTTCCTCAAAAGTTAAAAAGTACTTTCTAGCACCTGTATTCACTCCTATTGCATAGCCAAAACTATTAGGTACAGGATCCCAACCTAACGCTTCTAGACCTGGTGAATTAGTAGGTTGCCCTGGAAGTAAGAATGTTGCAGCTTTTCTTTGATCACTATCATCAAAAAAATCAACCAACGTTTGTCTAGGAATAAAATTATTGAAAGATTGATATCCAGTTAAGAAAGGGAAACTCCATTTCCAAGATCCAGAACCTTCCTGTGTTTGTTGTGAATTATTAAAATCATTTGCATCCAGTCCATCTACATAGTTAATTTCAAAAACAGACTCTACTCCAAACTCGTTAGTTTGTATAAAATTATCTCCAAAATTAGCTTCAAGACTATATACACCTTGATTGATTACTTCTTCTGCAGAAGAAACCGCATCACCCCACTTGTCTTGATATAAATATACTTTTGTAAGTAAGCCTAATGCTGCTCCAGAAGTAGCAGAACCTTCAACTCTTTCTCCTCCTTTATTAGGTAAAGTATTCGCTGCATTTCGTAGATCTTCTTCTATAAAAGCATATACCTCAGCTTCCGTAGATCTTGGTTTAAACTGTTCCTGATCTGCAGAAGTTATCGCCTTATCAAATAGAGGCACTCCACCAAAAAGCCGTACAAGTTCAAAATAGTAAAATCCTCTTAAAAATTTCGCTTCAGCAATAATCTGATCTTGTAGTCCAGGAGTTTCAAAATTTTCAAAACCTTCTGCTAATTCTATTGTAAAATTAGCCCTTGCTACTCCTTGATACCACTTGCTCCATACAGATGCCACTGACGGCAATGTAGGACCGATAGTATTAAATTGATCATATTGGGCTCCTATCTGCCAGAAGGCTGCTGATTGAGAATGTAAATCATCCGCTCTTACTCCTTGCTGCATCAGTGGAAAAGTTTGATTTCCCGCAACGTTTTGCCATTGTAATGCATCATATGCCGCATTAAGACTTGATACTACGTCCTGTTCGGTATTAAAAGCTGTATCTGCAACAATTTCCGTTATAGGAACTTTGTCTAATATTTCATCTGAGCAAGATGACATTAACGCCAATCCTCCAGCTAATGAAAGCAGAAACTTTTTTGATATATAATTTAATATTTTCATAGTTCTTAGAAATTAAAATTAAAGCCCATTAAGAAATTACGTGATTGCGGAAAGAATCCTTGGTCTATACCGATATTTAATGGAGTACCAAGGTTATTTTGTCCTATTTCAGGATCCAATCCATCATATTCTGTTAAGAAGAATAAATTCTGACCCGAAACATAAATCCTTATACTTTCAGCACCAATTGAGCTAGAAGCTACTTCTGGTAGGGTATATCCAATGGTCACATTTTTAAGTTTTAAATATGTTCCATCCTTAACATGAAAATCCGAAATTAACTGTTCACCATTAGTAGAAGTAGTGGCAGCTACATTCCTAGGAGCATCCGCAGCAAGATATGATGAAGGTCTATTGGTTCCTACAGCATCGTATCGTATTGTGGCATCAAAAATATCGTTACCAGCAGTTCCTGACATAAAAGTTGAAAAATCAAATCCTTTATATTCGAATCCAAAATTGAAACCAAAAGTAGCGTCTGGATTAGGATCTCCAATAATTGTTCTATCCCCTGCATCTGGAGTCAATTGGTTATTACCGCTATTATCTAAATCAGCAAAAAGCAAGTTTCCATTGGCATCAACACCTTCTACCACAAAACCAAAGAAGCTTGCGATCGGGTCTCCAACACGTGTTCTAGAAGCGAATCCCTGAAACTGTGGTTGTATTGGAGCGCTATCGATAAATGAAGTTTCTCCTAAACTAGTAACTTCATTTTTATTTAACCCAAGATTAACACTTGCATTCCAACTAAAACCACTCTCATAATTATCTCTCCAAGAAAGAATAAATTCAAAACCTCTATTCTCTATATCCCCTGTATTTTCCACAGAAGGTTGTAAACCTGAGGTTAAAGGAGTAGTAGCTTGCAATAATATATCACTAGTCTTTTTCGTATAATAATCTACGGTAAAACCTAATCTATCCCTAAATGCATTAATATCTAACCCAACATTAAACTGAGTAATTTCTTCCCACTTCAAATCAGGATTTGCTAATCCTGTCAATACAATTCCTTGTTGTCCAGCATAGCTTACCTGAGTATTCACGGAAGATAAATACGCTAAAGCTCTTGGAGAACCGTCATTTCCACTGATACCCCAACTACCTCGTACCTTCAATAAATTTATAATTTCACTATCTACTAAAAAGTTCTCCTCGGAAATTACCCAACCAGCAGATACTGCAGGGAACCAACCGGATCTTTTATTTGGCCCAAAATTAGAGGACTTATCATTTCTAATAACAGCACTAAATAGATATCTTTGATTATAGTCGTAGTCGAGTTTTCCAAAATAAGATTCGAGTCCTATAGCAGAAGAAATTCCTGGAGTTATGATTGCATCTGTACTATCTTCGGATAGAGAGAAGTTTACACTATCAAAATCGTTTACTAAAAATTGACCAGGATCTCTCACAACAGCACCTCCATCAAATCTCGTTTCTACCACTTCATATCCTCCTAAAATATTAAGGTTATGATCAGATGTCTCTGCTAATTTTCCAAAAAAGTATTCCACTGTTCCTCCATACTGTCTGTTTCTAGTTTTGTTTAACACTTCCTGGTAGAAAACTCCAGTAGTCGTATCATATTCTTGATCCAATTGCTGGATAAGTGGCTGGAAAGATCTATTAAAAATAGCATTACTGTAAATACCATAAGAACCTTTAATTTTAAGATTGTCTATTGGTTCCCAACCTAAAGAAGCTGATAAATTAAGAACATCCTGATCCGTTTGAGAATCCAATAGTGCAAGAGAAAATAAAGGGTTTTGCACAGCTCCTAAACTATTTAAAGGCACTCCATTTACCGTTGGACTACTATTTTGAAGACCAGGGTTAAAGAAATTACCTTGTTCATCAAATGCTGGATAAATTGGAGGAAGCGCATTAATAAAACTACTTAAACCAACACCGGCTCCTCCATTGTTTTGAACTACATTAAAACGTTCTTGATTCTGAAATTGTGCAACTAAGCTAAAATCAATATTTTCTGTAATATCACCACTAAGAGTACCTCTTATATTTCGTCTATTAAACTCTGCTTTATCATCTCCTCCTAATATTCCTTCCTGACCAAAATAACCTCCAGAAACAGAATATTTTATTTTTTCACTACCTCCTACAACGGAAGCATAAATATCCTGAATGGGTGCATCATCAAATAGCACATCGTACCAATCAGTGTCTGGTAACAAGGCACGCTCTGCATCTGAGAACGCTCCTCTGAATCCTGTTGCCAAATTTGCTCCTGCAGCTGTAACACCAGCATTGTAATACTCGACATATTCATCTCTATTCATTAAATCTGGTTTGTTTGCTAGACTCTGAATACCATAATATCCGTTGATGGTTACCTGTGGCTTTGAAGATGCTCTCTTCCCTCTAAGTGTCTCCACCAAAATAACCCCATTACCTCCTCTAGAACCATAAATAGCACTTGACGCTGCATCCTTTAATACCGTTTGTGATTTGATATCATTAGGATTTAAAAATGTAAGATTAGGAACTTGAACCCCATCCACAATGTATAAAGGAGCTGAACCATTCGGAGTACCAACACCTCTTACTCTTACGGTCTGAGGAGATCCCGGTGACCCAGAGTTTTGCTGAACCACAACTCCCGGTACTGTTCCTTGTAATGCTGCTTCCGCCTGAGATATTGGCAATTGCTTTATTACATCTGGATCTATCGTAGCTATTGAGGTGGTTACCGATTTCTTATTCTGCACCTGTCCATAAGCCAAAACCACAACCTGATCTAATGCTTCAGCATCTGATTTTAAAGAAACATTAATAACTTCTTGTCCTAATACTTGAATTTCTTGGGTCTGAAACCCTAAGAAGCTGAATACCAGAATAGCATCTTGAGTTACATTTGTAACCGCGTATTTACCGTCAAAATCTGTAGAGGTACCATTAGTCGTTCCTTTAACAATTACGTTAACCCCTGGAACTGGAATGCCGTCCTCTCCAGTAACTGTACCCGAAACACTTTGTGAATAAGTGTTACTTACCATCATAAAGATCCCTATAAAAAGAATCCTCAGTAAGTTATTTTTCATACTGACTTAATTTTTGTTGATTATTCATTTTTGTTTGTTCGCGAATTCGTGTTTCTAAAGTACTTGTTACCCGAAAGCGTTCAAAAAAAACAGTATCAAATGGGATTTGTTAATATTTATTTACAAAACGTAAACAAAAGGTTAACAAAATCACAACTATTTGAAAATCAGTATTTTAAATCACATTCTAAATCAACAATAAATATATCGCAAACGTTTAAGTAAATTTTTAAGCTTTTTTTAATTTTAGATTTAGAAAATTGAACAATTAACAAATTGAAAAAAAATTACCAAGACTATTTTGCTTGCAAAAAAGAGTAAGAATCGAAGTTAAGTTAAGACGAAGTTAATATTCATAAAGTAGAAAACCTTTTCATAAAAATGAAGTTCTGAGCCTTTCCTTATTCAAAAATTAATAGATTAAATACTTTATGACATTTTCAGACAAGTTATTTCATATCCTACAACGTACCTTTATAACATGAAAGATTATACAATGAAATATATCCAATCTGGAGATTTAATAATAGCTGTTTCTTGCGAAGCAACTTCAAACAAAATTACAGAGGTATATAGTCCAAGTACTTTATTATTATATACGCAAATAGGAACCTTACATGTGCAGATTGGTGATAAGAAATTCGATATCCGAAAAGGTCAATTTGCGCTTCTAAGAAAATACACTGAAGCGAAACTGTATAAGACATTGGATGAAGAAATGGGTTTTGCAAAAACGTATGGTTTTGGACTTACAAATGACTTTATAGAAAGAGTAATTCATGAAATTGCTTTACCCAAAATAAAGAGTACTACAGAAGCTTTTTTTGATGTTCCGAATACTCAAAAGCTTAACTCACTTATGCTCTCATTAATAGAATACATAGACAATGGAGAAGAAATCGATATTGATACTATAGAAAGTAAGACTTTGGAAGCATTAAGAGCGATAGCCGAAGCTAATACAGATCTTCTGAAAATATTTAAAGAGTTTTCCAACAATGAAAGAGTAAGTATTGAAAAAATTATGAAGCATAATTTTTTATACAATATACCATTAGAAACAATCGCCAAACAATCCGGAAGAAGCTTATCTACTTTTCATAGAGAATTTAAAACTATTTTTAACGAAACACCTCATCGTTGGATCATGAAACAGCGATTATACCATGCTCGAAACCTAATGAAAGTAGAAAGAATGAAACCGTCAAATGTATATCTAGAATCTGGTTTCGAAGATTTAGCTCATTTTAGCAAATCCTTTAAAAAACAATTCAATATTACTCCATCAGAATTCTATAATTCCCTGTAGTTCAAGTCAAAAAATGACATTTTTAGACAAGTATTTTCGTTTTATTTTAAATAATTTTAATAAAAATTACTTGAAAACATATTTAGAATCTTTATGAATAGAGACTCTATCTTTTAAGCATAACGAAAAAAGAGTACATTAAAGAACCTTTGAATCATTCATTTTAAAACGCTTAACTCATTAAACAAATAACAAAATGAAGAAAACTTCAATTGCCTATCTTATACCTATACTTATGATTACAGGTATATTAATAGCTTCTAATTTTAAAAAACCTCCAAAATACATTTCTGTTTCTTCGAACGATTTTGTCAAAGAAAGTTCTTCTGATGAAAACTATAAGAAAATGATGGACGTTTTGGTAAGTCCTCGTTGTATCAATTGTCATCCTAATGATAATATTCCAAAACAAGGAGATGATGGACATCCTCATTATTTTGGAATGTCAAGAGGAGATAACAATCTAGGATATCAAGCTACTAAATGTACCACTTGTCATCAATCAGAAAACAACGATTATTCAGGTGTTCCCGGAGCACCAGAATGGAGTTTAGCTCCTGCTAGTATGATGTGGGAAGGTTTATCTAGAAAAGAAATTGCCGAATCGATGCTTGATCCAGAACGCAACGGAGGCAGAAATCACGAAGAATTAATGCATCATTTAACCGAACATGCCTTAGTTCTTTGGGCTTGGGAACCAGGAGTTAGAGCAGATGGTACTCCACGAAAATTACCACCTGTTCCTTTAGATGAATATATCAAAGCAGTAAAAGAATGGTTTGAAGATGGTGCAATAATCCCTGCCAAATAATTACTAACAACTAAAATTAATATTTATGAAAATAGCATTTACTATTAACGGAAATCTACAAACCGTTGACATAGAAGATGGTAACACACCTTTATTATGGGTAATACGAGATATGTTAGACCTAAAAGGGACTAAATTTGGTTGTGGTAAAGCAGCATGTGGAGCATGTACCATTATGGTTGAAAATGAAGAAGTACGTTCTTGCTCGTACGCTGTTAAATTTGCTGAAGGAAAAAAAATTACTACTATAGAAGGTTTAGGAACACCAGAAAATCCACATCCAGTTCAACAAGCGTGGATTGAAGAAGTAGTACCACAATGTGGTTATTGTCAACCTGGATTTATGATGGCTACAGCAGCATTGTTAGAAAAAGTTCCTAATCCTACAGATGAAGACATTGACCAAAATATCATAAACATTTGTCGTTGTGCTACCTATTACAGAATGCGAAAAGCGATCCATCGCGCTGCCGAACTAAAAAATAACTCCAATAGCTAAAATTACGATTATGAGTAAAAAAGAAAAAAAATCAAAAGGAATCTCTCGTCGTAAATTTTTAGTTCGAGGAGGTCTAGGCACTTTGGGAGTCTTGGCAGTGGGTACTTATGCATTTAGAAACCCTTTACGTCGTTCAATGCTTGAAATGGCGGAGACTATGGCTCCATCATATATGGGAAGCGGAACAGAGCCCAATCTTTGGTTTGAATTAACTAAAGAAAATAAAGTGATTTTTCATTCCCCTAAAGTTGAAATGGGACAAGGTTCATTTACCAGTTTTGCACAAATGATAGCAGATGAAATGGATCTAGATATTAACCAGATTGAAGTTATTGGTGCTGCTACAAAAACAGGAGTTATTGATATGATGAGCACAGGAGGAAGTTTATCTGTTGGAGGATTATGGCAACCACTCCGTGAGTTATCTGCAACCATGAGGGAAATGTTAAAAATAGAAGCTGCGAAAAAATTAAATGTGGATGTTTCCAATTTAACCACTAAAAAAGGAATCATTTCTGGAAAAGGAAAAACAATAACCTATGCTGAAGTTGCTAATGATATTACTGAATGGGATATCCCGGATACACCAGAATTAAAACCAATGAAAGACTATAAATTCATTGGAAAACCTGTGAAGCGTATTGATTTAAGCGCCAAAGTATTTGGTGATCCTATTTTTGGTTTGGACGCGGAAATGTCGGATATGCTCCATGCAGCTATCATCAGACCCAGTGTTGTTGGAGCGAAATTTAAAAATGCAGATGTTAGTAAAGCAGAAAAAATGCCTGGAGTGATTAAAGTCGTTCAGATGGATGATTGGGTAGGAGTTGTTGCAAAATCATACGCCCAAGCTTTGGCTGCTAAATATAAAATCGACGTAGAATGGACTATTGAAAAACGTTATACAGAAGAAGATTTGCGCAATATGCTACAAGTAGGTAAAGGAAATCAAAGTATTACCCAAAAAGCTGGAGAAGCACTAAACTCAGATGATAGTGATGTTATCTCAATGGAATTCACTAGTCCTATAGGTGCTCACGCCCAAATAGAACCTAATGGGGCTGTTGCAGATTATAATAACGGAGATATTACGATTATCCTTTCTACACAAGTTCCTGGCGCTACTCAAAAAGTGGTTGCCGAAGCTTTTGATGTTGATGCAGAAAAAGTAAATATTATACCTACCTATTTAGGAGGTGGGTTTGGAAGAAGATTAAATACAAATCATGCTGTACAAGCTGTTCAATTATCGAAAGAAGTTGGTAAACCGATAAAGTATATTTTTACAAGAAAGGAAGAATTTCAACATGATCTATTCCGACCACCTACACATCATATAATGAAAGGCAAGCTAAATCGGGACGGTTATTTACATTCCTTAGAACATCATTATGCGAGTGGAGATGTAGCGGTTAATGCTTTGATTATGCCTGGATTTTTAACATCAGCACTCGGTACAGATATAGGAGCTATGCGTGGAGGACAAATCATGTATGATAAAATACCAAACCATAGAGCAATACAATGGCACACTACCTTGCCCTTTGCTACTAGCTGGTGGAGAAGTTTAGGTTTATTAGCGAATACTTTTGCGATTGAAAGTTTTATAGATGAAATGGCCATTAGTGCGGATAAAAATCCTATCGATTTCCGCTTAGCAAGTATCACTAATGAAGGTAACAAGAAACGATTATACGACGTTATAAAATTAGCTGCAGAAAAAGGCAAGTATAATGACAAACCCGTTAATGGCCGTGCTATGGGTTTTGCGGCGTCTACTGATGCAAATTCACCAGCAGCACATGTAGTAGAGGTTTCTATAGAGAATAACAACATAAAGGTACATAAAGTAACTTGTGCATTTGATTGTGGAGTGGTTGTAAACCCTGATCAGGTAAAAGCACAATGTGAAGGTTCTATCATTATGGGAATGAGTGGTGCTATGTTTGAAAAAATGACCTTAGAAAATGGTGAATTGACTCCTACGATTTATGGCCCTTATGATATGGCATTAATGAAACATGCTCCAAAAGAAATTGATATACATTTTATTCAAGGAGCGGACATTCCATTACCTGTTGGAGAACCTCCAATGGGTCCGATCGGTGCTGCGGTTGCAAATGCAGTTCGTAGATTAACTGGAAAACGATTAACAGATTTACCTTTAAAGCTAACCTAAAATAAAATATATCAACGTATTTATAAGGCATCGTTCTATTTTTAAATTGTTTTGGTGCCTGTTTACTTTTTGATAAGAAACTACCAAAAACAAAGAAACCTCTTGAATAATCAAGAGGTTTTCTTCTGTACTCGGGACGGGACTTGAACCCGTACGAACTAATGTTCATTGGATTTTAAGTCCAACGTGTCTACCAATTCCACCACCCGAGCGTGATATATATTTTCTCAGAGCGAAAGACGGGATTTGAACCCGCGACCCTCACCTTGGCAAGGTGATGCTCTACCCCTGAGCTACTTTCGCAGTTTTTAAGAACTTCGCAATTCGTTATTGCGGATGCAAATTTAAAACATTTCTTATAATACCAAAGCCTTTTTTAAAAAAAGAATAAAATTTTATTTTAACTAACAATATTTCAACACAATAAGATCAAATCTTTCTTTCAATAATCAGATCCCGTTTTTCAACGGAATTTGTTACACTAGCTGTTTTAAAAAAGTTGTTTCTCCAATTTTCCAAAACAAAGTCTCACTAAACCTGAGAAGCTTTCTTCCTGGTTAACATACGTTTAATCTCATTTAATTTCATCAAAGCTTCTACCGGAGTAAGGGTATCAATGTCAATATTTACAATTTCCTCTTTAATTTCTTCTAATAATGGATCGTCTAAATTGAAAAAACTCAATTGCAATTCATCTTCTTCCTGAATCCCTTTTATTTTATCAGTAAGCTCTTCACTACTATGAGATTTTTCCAACTTTTTAAGCATTTTATTTGCTCTATGTAATACCTGCTGAGGCATTCCAGCCATTTTAGCTACATGAATTCCGAAACTATGTTCACTTCCTCCTGGAACCAGTTTTCTAAGAAAAAGAACATTATCTTTTAATTCTTTGACCGCTACATTATAATTTTTGATTCGATGAAAGGTATCACACATCTCATTTAATTCATGATAATGTGTTGCAAATAGGGTTTTTGGTTTCGCAGGATGCTCATGAAGAAATTCACTTATTGCCCAAGCGATAGAAATTCCATCATAGGTACTTGTACCACGACCAATTTCGTCTAATAGCACCAAGCTCCTATCCGATATATTATTCAAAATATTCGCAGTTTCATTCATTTCTACCATAAAAGTAGATTCTCCCATCGAGATATTATCACTTGCTCCTACTCTCGTAAATATTTTATCTACCACACCTATTTTGGCTTCGTCCGCTGGGACAAAACTTCCCATTTGAGCTAATAGGACAATTAATGCTGTTTGTCTTAAAATAGCTGATTTACCACTCATATTAGGACCTGTGATCATAATCATTTGCTGATTTTCTCTATTTAGAGAAACATCATTGGCTATATATTGTTCTCCTGGTGGTAATTGCTTTTCAATTACAGGATGTCGACCATTTTTAATTTCAAGAGTAAAAGAATCATCGATAATCGGACGCTTATATGAATTTTCATTTGCTAATTGCGCATAGGAACATAAACAGTCTAATTGACCAATCAAACTAGCATTTAATTGTACTGGTTTTATGTATTCGTTCATCCATACAATTAAGTCACCAAACAATTGTTGCTCTAATAGTAGAATTTTTTCTTCTGCTCCTAAAATTTTGGCTTCATATTCTTTTAGTTCTTCAGTGATATATCGCTCTGCACTCACCAAAGTTTGTTTACGAATCCAATTCTCAGGAACTTTATCTTTATGCGTGTTACGTACTTCAATATAATAACCAAAAACATTATTGGAAGCTATTTTAAGAGATGTAATACCCGTAGCTTCAGTTTCTCGCTCCAACATTTTATCTAGATAATCCTTTCCAGAAAAAGCAATGGAACGAAGCTCATCTAACTCATCCAAATAACCATCCGCAATTGTATTTCCTTTTAAAATATTTACAGGAGCATCTTCATTAAGTGTTTCTTTGATCTTATTTCGTAATAACTCGCAATCATGCAAGGTATCTCCTATTACCTTTAAAGCTTCATTTTTACTATTGGTAGCTTGAGCCTTTATTGGTACAATAGCTTCCAATGAGTTTTTTAATTGGATTATTTCTCTAGGATTTACTTTTCCAGTGGCAACTTTAGAAATCAGACGTTCTATATCACCAATCTGTTTAATCTGATGTTGAATTTTCTGATGTAAATCTGCATTATCTAAAAAATATTGAACCACTTCATGCCTTTTATGAATGTTCGCAATATTCTTTAGCGGTAACGCTAACCATCTCTTTAGCGTTCGACCTCCCATAGGTGAAATGGTCTTGTCTATGACATCAATTAAAGTAACTGCATTGACTGCATTAGGATTATATAATTCTAAATTACGAATTGTAAAACGATCCATCCAGATATATTCATCCTCCGCAATTCTCTGAATAGAAGTAATATGTTGTAATTTATGATGCTGCGTTTCACCCAAATAATGAAGAATTACACCAGCAGCGATAACTCCTTCTTGTAAATGATCTACTCCAAACCCTTTAAGCGATGTTGTTCCAAAATGTGTTTGCAGCGTTTCGTTGGCATAATCAGTTTTAAAAACCCAATCCTCTAGAAAAAAAGTATGAAAATCACTTCCAAAATCGTTTTGAAAGGATAGTTTTTTAGGTTTTGGAATTAAAACTTCACTTGGATTAAAGTTTCGCAAAAGTTTATCCATTTGCGCAAGATCTCCTTGAGCTGTTAAAAATTCTCCTGTAGAAACATCTAAAAAGGCAACACCTAATTCTTTCTTTCCATAATGCAAAGCACATAAAAAGTTATTAGTTTTACTTTGCAACACCTCATCATTCAATGCAACACCTGGAGTCACTAGTTCTGTAACTCCTCTTTTTACAATGGTCTTAGTTTGTTTAGGGTCTTCTAATTGATCACAAATTGCTACCCTTTCTCCTGCCTTTACTAATTTTGGTAAATATGTATTCAAGGAATGATGAGGGAACCCTGCTAATGCAGTTTCATGCTCACTACCGTTTCCTCTTTTCGTTAATACAATATTCAGTATTGCCGCCGTCTTAATAGCATCTTCTCCAAATGTCTCATAAAAATCACCTACTCTAAATAACAACAATGCATCAGGATACTTTGCCTTGATCGCATTATATTGCTTCATCAAAGGGGTTACTTTCTTTTCTTTCTTTGCTTTTTTTGCTGCCAAAGGGATATGATTTTGTGTAACGGCTAAAGTAGGTATTCTCTATTTTTTTTTGAAAATAAGCCTACAGGAGTTATTCATTTTTATTCACAATCTTCTTTCCTTGATGAATGATATAAATCAAATAATGAATAAATCATATTTTTGCTGCAATGGAAAAGAATCGAAAACTCAAAAACAGTGAACTAGACCGCAAAACGGTTACTGAATTCAAAGACGCAAAGAAAACTCCACTAATTATCATTTTAGACAACATTAGAAGTCTTAATAATATAGGGTCTGTTTTCAGGACAGCTGATGCCTTTTTAATTGAAAAAATATATCTCTGTGGTATTACAGCAACTCCTCCGCATAAAGATATTCAAAAAACTGCTCTAGGAGCTACAGACACAGTTGAATGGGAACATAAAAAAAGTACACTTGAATTAGTTGATCAACTGCAACAAGAAAATGTGCAAATTCTATCTATAGAACAAGCCGAAAATGCGGTAATGCTAAATGAATTTCATCCTCAACCTGATCAAAAATATGCCATCATTTTTGGCAATGAAGTAAAAGGGGTACAACAAGATGTTGTTTCTAAAAGTGATATAGTCCTAGAAATTCCTCAATATGGCACCAAACATTCTCTAAATATATCTGTAAGTGCTGGCGTGGTAGTTTGGGATCTATTTACTAAAACAACATCAAGTTGACATCCATATTTAGGAAGCAACTAACTGATTTAGAACCCAAATATAATCTTCTCGGTTTTTCACAAAATCTTTTTCAGAGATATCAATAATTTTCACATTAAGTTCTGGCTGAGCTTTGATAAACTGCAAATATCCTTGATTGATCTTATTTAGATATTCTGCTGGAATTTTCTGTTCGTAATCTCTTCCTCTTTTTTTGATATTTTCTAAAAGACGTTCTGTGTTTTGATATAGATAGACATACAATCCAGGTTTTGGTAAATCTCTATACATAATATCAAAAACCTTCTTGTACAATTTATATTCATCCTCTTGCAATGTGACCTGAGCAAATATCAAAGATTTAAAAACGTCATAATCACTCACTACAAAATCTTTAAACAGATCTAACTGACCGATATCATCCTGCAGACGTTGATATCTATCTGCTAAAAATGACATTTCCAGAGGAAAAGCATAGCGTTCCATATCTTCGTAGAACTTTGGTAAAAATGGATTGTCTGCAAAACGTTCTAAAACTAATTTTGCATTCAATTCTTCGGAAATCAAATGTGCTAAACTTGTTTTTCCAGCTCCAATATTCCCTTCAATTGTAAGATATTGAACACTTGATAAAGAAAATTTTTCTTTCGGATTTAAAATTCTCTCATTGACTTTAACAACTTTTGAAACATCTGAAGTGCTCTGTAATAACTCACCTACTGTTCGTTTTTCTATAGGATGTACTTCATCTTTAGCGATCTCTTCCAAAGGTATTAAAACGAACTTCCTATCCTGCATGGAAGGATGTGGAACCATTAATCTTTCAGTGTTACTAACACCTTCTGAAGAGAAAATAATATCCAAATCAATAGTTCTTGCTTCATATTCATCAGAGTTATTTCTATTTCTGCCTAATGAGGTTTCTATTGCCAAGAGCTTTTCTAAAACTTCCGAAGTGCTATATGAAGTTTTTATCAGAATACATGCATTATAAAAATCATCGCTATTAAAGCCCCAAGCTGGAGTTTGATACACACTAGAAACTTCGACAATATCTCCTAGCGCATTATACATAGCATTTACTGCCTTTTGAAGATATTCTAATCGATCTCCTATATTACTTCCTAAAGAAATATGTATACGATGCTGTGTTTTCAAATTTGTTTTTTTTATTCTAGTCAGAACTCCGTACTTTTAAGAGCAAATTAAGGAAAACAAAACCACTTCACCTTATTTTTGTGCGGAGTATTATGAACTATTTTTATTTTGAATTCAACTTCCCTAAATCTTAAAGACAAAACAACAGCGTATCGAATTTATCTTGTTCTTGGAGCTTTATTTATCTCCTCGCTTGTTGTATGTAATCTTATTTTTCAGAAATTCTTTCAATGGGATTTTTTTGGAGTATACACCTTTACCATAAGTGTAGGTCTTATACCCTATCCTTTAACCTTTCTTATTACAGATATCGTAAGTGAAATCTATGGAAAGAAAAAAGCAAATCTTATGGTTACTGCCGGTATTTTTGCTTCTATTTTTTCTCTTTTAATTATTTATGCTGCAGCCTCTGTGAATGCCTATATAGATCCCGGAACGGATCCAAACATTCAGGTAGACAATGATACTTTTAATCTCGTTTTCGGTAAAAGCCTTATTTCCGTATTTGCTTCTATGACTGCGTATCTTTTTGCGCAGTATATCGATATAAAGGTTTTTCACTTTTGGAAACGAGTTACCAAAGGAAAACATCTTTGGATACGAAATAATTTTTCTACCTTCCTTTCACAGTTCATTGATAGTGTAACTATTATTTCACTTTTATGTCTTAACGGAATTTTTTCGTGGGATAATTTTGTCCCTTTTGTAATGAGTGGTTTTCTGTTTAAAGTAATTGTTGCTACTATTGACACTCCACTATTATATTTGACAGTTTTTGGACTTAGAAAAAGGTTTCAATTACAACCAGGTGAAGAGTTAAACTTAGATTATTAAAATCTAACAAATAGTTAACTCTTACATCGCAACATTATAACCTGTTAAATCGTTACTTTACGTAAAAGCATTAAAAATGATCAAGAAGGTCCTCAAAATATTCGGTATAATCATTCTAATTTTAGTAATAGCTCTTATATCCATCCCATTATTATTTGGAGGAACGATAAAAGATAAAATTCGCTACTTAGCTAATGAACATGTAAATGCAAAAGTTGATTTTGCAGATGTAGATATTAGTTTGATCAGAAGTTTTCCAAAGGCCTCTGTAATTATTGATGAGCTTTCTATTATCAACTTTGCTCCTTTTGAAGGTGATACTTTGGCATATGCCAAAAAAATATCTTTAGACATGTCTATCAAAGAATTGTTTAAAGATGCATCAGATCCGATTAGTGTACAAAAGTTTATCATTGATGAAGCTAATATTGCTATTAAAACAGACTCTTTAGAAAATTCGAACTTCGATATTGTAAAAGCTTCAGAAAAAGAAGAAACTGTAAAAGAGGAAGAAAGTAGTTCTTTTACATTTGAATTAGAACATTATGAAATAAATAACAGTAAACTTCTATATCAAAACGACCTAAGCAAAATCGCTTTATTGATGACTAATGTAAACCATAGTGGAGATGGAGCTTTGTCTGGAGAAAAAATTCTATTAGATACAAAATCTAACTCTGAAGTTTCTTTCAGTTTGGACAACATCAAATATCTAAACAAAAATGCCTTACAGTTAGAAGCAGAATTAGAATTGGATCTAGAAAATCAGCGATATGCGTTTAAAGAAAATAAAGCCTTAGTAAATCAACTCCCTTTAGAATTTAAGGGGTTCGTACAACTATTCGAAGCATATACAGATGTCGATATTAGCTTTGAAACCCCAACGTCTGATTTCAAAAACTTTCTTGCCGTTATTCCAGAAGTATACGCCAAGAATTTAGATGGAGTACAAACTACTGGAGAGTTTTCTATAAACGGAATGATTAAAGGAAAATCTGATGATACTTATATCCCTAAAATGGATATCAAAATTGCTTCAGACAATGCTTCTTTTAAATACCCAGATTTACCAAAGAGTGTTCAAAACATCACTATCGATACTCAAATTAAAAATGATACTGGTTTAGCTGATGACATATATATCAACATAAACAATCTTACATTTAGAATTGATCAGGATACTTTTGCTGCCAAAGGAAGCTTGAAAAATATCACTTCAAATATGCTTGTCGATATGGCTGTGAAAGGAACTTTAAATCTTGCTAATTTGGATAAGGCCTATCCAATGGAACTAGAACAACAACTTAACGGAATATTGAAGGCTAATGTAAATACTAATTTTGATATGCAATCTTTAGAGAAAGAGCAATATCAAAATGTAAAAAGTTCTGGAACTATTAGTCTAGACAAATTCACATATGCTTCTGCAGAATTGCCAAATGAAATAAAAATTGAAAATGCCAATGTCAATTTCCAACCAGAAACCATAACCTTGGATAAGATGCAGGTAACCACAGGAAAATCTGATCTTACTGCTGAAGGAAGTATACAAAATCTAATGGGTTTCTTGTTTTCAAAACAAGATCTTAAAGGAAATTTTGATGTAAATTCTGAAGTTTTTGCAGTGAATGATTTTATGGTAGCTGGAACTGAAACTATAGAACAAGAAACTTCTGAAACACAAACTGATGAAGCACTTAAAATTCCGTCCTTTATAGATGCTACTTTAAATTTCAATGCCAATAAAGTAATTTATGATAATTTGGAATTAAAAAATACTAAAGGAAGCGTAAAAATAAGTGATGAAACTGCTTATTTACAAAATGTAACATCCAATATTTTTGACGGTGGAATTGCTTTTAACGGGAAAGTGTCTACTAAAACCGACACTCCTAATTTTGGAATGAATTTAGATCTAAGCAAAATCAATATTGCTAAGTCTTTCGCTAGCCTGGAATTATTACAAGGCTTAGCACCTATTGCTAAGGCCTTAACAGGAGCATTGACAACACAAATCAAACTTAACGGGAACCTAAGTAACGATCTTACTCCAGTCCTTAATTCTTTAAAAGGAAATGCGCTAGCAGAAATACTCAACGCCAAAGTAAACACTTCACAAACTCCTTTATTATCGAATTTAGATAATCAATTGAACTTTGTGGATTTAAATAAATTGAATTTAAAAGATATTAAAACATCTCTAAATTTTGATGACGGTAAGATCAATGTAAAACCTTTTGATTTTGATATCGAAGGAATTAAAATAACTGCAGGAGGAAGCCATAGCTTTGATATGAATATGAATTACAACGTATCCCTCGATGTACCCGCGAAATACCTTGGAAATGAAGTAGGTGGATTGATTTCTCAACTAAGCGCTCAGGAAACCAATGAGATGAAAGTTGCTCTTCCTATTGGAATCTCCGGGAATTTCTCAAATCCAAAAATTAATCTGAATACTGGAAAAGCCGTAAAACAGCTTACACAACAGATAATAGAAAAACAAAAAGACAAAGCTAAAGACAAAATTGTAGGTGAAGGAACAAAAGTGTTAACCGATTTACTTGGAGGTTCAGGAAAAAAAGAAGATTCTACCAAAACAACAACCGATAAACCTGAAGATAAACTAAAAGATGCTGCCAAAGATATTTTAGGAGGTTTTCTGGGCAAGAAAAAGAAAAAAGACACTACTAAAACAAAAAACTAGGTCTATAATAACTAAATAGTTATAGCTCTTTTTTAACATTTTATTAATTAATACAAGGTTACACTCAGTAATGTGTAAAAATATACAGCTTATCAGAGCATATGCAATAATTAATTTTTTTTCCGTTTATTTCTTAGTACTTTAGTTCTGGGAAACTTCAAAAAAAGCATTGGGTTTTAATTGGATATATGAAATATTATAAACCTTTAAAAAAACCGTCTTATCGAAACTTCACAGATAACATCTATTAGTTTATATATTAATTTTTCAAAAAAAATAATCGTAAACTGAGTATTAAATTTATTAAAACTAGATTAACTATTTAGTAAAGTTAGATCTTACACGTCTACTGCTTATAGTTATAATTTTACCCTAAAATTAATCCCCACCCAAAAGTTATGAAACTAGTTATTTTCCCTATTGTATTTCTTTTATTTATTCCATCTTTATTACAATCTCAAAACTCTCTAAACGAAAGTTCTATGGGATGGACAAAAGGATGGACAAATTTTGATCCAAATCATGAAGCATATCCGAACCCTGATCGGGATATCCCAAATATTATAGATAAAGACACTCATTTATCCAATGAATCTGTATATCTTCTTTCAGGAAATGTTTATGTAATTAATGGAGCTACATTGAGTATTGAAGAAGGTACCATAATAAGATGTGACACAGAGACTCCAACAAGTTTAGTTGTTTCAAAAGGATCTAAATTAATTGCCAGAGGACTAAAAGGACAACCTATTGTATTTACATCAGACAAATCTCCAAAATCCCGAAAAGCTGGTGATTGGGGAGGAATTGTTATTGCAGGATCAGCAACCATAAACTCTCCTGCATCTTCAGGTGTTCTAGAAGGTAACTTCTTACCTCAGTACTCACTATATGGTGGAGAAAATGATGATGAAATGACTGCGATAATGACCTATGTTAGAATTGAATACGCCGGTAGAAAAATTAATCAATCTAAAGAACTTAATGGCTTATCTTTATACGCGGTTGGTAAAAAATCAATTTTAAATAATATAATGATTAGCCATTCTGCAGATGATTCTTTTGAGTTTTTCGGAGGAACACTAAACATCAATAATTTGGTTTCTTATAAGGCAAAAGATGATGATTATGATTTTACTCTAGGATATAGAGGTGAACTATATAATATTGTAGCAGTAAGACATCCTTATATTTCAGACATTAGCGGTTCTTATGCTATTGAAATCGATGGTTATGATAAAAAGGCTGGACTTACCTCCAAAAAATTATCTACCGTAAAAATCCAAGAAGCCACTTTGATAAATCTTTCGGATCAAACAAATTACCAACATACTCATGCTGCAATTTCTTCAAAAAATTTAGCACAATTAAACTTTTCGGACTCCAGAATATCTGGTTTTTCTAATGTTGTTAAATTCGATAACTCCTACACATCTTATAGTAATCTTCAGGAATCATTTTCTTTAGAAAATAGTATTTTTAATGTTCATGATACTAATGTAGTTTCACGTTTTTCCGAAACATCAGATGTTCAAAAATTATTAAAATATAACATGTTTACCACTCAGTTTAAAAGTGTAACCGATCTATTTGAAGATCCTCTAAACAAAAAGAACCCAATATTCACCTTAAAACAATCCCGTGATAGTTATACCGTTATGCAGTAAATTTTTAAATTTACGCTAACTAATTAAAATTCTGACAATGAAACCGATTACTGTAGTATTTTTCTTCTTTTTTGTAGCAACCGCAAGTTTTGGACAAACAAAAAACAACATTTTGTTTGATCAAAGTACCTTAATTAAAAAATTTCACACAATTGATCAATTAGAAGGTCTAAAAAAAGGAGAGCTTGTAAAACTATATATAGAGAGAGCAAATGAAGTTATAACTGTCTTACCATATATTGCTTTATCCAATGAAGCAAATGTAAGTCTATCTGATATTGGAATTAAAGAGAATTCTGATAATTTAAAGCTTTTAAAAAAGCACCATGAAACTACTACCGAAGCATTTGAAAGCACCAGTAATCTAATAACGGAGTTTATACCATATGCAGACACTGAAAAAATAATATGGTCTATTCTTTATTATGAAGAAATGATCAAAAAAATTCGAATTGGAGTCAACGGGAATTTTTAAAAAAAGATCTATTTAAATAAAAAACAGCCATAAAGGCTGTTTTTTTTGTTCTTATTGCTACCTATTAACCTATACAGGCATTAATAGACAACTTCCTTATACATTTAAAAATCAGTTTTATAACAATTTTATCATTTGAAATATCAAAAAAATGTTAATAAATCACTTTTCATGTAATCTTTCTCCTATAAGGACGAACTAAATGATGTTACCAATTTATAAATCACAATTTATAATACACAAATTATCAATATTAGTTTAATGAAAGTAGAACTTAAAATAAGAGTTATGAAGACAAGAGATTTACTAAGTTTATTTTTATTTACTGTAATTACAATTACAGCGTTCTCCCAAGACAATTTTAATATAAATAACACCAAATGGATGAAGGATTGGACAAATTTTTCTCCAAATAAAACGAACTACTCTGATTATGAAGAGCAATTGCCTAACATTATCAATAAGGACACTTATTTAAGAAGTGACATTGTATATTTCATTTCTGGAGATGTTTATGTAACAGATGACGCTACGTTAACTATCCAAGAAGGAACGCTTATAAAAGCGGATACAGAAACAAATACCAACCTGATCGTAACAAGAGGATCAAAACTTATTGCCGATGGAACTAAAGCGTCACCAATCATTTTTACTTCTAATAAGTCTAGCAATTCGCGAAAAAGCGGTGATTGGGGAGGAATTACAATCATAGGTTCTGGAAAATCTAACACTATAGAAGGTGAAGGTACCATTAAAGGGAAATTCAATCCACTATATACCATATTTGGTGGAAATGAAATTCATGAAGAAACAACCATTTTAAGATATGTAAGAATAGAATATGCAGGTAAATCTACCAATGGTCTTTCTCTATACGCATTAGGAGATACATCTATTGTCGAAAATATTATGATCAGCTATTCTGCAGATGATTCTTTTGAATGGCATGGTGGAGCATCCACCTCCAGAAATCTGATTTCTTATAAAGCAAATGATGATGATTTTGATTTTACACAAGGATATCGAGGTGAACTTATAAATATTCTTGCCGTTAAACACCCATACATAACAAGCAACAATGGATCCTATGCTATAGAAGTTGATGGTTACAATAAAAATATTGGTTTTGATAACTCAAAGATTCTATCAAGCATCGATATAACTGGAGCAACTTTAATCAGCTTGGTGGATGACAGTAATTATACACACACTAGAGCTGCTATCTCCATAAATAATTTAGGCGAGCTCTATTTAAACAATTCGCATATATCTGGTTTCTCTGATGTTGTTCAGTTGGACAAAACATTTTCAACCTTAAGAATGATAGAAACTGCATTCAAACTTGATAACAGCTTCTTTAATGTTCATAGAGAGGGAGTTGTAACATATAACAATATCGAGAACGACACTTTTAACTTATTAAAATACAACAGATTTACAAAGACATTCAAACAACCTGAAGAAATTTTTAATGCACCTTTTGATCGTTCAAACCCAGACTTTTCACTAAAAAATTCTTTAAATAACTATATGGTAGTTCAATAAGGAGTACCCCTAACAAACCAATAACCATGAAAAAAACAATCATAATATTCGTAATACTTTTATCAGTAATGAGTTCTTTAAATGCTCAGGTCAAAAAGAAAGGCATTCTTTTTGACAATAGTAAAATGATTAATAGATTTCATACAATAGACGAACTACAAGGTCTTAACAAAGGAGAATTAATCGAATTATACTTAGAAAGAACTAGAGAAATATTCGTCGTGCTACCCTATTTATCCTTATCTAATAAGCCAGGAACTAGTCTTAGTGATATTGGTATCAAAGAAGATTCTGATAATTTAAAAGTGGTAGAAAAAAATAACGAAATAGCTGATAGAGCATTCGTTTATACCACAAATACCATAAAAGAAC
>NZ_WEKL01000020.1 GCF_019295435.1 Aquimarina litoralis
CGGCACCGCTGGTATAAGATACCTGCGTAAGTTCCAATGATTCTTTTGCAGCTTCTTCAGAAACTTTTGACAATTCAATATTGGATATCTGATTTATCACATTTAACACGCCTGTTCTAATATTACTATCAATAGCTAATTGAGTGTTTTCTTTATTAATATTTAATTGTTCTTTTTGTATGATATTCGTTTGGCGATTGATGTTCGTTTGGTTCTGATTTATAATAGGAATTGATATACTAGCTGCGACATTATAATTATTGTCTAATACAGTAAAGCCATCTGGAGGCGTGCTTCCGGCTCCACTTCTACTAAAAGTACTATTGTATTGTCCTTGAACTGCCAATGTAGGCAGAAACCTTCCTCCAGAATTTAATTTCAAGTTTCGTTCTACAGCATCTAAATTGTATTGTAGTGATTTTAGCTCAGGAGCATTTTTTTTTGCTTCTTCTGTAAGAAAATCAATAAAAGGTTCTCTAGATGTTGGACTATCTAGTAGATTAACGAGTTGATCATAGTTGTATTCTTCAAAAATACCTTTATCCAATACTACATCGTCAATATCTATTTCCATTTCCAATGGGTTATTGAGTAATTGGTTTAAGGAGATAAAACTTTGTTCTAGTTGATTGATTGCTTCTACTACTGCTTGTGTATCCTGCGCTTGTTGACTTTTGAATCGCAATACATCCGATTTGCCAGATTGACCTGCCTCGAAATTCTGTTGTGCAATTTTTAAATTCTGTTTGGTGAGCTCTAGATTTCGCATTTGAATCTGAACATTTGCTTTCAATATCAATATGTTGAAATAAACATTACTACTGTCGAAAATGAGATCTAATTGAGATGAATTATAATTTTCCTGTTCTGCCTTTTGTAAGTTCTTCTGAATAGTAATATTAGCATTAGCAGCTTCAGAAAATAAAGTTTGTTGTAAAGTAACATTACCCGCAGTGGAGAACTCTGGACTTTGTCCTAAACTATTCTCTGCCGAATCTGGGTCTACATAAGTTCCGGTGGCTGATGTTGTAAGGCTTGGCAGATAATTACTTTTAGCAGTTTTTATATCCTGTATACTTAGTTCAATATCTTTTTTTTGAGATTGCAAGGATAAGTTTTGATCAAGTACATCATTAATTACTTCAATAATAGAATACGTCTTCTCGGATAAAACATTTTTTCCATCTCCTATAAAATTCGTATTTCCAATTAAGCTGTATTTAATAGGCACATTTATTTGTTGTGTTGTATTATAATTGATTGTTAAACGAGGACTATATTCTATATATACAGGCATTTCTGATAAGGGAGTACCATTCACATATCCTTCAACCGACAACGCTATACGCCTTAAAAACTGTTCAAAATTTGCATCGGATTGATTTGTAGCCATAATTCCCATTTGTACTTCGTCAATTCCTAAACTCGTAAATGATGGTAATTGTTTTTCAATAAAAACAGTGGCCAATTGTTTTATTTCGTCTTTCGTTAGAAAAAAACCTCCTGCTAAGTATACAGCGTCAATTTCATTAAGATTGGTAGTAATATCGTTTACCGAATCAAACGGTATTAGTTTGTAATCAGCCTCTAATTGTTTGAATAAATTATCAAAAGTCTTGTCCAGTGGTAACAGATCAACCAAAGGCTTTTCGATTACGATCCCCAAAGTTTCAAATCCTGTAAGCTCTTTAAAGATTTTAAAATCATCTAAAAAAGATTCAGATTCTATAAGATATGTGAAATTTTCTATGCCAGAGGTCTTTTTTGTAAGATCAATACCATTAAAATCTTTATTAACAGCACCAAATAATATGGTAGGTTTTGGATAATTTGATCGATTACTTAAAACCTTATTATTCACTACACCAAAAGCCAAAATAATATCGGTCTCATTACCTAATAATGTTTGGTAATTCTGCTCTGCTGTTTGAAGGTTATACTTATTAGTAAGTCTATTTTTTTCTGGAAAATTAATGACGGCATCTTCTCCCACTACAGCTTTAATCTGCTCTTGTAACTGTATAAATAAAGGTTCTAATTTTTCTGTTCGATTATCTAAGAGCACACCAATATTATAGCTCCTTTTTTGAGCAAATAATCCTGTTGTAGCGATAATTATAAAAACTATTGTAACTATTTTTTTCATAATTGACTATTCAAACGTACGTTTTTCAATTGTTTAGTAATTTTCATGAATCGATTCCAGTCTTAGTTTTTTTTGCAGTTTGCTATACCATTCTGGAGTAATCCCCATAAAGTTTGCGATGTTTTTTGCTGGTATTCGCTCCACGAATATTGGGAAATTATCATATAGATACTGAACAAAATCCAATGGTTTGAGGGTAATAATATGATTTCTAATTTCATTCATTAAAATAGAATCTTGTAGAACCCCATCCGCTTTAAACTTATAAAGTTCTGGGAATTTTTCAGCAGTTTTATCCAAAACGTGACAGTCTGATTGCAAAAGAACTGAATCCTCTAAAACGGTAATTTCATACTTTGTGGGTACCCCTAAAAAAGCGCTATCCTGTGTTGTTGCAACATTAAACAGTTCATCTAAATAAAACCAAACTGATTTGGAGGAACCATCATTTAGGATTAAGGAGATCTCTAAACTTCCTGATAAAACAAAAAATACTTTTGTATTTAATTCACCATAACCTACAAGTTTATCTCCCTTTTTAACATGAATTTCTTTCCACTCATTTCTGATTACATTCCAAAGCTCATCACTTACTGTAATCGTAGCTTCTATTTTTTGCTTGAGATTCTCAATCATTCTTTATAGCTAGTTAGGAGATTTCTTTCCGATAACAATGTATAAATTAAAAAACAAGTATGACTTGAATTAATTCAAGTCGAAGATTTGTAGATTAAGAGGGGTTATTAAAGATATGAAAATTAATTATTTACTTAAAAAAATAAGTTTTACATCATTTTAGTGATACACTATTTCATCTACTTTAAGGTTTTATCTACAATAACAGTAACAAAAAAGTTGAAACAGGATCATAAATTCAAATTAACTAAGAATTAACAAATATAATTATGAAACGACCGGTCTATTTTTATATATTTGCATTGTAAACGCTTTATTATGGCAAAACATGATATCAATAACATCTTAGAAAAAGGAATAGAGTTATTCCGTTTAAACGGGTATCACAATACTGGGATAAGAGATATTTTGAAAGCATGTGAAATGCCAAAAGGATCCTTTTACCACTCCTTCGAAAGTAAAGAAGATTTTGTGGTTAAAGCTATCATTTATTTTGAGGAAATGATTGGTAAAGATTTTGAAAAAAATCTTTCTGATGAGTCTTTATCTTATTATGAAAGAATTAAAAATCATTTTGAAATTCATATCAAGTGGTATACTAAGAATAATTTTAAAGTCGGATGTTTACTAGGTAACTTAAGTACTGAAGTTGCAGGAACTATAGATCCAGTATCCAATGCAATATCAGGAGTATATGATAGATGGAGTAAAGGGCTAGCTGCTTTTATAAAAAAAGGGCAAGATGAAGGAGAAATTATTAAAGAGATTGAAGCAATACATATGGCAAATTATCTTTTTGACAGCTTTAATGGTGCATTGGGAAGGATGAAGGTAGAACGAAGTAGAAAACCATTGCAACAGTTTATAGATATTAATTTAGCTTTTATAAAAATGAAAGAAAAAGTAAATAAATAGTTATTTTTTTATTCAAAAAATAAACGACCGGTCTATTTTTTTATAGATATACGTAAACTGACCACTTTACGTATTGGAACAATTAACAAATGAGGTCAAAAACAAAATATTAATCATAAAAATTATACTAAAATGGTATCAATAGAAAGTTTAACATACGAAATTAGAACACCTGAAAATGCTCCTGAAAATTCTAAAGCAGCACTAACTGCAGCAAAAAAAGCTTACGGATTTAATGCAAATCTTTTAGGAACTATGGCTAATCATCCTGCTTTACTAAATAATTATTGGGAAGGAAGTGCCAATCTATCTGCCAACAGTACACTCTCTGGAGTAGAACAACAAGTAGCATTTCTTTCGGCTAGCTACGAAAACAACTGTCATTATTGTATGGCAGCTCATACTTCTATAGGACAAATGCATAAAATTGACCAAAACATTTTGGATGCCTTACGTAATGGAACAACAATTCCTGATGCACGATTAGAAGCTTTAAGTCAATATGTAAAGGCTACAACAGTTAAAAGAGGACGTGTTTCTCAAGAAGATATCAATGCTTTTTTATCAGCAGGATTTACACAAGAAAACGTTTTGGAAGTAATTACTATCGTAAGCTTAAAAGTAATGACAAACTACATTAACTATGTGGCTCAAACACCCGTAGATGCACCTTTCCAGGCTAATATTTGGAAAAAATAAAACTAATTGTCGATAGGAACTTGTTAGTTATTTCAAATAAGACCGACAAGTTCCTATTAACAACCAACAAATAAGAAATTATGTCTCTAGTACAATCAAATATGATGGAATTAGGAACCAAAGCACCATCATTCTCGTTACCTGATACAATCTCAGGAAACGTACTATCACTTTCCGAAGTAAAATCTGATATAGCCACTGTAATCGCTTTTATCTGTAATCATTGTCCATTTGTACATCATATAAACAACAAGTTTGTAGAAATAGCAAATGAGTTTCAAGCAAAGGGAGTTGAATTTATAGCCATAAGTAGTAATGATGTCAATTACTACCCACAAGATGGACCAGAAATGATGAAGAAAGTGGCAAAAAGCACAGGTTACAACTTTCCTTATCTATACGATGAAAATCAAGAAGTAGCAAAAGCATATCAAGCAGAATGTACTCCAGATTTCTTTGTGTTTAATAGAAATCTAACCTTAGCATATCGCGGTCGTTTTGATGAAACAAGACCAGGAATGGGAACTGCTACGGGAAATGATCTATCCGCAGCATTAACTGCACTTGTAAACAACTCTGAAATCACACTGGATCAAAAACCAAGTATAGGCTGCAGTATCAAATGGAAATAAACAAAAAACATATAACAAATTTTTAAAATCAATACAATGAAAAAAGTAGTATTAACACTCGTATTAATCGCTGTTTCTACACTTGGAACAGCACAAGACACAACAGAACTTATATCCGAAGCCATTGAAGCAATTGGGGGAAAAGAGGAATTCTATAATAAAGGAACTGTAAGCTATAACTATGAATATCGAGCTCCAAAAGGAGAAAATGCAATAACACTTGTAGGCAAAGAAACGTATATGTTTGATGGTGAACGCTCTTACGCTACCTATACCACACATTCATTAACCGGAGCAAACGGAAAAGTTGTAGAAGGGTATAATGGCACAGATGCTTGGGTAACTTTTGACGGAAAAGTATCTAACGATGAACAAGCTAATGGCGTAGCTCGTTTTCTTAGAAAAACAAACTATTATTGGTTCGCAATGTTCTACAAATTATTAGACAATGGGGTACATCATGAATTATTAGCAGATCAAAAAGTAAATGGAAAAGAGTATAACCGTATCAAAATAACTTTTGGTGAAAAAGTAGGTGATGCTCAAGACACTTATATCATCTATATTAACAAAAAAACAAAGTTAATCGAACAGTTTTTGTTTACTGTAGTTGGCTTTGGCATTACAGAACCATACCTCATGACCTTTGATTATGAAACCATAGATGGAATAAAAATACCTTCTAAACGAAAATACATTGAAGCAGACTGGGAAGGAAACGTAAAAGGTAAAGCATATTATATTACTAATTGGACGAATATAAAATTTGGTCTGGATCTGGATAAAACCATGTTTGAAAAGCCTTTATAAGCAAAAATCATATAACTTTTTGATGCCTTTGACATGTTTTATAGCATTGCAAAGGCATTTTCTTTTGATACTTATCTAAAAATTAAGTAGATCGTAATTACAATTACACAAATAGCTACTCCTACAGGAATGGTATATTTCCATGGTGTGATATTGACTTCGTTGGTGTATTCAATTTTAAAAGCTTCTTTACGTGGATATATTTTACCAATTATCATCATTATAATAATATTAATAGCAAATAAAACTCCTTGCACATGTAAAAAATGAGGAAATGCACCTTTCATTACCGTATTATCTAAAATAACATAGATTAGATATACAACAGCTCCTAAAATGATCCCTACTTTTGCAGCTATTGCAGGAATACGTTTCGTTAAATATCCCATAATAATGATTGTCAAAATAGGGATTGTATAACATCCATTAACCTGCTGCAAGTATCCATACAAACCAGCAGGTGCATTTGCAATCAATGGTGCAATAAACATAGATAATACTGCGAGAATGATTCCGAACAACTTTCCGGTTTTCACAATTTGTTTTTCAGAAGCATTTTTATTGATATACCCCTTATATATATCCACACCAAAAAGGGTAACTGAACTATTCAAAGCACTATTGAATGAACTTAATATAGCTCCAAAAAGTACAGCAGCGAAAAAGCCAATCAATGAAGTTGGTAAAACTTTGCGCACTAAGGTAGGATAGGCTTCATCTGGATTGGTAATACTATCACCATACAAATGAAACGCAATAATTCCTGGTAACACTACTAATACTGGACCTAATATTTTAATAAAAGAAGCTAAAAGGATTCCTTTTTGTCCTTCTTTAAGGTTTTTCGCTCCCAATGCTCGTTGAATAATGGCTTGATTTGTTCCCCAGTAAAATAATTGAACCAACATCATTCCTGTAAAAATTGTGCTGATTGGTACAGAAGAGTCTTCTCCACCCATTGACCTAAATTTATCGGGATTCGACGCCCATAACTCTGTAAACCCTTCTACCATATTACCATTACCCACTAACATCAAACCTAAAACAGGAATGATAGAACCACCTATTAGTAATCCAACTGCATTGATTGTATCTGAAACCGCTACCGCTTTAAGTCCTCCAAAAATTGCATAGATAGAACCAATAATTCCTATCGAAAAAACTGTAATCCATAAAGCGGCGTTTTTATCTACATTGAGTAGTGTAGGGATATCAAAAATAGTACTAATGGCCAAAGCTCCAGAATACAAAACAATAGGTAAAAGCACTACCACATACCCTGTAAGAAACAATCCGGAAGTAATTGTTTTAGTTCCAACATCGTATCTTTTTTCCAAAAACTGAGGTACTGTTGTTAATCCTTCTTTAAGATATCGTGGTAATAGATATAAGGCAGTTACTACCATCGCGATTGCCGCTAGTGTTTCCCACGCCATAACCAAAATTCCTTCTGAAAAAGCCTGTCCATTAAGTCCAACAATTTGTTCTGTAGACAGGTTCGTAAGTAATAATGAACCTGCAATCACTGGAGCTGTTAGGCTTCTACCAGCCAAAAAATAACCTGTATATGACTTCTCATCAGTTTTTTTTGTTGCTATATATGAAATCAAAGCTACCAGCAAAGTAAAGCCAAGAAAAGTGATAATACCCATAAGATTTTGATAGAATTATTTAAAATTAAGAACAGCAGTATTCTTGTTTTTACTGCATTTTAACCCATTGCATTTCCTGAAGCAATCACAATCACTCCCAATATCATTGCAGTTAATCCCAGATAAAGAATTTTTCTCGGTTTAGAACTCGTACTACTCCACTCACCAGTAAGTATGCCGGTTATTATTGCTACGGCAACACAAACAGTATTAAAAATTGCGTATCCAACCGTATTTCCTGAAGATCCTAATTTATAGGCTGCAAATGCAAAAGTGCCTGAAGCAGCAAAGTTTAAAAGCGCCATGATAAATGTATAAAACAAGTTTTTAGGAGTATGTGGAGAACTGAATTTACTCCACAAATTTTTAGCACTTAATTGGTATATGAAATAAGGAATCACAAAAATAGCTCCAGATACATAGATGATTACCATTACCATAACTGCTGTAATCCACTCAGGATTTCCAGCTTCTTGACAAGCTTGATGCAAATATGGTCTTCCATATGCATTCGCATAACTAAACCCAGTAGCTAATAAACCTCCGATAACAGCGATAATAATTCCAATAGTCATCGAAGATGCTTTGCCATCTAATTTTTCTCTACTGTTTTTTTGGTCTTCTGCTTGTCTAAGCATTCCTGCTTTTCCATTAAAAGACACTCCAAATAACACTATCAAAATTCCTAAAAGTATCACCATAAATACATTATTGGAAGGTAATCCATCTACCAAGAATGGCAATAAAGATCCCACAAGAATAACGGTACCAATAAAAATTGAAAAACCGAGGGACAGACCAATATAATTAATTGCTTTTCCCCACATCATTACTCCAATACCCCAAAGAATACTAGCCAATCCCATTTTCCAAAGGATATCTGTTGGTATATTTGAAATGATAACATCGAAGTCTTTTACCAGTAAAAAGCCAGCAGCTATTGGAATAATCAGCATATTGACAAAAAACATCATACCCCAAGTATTCTCGAACTCGTATCCTTTGGTATATTTTTCTGGCAACGCATATAGTCCAAGCATCAATCCCGCAAGGACCGCAAATAATATTCCTAATGTCATAATTATTAATTTTAAAAGTTGAGTGTTGTGCTATTAGTAGTGTATACCTTTTTTCCTACTCGATTGTGGAAAATTTGAATATCGTAGTACTGGTAAATGGTTCTTCGGGATATGTAATCGTTTTAGGAGCATCTTCTAAATTTACTCCATTCGGATATCGATGTGTCTCACAACAAAATGCCTTATATCTTCCATATTGATCTCCTGTTTCTCTTTTTAATGCATCAGAAGTGAAATACCCTGAATAGAATAGCATTCCTGGTTCTGTAGTTGAAACTTCCATGATTCTACCAGTTTTCGCATGCTCAAAAGAAGCTACTTTTCTTAATTCAAAATCTTTTGAGAACAAAAAATAATGATCAAAGCCTGTTTCCATATGATCTAAAGCTTCTTTAAAAAACTTTCCATTCCTGAAATCTTCTGGTCGCCCACTTACCTCAATTACTCCTCCTTGGGCTACTCCTTTGTAATCACCTTCTAAAAAGGCATCTGAATGAATGGTTACTTTATGATTGTGAACAGTTTCTTCAAAACCAGATAAATTAAAATAAGAATGATTAGTTAATGAAATTGGAGTCGCTTTATCCGTATTCGCCTTATAAGATATGATTAATTCGTTTTCATTGGTAAGGGTAAAACGAACGTTAACATTTACATTTCCCGGATATCCCTCTTCCATATCTCGACTTTGTAAACTCATAATGACAGAAACTTCATCTTTCAGATTATCATAACCTTCTACTGTCCATATTTTTCTGTCAAATCCTTGAGTTCCTCCATGCAAATGGTTTCCTCTATCATTACCAACCAAGGAATATTCTTTACCTTCTAAAGTAAATTTACCTTCATGAATACGAGAAGCACATCTGCCTACTGTTCCACCGAAATACGGAGCGTTATTCTTATACTCTTCTGAAAAATAACCATCAATATTCTCAAAACCACAGGTAATCTCTCTAGAATTACCCTGATTATCTGGTGTAAGAATAGCCGTAATTATTGCTCCGTAATTCGATATCTTTACTACCACACCATTATCATTAGACAATTCGTACAAGAAAACCTGATCGCTTCCTATATTACCAAAATTTGTTTTTTCTACTTTCATCGACTATTAAAATGTGCGGATTATTAAATAATTTATGTGAATCGTACTAGTGCTGTTCAAAAGGTTCTAATTTTCCCCAATTGAAAACGACACCAGTTCCAGCAATATCAGGAGCTACTGCTCTGTAGTTTTCTACAATTAAAGGTCTGATTGTATATTCATCAATAGGAAAACTATGCACTTCTAACCATCCTGCATTTTCTTGTGACGATACCAAACTTACATGTAATTCTTGCATGCCGTGAGAACATACTGGAATACTATGCTGTTTTGCCAGTTTGGCAACACGCAACCATCCAGTAATACCTCCGCAGTTAGAAGCATCAGGCTGTACAAAGGATAATTTAGATTGCTCAAATGCATATTCAAACTCGTGAATTGTATGCAGGTTTTCTCCCATCGCAAGAGGAAAACCTGTCTTTTCCACTATATCGCCGTAACCTTTATAATGATCTGGAATAATAGGTTCTTCGAACCAGGTAATATCGAATTCTTTGAATCTATTAATAGCTTCAATAGCTTTATCAATACTCATAGAGTAATTGGCATCTACCATAAAAGTAATATCGGGACCAATATGCTCTCTTACTGCTTTTATGCGCTCAATATCTTCATCTAAATTTTCCCTTCCGATTTTAATTTTGACCGCATTAAAACCATTAGATAAATAGGTATCCATGTTCTGCAACAGCTTTGGAATCGGAAATTGTAAATCGATTCCTCCACAATATGCTTTACAAGTATTATCTACTCCTCCAGCAACCTTCCAAAGTGGTTGTCCTAGGCTTTTACAGTGGATATCCCATAAAGCAATATCTATGGTAGAAATAGCGAAAGAAGCAATTCCTCCTCTTCCTACATAGTGTATATACCATTCTAAAAAATCATAGATTCCTTCAATATCAGAACCGTCTTTTCCGATTAGAGCTTCTTTAAAATCATATTCTATCATTGCTTTTATAGCTCTACCACCTTTACCACCAGTATAGGTATATCCTGTACCTTGACTTCCATCATTTAAGGTAATGGTGGTAGTAACTAACTCAAAATGATAATGATCTCCGTGTTTGGCATCAGAAAGTACTTCTGGCAATGGAACTTCGAAGAGTCTAACTTTTATATCTTTAATCTGGTGATCCATTAATTGTAACCTTACTATTTATAATTCATATAAAAGGTTTTCTTTTCCAAATACTGTTCGAATCCGTACTTTCCGTCTTCTCCTCCGCTTCCTGAAAGTTTATATCCGTTATGGAATCCTTGATGTTGCTCTCCATGACCTCTATTTACGTAGATCTCACCAAACTCTAATTCATCATTGCATCGTAATATGGTTGCCATATCTTTGGTAAAAATCATGGCTGCCAGTCCATATTCACAATCATTAGCATATCCGATTACTTGATCAAAATCTGAAAATTTAATTACTGGTAATATAGGACCGAATGATTCTTCGTGTACAATAGTCATGTCTTGAGTTACACCTGTAAGTACCGTAGGCTCGAACCAATGTCCTTTTTCAAATTCAGCTCCTTCTGGTCTTTTTCCACCAGTTGCAACGGTAGCTCCTTCTTTTACACTTACTTCTACTAAATGCTGCATGTTTTTCAATTCTGAAGCATTTACTTTAGGTCCCATCGATACACTTCTGTCTAAAGGATTTCCAACCTTGTACGTCTTCAAGTGTTCCATAAATTTCTCCATAAAAGCATCATATACATCTTCGTGTACATACATACGTTCATTACAGGTACATACCTGTCCACAATTATCAAATCTGGAATGGAACGCAGCTTCTGCTGCCTGATCTAAGTCTGCGTCTGCAAATACTATTGCTGGAGCTTTACCACCAAGTTCCAATTGCACATGTGTAAGATTTTGTGCAGCAGCTTTGAAAATTTGTTGACCTGCAGGTGTACTACCAGTCATGGTAACCATTTTGGTAATTGGATTTTCCACTAATGCATTACCAAGTACTCTTCCTGAACCAGTAACAACATTCAATAACCCCTTAGGCAGGCCAACTTTTTCCGCAATGAAACCTAATTCTAATGTTGCTAAAGGTGTTTCTTGTGTTGGTTTTACTACGATTGCATTTCCTGCCACTAATGCTGGACCTATTTTTCTACCTGCTAATGCTAAAGGAAAGTTCCAGGCAGTAATTGCTACAACGACTCCTCTTGGAATTTTATGTATATAAATATGTTCATTTTCATTATCAGAAGGCATGATATCACCTTCTATATGTCGAGCCCAATCACAAGCATATTCTATAAAAGTTGCGGTAACTTCTACTTCGATTTCTGCTAAGGAAATAATTTTACCTTGTTCTCTAGTTAATAATTCTGCTAGATATGGTTTATTTGCTCTTATTTCGGCTGCAAACTTTCGCATGAGTTCTGCACGTTTTCTAGGAGGAACTTTTCTCCATTCTTTTTGTGCTTTTTCAGCTGCTTCCAGCGCAATTTTTGCATCTTCTTCTACACCCATTTGTACAGTTCCGACAACACTTTCATCTATTGGGCTGGTAATATCCGCAGTATTCCCAGATGTGGCGTTAATCCATTCTCCATTGATAAAAAGTTGATATTCTTTTGCTTTCATCTATTCTTTTTTTGAGGTGTTTTTAATTTAATTATCGACCCATCCATCCGCCATCAACAACCATGATGGATCCGTTCATATAATTGGCAGCTTCGGAAGAAAGGAATACTACAGGACCTGCAAAATCTTCAGGATCTCCCCATCTATTAGCAGGAATTCTAGCTAAGATTGAGTTAGCTCGATTAGGGTCATTTCTAAGCGCTTCTGTATTATCGGTTGCTATATACCCAGGAGCAATAGCGTTCACATTCACTCCTTTTGAAGCCCACTCATTTGCAAATGCCATAGTCATCTGTCCTATTGCACCTTTACTCGCAGCATATCCTGGCACTGTAATTCCTCCTTGAAAAGTTAATAAAGAAGCAGTAAATACAATCTTTCCATTCCCTCTTTCTACCATTTCTTTCCCTATTTCTCTGGTAAGGATGAATTGAGCATTCTGATTTACTTCGATCACTTTATCCCAATATTCATCTGAATGTTCTGCTGCAGGTGCTCGCAGAATTGTTCCTGCATTATTAACAAGTATATCTATTGTCGAAAAATCTGATTTTACTTCTTTTATAAATTCATACAGTGCTTTTCTATCCGAAAAATCGCATTGATATGCTTTAAATTCTTTTCCTAGTTTTTTGACAGTATTTTCTACATCACTCCCTTCTTTTTCAAGACTTGCAGAAACACCAATAATATTAGCTCCCGCTTCGGCCAAACCAATGGCCATAGCTTTTCCAATACCTCTTTTACAGCCTGTTACCAAAGCTGTTTTACCTTCTAAACTGAATTTATTCAAAATACTCATTAATTGTACGTAGTTAGTTTTATTGTTGGCAATCCATTAATACTTTTAAGCCGTCTGGATTATTATCTATATTTTCAAAAACTTCTTGGATTTTAGTTAAAGGTTGAACATCCGTAATTAGCTCTTCAAAAGGAAGTTCATTAGTGGTTATCAATTGTATTGCTTTTTCGTAATCTTCCTTTTCATAAACTCTTGCTCCTATGAGCTTTAGTTCTTTCCAAAAAAACTTAAATAAATTCACCGGTTTTGGTTCTCCATGAATAGCCACCATAACAATTCTTCCTCTAATACCAGCTACTTCTGTCATTACATCTAAAGCCGGTTGAACACCTGCTACTTCAAATACCACATCTGCTAATCGCCCTTCTGTATTTTTTCTTACATAGTCTATTAAGTCTACTTCTAGTGGATTAACTGTATCAAAACCTAATTCTTTTGCTTTCGCTATCCGAACTGGATTAACTTCTGAAATAATAACATTAGCACCTGTATCTTTGGCTACCATTGCTACTAACAATCCAATAGGTCCTCCTCCTAAAACAACAGCGGTTTCTCCTTCTTGTAACTCACTTAAACGAACATCATGTACAGCTACGGATAATGGTTCTATCAATGCCGCTAATTTTAGATCCGTTTCTTCTTTTAATTTATGTAATGTAAAAGCAGGTACGTTCCAGAACTGTTGCATAGAACCAGGACTGTCAATACCAATAAACTTTAGCTCTTCACAGATATGATTAAAGCCTTTATCTGAAGGTTTAACTGCCCGATCATCCAATGGTCTTACTACAATCTTATCACCTAATTCGTATCCTGTTACTCCTTCGCCGATAGCATCAATAGTACCGGACATTTCATGACCTATGGTTTCTGGAATACTTACCCTTTTATCCATCATACCATGATAGATATGCACATCGGTTCCACATACTCCAGAATATGCTACTTTGATACGAACTTCTCCTTCTTTAGGTGCTACTATCTCCTTATCAATTACGCTAAAAGTTTTATCACCTTTATATATTGTTGCTTTCAATTTTGTCTACTTATTAATTATCTTTTTGCTTGTCTTTTTTCTTTTTGCCATCTGGTGCTTTGGCTCCTTGAGCTACATGAGATGTTTTTCGATAAGAATCAAAACGCATAATACTCTGGTAGTTCCAACTATTATATATGTGTGATAATCCCCAATCAAAAATTGCAGTCGGATTGTCTGTTGTAGCTTCAATAGTTCTATTTAGACCAATAGCATGAGGCATATTAGCTCCTTTTACCGCACCACGAATCTCAAAATTGATCCCATCTGGTGACCATTGGAAAGTGTTTCGTTCAGGTCCATCAGTAGTAATCAAAGAAGCAATTCCTCCATCTACTGGCCATACACAGATTTCATGTCCTGAATTGGAAATAGGATTATACTTGGATTTTATGTAAGGCCCTTTCGGGTTATCAGCTACCGCAACACCATGTCGAATCTGGCGCCCTCCATATAATATTTCTTCTCCCATTTGCTCTCCTTTGTAATACAAATAGAACTTTCCTTTATAAGGAAGAATACAAGGATCATGTACTTTATGAGAATCAAAATCTCCTTTCTTTTCAACCATAAAACGATTTTGTTCTTCACCTTTCCAAATACCATTATCAGCTGGTTTTAGAATAGGTTCTTTACTTTTTTCCCAAGGACCAAAAGGAGATGCAGACCATGCTAAACCGACTTCATTTTTGGTACGAACATCATATGGTGACATGATGGTTTGATAGCATAGATAGTACATACCATCCCATTCCATAATTTCTACAGTAAATATGGATCTATCGTCATAAGATCCTTTCTCTCCTAAAGGAACTGCTGCTTCTTTATCTTCTTTCCATGTCCATCCATCTTCAGAGGTTGCATGCCATACAGTGCAACGATCCCAAGGAAAAACTTTATCATTTTCGATATCGCCACCAAATCCATCTGTTGGACCTACACTTTTTGAATACCAAACATGATACAATCCATCTACTTTAATGACAGCCGAAGGGTCTCTACGAACAACACCTTCTTCATAAGCCAAATCTCCTTTCAACGGTTTCATTGGATTGAAAACTCTATACCAATCATTCTCAAAATACTTCCACTGAAGTGCTCTTTTTGAAGCCGCACTTAAGAAATCCTTATTTGTTATTCCAAAACGATCTAATTTCTCTGGAGACACATCAAGTACAGTTTCACAGGGCTTATTTTTTTCCTCTTCCACAATTTCTTGTTTGTCAGGTTGATTGCAACCGATAACAAGAACAGTTGCTAATAAATGAAATACGATTTTATGATTTAGCTTCATATGATATATGCTATGGTTAGATACTATAAAGTACAAGAATCTACTTAATCTTTATTGTTAACCGATTACTGGTTAGTTTTTCTGATGTAGCGGATACTGTGACCTCTCCTTTATCTTTTTGAGACTGAATAAGAAGTAAACATTTTCCGTTATTGGTTTGAACAGAATTCGATTTATAATCTTGAACACTAAAAGCAGATCCGTTATCCACACCTAAAATAGTAACATCTCCATCCACAGAAAATGTTATCTTTTCTTCTACATTTTTAATAGGATTCCCATCAACGTCTTCCAATTGTGCAATGACATGAGCTACGCTGTATCCATCTGCTTGCATTACTGTTTTATCAGTTATTAATTTAATACTTCTAGGCTCTCCAGTAGTTTTTAATGTCTTGATTTCTTCAATCTCACCATCTTTTTTTCCAATAATTTTTAGTTCTCCTTCCTGAAAAGGGATAATCCATTTATAGATTCGATCTTCAAAATCTTCCAATCTTTTCGTCTTATAACTTTTTTCATTCACGCATAACTCTACCTCATCATAATTAGAATACACTTCTATGACTACTTTTTCCTGATCCTTATAATTCCAATGTTCATTCACATCATGCCATACCCATAAGGCTTTTTTCCAAGCGTCTTTTTTTCTCTCTACTGGTTCTCCAGTATTTTCATCTTCTTTAAAAATTGATTTTTCCAGTTTTTGTGTTGCTACATAGATATGAGGATCATCATTCCAAAGAGTTTTCATCATATGGTAGGATGGCTTTTCGAATCCAGCAACATCCAGCATTCCACTTGGTGTTGCTTTTCTTGGCCATTGTTTATGAGATTCTCCCATATAATCAATTCCTGTCCACAAAAATGTTCCAGAAATAAATGGACGTTCTTTAACAGCTTTCCATTCATGCCACTGTACTAAGTTTTCGGTTCCCATGATTGGTTTATCAGGGTAGTTTTCATGTCCATAGTCATACAAAACTCTGCGATAGCTATAGCCTATTACATCGAGCGCATCGGTGTATCCAGAAAGATGACTTGCAGAAGGCAAAATACAATTAGCGGTAATATATCTTGTAGTGTCTAATTCACGAGTCCACTTTGCCAGTTTTTGTGCTGTTTCTCCGATATCATATTTACCTTTCGGTAAAGTTTCCAGCATTTTCTTGATCTCTTCGGTAGAATACGGAGGTTTTTCCCAAAAATAATTCCCTGTCCAGCTCATGTTATTAAAGAAACCTGTTGCATTTTGATTTCTTGGATAGGTCCATTCAATTTCATTACCAATACTCCATTGTATTATAGAAGGATGATTTCGATGCGCAAGCACTGTGTTCTTCAGGTCCTTTTCTGCCCATTCCTGAAAGTATTCTGCATATCCTCTAGATATTTCGTCTTTGATTTGTTCATTCTGATTTAATCGTTTATCCTTTGGATTGTCCCATTCATCAAAAAATTCATCTTGCACCAAAAAACCCATCTCATCACATAAATCTAAAAACTCATCAGAACCTGGATTGTGTGAAATTCTTATGGCATTGCAACCAGCATCTTTTAGTTTCTGTAATCTTCTTCTCCAAACATCTTTTGGAACAGCTGCTCCAACAATACCACCATCATGATGTAAACAAACTCCTTTTATATCTGTATGCTTTCCATTTAGGAAAAAACCTTTATCTGTATCAAATTTAATTTCGCGCACACCGAATGGAACATCATTCTCGTCAATTATCTTATCGTTTTGAACTATGCAAACTGTAGCTTTATACATTCTTGGTGTATCTAACTTCCATAGGTATGGATTGGATATTTCAATAGTACTCTCTATATCCAAAGTATGATTAGCAACAATGTTTTTAGATTGTTTAGTTTGGGAAACAATTTCCCCCTTATCATCGTAGATTTTAATCTGAATCTCAAAATTTTGATCTTCAGTAAATTTATTTTTTATTGAAGAAGCTATTTTCACCACTGCTTTGTCATCTGTAATCTTTGGAGTAGTTATAAATATTCCCCAAACTGGAATATGCAAATTGTTCTTTCGAATTAGTTTTACATTTCTATAGATACCTGAACCGGTATACCATCTACTGTCTACATATTTTTCTCGATTTATATCAACTTTAAGTTGGTTTTTTCCAGTAGTGGTGTTTAAATCATCTGTGATGTCATAATAAAAGGGGGAATATCCATAGGGATGAAAACCCAATAATTTATCATTAAGATAAAACTTACTATTGTTATAAACTCCATCGAATACTAAATACGTAGTGGTAGAATTTTTATTCTTTATGGTAAATTCTTTTCTATACAAACCTATTCCTCCTGGTAAATACCCAGTAGCCCCTTCTCCTTTATCCGCATCGAAAGAAAAATCTACACTCCAATCATGTGGAATGCTAATTTTTGTCCAATTGTTATATTGTTCAGTATCATATACTCCCGTATTTTTCAGTAATTTAAATTCCCAATTATCATTAAAATCATGATTACCGATTTTTGAATAATTTTGAGCATTTACTGAGAAAAAACCAAGAATAACGCTAATTTTAAGAATAGATCTTAAAGCCTTCTTCATAATTGTAAAAATTAAGATTCGACAAAGATCACATATACATAAGAATCTTAATTCAAATTACACTAGACATAAACTGAACAAGTGGTATTTTGGGTTGAAAAGTACTAGACAAAAACACTATTTTTGCCTAGACCTCTTAAAACACAACTTCAATGCTTCTATATTTTTGTTACTTTATGTGAATTATGTAAAGTATTCAGGCTTTAATAAAGAATATATCAGCAAATAAAGAAGAAATAAAATAATATTTCAATTTAAACCAAAAACGCCTCAGGCTTACTTGAAGAAAAAGTTATGTTTAAAAGAACCCCAATTTCAATAGTTTTTATAGCGTTTTGCATTAGCATCTCATGGTCGCAACAACTGTATAAGAAAAATCAATATCTCGAAAAAGCTAGAGAAAATAAGTTTGTAAACTTTGAAAAAGCTGTACATAACTATGAAAAAAGTATTGAGTTTTTTACTTTCAAAAAGGACACATTCAATTTGATCAATAGTATCAACGAGCTTTCTGAGTTGTATGGACATAATCTTAATTATGGAAAAGCATATGATGGTTATTGGAAAGCCTTATTTCTAGCGGAAAAAAGTAATGATTCATTTTCTAAATCGAGGGTGTATCAATCTCTTGGGTGGTTGTACAGTTTTTATAATAGAAACACAAAGGCATTAGAAAATTTTGGTAATGCTCTTACTATTAGCAAAGCGCTTTCTTCTCAAAATAGTTTTAGTATCGATTACACCATTAGTGACTATTTTTCTATTGCGAATTTTTATAGATATAATAAGGACTATGAGACTGCGAGAACTTACCTAGATAGTTGCTATCTCTATTTTAGGTCTAAAAATGAAGGAATTCGAAACTACTTTTTAGAATCTGAAAGAGGTTTTCTTTTAGCAAATGAAGGAAATTTTGAAAAGGCTGAAGAAATACTTTTAAAATCACACGAATATTTTAAAGAAAATAATGAGTCCTATTTAGTCATCATACATTACTTTCTAGCTAAATTATATCAACTAAAAAAAGACTTCGAACAAAGTAAATTTCATTACAACAAATCCTTAGAATTATCATATGCTCACAATAGCCATATGAACTATCAAATCATTAATCACAAAGAAGTATCTCAATTATATTATAATTCTAAAGATTACCAAAGAGCATTCTCTCATATCAAGGAAGCTATTGATCTAGAAAACAAAATATTTGGCATTAATAGTAAAAACAATGAGTACCTATTTGAAATTAAGGATCAATATCGATTACAAAAGGAAAAGCAAGAAAAACTACTAAAGGAGCAACGATTATCTGAGCTAGAGAGCAAGCAAAAAATATCTCTTCTTAGTGCTTCACTACTATTTGTTACCCTCTTTTTCCTGATTATCGTGGGTGTAATGACATTTAAAAATTTAAAAAGAAAACACAAGAGAGAACAACGCTTATTAAAACAAAAACAGAGATTAAAGTTAAACGAAAGTAAGAAAGCAATAGAGCTAAAAAATAAAGAATTGGCAAAGTCCGCTCTTCAACTTATCGAAAAAGATGAATTCATTGTTGGTTTAAAAAATTCATTAGCCGAGAATAGAGATAATTTGAATTTAAACTCCGTAAACAAAGTCATTAAATCCATTCAATCTGGAATGGGAAGTAACTGGAAAGAGTTTGAAGCAAGATTTATCAATATAAATCAAGGTTTTTATAAAAATTTAAAATCTAGTTTTCCCACATTAACTCAAACAGACCTAAAAATATGCGCTCTCATCAAATTAAATTTCTCTAGCAAAGATATGGCATCATTACTTGGTATATCGGTAGAAAGTGTGCATACTTCTAGATATAGGCTACGAAAAAAATTAAAACTAGAAAGAAATGACAACCTAGTTGAATTCATAGCCAATTACTAGTTGAGAATATATAATACAATCAATTGTTAAAACAGTTCAATAATTAGCATTGGCTAAATAGTAATTTGCAGCTAACAATTATATTTTTAGGGATGTTAGCAAAAGCAGCAATTACCAATGGAAATGGTGATTTTTCTATCGAAGATATTACGATACTTAAACCTGAAGGTGATGAAGTTGTCGTAAAAATAATGGCAGCAGGTTTATGTCATACTGATTATGATTCTCTGCATTGGGGCAGACCTGTTATATTAGGACATGAGGGCGCTGGAATTGTAACAGATATTGGACCTGATGTAACCTCTGTTTCTCCTGGAGATCATGTAATACTTAACTGGGCAATTCCTTGTGGAACTTGTTTTCAATGTCAGGAGCAAAATCAGCATATTTGCGAGAATAATTCTCCAGTAGTTGCAGGAGATGCTTTACCCGACGGAGAAGTTTCAGCAGGACATGCACGATTAGAGAGTACCACTTTTAAGGATAAAGGTATTGAACGTTCCTTTAATATCGGTACCTTATCCACACATACTGTTGTGAGAGAACAGGCTGTTGTTAAGTATCAAACTGCAATTCCTTTCAGTTCTGCATCCATTGTAAGTTGTGGAGTAATGACTGGATACGGCTCTGCTGTAAATACAGCAAAAGTAACTCCAGGATCTACTGTAGCTGTCATTGGAACTGGTGGTGTAGGTCTTAATGTAATTCAGGGAGCTAAAATATCAGGTGCGGCCAAAATTGTAGCCATAGACATTAATGAAGCAAGATTAGAAATGGCAAAGCAATTTGGCGCTACTCATTTTGTACTAGCGCAAAAATCTGATAAAGGCTTAAAAGAAGCTACGATAAAAGTTAAAGAGATTGTTGGCAAAAGAGGCGCCGATTTTGCATTTGAATGTACTGCCATACCAGAATTAGGTGCTGCACCTTTGGGAATGATTCGTAACGCGGGTACAGCAGTTCAGGTAAGTGGAATTGAACAAGAAGTGACAATTGATATGCAATTATTCGAATGGGATAAAATTTATATCAATCCTTTATACGGTAAATGCAGGCCTCATATCGACTTTCCTAAAATTTTGGAACTCTATGACAAAGGTGATTTATTATTAGATGAAATGGTAACCTCAACCTATAAATTCGAAGAATTACAACAAGCATTTGATGATATGTTGGCTGGAAAAAATGCGAAAGGAGTTATTGTTTTTGAGTCTTAATAAAGTATTAAAAAATCAAAAAGACATTCGCTATGCCATCAAAATTCAGAACAACAGAAATATCAGATCCTCGTTTTGAAGCCGATCAATTACGGCACATTACAGTAAAAAGTACCCATCTCAAACAAAGAGGTGATATTACGGTTTATGTGCCTTCTGGGCAAAATCTGAAAGATTTACCAATAACTATTCTGCTTCATGGAGTTTATGGTAGTCATTGGATTTGGTCTCAGAAAACGGGTATTCATCTAAAAATGGAATCTTGGATTCAAAATAGTGAAATTGAACCTATGATTATCGCTATGCCATCCGACGGATTATGGGGAGACGGAAGTGGTTATCTTACACATACACATGCTGATTATGAGAAATGGATTACCGAAGATGTTATAAATGCTGTTATCGAATTGATCCCACAAGCTAGTACCAATTCCAAAGTATGTATTGCCGGATTATCCATGGGAGGATTTGGTGCGTTAAGATTAGGAATTAAAAACCATCAAAAGTTTGAGGCGATATCTGGATTATCCTCTATAACGATACTTGAAGAAATGAAACTTTTTGTTGAAGAGCCTTTGAATGCTTATTTTCAGGAAGAGAAAGAAAATGAATCCATCTATCAAACCGTCTTAACCTATAAAGAACATCTTCCTAAGCTACAATTTGATTGTGGTGTAGATGACATTCTAATTGAAGGTAATCGAAAATTACATTATCAATTAAAAGAACTAAACATAGCACATACATATCAAGAACATCCAGGAAAACATGAATGGAGCTATTGGGAAACTCATATAAAAGACACCATACTTTTTTTCAACAATGTCCTTCAAACCTCTGAATAGAATAAGTTAAAATAGTTTAATAATTTATCAAAATAAGTTAATTACTATTAAGCACATCTCGCTTACTTTGTTACACTAAATAATTCAGTTTATGAAGAATAGTAAGTTTTCTGATCCTTTTGACAAAGCTCGACAAGAAAAAGGATATGGTGAAATGAATGATCAGGATGATCCTGTTACTATGGTGTTACGCCTTAAAGATGTTCGAAAATGCGCTCATAATTGGAAAACATATCAATCTGGAGCTGTTCCAGGACGAATTGTAATTCCATCAGAAGTTCATATACGAGATACGCGTCAAATCCCATTTGAAGTAGACCCTCCGATGCACAAAACCTACAGAGATCTCATTGAAGAGTGGTTTAAAAGGCCATTACTTCCAGAATATCAAGCTGAATTGGTTAGCATCATTGAAGATATAGTTGATAAAGCTCTTACAAAAAATGGTCCAGTAGAAGTTGTAGAAGAATTTGCTTTACGCATACAATCAAGAGCCCTAACCTTATTACTAAATATTCCGTATAAAGAATCTGAAACTTGGATCTCTTGGGGAACTCATGTATTTAGAAGTGAAGACAGTGCATTAGATGGTAGCAAGGCAAACATCCTATATGATTATATAGATGCGCAAATTGAAAACGCGGTAAAAAACCCTGGTAAAGACTTATACTCCATTTTATTAAACACAAACATTGAAGATAGAAAACTCACAAGAGAAGAAGTAAAGGGAATTATGATTCTAACCTTTGCTGGAGGAAGAGATACAGTAATTAATTCTATAACAAATACAGTTGCCTATTTTGCTGAACATAAAGAGTCTTTACAATTACTGAAAGATGAACCTGAGATCATTGGCAAAGCTGTAGAAGAGCTGATACGATATTTTGCACCATTAACACAAATGGGAAGAGTAGCTACTCAAGATACAGTGGTTTGCGAGCATGCCGTAAAAAAAGATACTCGTATTTCTCTATGTTGGGCATCTGCTAATAGAGATGAAACGGTATTTGAAAATCCAAATGAAGTAGTATTAGACAGAAAAATCAATCCTCATGTAAGCTTTGGTTTTAGTCATCACAAATGCTTAGGAGCTACGCATGCTCGTCAAATAATGAAGATACTCTTACAAACATTAACTAAAAAAGTGACCTCTATAGAAATTGTCGATGCTCAGGAAAAGATTGAAGAGCTTGGAGAATTTAAAAGAAAGGTAGGTTTTAATAGCCTGACCATAAAGTTTAATAAATAACACTCCTTTCAAAAAAATAATTTAAAAAAATATAAGTATGCCTAAAATAACTTTTATCACTAGTGAAGACGAAACCATTTCAGTAGAAGGAACTTCAGGATCTGTAATGCAGCTAGCCGTAGATAATGATATCAAAGGAATTGAAGGAGATTGTGGTGGTGTTTGTTCTTGCGCTACCTGTCATGTATTTATTCATCCAGATCATTTCGCAAAAACAGGTGCTCCTGGAGAAATAGAAAAAGATATGTTAGAACTAGATGATAATGTAACTGAATACAGCAGATTGTGTTGTCAATTAGAAATTAACGACAATTTGGATGGGTTGATAGTCACAGTAGCCCAATAAACTTATAACAACCAGTCCTACCTTTAATTACCTCAATCATTACTATGCCTAACGAAAACACAAAAGCTCCAATATGTTTGGTTATTGGAGCAAGTCATGCGGGAATTAATTTTGCATTTTCTCTTAGAAAAGAAGGATGGACTGGTTCTATAATTGTATTCGACAAGGATCCAGAAACTCCTTATCATCGACCTCCATTATCGAAATCCTATTTAACCTCAACAGAAGAGACAAATAATAACTTACTGAAGTCATTAGAAAGTTATGAAAAAGAAAATATTAAGTTATATCTTGGTGTTTCTATAAAGAAAATTGACCGTATTCATAAAACTGTCATTACAGAAGATGGTTCTAGACAACAATACGATAAACTTGTAATTGCTACTGGTGCAAGACCTCTAATTCCACCTATTAAAGGTTTAGATAAAGTAACTGAAGTATATACGCTTAGAACAGCACATGATGCTACTACAATTCGCCAGAAAGTTAAAGAGAACATCAGCAAAAGAGTGCTCATTATTGGTGGACGATATACAGGATTAGAGATTGCCGCCTCCTTAAGAAAACTCGGAACTTCTGTTACTCTTTTGGAACGCGAATCCAAAATACTAGCGAGAGTGACATCTCCTGAGATGAGTCAATTTTTTTATGATGTACATATCTTAAATGGAGTTCAAATTCATACCAACAAAAATGTTTCTTCAGTCACATCTATAAACCATACAAATACTATCACTTGTGATGATGAAACCTCGTATGAAGCTGAAATAATTATATTAGGTACTGGGGTTATAGTAAATACTGAATTAGCAAAAGATGCAGGGATTCAAACCGAGAATGGTATAAAAGTGAATCAAGCATGCCAAACAAACGACAAAGATATTTATGCCATTGGCGATTGTACATTTCATCATAACCCTCATTATAATCGTTTTGTACGCCTTGAGTCTGTACAAAATGCCGTAGATCAAGCAAAGATTGCAGCCGCTTCGATCTGCGGAAAAGAAGTTATTTATGATACGATCCCATGGTTTTGGTCGGATCAATATGAAATTAAACTACAAATGGTAGGCTTACCTTTTGATTACAATGAAGCAATTATCAGAAATGAAGAGGAAACTACTTATAAGTTTTCCATTTGGTATTTTGATAATGATGAATTATTGGCGGTAGATGCTATCAATAATGCGAAAGCATATGTGTTAGGTACTAAATCCATTAAAGAACACTTAAAAATCAATAAATCTAATCTTCGGGATTCTTCTTTAAAGCTAAACCTTGCAAATCTAATCTTAAAAGAGTAAAAAAACACTTTAAAGGAGCCATTATCCATCCTTAGCAGATTTTCGCAGGGTATAAGGTGAAATCTTTTCTATTTTTTTAAACTGCCTATTAAAATAAGGAACAGAGTTATATCCACATTCAAAAGCAATTTCTTTGATTGGCATGTCTGTATTAATCAATAATTTTTTAGCAAAATCTATTCGTATTTTATTTAAGTAATTGGTGAAGGTAAAGCTAGTTTCACTTTTAAAATATCTACAAAAAGCGGATACCGTCATATTTACCATTTCGGCACACTTTTCTAGAGAGACATCTTGTTTATAATGCTCCATTATAAATTCGTGAACCTTCAAAATCCTATTTGATTTAAAATAGAAACTATTTTTTAAATAATTTTCTGATGCTAACACTTGATATCCTGAAAGATTAATAAGATCCAGTATCTTAATTAGTTTTAGCAATTGATCCAAAGGAGAAAGCCTAGGGATTTCCTGCAGTAATTCAGCGATCTCAGTTCGATGTTTACCTATAATTTTTATACCTCTTTCGGACGCCTGAAGTACTTTACGAACTCCTTTGAGTTCAGGTACATCCACAAAATGAGATCCAAAAATATCTTTTCTAAATTGTACATAAATAGACTCACAGTACTCTTCAGAACTCTCCTCAAGAAATCGCGCATCTGGAATCCAAGCATGAGGTAAATATCCGCCAAGCAAAACCAAATCTCCTATTTCAAAATCTTCACCATGATCCGCTACTAATCTTTTGCCTTGCCCGTTAACAATCAATAATAATTCAAATTCGGGATGATAATGCCAGTTGCTACTAAAATAGGGTTGTTTGTACACTCCTGTATGAAAAGAAGCGTGTTGCGAAGTTTCTATTTTTTCTAGTGAAACTTCTATTTTAGGATGTTCTGAAACCGGTTTCAACACAACAATAAAAATTAACTTATTGCAAAAATAGTATAATTATTACTCTAAGCAACCTCTTATCTTCGTGAAATAGATATACTGGAACTATTTATTTTTATAAATAGATTATTTATTATACCGATAATTGTATCTTCCATTTCATTAATTTCTTCATTTCACAAAAATGGCTAATTCCAAAAGAAATATTTCTATCACTGGATCTACTGAGTTTTCTGATTTAATAGTAAAAGAACCTTCCACTTATGCTGCTGGAACTAAAGCTGTAAAAGTAGCCTTACAACATGCTTTTAAAGAAATGGGGGTTGTAAAATCGTTAAAGGGACTTGCTCAAATGAATCAAAAAGAAGGTTTTGATTGTCCTGGTTGTGCATGGCCTGATCCTGATAAACCTTCAAAAGTTGCAGAATATTGTGAAAACGGAGCTAAAGCATTGGCGGAAGAAGCCACTAACAAAAAAGTAGATGCTGCTTTTTTTAAAAAATACTCGGTAGAAGAAATTTCACAATGGACAGATTATCAAATAGGAAAAAGTGGACGGATTACAGAACCCATGGTCTTATATCCAGATAGCATACATTATGAACCGATTAGTTGGAAGAAGGCTTACACACTTGTTGCCGAACACTTACATCAACTTAAAGATCCTGATGAAGCTATCTTTTATACCTCTGGAAGATCCAGTAATGAAGCTGCTTTTTTATATGGACTTTTTATACGAGCTTTTGGTACTAACAATATGCCAGATTGCTCCAACATGTGTCATGAATCTAGTGGTGTAGCACTTAGTGAAACCTTAGGTATTGGCAAAGGTTCCGTTACACTAGATGATTTTGAAAAAGCTGAAGTTGTGTTAGTTATAGGACAAAATCCTGGAACTAATCATCCTCGTATGTTATCAGCATTACAAAAATGCAAAGAACAAGGTGGAAAAGTAATCAGTATCAATCCCCTTGAAGAAGCAGGGCTTATCAGATTTAAAAATCCTCAGGAAGTAAAAGGTCTTATTGCTGGAGGAGAAACGCTTACTGATATTCATTTGCAAGTTAAGATCAATCAGGATGTAGCTTTATTAAAAGCAATTCTTATCAGACTTGCTGCATTAGACAAACAAACAAAAAAGGTGTTTGATCATGAGTTTATCCACAATTATACGCAAGGGTATGAATCACTTTTGGAACATCTGGAAAGTTTTGATGTTCAAGAATTGATCAAACAATCAGGGGTATCACCTTCCTTAATCGACCAAGTTGTGGAACTACTAGCTCATAGAAATAAGATTATTATTTGTTGGGCTATGGGACTTACACAGCATAAAAATGGTGTCGAAAACATTAAAGAATGTGTAAATCTATTATTGCTAAAAGGAAGTCTAGGCAAACCTGGTGCAGGAACTTGTCCTGTAAGAGGACACAGTAATGTGCAAGGAGATCGATCTGTTGGGATCGTTCATCATGCATCTCCAGTATTTAATAGTGCTGTAGAAAGTGTCTTTGGTTTTACGCCTCCTACTAAAGCAGGTCTTGATACTGTACATTCTATAAAAGCAATGCATGAAGGAAAGGCGAAAGTATTTTTTGCATTGGGTGGGAATTTTGTGTCTGCTGTTTCAGATACACAGTATGCTGCTGATGCTTTACAAAATTGTGAGTTAACCGTACAAGTAAGCACCAAACTAAACCGAACGCATACTACTGTAGGGAAAACAGCATTAATACTACCCACATTAGGAAGATCTGAATTTGACCTAAAAGATGGGAAACCACGATTTTTTACCGTGGAAAATAGTATGGGAAAGGTACACAGATCAAAAGGAATGCTATCTCCTGCTTCAGATAATCTTAAAAGCGAACCCGAAATCATCGGTGGCATTGCAGATGCTTTTTTTAAAGGAAATCATCCTGTAGATTGGTTACCATTAAGCGAAGATTATACAGCTATAAGAGCAAAACTACAAGAGGTGATTGCAGGTTTTACAGGAATAGAAAAAAAATCCAAAGGATCTGGTTTTTATCTACCCAATAATGTTCGTGAATTAGATTTCAGCAAATTACCAAATGGGAAAGCACAATTTAGTAATTGTTCTGTACCAGATCATCAGTTACAAGAAGATGAATTCTTGATGATGACTATTCGCTCTCATGACCAATTTAATACCACCATCTATGGTATGAATGATCGTTATCGAGGCATTTTTAATGAAAGAAGAGTCGTTTTAATGAATCCTAAAGACATTGAGAAGTTTGATCTAGCTGCTTTAGAAATTGTTGATCTTACTAGCAATTATGACAATGTCATAAGGAAAGCAGAAAATTTTAAGATAATTTCCTATAATATCCCTCAAGGAAATATTGCTACGTATTTTCCAGAGACTAATATCCTAGTTCCCTATAACCATTACGCAGATAAAAGTAATACGCCCATTAGTAAGTCTGTAGTGGTTAAAATATTGAAGAAAGAATAATCGAGATATGATCTAATTTGTACAGATTAAGTAATACTTCGTTTCTATAAAATTACTTTCTTGTTTATACTATCTTCTTTTTTAATAGAAGTGTTCCACATGTATATTTTTTCTAGTTTTTTAAATTTAGAAAGTTGTTGAATACTTTTATTCGTTATTAAAGAGTTACTATGTAGGTTTAAGCTTTCTAATTGCTCTAAACTAGTTAAATGTTGAATACCTGCATCAGAGATATTATTTTTCTGCAAAGCCAACTTTTGTAACCCTTTAAAACTACCTATTATTTCTAGATGGGTATCTGTAATTCCTTGGGATGGCAATGACAACCAAACAATATTATTCTTAATTTTTGAGAGTTCTTCCAGAATTTCTTTTACAATTTTCACATCAAATTCTTTGCTATTTTTAGGTAACATAGAAACATCATATCGGTTTGTTTCTGATACAATTTCTCTCATATTTACTCCCAGTTGTATCAAGCTTGCCATAACTTCTTCTGACACCGGTGAAGCTACACTCATCGTTGACCCAGCAGAATGATCATCGCCTAATTGAAGTTGTTCTGCCAATAATTTTTTAATTTCTTCTGGTGTATCTACCGTTCCTACTGTTGCTGTAAAATCCGCCTGACCATGATCTATCCAATACTCAATTATTTTTATTTCCTCTTCTGTTAAAGGCGTCTTTCCTTCTGGCGGCATAAACTCTTTGTCATCTGGATCTAGATGAACTCTTTTAATCAACTCTGACTGCTCACTATTACCAGCAATGAAAGCAACACCACTTTTTCCTCCTTTTAGAATTGACACCTCATCTACTAACGAAAGTCCTCCTTTTTTCTTAGAATTATTATGACAACTCAAACACTTATTATCCAAAATAGGATGAACGACATGAGCAAATAGTTGTGCCTCTTCAATAGAATTTATTTTAGGCACTTCTTTTTTTTCTTTCGTAGTAAAAGGTAAATAGGCTGTTAAATAATCTGATCCATGAGTTAGATTACCTCCGTAGTGTCCTGTAATACTTAATAACAAAACAATAAAAGTAAGTGTAGCAATATTCAATCTTACAGATTCTTTAATAATGTATTTAATTCGTTTCGTTTTTAACATCCAAGCGAGAATCGCTATCATCGTAGTTGCTATACCAAACCAAAAATGTTTATCCAAAGCTTCACCTTCATAATCGCCGCTTAATGACAACATATATCCCAATATACAAGCAATAATAGCACTCATTGCTCCTAGAAATAAGGCTAATGGTATTGCTTCTTTCAATAGCTCTTTTTTCTTGTATTTTGCTACTATTTCTAGTATAAATGCAAAAAATAGAAACCCAATTGGTAAGTGTACTACTAGTGGATGAAATCTTCCAAAAAACAAAACAAGATCAGATGCTTCATTCATGAATATTCTTATATATTTTTATTACAATAGCTCTCAAACTCCAACTTCATAGTTTGAGAATGTTATTTTACTTTTCTTATATTCTTTCTAATTTTAATGGAGGCGTTCCATTTGCATTCCATTGACAGATATATAGATTCTTATCCTCATCAATACACACATCATGACCATGCAAAATTGGCTTATGCTCAAGTTGATATGATTTTTGTAATTCTCCATTCACATATGAAGGTTTTGTTCCTCCAGGATTAGATACAACTTTATCGTCTTCTAAAATCGTTACAAAACCTGTATGATCTTGCCAGGTAGTCCGTCCGACTTCAGGTTGAGACCAACAAACACCTGCATATAAATTTTGATCATCGAAAACAGGTCTACAGACTTGCATATTTGGTAAATGCAATGTTTTTACATATTTCCCTTCTAACGTGAACCATTTAAAACATTCTTCATTTCTAGATGTACATACTACTAATGGGTTTGATTTATCACGATAATCGATAGCCACTCCATGGGCATTATCTAATCTATAATTGGGATCCTCATTTTGTTTGCCGCCCCAATGTCTTATATACTTCCCAGTAGCATCGTATTGAATGATATAATCCATTCCGTATCCATCTGCTACATAAATATCTCCGTTAGGTGCTACGGCAGTTTCTGTAGGACAGAAATGGTCTCCAGCTTTGTAAATTCCAATCGTTTGAGGATGCCCAATATCAAAAATTACTTTCCCATCGGTGGTAGTTTTTGTAACTCTCCCGTTATGATGTATCCATTTCCCATTTTTATCCAAAAACCATCCAGAATCTGTGAGAAACAACACATCTTCTCCTCCTTCATCAAACAACGTAAGACCGTGTCCTCCAGGATATGCAGTACCCCAATAATCCAAAAGTTTCCCCGATTTATCAAAGATCAAAATATTATTATCCGTATGATCTCCCATCATTATTAATCTGCCTTTGCTATCCATTTGCATTTCATGACAGTTAAGAATAGGATTTCTAACAGTACTGATATCTACCCAATCTCTTATAATTTTGTATTGATAATCTCCGTGACCTATAATCTCGTTCATTTTTGAAGTATTTTTTTTTATAATATGAAATCCAAAAGTGGGAGCAGTTATTGCACCAGCACTTAATAAGGCTGTGCCTTTAATAAATTTTCGTCTTGAATTTTCTTTATTCATAGGAAGAAAAATTAGCTTAGTATATCTTTTACAATATGTCCATGTACATCTGTTAATCTGAATCTTCTTCCTTGATGTTTATAGGTTAATCGTTCATGATCAATCCCAAAAAGATGAAGTAATGTAGCCTGAAAATCGTGTGTATGTACTGGATCTTTAATTACATTATAACTAAAATCATCAGTCTCTCCATAGGTAATTCCAGGTTTTACACCTGCTCCTGCCATAAACATCGTGAATGCTTTAGGATGATGATCACGCCCATAATCTGTAGCCGTTAATTTTCCTTGTGAGTATACCGTTCGTCCAAATTCTCCTCCCCAAATCAACAAAGTATCTTCAAACATACCTCGTTGTTTTAAATCCTTAATCAAAGCAGCATTTGCTTGATCTGTTTTTCGGGCATTTCCTAACACTCCTTTTGGGCATCCGATATGCTGATCCCAACCTTGATGATATAACTGCACAAATTTGACTCCTTTTTCCAGCAATTTTCTTCCTAAAAGGCAATTTGCAGCATACGTACCTGGATCTCGACTATCTTTTCCATACATATCGAAAATATACTCGGGTTCATCACTCATATCAGTTACTTCAGGTATCGATGTTTGCATACGAAAAGCCATCTCGTATTGGGACATTCGGGCATTAATTTCGGGATCTCCATAAAAACTGTTTTGTACATCATTCAATTTCCCTAGATAATCTAACATATTTCTTCTATTATGCCCATCATAGTTTTCAGGATCTGTGAGATATAATACAGGATCTTTTCCGCTTCTAAATTGTACTCCTTGATGTTCCGTAGGCAAGAAACCATTTCCCCAAAGTCGAGCATATAAAGGTTGTCCTCCTCCATTTTTAGAGATTAACGTAATAAATGTGGGTAAGTTTTCATTATCAGAACCTAAACCATAACTAATCCACGAACCTATAGAAGGTCTTCCTGGCTGCTGACTACCAGTTTGAAAAAAGGTAATTGCTGGATCATGATTAATAGCATCAGTTTGCATCGATTTTATAAAACAGATATCATCTACTACTTCCGACAAATAAGGCATAGCACTACTCACCCAAGCTCTAGATTCTCCGTATTGTTTAAAATCGATAATGGATGGAGCAATAGGTAAAGAGGTTTGATCAGCACTCATACCTGTAAGACGTTGTCCTTTTCTTACGGAATCTGGTAATTCCTGACCGAATAGATCCTTTAGCTTCGGTTTATAATCAAAAAGTTCAATTTGTGAAGGCCCGCCACTCTGAAACAAATAGATAGCTCTTTTTGCTTTAGGAACATGATGTGGTAATCCTAGATCATTTCTACTAAACATTCCTAAATCAGGCTGAACGTTATTTTTAACAGCACTCCAGGCTTTATCTGTATTTAGTAGAGAACCCAAGGCCAAAGCTCCAAAACCTAATGATGTTTTGGTTAGAAAAGCTCTTCTGTCCATCATTTTTTCTACCTGCTGTAGATCCTTGTTATTTGATCGTAATGTATCGTGGTGATTGCACATAATCGTATTATCTTTTGGTTATAGTGGCATCAGAATTCATAATGGTACTGGCAACTATTGCATTTGCTGCTATCATCGATAAGTTATCATCTGGATTAAAAGCAAAATCTCCTGATGCCAACCAGCCTTTCGCTTTTGAAATATCACCATTGAACCTATTATATTCTTCCTGTTGAAGAGTAACTAATAACTGTAACTCTTTTTGAGATATTTGTCTTCCTGTTAATCGGATATAGATATCTTTAATACCTTCTTCTATAGAGGTAAAAGCTGTCATATTTTTACCCATTACTTTAGAAGCTTCAATGTATGTAGGATCATTTAGTAACACTAAAGCTTGCAAAGGAGTATTTGTTTCTTGTCTTCGAGTCATACATATTTCTCTGGTCGAAGCATCAAACGTTGCAATCGTTGGATTTGGGGCTGTCCTTTTCCAAATAGTGTATAAACTTCTTCTGTATAACTTATCTCCAGTATCTCTTTTGTAGGGTAAGTGTGTCATCTTCCAAAGTCCTTTTGGTTGATACGGTTTTACACTTTCGCCTCCTATTTTAGCATTTAACAATCCACTTGCTACTAATGCATTGTCACGAAGCATTTCACCTGATAACCGTTTAGAGGGTCCTCTGGCCAATAATGAATTATCAGGATCCATATCTCTTAATTCGTCAGAAACATTCGAGTCTTGTTGATACGTCTGAGACATCACAATCTGTTTATTTAATGCTTTTAGATCCCATCCAGACTCCATAAAATTAGTAGCTAACCAATCTAATAATTCAGGATGCGTTGGTAAGCTCCCTTGATTACCAAAATCTTCAGAGGTTTCTACAATTCCTTTTCCAAAGAAATTCTGCCAATATCTATTTACCACAACTCTTGCTGTTAATGGATGCTTGGAGTCTGTTAGCCACTTAGCTAATCCTAATCTATTTTTTGGTAAATCTTCTGACATTGCGGGCAAACTGCTTGGTGTATTTGAGAAAACTTCTTCTCCATGGACATCATATTGCCCTCTTTCTAATAAATATGTTTTCCTGAGTCCTGGAGAATCTTTCATTACCATTATCTCTTTAATATTATCTGCACTATCTGCTTGTATGGTTCGAATCTCTTGAAGAGACGAAATTGCTTCTCTAGCAGGAATTGATTTTACGGACAAATAATAGTCGGTAAGCAGTTTTTTATCAGTATCTGAGAGTTCCTTGGATGTTTTTGAAATTAGAGGTTTTAAAAGCTTAGTATCAGAAAGTTTTAAAACTTCCAAAGGAGTTAGCTCTTTGGTAAATACTTTTAAGTCATCTACGATTGCTCCTGCAATTCCTTTACCACGCCATCTAGCTCCAATTTGTAAACCAGGTTCTATGGGTTCTGGATAGATATAATCTTTTAAATCATGGAATATAATATCTTTATATAAGTTGTCGATTTCTATATTAGTTTGCATATGCTCTCCGTTCATATACAACTTTAATCCGCTAGCTTTGCTAGATCCATCATAGGTCATTGTTAGTTGAATCCACTGATCTCTTGGCACTTCTTTAATCGTTCTCTCAACGATAGCGTTATCTGGCCAAACGTGTGCTAATAACAACTCAAAAGTGTTATCTTTTGTAATCGACAGATGATATCCACGATAACTATGCAATCTTGTCCCTTGTGCTTTATGAAAAATAACTCCTTCTTTTAGATCCTTTGGAATAAAAACACGTATCCCAATACTAAAGTTCTCACTTCTCTGAAACACTCCTACTTTATCTAAATCTAACCATGCATCACCATCAAACTGAAGTCCCTTCCCTTTGTATCCTTCTTTTAGAACAATTTTTTGATTTCCAGCAAACTGGGTTTTCATTTCTCCTTTATCTCGATAATTTAAATTGTTTCGTAAAGAAGAGTTCTCAAAGTCATAATATGCTACCAGATGTTTAGAATCTGTAAATGAATCTTTTTGATACTTTTCATTAGCAATCCACTGATCTGCTTCTTCCTTTTCACTATATACAACTTCTTTTATTTTATTTTGAGAGTTTTTTACAAGATCATCGATGTACGCCATCATTTGCTCTTCTTCTTTAGTAGGAAGTAACATCGTAGGAACAGGCATTGACCAATCCCATGGAATTTGACCAGATTCATTTACCTGATTAAAAAAACTGAATAATTCAAAGTAGTTTTTTTGAGAAATCGGATCGTATTTATGATCATGACATTTAGCGCAGGCTACGGTTAATCCCATGATGCCTTGTCCTACCACATTGGTTCTATCCGAGACATACTCTACTCTAAATTCTTCATCTATAATACCACCTTCCAAATTCTGGGGATGCAACCTGTTAAAACCAGTAGCCAAGATTTGGTCTTTTGTTGGGTTTTCTAATAAATCACCTGCTAACTGCCAAGTAATGAATTGATCATAAGGCATATTTTCATTAAAAGAGTTAATTACCCAATCTCTCCAAGGACTCATATCTCTATAGCGATCTACAAAATATCCGTGTGTATCTGCATATCTTGCCAAATCTAACCAATCGATTGCCATCTTTTCTCCATAATGTTCTGAAGCCAGAAGCCTATCAACTTGTTTTTCATATGCATCGGGACTTTTATCATTCAAAAAATCAAACAATTCTTCTTTGGTTGGTGGTAGACCAGTAAGGTCTAAGGAGACTCTTCTTAACAATAATTCCTTATTAGCTCTTTTTGCCAAATTCAAATTGTTTTCTGATAGTTTTTTGATTACAAAATTGTCAATCGGATTTTTCTCTGAGGAGTTTGTTTCTATCTCAGGTATCTTTGGTTTACTTGGAGAAATAAAAGCCCAATGATCTTTATATTCTGCACCTTCTTCTATCCATCTAATCAAAATTGCTTTTTCTTCAGGAGAGAGTTTCAAATAAGATTCTGGAGTGGGCATAACCAGTTTAGGATCTTCGGACAAAATTCTATGAAAAACTTCTGATTTTTTCAAATTCCCAGGATCTATAGCGAACTTTCCTGGTGATTCTGGCAATTCCAAAAAAGCAGTCTCTTCTGAATGCAATTGTAAGCCAGCAGAGATTTTTGCTTTATCAGGACCATGACAAGCAAAACATTTATCTGAAAGAATTGGTTTTACATGTGTATTGTAATCTATAGTTTTAGGAAGTTTCTCATATGCGTCAGCTACTTTCTCTGGCAATGAGGGCTTACAACCTTTACAGATATTCAAAAGAACCAATATTATTAAAAAAGAACCTTTTTTCATTTTTTATTAATTATTCAATAATATTATCGAATCAAAACTACTATATCATCAATTCCAACTTTACAATATCAACTGAACGAAAACTATACAATCACTGTTTTAAAACTAAACCGCTATGTATAAATCAGTGAAAATCTCATCAATTTGTAAGAAAAATCGAATGAGACAAGATTTTTATAGAATCTAGTTTTTGATCAGTGATTTTTACCCAGAAGTATTGAAAAACAAAACAAAAGGCCTTTATTACCAAGAAGAAAATGTGAAGAATTATTTATTGACAATCCTACACATTTTCTTCTTGTTTAGTTTTTGTCCAGTCTATTTTTTTAAACAAACTAGAGAACTTTGTACTTTTCAATTTCTAACAAATAACACAACCACAACTGTTATATTCATATTTCCGTACATGAAAAAAGCCTGCTACTTCCTTATTTTATCTATTTTGCTTCTAGGATGTTTAAATAAAAAATCACAAAAAGAAAAAGTATCCGACCCTACATATATAGAATCACCATTTACAGGTATCGATACCATCGCAACAAATGATTGGTGGAACAGAAAAGCAAATACCATTATTGACGTAAAAGTTCCGCGAAAAGAAGTTATTGCATTTGGAATTTATACCGTTAGTAATGAAACTCTTAAATTAACAGCACAGTTATTTCCATTGTATCCGGATGAAACTAGAGAAGTTCGTTTAGAAATCAAGAAAAATGAAGAATGGATGGAAATCCAGAAACAAACAGTAAACGAACTTGGATGGTCAGCTACTTTTAGAATCAACAATTGGAACTATAAAGAGAATATATCTTATCGGATTTTACATAGTACTGAAGCAACGTATGAAGGTATCATTAGAAAAAATCCTACTGACAAAGATGAGATCACATTAGCTGCTCTTTCTTGTAATAGTAACAAAGATAGAGGTGATAGAGATCATTATATCCGAAACATAAATTTTCAGGATCCTGATTTAGTCTTTTTTGCTGGGGATCAATCGTATGATCATCAGGAGCATACTGCTGCTTGGTTGAAATTTGGATTACAGTTTAGAGAGGTTTTTAGAACCAGACCTTGTATTACCATACCTGATGATCATGATATAGGACAAGGGAATTTATGGGGTGAATACGGTAAAAAAGCTTCTACTATGGCCGGAGATGATGGTGGTTATTTTTACCATCCTGAATATGTAAAAATGGTAGAAAGATGTCAAACCTCACATCTTCCAGATCCTTATGATCCAACTCCAATACAACAAAATATAGGTGTCTATTACACCAATTTGATTTGGGGAGGTGTTGACTTTGCTATTATTGAGGATAGAAAATTCAAATCAGGTCCTAAAGGAAAAATTCCACAAATTGGACCAAGACCTGATCATATCAGAGATCCTAATTACAATCCTGATACAGTTGATCTAGATGGATTAGAGCTATTAGGCGACCGACAACTTAAATTCTTAGAATCCTGGGGAAGCGATCAAAAGACAACTACTTTTAAAGTAGTCTTATCGCAAACCGGATTTTGTGGAGGAGCACATTTACATGGTTCTATGGATAATAGATTACATGCTGATATGGATTCTAACGGATGGCCTCGGAAAGGCAGGAATAGAGCTTTACAGGCTATAAAAAACGCAAATGCAATTCATATTGCTGGAGATCAACACTTAGCAACCGTAATAAAACATGGAATTGAATCATATGACGATGGTCCTTGGGCCTTTGTGGTTCCTGCCATTGTAAATAATTTTTATAGCAGATGGTGGTGGCCAGAAGATGCAGAACCAGCAACCTCTTCAGATCAGCTTCCTTGGATAGGTGAATATCAAGATGGTTTTCATAATAAAATCACCATGCATGCATATGCCAATCCCGATAGCCCATCTAATGGAGCAGGTTATGGTATGATACGATTTCAAAAAAATCAAAAAACAGTAACTTTTGAGTGCTGGCCTAGACATGAAGATGTAAGTAAAAAAGAGGCAAAACAATTTATAGGCTGGCCAATAACTATCGAAATAAATTAATATTTATTTTCTATTTAAAATCTGTTGACCCTCTTTCAATGAGATATGTTTCCAGTACCGTTGTTTCGTATTGGATAGTTTCCTTTTGGTTATCCTCTAATCTATTAATGATATTACACGCAGCTATTTTACCTAACTCTAAGGCTCTTTGATCTATAGTGGTTAAAGGTGGATTACTATTTCCTGCTAGAATTCCATCGGTAAAACCAATAACAGAGATATCTTCGGGAACTTTCAAACCAGCTCCAATTACTAAATTCATCGTGTAAATTCCCGAAAGTTCATCGGCAGCGACAATTCCATCTACTTTATTTTCTTTTAAAAACTTAGTGAAGTTATGAGTGAATTCTTGATAATCATCTATAATTAAAACCTTGGATTCTTCTTTCTTTTTTAATCCATTTTCCAATGCTTTTTCATACCCTCTAACTCTATCCGAGCCAACACTCGTATCATGAATAGGAGTTACAAAAACAATATTTTCACAACCACATTTAATTAATTTCTCTGTTGCTAAATACGAAGATTCAAAATCATTAATGACAACTTTATCACAATAAACTTTCTCTGTTACTCTATCAAACATAGAAATTGGGAGTCCTTTATCTATTGCTTTTTGAAAATGTTTAAAATTCTCTTTCAAGAAGGTCTCTTTAGATATAGATATGATAAATCCATCCACACTTCCATTTGCTAACATTTCAACGCTTTTTACCTCTTTTTCAAAGGATTCATCAGAGATACAGGTGATGATATTATATCCTTTTTCGGTTGCTTCTTTTTCAATCCCAGATAAAACTTTAGCAAAGAAATGTGCCAAAATATTAGGTATGATCACACCAATAGTTCTAGTCTTTCTTTCTTTTAAGTTTTTAGCAGTTATATTAGGTTTATAGTTATAAAAATCCGCAAGCTTTTTAATTTTGTTCTTGGTCTTAGTACTAATTTCAGGATTATCAGCCAACGCTTTTGACACAGTAGAAACCGAAAAATTAGATAATTCGGCTAGTTTTTTTAATGTCATCATTTGATTGCTCATATTCTACTATTTATTGACCATTAAACAAAAGATAATCATTGAACAGCATAATGTACTGTAGATAATGATTTTAAAGTTTCTGCTGCTTGTTCTGCAGTGATATCGCGTTGTGGATCAGCAAACATTTCATAACCCACCATAAATTTCTTTACAGTTGCTGATCTTAATAAAGGAGGATAAAAAGACATATGAAAATGCCATTCTTCGTGAAGATTTCCATCTGTTGGAGCTTGATGAATTCCAGCTGAATATGGAAAACTACAATTGAACAGATTATCATATCGAATCGTCAAGTCCCGTAGTATTTGTGCAAAAGAAGCTATCTCTTCCTCATTTAACTCTTTAAGGCTTCGCTTATGTTGCTTTGGTAATATCATAGCCTCATAAGGCCAAATTGCCCAATACGGAACTAGAGAAACAAAATGATCATTTTCCAAAATTATTCTCTCATCAGCTTCTAATTCTTGTTTTAAGTAGGCTTCTAACAAACTTTGATTTGTGTCTAGCCAGTACTTTTTCATTTGACTTGTTTTCTTAGAAACTTCTAGAGGAATAGATTCTTGAGCCCATATTTGTCCATGAGGATGCGGATTACTACATCCCATGATGTCTCCTTTATTTTCAAATATCTGAACATGATTAATGTATGATATTCTACTTAATTCCTCATATTCTCTTTTCCATAACTTAATTACATTCTGAATTTCTTCTTCTTTCATTATAGGTAAAGTCAAGGAATGATCAGGAGAAAAGCAAACCACTTTACATATACCTCGCTCGGACTGCGCTTTTAGAAGTCCATCAGAAAAAATCTCTTTTGGCGTTTCCGATAATAAAGCAGAAAAATCATTCACAAAACTATAAGGACCCTCATATTGGGGATTTATAGCTCCACTTGCTCTAGTATTTCCAGGGCATAAATAACAATTAGGATCATATGAAGGCCTCTGATCAATGGATTGCTTTTCTTCTTTTCCTTGCCATGGTCTTTTGGTACGATGTGGAGATACTAAAACCCATTCTCCTGTTAATATATTATATCTTCTATGAGGATTTTCATTAATCATTTGATATCTTTTTTAACTTACTATAATACTTTAGACTCGGTAAATTCAATACTTGTTCCCTTGCTAGGCATTACTTGAAAAGCATCTAAACTGATATTAAACTGTTCTTTATATGCTTTGCTCACTTCATCTGTATAATTATCTATGTAATCTTTATGAACTATATTTACTGTACATCCTCCAAAACCACCACCCATCATTCTGGATCCAATCACATATTCCTTTTCTTTGGAGAAATCCACTAAAAAATCTAATTCACTACAACTAACTTCATACTTACGTCGAATTCCATCATGACATTGATATAAAAGATCTCCAAACTCATTTAGTTTGTTATTTTTAAGAAACTTAGCAGCTTCTAAAACTCTTTTATTTTCTTCGATAATGTATTGACATCTTTTGAAAACTGTGGGACTTACTTCTTCTTTAATTTCATTCAACATATTCAAATTAACATCTCTAAGAGACAAAACATTTGAATGTCTTTTCTTAATAGCGGCAACACCCTCTTCACATTGTTGTCGTCTCACGTTATACTCACTCGTGGAAAGATTATGCTCTACATTGGTATTGAGAATTAATATCTTATAATTCACAAGATCAATTGGAATTAGGCTATGTTCCAAAGACTGACAATCAAGAAATAAAATCATATTTGTTTCACTAAAAACAGAGGCATACTGATCCATGATTCCGCATTTAGTACCCACATATTCATGTTCAGCATCTCGACTTAAAACAGTGATATCTTTCTTAGAAAGTCCTAATTCAAATAATGAATTCACTCCATAGGCGAGGCCACATTCTAAAGCAGCAGATGAACTTAATCCAGAACCTATGGCTAATTCACTAGAAAAAAAACAGTCAAAACCTTTGATTTTATCCGATCTTTTTAGAAGTTGATGTAATACTCCTAAAATATAATTTTCCCAATTCTCTTTACTAGGTGAAATATTATTTAGGTCCACTAATAATGATTTATCATAGTTTCTACTATAGAAATTACATTTATCTGCTGTTCCATTTTTTTTAAACTCAAAACGTATCTTTTTATCAATAGCAGTGGGAAGGACAAAACCGTTATTGTAGTCCGTATGACCACCCATAAAATTTATTCTGCCTGGAGAAGATACTATGAGCTCTGGAATAAAAGTATTTTCTTTGTTCATTATTAATCTTTGTTTATCACAAAAATAATAAATGTAATTATTACATTTATTATTTTTTAAAGAATATTTTATGGAGTTTGCCAAAAATCAGCAAAATAGTTGGTATGAAAATAAGGAGCAGCTATTGGTTGCTGTAGACTGTATCATCTTTGGATTTGACAAGGAAATTTTAAAGCTACTTGTTTTTAAGCGCGAAATACAACCTTTAAAAGGTTCATGGTCTTTGATTGGAAGTTTTGTTAGAAGAAATGAAAACTCCAATCAGGCTGGCATGAGAATCCTAAAAGACATTACGGGTTTAGAAAACATTTTTATGGACGAGCTAAAAACCTACTCAGAAGTAGATAGAGATCCAGGAGCGCGCTGTATTTCCATCGCCCAATACGCACTCATCCGAATTGATGACAATAATAAAGAACTAGTAAATAAACATGGGGCATTTTGGTATTCTCTAGATGAATTACCAGAGCTCGTATTAGATCACAATCAAATGGTAAAAGATGCTTTGGAAAAATTAAGGGAAAAAGCACGATTTTCTCCAATTGGTTTTGAGTTACTCCCCAAGTACTTTACTTTACCACAAATTCAAACACTATATGAACAGATTTTCCAGAAAAAACTTGATTCTCGAAACTTTAGAAAAAAGTTATTGTCGTTAAATTTTTTGAAGAAAACCGAGATTAAAGATAAATCTAGTTCCAAAAAAGGAGCCTATTTATATGAGTTTGATTATGAAAAGGAGACGGATCAAAATTTTATATTCAAAGGATAAAATAGTAGAAAAAAAGTTTTAAAATAGAATTTTCAGGATTCCTTTTTTAATAAAGCACTTCCCTTGATTACTGTTAGTAAGCTCGAAAAGTGAAGCTTAGTTAATACATAAAAGTATTGAGCCACACTAAGCTTTCATCTTTTCTCACTTACTTAAAACAAAAATCTAATCTAAATCAATTAACTTCTTTAGGCTCATATATGCGAATCCAATCTACTTTAAAGGTATGGTTATCCTCATTTTGGATCTCTGAATTAGAAGGAGTACGTCCATTACAAGCATTCCAATTTTGATCCTCGACATTAATGATAATATCCATTTCTTTATCCAAATTCATCCCATTATTTAGGTAATTAAGAGGGTCTATAACACTAGTAGAAGAATTGTTTTGTGCCTGTTCCAAGCTACTCGCTTGATTAACCGCTTGAAATCCATTTGCTGCAGTTGGTAATGCTCCATTGTTTACTGGTTGTGGATATGTATATAACCAATTACCATTAACATCTCTACTTGCAAATGCATTATCAGAAAGCACTCTCACTTTTTCTCCATCAATATAATATTCTAGATGTTTTGGGTCTCTCCAATATACTCCAATACGCACCCATTGACCACCCCATTGATTGACTCCATTCTTTCTCCACCAACTTCCCGCATCTCTTGGTTGGTAATCCTGAAAAGGGTTTCTAATAAAAGTATGATGACTAAGGTGTATTCGTTCTGCTAACCATAAATTCCTATCATCTTCTCCAGTTCCGCCATAAGCCTCGATAATATCGATTTCCTGTGTATCATCGGGACTTAACAACCATACATCAGAAGCTGTAACTGCATCAGCAACTCTTACTCTAGCTTCTACAAAAACTGGGTATTTTACTCTTGTTGTAGAGGTTATACAACCTGCTCGTGTTGTAGGTAAAGTCCAAGTTTCGGCTACACCATCGATATCACAATCTACTTCAAAAGATTTCGTTTCTCCATTTAACCTAGTTGCCTTAATTTGTAGATCACCATCTGCAACAGAGACATTTTCTCTCACCCATTTTGTTGGTCCAGGACCTTCCCAATCATTGTGATAAAAATTAGTCCATTTTCCTCCAAAAGTTGCTGCACTTGGAGTAGCAGCAAAATTGTAATTAAAATCATCGGATGCTTCCTGATTTAATTTCCAAAAATTACCTTCTCCTGCTTGTACTGGTACATCAATCCCATCCCAATCAAATCCTTGATCATCTGGATCGGTTATTACAATATCAGGGTCTGGATCTGTAATAGTTATTGGAGTTCCCGTATCATCACTACTGGAGCATGATTTTAGAGAGATAAAGGCTCCACAAAGTAACAAGGTTAATATTTTCATTTTCATAACGTTAAGCTTTTAGTTCTATAAATTCTGTAGGGTTTTAAAAGCAATTTTTTAATATTTTAAACAGTATTAAATAGTTTATTTATCTTCTAATTTCCATGTTCTTACCCAGTCAATTCTCATCGTATTTATAGCATCATTCCCTAAATCTGATTTTGGAGGAAGTCCTCCCAACCAATTAGCTTCATTAGTCCACAAATCGAAAATAATCTCCAAATCTCTAGTAAAAACTCTATTGGGAAAATTTTCTCCCGTCTCGTGATTTCCAACTACTACACTTCCTGCAGGCTCGCCATCCAGATAAAACTGAATATTTTTATTATCCTTCCACCAAACTCCAACTACATGATATTCTTCATTCCATTGTATACCTTTTAGTGGATTTTTATCAGATAAATTATTGTTACTATAATTACCTTTATTCCTAATTGTAACAGGGTTTAAATTCGAATCGGCATGAAAATACTGAGAGTTCATTGTTGTTGGGAAGTCTGGCTGACAATTACAAGAAGGTTTAGAATTGTTTTCAATGATATCTATTTCATCTCTATTGGAAATATCACCATTATTTAACCAATAGGTATTGTAAGCAGAAATATGTGCTGTTTTAATTCTAGCCTCTGTATACATTGGATAGCTTGCTCTTTCTCTAGAATGGATTCTAGCTGTTTGAAACCATCTTTGTTCTGGGTTGGATTCATTTAGAGTTGCTTTTATCCATAAATTACCATTCGCAACACCAGAGTTTTCATTAGAATTGGACATAAAAACTGGAACGCCATAATTCCAAGTAGACTTGAACCATTTATTAGCATCCCAAACATCAAATTCATCAGACATTGCTTCCATTTTCACCCACTTTTTATCAAGAGGTGTAGTATCGTCAATAGATACAAAAGATGGTAAATCAGGATCTATATTATTAAAATCATCTGCTGTTGGCACAAAGGGATTTACAGTTATGTTTACATTAGCTGTCGCCTCATCTCCATCTGCATCTGTAACGATATATGTAAATCGATCGGTTCCATCATAATTATAATTAGGGATATATTCGAATACACCATCACTTATCTCGCTAAGAGTACCATTCAATGGTTCTGTGGATACAATATAATCATCTCCATCTCCACCATTCTCTCCAATAATATCATTTGAAGCGACATTGATTCTATTTGCTTCTCCCGATCCACTATCCTCTTCAACTGTAAGGACGTCATTCACTGCAACAGGCTCACTATCTACAGAATCAATATCTGGTTTCGAATCTTCATCTGAACAATCAGACAACACCAAGGCTAAAGCAACTATTGGTACAATTCGTAGGTTCATATTCAAATACAATTTTTTAAACATTTTCTTTTTCTTTTTTATTAATTCAACTTTTTAATCTGACTCAATTCAATTTATTTGTTTATACATTCAATAAATAATCGAGCTGTAATTTCATAGCTATTTCTTATTCTGAAATCATTATTACAGGACTTAGATATTATCCAATAAATTTATTTCCAATTAATAGATATAACCGCATATATTTCATTGCCACATTTACCGAAGCATTCATTTTATTTATGACTAAGGCTATGTTTTAATAAATTGTCAATCGAGATATGACCTATATTAGTTTGTCTTAGTCTCTACAAAAGAATGTTATTTAAAAGAAGTATGATTAGGTATTAAAAAACGCCTAATCATACTAAACAATAAAAACTAATAACTCTAAATTAGATTTTTACAAATTTCCCAACGCCTTTTTCAGTCTCTATAAAGTAAGTTCCCGCTGTTAACTCCTGGACATTTAAAGAAGCCGTATTTTTTGCTGTTTTCACAACTCGTCCTGTGAAATCTAGTATTCTATATTGATCAGAAACTACATCATTATTAAAATATAAAACATCATTCACAGGATTTGGATAAAAACCTGTGAACCTTTCCTGACTGTCAAATGAACTAACTGATAATGTAGAATCTAATGTGATCGAAGTATTATCATTAACAAAACCCCCATCATTATTATAGGACATGAATATTATTAATAGGTATTGATTTCCTGATGGCAAGCTAGTTGAATTTGGAGCATTAGCATCAATAGTATAATCAAAAGTTACATTATTTTGAGCGTTTGGTTGCTGACCAGAATTTTCATCAATAGGAAATATCTGATTGTAATCGTTAACAATATTAAAGGAAGCATCTACTTCTCTTAATATAATACTAACATAGAAAAAGTCTTCTGAGCCTGCATCATAGGAAACATCCATATTGATAGTTTGGCCTGGAGCTACTGAATTAACCGGATTGTTCCATGTAATGCTTTGTGAAAAACCTAAAGAAATAACAAATAAAAAATAAATTAACGTAACTTTTTTCATGATCTTAATTTTTAAAGATCTAAAATTAATATTTAATAAAATGATAAGATAAATCTGTGACTAGACTAAAACTGAACTAAACAATAATATTGAGAAAATTAAATGCAAATTGATCAGTTTTCAACTCTACCAATGAAAATATTACCGCTTTTCTTTACTACTTTTAAGGAAAGTACTTTTCTCTTAAGAAAACGTTTCAAAAAGCAAGACTTTTTATAAACTATTTGTTATATAATTGTTGCTAAAACTTTAAGAGTTAAAAAACTTTGAAAATCAGGAATAATCTAAGTTCTGAATTGATTTTGTTTACTAAAAACAGGAATTAATAATAGCGAATATACATCTTTATCAAAATGAAAATAATAACTACTATTTTTATTTCAACTAAGTAAATATTTAACATTTTCTTTTATAAAAACTCATTCGTCTATTTTTTGTCTAGTTCCTTTTTTTTTAATAAAACCTTAAGATTAATATGTTTGTTTTGATCATTTCAATGAATTGAGTTCAAAAAAATGAGAAATCATTAATGAGTATTAAATTTTACTAAGTTTCTTTTATTATTTATGAAAAACAACAAAACAAGTATGACCAAAAAATATCATTGGTTACTGATCTGTATTTTGATGCTAAGTTTCGTCAGTACAAAAGCACAAGATAGAATGGATATCACTGGACAAATTACGGATGACACTGGTTTACCTCTTTTAGGTGTAAATGTTATTGTAGAAGGAACCAATAGAGGTGCCGTTTCAGATTTTGATGGAAATTATGTCGTTAAAGCTTCTAAAGGAGAAGTATTATTATTTTCCTCACTTGGTTTTACTAACCAATCTGTAACTATAGGTGATAATACAACAATTAATATTGTTTTAGCACAAGACAGTCAAGAACTAGAACAAGTGGTTGTGATTGGTTATGGAACGCAAAGAAAAATTGAAGTTACTGGAGCCGTAAATAACGTAAGCGCAGAAATTATTTCTAAAGCTCCTGTTTCTGATGTCGCAGAATCGTTACAAGGACAAATTGCCGGTGTTAATATTCAGGCTAGTAATGGTAGACCTGGAGAAGAAGCTAATATACAAATTAGAGGTGTTGGTTCTTTAAGTCCTGGTTCATTAGATCCACTCTTTGTAGTAGATGGAATACCATTTCAAGGGAATCCAAATATAGCTCCAGAACAGATAGAATCTATTGATATTCTAAAAGATGGTGCTTCTGCCGCAGTCTATGGGGTGAGAGCCGCTAATGGAGTTATTCTTATCACTACCAAAAAAGGTAAACAAGGACAATTAAAAGTTGATTATTCAACATACTTAGCTGTTCAGAATATTACCTCTGGTGTACCTTTAATGAATACGAATCAACAACTTTTTTCTGATCAGGCAGTAAATGATGCTGATGGAACCGTTAACAATACATTCTTTTTAAATCCAAATGCACTTGATTTTGATAGTGATTTTGTGGGAGATGTTCAAAATGATAACGCATTGATACAAAATCATAATCTAAATATATCAGGAGGTGTGGGAGATTTATCTTTAAACATTAATGGTTCCTATTTTGACCAAGAAGGTGTCCTAATTAATTCTGGTTTTAACAGATTAACTACAAGAATTACTGGACAGTATACTAAGGAGAGGTTAAAGATCTTTACCAGTATTGGTATCACAGATGAGCTTAGAGAGCAAGAACCTTTTGCTTTATTGGAATTAGCAGTTGCTCAAAAGCCTTTTCAACCTCCAATTGCAGATGTGCAACCTGTTAACGGAGTAGTTCAATTAGGAGTTGGAACTGGACAACCAGAATTATTAAGTTTTTTAACAAGACTTATCAATAATGAAGATGAAAGACGTATCAGAAGTTCCAACGTTGCTTTTAGTTTGGACTATGAAATTCTCCAAGGATTAACTTATAAAGTTAATTTAGGTAGAAATACATGGAATTTTAGAAGGAAATTTTTACAACCTCAGTATCTTCTTTTCAATAATCAAGGAAATTTTGTACCAGGTGCATCCCGTGAAGATGCTATTCTACAAGAGAGTTTTATTTTTAACCAAAGAAATACTATAGAGAACTCTCTTAACTACAATGTGGATTTTGGTAATCATAATTTGAAATTATTAGCATTAGCTTCTTATGAACAATTTGATTCTAAAACAGTAAACACAGGAGTAATTGGTTTAGCTAGTAACGATACTGATGTATTTGATCAGGGACAAGAACCTATTAACCCTAATGGATTCGATACCACCAATAAATTAAGTGGGTTATTAGGTAGAGTTCAATATAATTTTGATGACAGATACCTCCTATCTGCAAGCGTTAGAAGAGATGGATCTTCAAATTTTGCTGAAGACAACAGGTTCAAAACATTCTACGGTGTATCGGCTGGTTGGAACATTAGTGAAGAACCTTTCTTTAAAAATGCAAATCTTGATTTCATAAATAATTTTAAGTTAAGAGGAAGTATTGCTGAAGTAGGAAATCAAACAGTCGCTGGTAATAATCCAACACCATTTATACCTACTATAGAATCAGGAGTAAATTTTATTTTCGGAGAAGCAGAAAACTTAGCCTTTGGGCAGATAGGAAGACGTTTTGTCGATCCAGATATACAATGGGAAACCAAAATATCCAGAAATATTGGTTTAGATATATCAATGTTTAGCAATAAACTGAGCTTTACAGCAGATTACTATTTTAATGATCGTAAAGATCTTCTTTTAGAACAAATATTACCTCCTTCTTCAGGAACCAATGTCCCTAGAGACAATACGTTTAGAAGTATTGTTATTAATGCAGGTAACCTTACAAATCAAGGTCTTGAACTTTCTTTATCTTATAAAGATCAAACGGCTTATGGATTAAAATGGAATGTTGGTGCTACTTTCACTAGAAATGTCAACGAAATTACTGATCTTAATGGAAATGGAAGAGGTAGTTTCACAGGAGGAGTTCCACTTGCAACTATAGCAAATGCGGATAACACTACATTTTTGGTTGAAGGATTCGAAGCTGGTGCATTTTTCTTACTTCAAAATGAAGGTGTAATTCAAACTCCAGAAGAATTACAGGCCTATCAGCAAATAGTTCCAGATGCAAGACTTGGTGATATTGCTTATATAGACCAACCTACTGTAGATACTAATGGTGATGGAATTCCTGACACAGGAGATGGAACAATTAATGATGATGATAGAGTGTATTCAGGTTCTGGACAAGCCGAATTTGAAGCAGGTTTAAACTTAAATCTTGAGTATAAAGGTTTTGATTTTTTCCTTCAGAATTACTTTTCTTATGGTGCAGAAGTATATAACGGAGCACGTTTGGCCGCTTATGTTTATGGCAGACATGAAGAACAATTTAATCAATGGACCCCACAAAATCCAACTTCAAATATTCCAGCAAGAAGAGCAGGTTTAATAACAGATAGTACCCGACCTAGATCAGATTTTTTCCTTGAAGACGGATCATATTGGAGAATACGAAATATAACCATAGGATACACTATCCCTAATGAGGCATTACCAAATTTCTTTTCGAAATTCAGAATATATGGAACGGCACAAAATCCATTCACATTTACTGAATACACTGGTTTTGATCCTGAGATTGGTGGAGACGGAATCTTTACAAGAGGAGTAGATCAATTAACCTACCCAGTTTCCAGAAGAATTTTGTTTGGTGTTCAACTTGGTTTTTAAAAAATACTTATACAATTTATTATGAAAATGAAACATAAATTAAATACCTACATCACACTAATCTTTAGTATCCTTATGCTATCGGGTTGTGACTTGGATGTAGAAAATTCAAATGCTGTAACCGAAGAGACCTTTTGGAGAACCTCCAGCGATTTTAACGCTGCATTAAATACAGTATATGGCGCTCTTCAGTTTCAAGGTGTAAGTGGATCCGGTCTCGCATTTGAAATGCTTTTAGGAGATGAAGCTGGTACCGAAGACTTTTATAGACAAATAGAATTTGCCACATTAAGTTTTGGTGATGCAAGTGAGCAAGTTGTTGATAAATGGAACCAACTTTATATTGGAATCTTTAGAGCTAATCAGGTATTAGAGCAGCTCCCAATTAACATGGATGTTTTTGACGATCCTGAAGAAGCGGTAGCTATTGAAGCACAGGCTAGATTTCTTAGAGCATTTTACCATTTCCAAGTGGCACATACCTATGGTGGTGCTGTTATTAGAACCATTGTCCCTGTAGGAGATGAAATCAATGCTCCATTAAGTTCAATTGAAGAAGTAACCAATCAGGTAATTATTCCAGATCTTATTTTTGCCAAAGAAAACCTTCCTGAAACATGGCCGTCTGCAGAACTAGGAAGAATCACATGGGGTGCAGCTACTGCACTATTAGGAAAAACGTATTTATACTCAGAACAGTGGGAACAAGCAGCTAATGAGTTCAGAGAAGTAATAGATTCCAATCTTTACAGCTTAGCTCCTAATAACTTAGATAATTTTTCGCACTTAACGGAGTTCAATACGGAATCTATTCTAGAAACTCCATACTCTACTGAATTCAATCCTGGCGCTAATGGTAATATTGTAGATAATAATACTTTCGAAACAGGAGCAGAAGCAAGTGGAATTGCTAGATCTATGGGACAACTTCAATTTGGTGCCTTCAACGTTGTATTACCTACCTACTATCTTCATGAGCTTTTTGTAAGAGATGAAATTGATCCTAATAATCCCATTAATGATGGAAATACACAATCTAAAAGAATGGGCGCTAGTATCGTTCCGGTTAATGGGGATGGTTTGTATTACGGATTACCTATAAACGATAGGCCTGGTTGGGTATTTGGGCAAAGTTCATACACTAAAAAGTATTCTAATTGGTATCATTTGGAAAACGAGGATGGAAATGATAGATCAGAAATTAATTTCAGACATATTCGTTTAGCCGATGTGTATTTGATGTATGCAGAAGCTGTCCTAGAAGCAAGTAATGATTTCGACATGGCTATAGAATTTATAGATAGAGTAAGAAGAAGAGCTGGAGTGATTACATTAAGTCAGTATATAACTGATAACGGAGGATTTCCACAGTTTCATATTAGTGAAGAGGTTAATGGAGCTCAACCTTTTGTAGCACCTTCTGCTGAAACTGTAATGACACACTTAAGACGTGTAGAAAGACCATTAGAGTTATGCTTCGAAGGACACCGATGGAAAGATTTAGTAAGGTGGGGTATTGCAGGAGATGTGTTAAATGAACTACTACAAGATGAAACTTGGAGAATTCAAAATCAGACTGGAATTCTCGATGTTATTGTTGACCCTAATGTGCCTGGTAGTGGGGCTGGAGTTGCTCCTTTATTCATAAGAGAAAAAGTTAGACCCGATTTTGGTCAAGCAAGTCAAAACTACAACTCCGCAATACATGATTACTTTCCAATTCCAGCATTGGAATTACAAACAAATGATCAAATTGGTAATTAAAATTTTGCAAATATGAAGAAGTTATTAAAATTTATGACAATGTTAATAATGGGAGTTATCACCATTATTAGCTGTCAAAATGACGATGTTGATACGGATGTACCTAGTCAGAGAGTAATTTTCACCTCAGAACAAAGTCAAGGTAATCAAATTAGACTAAATACGGACCTTACATTTGGCGACGTCTCTACTGGAGTTGTTTCAAGAACATGGACATTTCCAGAAGGTGTTACAAATATTACAGAATCAAATAGCGATGTTGTAAAAGCAACTTTTACTCAAGTTGGTGAGCACAATGTAACTTTAAATCAAGTTTTTGAAGAAGAAGCTTTCGTTAACGGTGTGCTTAGAGGACGAGAATTAGACACTACTATTGTGGTAAGAGTAATTGAACCAATTGTAGTAAATCTAAGAGCAAATTATATTAATCCTGATGGTACATTAGGAGGCGCTTTAACAATGAGTGATGATGCTGAAAACGAAGTAATCGCAAGTAGAGCTGTTCGCTATACTTTTGATCTTGAAGGAGAACCTCAAAATATAGATTGGACATTAGATGGAGGAGATCCTGAAACAGCTACGGGAATCAATCAAGTAGATGTTACCTACAAACGCTTAGGAACTTATGGTATTAATGTAGAAGCAAATACGAACAGACCTTTTGGAGAGGCAATTGCTTCTTTTTCAAACTTAGTAACAGTAGTTCCATCAACAGACCCAGTAACATTAGACAGAGTTCAAGGGAAAAGAGACGGGACTCTGGCATTGGAATTTAGCCGAGAAATGGAGGAATCTACTATTGTAAGCGATCAATTCTCGTTAACTATAGATAACGACGGAACTTCTATTCCAGCTACCATACAAAGTATTAGACTTGACCCTTCCGAAAGGAATGTTCTATTAATTTCATTGAGCGGAGACCAAATCTATATTGATGATACAGTAACCGTTTCATACACTGCTGGATCTTTATTTACTACAGATGGTGTTCAGTCTGATAGTTTTATGGATATTCCTATGGATTCCTTTGAACAAGGAGAAAATATTTTAGAATCTACAACTGTAGATTTCAGTTTTGAAAATTCTACAAATGATGATAATTGGCCTTATCAATTCTGGGGTGGAATTTGGGAATTGTATGACTTCTCAATTGATTTTTCTAGAGCAAGAACAGGAACCAGAAGTGGCGTAGTGGATATGCAAGCAAATGGAGGAATGATTATTGGTCATACTTCTGGAACATTCCCACTGGAAGCTGGACAAGGATATGAAATTGGAATTTGGTCTTATGTAGAAAATGTTGGAAATACTCCTGCGGGATCTAACAACCCTGATCTTAGAATCTATTGGACTCCTGCAACTAATTTTGCTTTAGGACCAAATCCTGAAATAAGTGCTGATTTCCCTACAAATCAATGGGTCTATAGTTCAGTTTTAGTAACTGCAACCGAAACAGAGGATAAACAATTTCTGATCAGAGGATTTAATGAATTTAATAATATGCCGATCAGAATTTATATCGATGATTTATTTGTTAGCAAGGTTGACTTAAGACCATAATTATATTAGCCAATTTTAAACTGTTTGAAAATGGGGTTGTTTTTATTACTACTCTACTAAGCAACCTCTTTTTCAAACATTTATTACAACACATTTTAGAACCAACTAACTAAAATCTATCTTAGATTTTATGTAATTATTAACCAAACACGAACTCAACTCTTAAACTTAAAGACCAACACCTTACTTCATTATAAAAAATACTTTTACGAGCCTACTACTTTCCAGACCACCCAGTAGTATTACTTTTTTAATTGCCCAAAAAGCAATTTCTACAAGACAATTCTAATTTTTCTTTTTACATCGAAAACAGCTCACAGGTTAGCTCTTTCGATGCACTATTGACTGATTAAAAAATTTAACAAATAGAATACAATACCGTATTTCAATAGGTTAGTTCTTGATTCAATTTATCTCATTTTTTTAAAAGTATATACACTTTTATTAAGGGTACTATTGTCAAAATTCAAATCAAACTAAGATAAAACACCTTCGAACCACACATACATTTTATAAACTTAATCTTATTAATCATGAAAAAAATCAATTTCATTATTGTAATGGGGCTTTTTATGCTATTTCCCATAGCAAATAGGGCTCAAAACGTCGAGGTAGACGTAAATCTAAACATTAAACATTCAGTCGGAGGTATCTCCGATTTTGGTAGGGAAAGGCATATAACCAACCATGCCAGCATTTTTGAAGCCGACTATGAAGGCGAAATAAACAGAGTAGATGAACTATTAAATGAATTAGATGTTACTTTAGGACGAGATAATGGAACGTCCTCTTTTCTTTTTCAATTTACTCCTGTAGATGAAGAAAGACCAAACAAACATGATCGTGATAGTTTAAGTGTATTATTAGATTTCTGGCAAGAAGAATACCAAAGAAGATTGGAAGACCGTGGACTTACATCCTTCAAAGGAAACACCACATCTATCATGGGAACAAATCCTCATCCTACCTATCCAACACTATCTTATTTTGACAATGGAATATGTGGTTCTAATTGGGGTAGAGAGAATGGCCAAACATGGATCCCCCAAGACATTGAGACTTCTGCAGAATGGATGGTTCAGTTTATGGACGAATTTTTTGTAGATAATATCAGTCAAGATGGTATTGTAATGCCTGAATATTGGGAGGTTATTAATGAACCAGATTTTCCTCTAAATACAGGACAATTTATGATGTCTAGTTGGGAAGACATCTTTGAGTATCATAACCTAGTTGCTGTAGGTGTAAAAGAGAAATTAGGTAGTAGAGCACCTAAAATTGGCGGAATGACTTGGGGATTACATGATCTATTTAATGGCGATGGATTTTCTCGTTTTCAAAGTGTAGATTATGTAAATGGCTTTTATGGTAATACTCCAGCAGATGAACTTGCAAAGGCCTACGCAAGAAGTCAGGTAGATAAGCCTTCTTTTTTTATAGATAGAAATCAACCTTGGTTCCAATGGGATGTAATGTGGAAAGGATTTATCGATATTGCTGGTGCAAATATGGATTTTTATTCTGTTCACTTTTATGACTGGCCGACTTATGATGCTACTGGAGGTACTACTAGAAGTGGAGGTCATGTTGAGGCAACATTAGAAATGTTAGAATCTTATGATATCAATAAGTTTGGAACACGTAAACCTGTAATTATTTCAGAGTATGGGGCTGTACAAAATGCATGGGATGATAGACCTCATGATAGAAGATATGATTGGGAAAACCTAAAACCATTTTCTAACATGCTAATGCAGTTTTTAGAAAGACCTGATTATATAGAACTTTCTATGCCTTTTACATTAACTAAAGCTACTTTTAGAGATGTAGATAACAATGGAGATGGTATTCCCGAAATTGTATATCATTATAAAATGCTTAGAGACGATGATGGTGATGGTAACTGGGAATGGAGCGATATGATCAAATGGTATCGACTATGGGATGATGTTGATGGAACTAGGGTTGATACTATGTCTTCTGACCCTGATATACAGGTTGATTGTTATATCGATGGGAAAGATGTGTTTCTTATTCTGAACAACCTTGAAGATGAGGATACCAATATTAACCTTAACTTCTTTGAAGATTTTAATAATCAAGCAGAAAGTGTTCGTATAAAACAGTTATTCTTACAAGGAGTTAGAGATGTTACTTTATCAGACGATACAACTACAGATATTCCTTCAACAGTTACTCTTAGAGCAGACGCAACAATGGTCTTAAAATATACATTTGCAAATGAAGTGAATATTAATGAGTCCTCTACTGAAAAAAAATTCTATGGAGCTTCAGTTAGTAATGATCAAAGAGTAGAGATCCAAAGTGGAGATAATACATTTTTTGTAAATGGGGTTGAAGTACCTCAAAATCCTGACAATACAGAAGCAATGTTAAAGATTACAGCAAATCTTTTTGATGCAGCTGATGATGTTGAGAATGGATTTTTATCTATAAAGAAACTGGTTTTTAATGGAGTGGAAGTAGAAACCCCTATTGACTGGAGAGGTGGAAGACAAAATAGAAGTAGATGGTTTGGAGCTTTAGAAATTCCTGTTCCAGCTAACTTAGTCAGGCAAAATAATACTATTGTTATAGATTTCCAACATGTAGGAGAAGTCTGCGTTGTAAACTTACTTACATGGGAATTTACCAAAAAACCAGGAAGATCTGATGAAGGTCCCGGTAGTCCCGATCCAATTTCAGTAACTGGTGTCGCTGTTTCACCGGCTACTATATCCTTAGATCCAGGAGATACCACAACACTTACAGCAACTGTTGCTCCATCCAATGCTACCGATAAAACAGTAACTTGGTCTTCTAGCAATACTTCTGTTGCTTCTGTTTCCACTAGTGGTGTTGTCACAGCACTGACAATGGGATCGGCAATTATAACAGCTACCACCGTAGATGGTAATTTTACAGCTACTAGTACTATCACTGTTAATGATACTTCTATACCGCCTTCTGGAGATCAAATCATTATTGAAGCCGAAGACTTTATCGCAACTGGTGGTACCTTTAATGATGCATCCGCTGGTGGCCCTGGTCTTGGTGTTAATGCTACAGCTACTAATATCAATTATGTGAATAGTGGAGATTATGCAGAATACACCATTAACGTCGGAAATCCTGGTGCTTACAGAATCGCTTACGAAATCTCTACACCTTCTGATAATGCGCAAATCCAATTGCTTATTGATGGAACTGTAGTAGCTACAGATAATGTACCTAATAATGGACAATGGGATGATTACAACGCATTAGTATCATCCAGCACGATCTCTAATCTAACTGCTGGTGTACATACAGTACGTGTAGTAGCTTCCGGATCCAATCCTTGGCAATGGAACTTAGATAAAATTATACTGACTAGAATAACAGGAAATACACAAGTAGATGGAGGAACCATAACCGGTGGTCCTTTTGTATTTACAGTGGGTGACGGAATTGCAGATAATGTATCAGGAATTACTCTTTCAGGAAATTCAGGAACTAATTCGCAATGGGTGGTAACCGACGACCAAGAAAATATTTTAGGACTACCTCCAACTCCTGAAGCTGTAAACTTTGATGAAGCTGGAGATGGATCTTGTTTCATCTATCACTTAAGTTATGAAAACGGAATTACCGGATTAAACAGTGGAGCTAACCTATCTGGGCTTTCTGGAAACTTTGACCTTTCTAACAGCATAGAAGTTATCAGAAATTCAGCAACGCCTCCTGATGCTTCACTAATCATAGAAGCTGAAGATTTTATAACAACTGGTGGTACTTTTGATGATGCTTTTGCCGGAGGACCTGGTTTAGGAGTCAATAGAACACCTACCAATATCAACTACGTCAATAATGGTGACTGGGCTGAATATACTATTAATGTTACTACTGCTGCTACTTATAATATCGAATACTTGATCTCTACGCCTTCCAGTGGAGCACAAATTCAACTGTTAGTAGATGGAACTCTTGCAGCTACTTCTAATGTACCTTCTAATGGAGCTTGGGATAACTTTACATCCCTCGTAGATGGAACTGTAACTTTATCCTCAGGAACTCATACTATCAGAATACAAGCTTCAAGCAATACAACATGGCAATGGAATCTGGATAAAATTGTATTATCCACAGGAGCTGTTAATCGTATTAATCCTGATACTACAACCAAACCTATAGAACCAGAGGTATACCTTTTCCCTAACCCAACTACAGGTAAAGTATTCATCCAAGGATTATCTCAAGAAAAACAACATAACATCAGAATTTATGATATCAAAGGAGCTACTTATGTAAATCAAAAATTAAACGAAAATCATATCATAGATATACAAAGTTTACCACAAGGAATTTATTTCCTAACAATAGTAAATCCTAAAGATGGGAATAGAACTCTAAAACTTATCAAAAAGTAAAATGTAGACTATCGGTTAAAGTTTAGATACCTTAACCGATAGTTTTTACTAACTCTTTTGTAATCATAAATTAGCTATATAACCATGATGAATTTATATCTAGTTTATTTGACCTTTAACAGCACCTTGTTCAGTTTTTGTCTATCTCTTTTATTGGTGATTTATAAGGTTTTCCTTTAAAATTGTAAAAGTATTTTATAGATATAGTGCTATCCGTAAACAGCATATTATAGCCTTAAACAACCATAAAATATTTTTTGCAAGTCAGTGATTTTTTTACTTATAGTTTCCCACCCACTTTTAGGTATACAAAAAATCTTAAAATACGGATGTAGAATTGAAATTTGGATGAATTTCGAGTAGGTTGTCTTACCAAACAACTAAATATTCTGGAATTTTTTCCGAAAAACTTCTACAAACCTAAATATCATCTTAAAACCCAATTAACTAAAAGTAAATTTTCTTAATCATGAATTTTCTAACACACATTACAAATACCTCATTTGTAAAAAATCAAACTCAACTATTATTTTTTTTCTTTTTATGTGCTATTTCATCAATGGCACAAGATTGGAATGGAATTCCAGTTCCTGCTAATGCCGGACAAGGAAATGTATGGGAGCTACAACAAGCTCCATCTGATGATTTTAATTACACATTTAATGAAACGAATCAATTTTCAAACTTTGGAAACAATAAATGGTATAATTTTTACCATAACGCCTGGGATGGTCCAGGTACCACATATTGGCAATATAACCACGTTTCGGTAGACGGAAGTGATTTAGTTCTTAGAGCTTCCAGAAATCCAAGCACTGCTAAACTTGGAGTTCCTGGAGTGAACTCTGGATGTATTACTGGTAACACAAGAGTTAAATTTCCAGTTTTTGTTGAAGCTAGTGTGAGCGTTGCAGATATTGTACTAGCATCTGATGTATGGCTTTTAAGTCCTGATGATACCCAAGAAATTGACATCATAGAATGCTACGGTGGAGATGAGCAAGGAAACGAATTCTTCTCTGAATTTATTCATTTAAGTCATCACTCCTTTATACGGAATCCATTTACAGATTATCAGCCTAGAGACTTTAATAGCTGGTGGAGTCAATCAGATGTCTCTGTTTGGGGAGAGCACCACTGGAATAATGGAAACAGAAGATATGTTCGTATTGGTGTTAACTGGATTAGTCCATTTCATTTTGAGTATTATATAGATGGTCAGTTGGTAAGGGTACTATATGATAAAGCAGTTGCCACTAATAGAAATGGTACTTGGACATATGCATACCCAACTATGACAAACGGCCAACTAGATTTTGATGCTACAGGTTTTCAGCAAATGACAGAATTTGCAACAGGAAATTCTTATTCCTTTCAAACATTACAACAAGCTAGCAATACTTCTTCTGTGAGTATTATAGACCCTTTTAACTTTCAAGGAGGTAATGGATTTACCAAGGAAATGGATATTATAATCAATGTAGAATCACAAGATTGGCATGTTGTTGCAGGTCGTACTCCAACAGATGCAGATCTAAGCGATCCTGCTAAAAACAAAATGAAAGTCGATTGGATACGTGTGTACAAACCAGTTGAAGGAGGCACTAATATTCCTGTAACTGGAGTAAATGTAACACCTGCAAATCTTACTCTTGTATCTGGAACCACAGGAAATTTAACAGGAGCGGTAACCCCTGTAAATGCAACTATAAAAACGATGACATTTACCTCTAGTAATACAGCAGTAGCAACGGTAACACAAAGTGGTGTTGTTACAGCAGTTTCTGCTGGTACGGCAACCATAACTGTAAATACAACAGATGGTAATTTTACAGATACGGCAACCATAACTGTAACAGGAGGTTCTACTGGAGATGGACAGACTCCATTTGGTGGTAGTCCTCATCCTATTCCAGGAACTATCAACTCTGTTGATTTTGACAATGGAGGTCAAGGAATCGCATATAACGATACGGGATCTGGCAATAACGGAACCGGACCAAGACAGAATACTGATGTAGATACCGAATTTAGAACTCCTGCTGGTAATATTGGGTGGATTGCTAACGGAGAATGGGTAGAATATACAGTTAATGTAGCCACAGCAGGAACATACACTATTGATGCTCAGGTAGCTTCTATAAATAACAACGGAGCTTTTCACATAGAATTTAATGGTAATGATATAACCGGACTACAATCTGTAAGTTCAACTGGTAATTGGGGTTCTTTTGTAAACAAAACAATTCCAAACGTATCTCTTCCTGCTGGTCAACAAATAATGAGAGTGTTTATGGATCGTGGTAGTTTTAACTTAGGATCTATTAATTTTACAGCTACTGGTGGCGGTAATAGTAATTTAATTATAGAAGCTGAAGATTTTACCAATACGGGCGGAACTTTTGATGATTCTTTTGTCGGAGGTTCAGGGTTCGGCGTAAACAGAAGAGCGACTACCATCAATTATGTCAATAATGGTGATTGGGCAGAGTATGCAGTTACCATTCCTACTGGAGGATTCTACAATATTGAATATCTTATTTCCACGCCTTCTAATGGAGCACAAATTCAGTTTTTATCAGACAATGTACTGGCATCAACAACCAATGTTTCAAACAATGGATCTTGGGAAAATTACGAATCTTTAAACGGTGGAGTGGTAAATCTTACAGCAGGACAACATACTATAAGAATAGTGGCCTCAAGTAACACTCAATGGCAATGGAATTTAGACAAAATTATACTTACAAGAGATGTTAATAGAAGTAACCAAGAAGAATTAACCAAAGAATTAGATAGACTTCAAATGTATCCTAACCCATCATCGGGAGAAGTATTTTTAGATGGTTTAGATGCTGAATTAGAATATCACATTCGTATATATGATATCAAAGGGACAACACATATGAATACACCTTTGAATCAAAATCATATCATTAATATTGAGAATTTATCCAAAGGAATCTATTTCTTATCTATAAAGCATCCTAAAAAAGAGACTAAAACACTAAGATTAATTAGAAACTAATTAATTTCTAATACTCTCAAAATTTGCCTCAATCCCGTTTCGATGATAAAGTTGTAAAACAATATCGAAACGGGTTTTTATTTTAAAATAAACGTATTTTTTACGTTTAAAAAATGTAATTTTGAAATCATTAAAAGTAAGTCAACATTTTGTTCTTAAATACCACATTATCTTATGATAAAATTACTTTGAGAACAACAAAACCCTGCAGATGAAAAAAGTTGTAACCTTTGGTGAGATCATTATGAGGATTTCACCTCTTGGCAATAAAAAGCTCATCCAATCGAATCAATTAGAATATTATTTTGGTGGAACCGAAGTGAACGTAGCGATATCCCTTTCACAATTGGGAAATGAAGTGAACCATGTTTCTGCAGTCTCTAATGATTTTCTTGGAAAAGCAGCTACAAGTTACTTAAATACTTACGGAGTACATACAGATTTTGTGCAGACTTCTAACAATCCTTTAGGTTTGTATTTTTTGGAAGTAGGTGCCGTAATGCGGCCAAGCACCATTGCCTATCATAGATCACATTCTGCATTTTCTAAGATCAATTCTTCTGATCTCGACTGGGAGCAAATTTTAGAGGACTGTAATTGGTTTCATTGGACAGGAATCACACCAGCATTATCGGAAGAAGCTTATAAAGGATTAAAAAATGCGCTTTCAGTTGCTAAGAAAAAAAATATTCCTGTATCGGCTGATCCCGCCTATCGAAAAAACCTTTGGAATTATGGGATTGATGCCAAAGAAGCGTTGTCTGAATTATCAGAACTATCTACTATTTTTATTGGTGGCCCCAATGAAATTAACGAATTATTCGGGACAGAATTTGGAAATGATACGGATTGCTTTATCAAAAGTTGTAAGTACTTACAGGAAAGCTTTCCCGACATAGAAAAGGTTTTTGACAAAACCAGAGTCTCCTTAAATGCGAACTGGCATAAGATTAAATCCAGAATGTGGGATGGAACAAATTTTAATGAAACTGAAGAATTAGAAATTACTCATATAGTCGATCGAATAGGAACAGGAGACGCTTTTGCATCCGGATTGATCCATGGGCTGTTACATTACAACGATCAAAAAGCATTACAATTTGCCAATGCATCCTGCGCGTTAAAACATACTATTGAAGGAGATGCTAATTTGGTGAACGAAGAAGAAATACTATCCGTTATTGAAGGAAATCTAACCGGAAGAATAAAGAGATAAACATGGCAAAATATACAAGAATAGAAGTAGTACAAACAATGGGACACACTAAAATTGTTCCCCTATTTTATCATGAAGATATTACCATAGCCAAAAATGTATTAAAGGCTTGTTATGATGGTGGAGCCAGAGTTTTTGAATTTACGAATCGTGGAGATCATGCCCAAGAAATTTTTTCCGAATTAGTAAAATGGGTACATCAAGAATTACCGGGTATGATTCTGGGTATAGGCTCTGTGGTAGACGCTGGCACGGCTTCTATTTTTATTCAAAATGGCGCTAATTTTATTGTTTCTCCCGTCCTAAATCCAGATATGGCTAAAGTATGTAACCGAAGAAAAGTTGCATGGTTACCAGGATGTGGAACATTAAGCGAAATTAATTACGCAGAAGAATTAGGTGCTGAGATTGTCAAAATATTTCCAGCTGCTCAAATTGGAGGACCCGATTTTATCAAAGCCATTAAAGCTCCTTGTCCTTGGACACATATTATGCCAAGTGGCGGTGTAACACCCGAAGAAGATAATCTCAAAAAATGGTTCAATTCAGGGGCATACTGTGTGGGATTAGGTTCTAAATTGATATTTAAAAACGACGCTGGTGATTTTGACTATAAAGCGATCACAGCTACTACAAAAAAATCGATAACAATAGCTTCTTCATTTTAAGATCCATTTTTCTATAATTCCATAACTGTAAATCAGTGAAACATACCCTAAATTATAAAAACTAATTCAGGGCATGTTTAACAAAACTAGGTATCATAAAATCCACATTGACTTATCAAAAAGTATTATTTCTTTACAAACTGTACTCCCTCTGACCCATCATCGATTTTGACAAAATACGTTCCTTTGCTCAGGTCTTTGATAAAGATTGTATGATTCTCATTCTCAATAAAAGTCTTTTTAACTAACTTACCTGTAAAATCAAAAATCAATACTTTATGTTTTCCAGATTTCACTCCTGAAAGTTGAATTTCTCCATAAGAAGGATTGGGTAAAATACTGAATGGTTGTTTATGTCGTATAGTATTAGTTTGCGATTTTGCTCCATTGATTACCCCTACATTATCCTGAATACAGGTGACAATATTTTCTTGCCACTCTGTTCCAACAGGTCTTATAGCTCCACGTAAAGAGTAAGTTGTTCCAGAAACAGGAGCATTTTGCAGAGTAATTGTCACATTTACGATACCCGATCCTGCGGGTACGGTTGCTTTTCCTACTCCAAGCCAATTAGTATCCCACAACGCGACGATTACATCTCGACTGGTATTTGCAGCGTAGTAAATTGGAACGGTAATATTTGTATTTGAGCTGATTTTAGAAGGTAACACAGAACAATCCACAAGTTCAGTTCCGTTTGCGACAGAAATATTTTCATTTGTACATAATGTTATGCTTTGCTGCCAAGGAGCATCAACAGGTCTAATAGAGGTTCTAAATTCATAAGTTGTACCCGTGACTGGAGTACTTGAAAAATTCATTACTACGTTAGCAACTCCAGAACCTTTGTTAACCGTAGTTTTACCAGTACCTGCCCAAATATTATTAACATAAGCCAAAACCACAATATCTCGGGTTTGATTTGCCGTGTAACGTACTGGAATTACAATAGACTGTTTTAAGGGAATAGTACTTGGTATCAAATCGCAAGTTGCCTTTTCTTCGTTGGCGACATTACCATCTGTGCTCAAAATTTGGTTTGCTAATTCATTGGTAAACACTTTAGTTTCACCATTACGCCACCTTACTTCTACCTCTTGAATTTGAGTTTCACTACCCAAACCAAAATGAACCATATTCAGTAAACTTTGAGAATGCGCGGAACCCGAAGAACCAACACGCTTGAACAATGTTTTCGTGTTTGTTCTTACCTTTATTTCCGCAGAAATTGGATCTACATTCGAATTAGGAGAATATCCCACGTCTACTATCAGATAATTATTAGTATCAGTTCTTTGATTCGAATACAAATGCCAGGTTCCTCGTTCATCACTTCCATCCAAAATATCTACATCTCCATCAAGATCGTAATCAAAAGCCTGACTTTGATCTCCATGACTGCTTTCGCCCGCATCATCAGCTCCATGAGAAGTAGTTACCTCAAACTTTCCATTCCCATTATTTAGTAACATATAATCGGATACCCTTTCGTTCAATAACGGATATCGATTCACAAAGAGATCTGCAAATCCATCATTATTAAAATCACCTGTAGTCACACCCCAACTATTTCCACCTAAAGGAACATTCCAGTCATTAGCTACATTTACAAACTTGTTTCCTTCATTTTTTAGCAAAATATCATATACATTTTTATTGTTTGGAGTGAAACCTGGTGTAGCCGAGCTAATCCTTTCTAGAGTCCAGGATATAGACCAGTATAACACGCCAGTCCTTACAGATTCTAATTTCCAATTACCATTACCTGTATGACCTATATATATTCCATTTTGATTTCTTGTTGCGGGCCAACCTTGTGCCTGATTTCGTTTAATAATACGTTCTCCTGTGATCTGAGTTAGATCAACTCGTGTTTTTGCACTACCCAAAAATATAGGGTAATCACCATCATAGGTACTTCTAAAAACGGCTTCAAAATTTTTCAAGGTAAAATCTCCTGCTGCTGTAAAATCAATAAGAGACCTTCCTTCATCTCCTCGATCCTTAACATGCATAATCTGAGTGACCGGATTATAATCAATCGCCTTGTCCGCAACTTGGGTATAAGTTTTTCCTCTGGAAATATAGATATCCAAATCTCCATCATTATCCATATCAAAATCTGCCATTGCAAGCATACTAGGAAGTCCTTGAACTCCAGATGGTATCCACTGACTAGTTACATTTGTAAATGTAAAATCCCCATTTCCTTTCCATACAGATATTGGAAAGAAAACAATAAAATCATCTATATGGTCTCCATCGATATCAGTTAGTAAAAATCGATCTCCGGCAGCATTTTCAAAATTTGGAACTCGAATAGTTTCAAAACGACCATTTCCATTGTTCCTATAGATCACATGTTTTCCTCCATTAGGATTATTCCATTGGGCGTTGAGTAAAACCAAATCTAGATCATTATCAGAATCAAAATCTCCCCAGACTGCTGATCTTCCTCTTGCACCTTCAGTAATTCCAACCTGATCATTTCCTAAAGTGAGTGTCCCATTATTATTAACATAAAAATCTGGAGTATTTGGGCTTGTTCCATTTCCTCCTCCTCGGGTTGCTACCAAATCCAAATCTCCATCATTGTCAAAATCGGCCGCAGAAGATCCATGTAAATCCTGTAATCGCCATCGTGCTATACTAAAAGAACGATCAAAGACCCCATTACCATTATTCCAGATTACTTTACTAGGATTATTTGGGTCATTGTGATTATTCAAAACCATATCATAGTGTCCATCATTATCTAGATCAGCAATTGTAGGACCTGCATATTTTAATGCCGGACCTGTTGTAATTCCAGCAGCTTGGGTAACATCTGTAAATAATGGATATTGGATAGAGGCATCTTGAAAATTCAATTGGTTAATGGTAATGTTCCCCGATCGAGTTGCGATAGTAAGTGTTACCTGACCGGTTTGAGGAAATCGTACGATAGCATTTAATGAATGAGTTCCACTAGAAATGATATCTATATTATCCAAAATAACCTTACCATTCGCCAGAATGCTTAGGTTTGCATAATTAAAAGTAGTAGATACATTAATGGTTGCTTTTTTTACCAATGAACCGGAAACCGTATAACTTAAATTTAATGGTGATAACTGATTCACAAAGGTGGGATTATTAATTTGAGATAAAACACCATTGCTAATGATTAGAAATAGTAAAACAAAAAATTTAAGTCGCATTTGCTTAGTGCTGTTTTTCATGAAATATGAGTTAAGTTGGGTTAGTTTAATTTTTAAAAAACGCTACCGAACTTAATCATAAATCTTATCTCAATTGTATTTATTCACTAAACAAAAACTTTACAATAGCTAGATTAAAACTTGATTTTTATTCAATTTTATTCATATTCAGGCATAGATTATGGTCGTACTTTAGAAGAAATATGGCAAAACCTTAGCTATTTATTTTATGCTTAATATACAGATATTTTCTTTATGTGTTTTTTGGAATTTGTTACTTTTTTAATACTCAAATATTTATTTAGCTCATCAAATCAGAAGGGCTAATTTCAAACTCTTTTTTAAAGCACTTAGAAAAATATGAAGGACTTGAAAACCCAGTTTGAAAAGCTATTTCTGCTATTGTACTTTGTTTACTCATCAATAATTCTTTGGCTTTGTGCAATCGGATTGAAGAAATCAACTGATTTGGAGATTTATTGGTAATTGCTTTTAATTTACGCTGCAACTGTCTTTCGCTAACACCAATTTCTCTACATAGAATTGTAACTCCATAATAATCATTACTTAAATGACTATTGATGTTCTGGATAACCCTTTGCAAAAAAGAGTCTTTATAAGGATCTCTAACTTTAGGAATATTAGGGATCACTTTTTCTGACTTTTCCTTTTTCGTGGCTGTGAATAAAAGCATGGAAGTACCTAGTTCTGTTTTAAAAACCGTTTTATGACTTGTAAAATCAATATCTACACCAATGAGCAAGTTTTTTACTGTTTCAGTAAGTATAATTTGATTTGGGATTGATTGATTTGCCACAAGCTGTACAAAATCTTCTGTTTCTTCACATATACAGTCTATAACAGAACATTCTCTGATATCAATTCCTATAGAAATTTGAGCATTAAAACTTTGAACGGCTTCTACAAGTTCTGTGCTACAATGTACTGCCTTACTTGGTCCTTCAAAAGTTATGGTAAAAGAACTCTTCGTATCGATAACCAAATTACCTTTATAGGTATTTGCAAATTTCTTTACCAAATTTCTAACTGAATACTGATATGCCTCTGCTGCTTTTAAATGACCTACCATAAACGTGTACAGCTTTCTTTCATAAACAGGTTCTGAAGCTACTTTTATAGTATCTACAAAGGATTTTATTTCTTCTAAAACTTCTTTGGTATCACCTGCCCAAAATAAATGATCATTCCCTTCAAGTTCTACTAATCTCGAACCTGGAATTCGATCTGCTATAAATCTTCCTTCTTCGATCTTAACATCAATATCTCCTTTTCTCTGTAATAATAATGTTGGGACTTTTATAGATCCTAAAATATTAATAATATCTACCTGAGTATTCATTTTAGTAAGTACCATTGCAGCTCTTGGGCTTGCTCCGGATCGAAAGTAGTTTGCTAACCATTCCATAAATCTTTCGTCTTTTGCTTTTGAAGGCGCCAGAGATTCTAAGTTCATAGCACCACTTCCCCAGTTATTCTCAATCATATCATACACTTCCTGGCGTTCCTGATCAGTAGGTGCCCAAGGATACTCTTCAGAATATCTTCTTTTCGCAAAAATTCCAAAAGCAATCAATGAAATTACCCGATCCGGATATGTGGCACTAAATAAGGCAGAAACACTTCCTCCTTCTGAATGACCAAATAATATCGCTTTTTCTGATCCAGCAGCATCCATCACGGCAGTGATATCTTCCATACGTTCTTCTAACGTTGCAAATTCTACTACTCTATCAGATAAACCTGTTCCTCTTTTATCAAAAAGAATTACTCGAGCAAACTTTCCTAATTCTTCAAAAAAGTCTACCAACTCTGGACAAGACCACATTAAATCGATATTAGAAACCCATCCTGGAATGTATACCAAATCTACAGGTCCTGAACCGAATACCTGATAAGCGATATTTACATCTCCACTCTTTGCATATACTGTCTTTGGTTTTTTCATTGCTGTCGTATTAAGAAGGTTAATAAAAAGTCGTAAAACTCACTTCTGTAAAACTATAAAACAACAACACCAAACCCACAATAACAGTAAGTACAAAGTGTATACGACCTGCTCAAAACTGTTAAAAAAGCGTATACATTATGTAGACAACACATGATTAATGTGTTGATTGTCAATTTTTTACAATATAGCAATTATAAAAACTTTATAAATAGAAATAATTAGACATTCTTCTTTTCAAGTTGTACCAAATAGGAGAAAATTTCTTGCTCTGGTTCTAATTGCAACTTTTTCCGGAGGCGATATCTGGCTGTTCTGGCACTGTCTGGAGAGATTCCTAAAATACCTGCCATCTCTTTTACATTTAGATTTAATCTAATCAGAGAACATATTTTTAGATCGTTGGTACTCAGATCAGGATGCTTGGATTTTAATTTGGTATAAAAACCCTGATGTGCATCTTCAAAAAATCGACTAAAATCTTCCCAATCTTTATCAATACTTACATTTTTCCGTACGATCTTGTTGAGATCAGCAATCAATTTTGTCTTCTCTACGGTAGGAGATTTTTTAATTTTTTGTATTGTTTGCTGAATGTTTTGTACAATTTCATTTTTCTTAATAAAATTCAACGTATATGTACTCAGCTCCTTATTTTTAAAATCTAATTGCTGTTTTAATTCCTTTTGCTTTAACTCTGAGTTTTCTAATTCTTTTTGTGTCAAAGCATGAGCAGATTCTAAAAGTTCTTTAGTTTTTACGGCTAATTGATTACTTTTTTTAGCTCGTTGCACTGAAATGATATAGATAAAGCATCCACTAATTGTTATGATAATCACACTAAGTATCAAAATAAGCTGAATAATATCATCTTTTTTCTCTTGTGCTTTAAAAGATACTAACTCTTTATCCTTTTTTTCGAGTTCATTTGCAAATTCGATATAGGCAATCTGCTTCGACTTTTCCAAGTTAAAAAGAGAATCTCTAAGCACAATATATTTATCATAGAAATAGTATGCTTCTTCAGGTTTTGCTTGTAGTTTTTTGATTTCCTTTAATTCTTCATAAGCAAATAATTCATACTTTTTAAGATTGTTTTCTTTGGCCAATCGCAATCCACTACTGATTTCTGTTACCGCCTCATCTAGTTTACCGGATAGCCTTAGAATTTTACCATGAATTATAAGGTTATTTGTTAATCCATCAATATCACTCACTTTACTACCTAAATCTTTAGACTTGTTGATATGATAATACGCTTGTTCAATTTCGTTTTTATAGAGATACAGAATTCCTAATTTATTGTGAGCTTCTGCAATTCCATAGGTAAAACCGGTATCTGTGTGCATTTTTAAGGCATCTGTAAGATACTTCAATGCTTCATCATACTTTTGCTGCTCTACCAAAGACGTTCCTATTTTGGTAAATGTGGTTGCTATTCTTCCTTTTAAACCTAAAGCTGTAAATTCGTTGATAGCCCGTTCATAATATTGCTGCGCTTTTTTGTATTCCTTCAGGTCTGAATACACCATTCCAATATTAAGCGTGGAATTGGCAATTCCTTCTTTATTATTTATACTTTCATAGGCTTTATAAGAATTGTTTAAAAATAGTAAAGCTTGTGTAAGGTTTCCTTGTGCCCAATATGCTACTCCTATTACTCGATTTGCTTTGGCAATTCCTTTGGGATACCCTAATTTTTCGGCTAGTTGTAATGCTTCAGAACCAAATCGTATGGATTCATTAGCATCCATAATCCAATATTCATATCCAATGGTATTTAAAAGATTCACTTTTATAGTGTCTTCATAAGCATAGGCTTTTGCCTTGTTCTTTAGACTATCAATCTTTTGAGGTTTTTGAGAAGCAAATGAAGAAGTATGCAACAAACATCCTAAAATAATAAAAACACTTAGGTTTTTACTCATAAAATTTCGCTTGGATAGATATGAGAGCACCTCAAAAAACTTCATTAAAATCAGGGTTATAGGAGTAATCGGTTTAGTATAAAACAAAACTAGTTATCATTTTTTTAATCTTATCGCTAAGAATTGTTAAAACCTATATGAAACTACAGGTTTTGTCAACATTGTAATAAACCCCTAATTAAATTAATAAAAAATCATCTTTTATAGCATAGTCATCTCACGTTATAGCGAAACTCCTATTAATATTCCAGCACCAACTCCAGCTATACCTATTAGAACTTTTTCAAAAACAGTTTTTCTTCGTTGTCGTTTTGCGGCTTTCTCTACCAGTTCTAAACTAGTACTAGCTTTATCCAAACTGTTTATAGTGTACTCTAGTGCTTTTTGTGTATGATCTAAAGTAGTTTGCGTTTTTTGATAAACTAATAAATCTAGACTGTCGCTCTTAGCAAAATTAAAATCCAACCTACGTTCTAAGTCCATATTTCTGCGTAATGTCTGCGTATATTTTTCTACCAGCTCTTTGGTCATTCGATCCTGATCTATGGTACTTTGATATACGTTTTTGATGGCTAAAAATGACTTTTTATTCACTAAAAAAATATCCGCGGTTTTAAACATATATAAGCTATCCTTTTTAACAGTCAGTGGTTCTCCTGAATGATCTGCATAAGCAGCTGGAATCTGGATGACTCGTAAAGAATCTGCTACTTGACTATAGAGTTTAGGCATTAAAAAAATGAAGATGAAAACAATTATTTTATTCATGGTATATTAGTTTATAGTCAGAAATTTTACTGTTATTGATTTAATCCGAATAATCCTTCTAACAATACACGATCTTTTGTTAATTGATCATTTGTTTGCTGAATTGAGTCTTTAATGTTTTGTAATTCGTTCCAGTCTTTTGCATTTTTCTTTTTAAAGGCGAACAAAATAGAATCTCGCTGATGAATCAGCAAATCTTTTTGAGCCTTCATTTGCTTAAATTCTATTCTAGAGTTTTTTAAAAGATTTTTGGTAATAGTAAGTGTGTCCTTCGATATTTCCAGTTCTTTATTTGCCTTTTCCAGTTCTGTGGTTAGTACTTTCCAATTCTCACTACTGTTAAAAGTCATATAACCAATAATGACCAAAAAGATCAAAGCTACTATTTGAAGTATGGTACTAATATTTATGGTTTTCACATGTTTAAATTTTAGTAATTATATGATAATAAATTAATTATAAAATTGAGAATCCCGATAGCTATCGGGATAACCACTCTGTTCTCTCATTAAGAATTTTAAACATTCTCTTTTGTTAAGTAATTTTTAAATTTCTTAATGTTCGTTTCATCTGTTTATATTTCTATTCCCCATCAGCGTTACCAAAATTATAAATACATTTTTGACTAATCTAGAACAAAAGCGGATAATCCGTGTAAATTTCCGCCAGAAAATAATTGCATAAAAAAAGCCCTGAACATCATATTCAGGGCTTCACCCCATGTGTAAATCAATATTAATTGATTTAATCTAATAATTACAAATTCACTTTATGTATTATCTTTTTATTAATTGTTTCATTACACTTCCTTTTTCTCCTTGTATTCTAATAAAATAAGGTCCATTTTCTAAGTTAGCTACATTCAGTTGTAGATCACCTTTAGAACCACTCTTAGAAGATGTTTTCACCAACCTCCCATTGATATCATATATTTCTATTTTGTGTAACCTAGTTTTTTCCGAGTTTTCAATATGAAGTATGTCAACTACAGGATTTGGATATATTGAGATTCCATTAAAAAATTCAAACTCTTCTGTGCTTAGTGTTGGATCTACCGTAAGCTCAAAGCTACAGCAGATTTCGGTACCACTTTCATCTACTGCACAAAGTGTAACGGTTGTAATACCACTAGAAAGTAGTGTTCCTGAAGCAGGATTCTGAGTAAAACTTACCAGCGGATTAGCACAAGTTCCTGTCGCTGTTGCTTCTCCAATTGCAAAATAATCCGGTAATTGATACGTATCTGTTCCTTCATCTGATGCTACAGTCTGATTAGCTGGACAACTAATTTGTGCCACTGAAGGATCTTCTACTATCACTTTAGCATAACATGCATCTATTTTACCATTAGTGGTAGTTACTAATAGAGAAAAGAAATTCTCTCCAAGGTTCGCACAATCTAATGTAACCGACTCTTCTATTCTATTAACAGTATCACTTACATAAAGTAATGCTTTTATATCATCAACAAACTCATCTGGACTCAATAGTGTCTGAATTTCTTGTGTATTAATATTGATCGTATAGATTTCAGAACAACCAAAAGTAGTTCCTGCTACAAATTTTCCGTTACCTACATACTCTAAAGCTTGCGCTGTACCGTTACATCCACCTTCTCCTCCTTGTAAAAAAGAAAATAAAGGTGTTACCGTTCCATCTGTAATTTCTATATCATATAGATCAATTTCACTTGTATCATCATTTATATTGGAATAGATCAATCTATCAGAGTCATAGTCATATCCCAACCCAATTCCGCCACCATTGTTGGGTGCCATAGTGAGTAAAGTGGTAGTCATTGTAGATATCTCAAGTGTATTAATCTCTCCATTTCCATACGAAATATATAAGGTTCCATCGGATCCAAATACTAATGCATTTGCCTTAGCATTACTATTTGCAGCAGCGATATCTCCTAAGTCTTCAATGATGGTGTTTGTATTAAGGTCATAGAGATAAAGCGCTCTATTACCAGATTCTGGTGAATCTGCGATAAGATAAACTAGGCCATTTAACGGATTGTAATCTATGCTAATAGTATTGGATAAGGAAGTATCTCCATAATTACTATTTTCAATAGATATAAGATCTGTGATAGGATCATAATTGTAATGTGCAAGATTATTTTCTGGCGAATTGAATCCAGGAGCAAGTGCGTAGAGTCCAGGTGCTGTTTCGGGTTGTATGATTCCAACACCTAATAAAATAGATTCAATAGGACTACATAAGCTTGAAGAACCTCCATCAACATCTTGTGGATTGATAGTCACTTGACCATTTTGATCAAGTTGAACGGTAATATCTTGGCAAATCGCATCAGGGAGATCATCATTTAAAACAGTTATGTCAAAAGAACAACTCGCTATATTACCACTACTATCTTTTGCAAAAAATGTATTAGAAACAGTTCCTGTCTCAAAAAAGTTTCCAGATGCTAGTCCATTAATTAAAATAGGGCCTGTAGCGTAATCATGAAATTCTACAATGAACCTTGTGGATACAGTTCCTCTAATATCATTCCAAAGACCAGAAGATGCTATTATACTAACAAAATCTTCATTCCCTACATTGTTCGGTTCACCTGAGTTAAAATTTCTAAAAGTTGCCGGTTGACCACTCTGCCATACAAATGTATCTTCTACATCCTGATCGTTAAGGCCAATCATTACATTATTGATCGAATTCTCCGTTAAAAAAGTTTGTATAAATTCATTTTCTTCAGCATTATTGATCGTAAGGATATCCAAACGCTCTTCTTGCGCTTTTTCAAAAACCTCTGAAGCGGTCATTGTCTGATCTGATATGAAATAAGTACTTGTTCCAAAAGTTCCTAATAAGGTAAAACCATCCAGAGCTGCTGGAATTTCTGAAAAACTACAATCAGAAACTGCTACTTCGTAGGTTACTACGTCTGGACAATCCAGTATTATATTTTCTGGACAGCTAATAACTGGAGCAGTGATATCTTCTACCGTTACCATTGCCGTACATGTGGATACATTCCCAAGAGTATTGGTTACCGTTAGTGTTACTTCATTGACTCCTATATTAGAGCAATCAAAACTACTAGGGGTAACAGAAAGAGAAGCAATACCTACTGTATCCGTAGAACCAGCATCTACCTGCGTAGCAGCTATTGTGGCTGCTCCTTCTTCATCTAATTGTACTGTAATATCCTGACATTGCGCTACTGGAAAATCATCCGCCAATATGGTAACTATTGCAGTACAGCTCGCAGCATTACCACTTATATCAGTTACGGTTAGCGTAACTTCGTTATCACCCAAATCTGCAAACCCAAACGTATCTCTGCTTAAGGCAAAGCTATCAATCGTACAATTATCAGTACTCCCTGCATCTAACTCTGTAGCGGTAATCAATACTTGACCATTTCCTTCTAGTTGAACCGTTATGTCCTGACAAGCTACTATTGGCGGTAACAAATCAACTATTGTAGTCACAAACGTACAGTTGGTTCGATTTCCATTTACATCATCCTGGAAAATTGTTCTTTGAAAAGTACCTAAATTATTACAGCTAAAGGAACCAGGACCAGTTACTCCAACACTTCCTACAACATCACAATTGTCACTACGATTTATTATAGCTCCAGTAACAAAGACATTACTACTAGCTCTACCGTTTTCATCCAGCTCTACAGTTATATCCCTGCATTCCAAAACAGGAAGTATGTTGTCCTCTACTGTAACCACTGCAGTACAACTATCACTACCTCCATTTCCATCTGTTACTGTTAAGGTAACTGTAACAGGGGTATTCACATCCGCACATGTAAAACTAGTTTGACTAAGGGAAAGTGTTATTCCATCGCCATCTGGATCAGAGCTTCCATTATCCAAAGATGCGGCATCAACCACAACATTTCCTGTTTCATCTAATTGTACCGTAATATCCTGACATATGGCAACTGGATTTGCGTTTTGACCATAATTCCAAAAGGATACTAGACAGAATATCACTATTATGAAGTAATTTTTTTTTGTGTTTTTGTATTTTTTTTCCATCTCTTACATTCTTTACGTTTTTGTTTTCATTCAATTAGGGTTATCATTTCTTTTAGAACGTATCTTACTTTTATGTTTTTATTTTAGATCTCTATTCATACTTGTTCTAGTAATATTAGGCAAAACTAGTTTTCTCTATAGCTCGCATGTGTAACAATTCCGTCAAATCCCAGCATTAATGCGACATTATACCGCTATTTCATCGGTAGGTTTTAAAGTTTCGTGGGGCTTATTCCAAATTCTTTTTTAAAGCACTTTGTAAAGTAAGAAGGGCTAGAAAAACCAAACTGAAATGTGATTTCTGTGATACTATATTTGTATAACATAAGAGCAGATTTTGCTTTATGCAATCGAATAGTGTTGATAAGCTGCACTGGTGACTTTCCTACAGTATCTTTTACTTTTCGTTGTATTTGCCGCTCACTTACACCTAATTTTTTGGACAAAATCTTTATTCCAAAATTGGGATCATCTAGATGGTTATCAATAATTTGTAATAAATTCTCCATAAAGGAGTCATATTTGGGAAGTAAATAAAGACTCGATGAGCTTTTACTAGTATTCTCAGCTACCGCCTTTTCAGAAAGGATATAAAGTTTAGAAGTCTTATATGATTGGTAATCCAATATGGAGCACTTCTGAGTAAACTGATAATTAGTCCCTGTCAATAATGATTTTATGGGTTGACTTACAAAAACTTGATTCCTATGTGCTTGGGCAATCATCATTTTAATCAAGTATCTATCACGTGAATCTAATCTGTCCAAAGAATTATGAAATGCTTCTTTTAAATATATTCCTATGGTAAAAATGATATCCATTTGGTGTAAGCTAGTTTTCAGATGGTTTGCATATGAAATCGCATTCCCAGATGAATGAAAAGAAGCCAATAAAATATTCTTTTCTTTATATAACATTCTACCTCCAAATTGATAGGTCAACTGTTCGATAACTTGATTTCTATCACTAATCTTTAGTGGAGAATTCAAATGAATCAATACTATAGTTGTTAGTCTTTTTTTTAACTTTTTTACAGGTTTAGTTTTTTTAATAAACAAAATCATTTCATCCAGAACTGCTTGCGTATTTCCTACCCAGAACAAATGATCATTTCCTTCAAACTCTACAAATTTTGCATCTTGAATATGAGCAGCTATAAACCTACCTTCTTCTACCTTTACATCAATATCATCGGTACGTTGCATGAGCAGCGCAGGTACTTTTATATATTTTAAAATGTCCACTATATCTATTGTGGTATTCATTTTAGTAAGTGTTAAAGCTGTACCAGGACTTGCTCCTAATCTGAAATAACTATAGAACCAATCCATAAATTCGTTGTCATTAGCCTTGGATGGTACCAGAGATTGTAAATTCATCTCTTCACTTCCCCAGTTGTACTCAATTGTATTATATACTTTTTGATGCTCTTGATCTGTTGGTGCCCAAGGATAATCTTCTGTAAAACGTCGTTTTGCAAAAAAGCCAAAAGTCATCAAACCAGTGACACGATTAGGATAGGTAGCACTAAATAAAGCGGATATACTAGCACCTTCAGAATGCCCAAACAATATTGCTTTTTCGGAGTGTATGGCATCCATAACCGCTTTGATATCTTCCGTGCGTTCTTCTAATGTAAAAAACTCATTAATTCTATCGGATAAGCCTGTTCCCCTTTTATCAAAAACAATCACTCTAGCCACTTTTCCCAAGGCTGTAAAAAATGTAACTAATTCTGGGCATGCCCACATCCAATCTATATTAGAAATCCAACCTGGTACATATATAACATCTACAGGACCAGATCCAAAGACCTGATATGCAATATTTATATCACCGCTTTTGGCATATTGAGTGGGTGGTTTCATAAAGGCATTTCTAATTATAATGACGATGTTCTCAACAGCACTTTTGTGCATCATACTCTTGTAACAAAGAACATAACGAAGTCAATTAGAAACAAAAAAATGGGGGTCTCAAAAGCGTGACAGGTTTTACAAAAACCTGAAATACAGATAATTACAATGTCGTATTAATACTATTAAGAAGTCTTTTTTTGATCAAGAAATTCAATAATATCTTCGCTTGATGATAAGTTTAACTTCTTACGTAGGCGATATCTATTAGACCTAATGGCAGGTAATGTGGTGTTCAAAACTTTACTAATTTGCGAACTGCTTAAGCCTGCTTTCATCAAGTAAATAAGCTCTTTATCTTTAGGAGTTAATATTGGGTAATTTGTGTCCAAATATATTTTAAAATCCATATGTACTTGATCCACGTAGGTTTTTATATTGGAAACTGATTTCTGAGAGGATTTTTCTGAAAGTAAATCTGCTGATAAGGAACGTAAAGCTACTTGTCGCTCCTTTTCATTTTGGAATGTGATGATCTCTTTGATATCATCTAAGGTTTTATTGAGTACTTCTTCGGTGATAGAGTTTTCGATCACTACTTTTTTGAGCTCGTTTTCTCGATTCGCTAACGCCAAATCGGATTTTAGTTTTTCCACTTCTTTTAGTTCGAGCTCTTTTTGTGCTAATTGCAATCGCTGTTTGTTATTTTTTCTTACCAACAACAAGGTTATAACTCCTGCTATAATGGCAACCAGAAATAAAACCACATATAATGTCTTCTTAGATTTCTCATTTGTAAGCTCTACTGCAGCAATTTCTCTTTCTTTATCAAACTTATGGTTTAGTTCTAATTCGGTTATACGCTTTTGTTCTGCTACATTGTTTACTGAATCAAAATACACCTTATAAAGTGCTTGATAGGTATACGCTTCTTTATATTTTTCTAAATGATGTAATGCTTCCGCCTTAAACTTATAAGCTCTTACCAGTTGTAGTTTCTTTTCTAAGAATTTATTATAGTAAATACTTGAATCTACTGCTTTCAATGCTTTCTCCCAGTCTTCTAAGAATCCATAGGTAGAAGCCAAATTGGCATAGGCGATTCCCATTCTGGGATAATTATTGGGATCACTTAATTTTATAAATCTTTTATTAGTTTCTAATGCTTTGTCATATTTCTTTTGGGCTTTATAAACCGTTGCAATATTTGATTCTGCGGTTAAAATATTGTTCTTAGTAGGATTAATTTTTTTTGCTCTTTCGAACATGAATAGGGCAGAATCCAATTTTTTAGTCTTGATATAAATAAATCCTAAACTATGATGAGTTAATGCAAAATTTCTTGGGGTACTATGTTTTTCTTGTATTTTGAAGGCCAATCGATAATACTTTTCGGCATTGGTTAAATCTTTTAGTCCTCGATAGGTGTAGGCCAGCTCACCATAAACAATCCCTAAACTTATAGAGTCTTTTATTTCTATACTATAGTTTACTGCTTTCAGTTGCTGTTCTAGTGCATTTGAGAAGTTTCCTCTTATACTTTCTACAGCGGCAAAACTTTTTAAAACTGTAAATTTTGTCTTTTTATAAAATGCTGAGTTTTGATCAAGTTTTTCAATTTCTTTTTGAACATCTTTAATGATAACTACTGCCGTATCTAGATTAAAACGGGCCATTCTTCCAGCTAAATCCAACTTCCCATTGATTCTTAAAGAATCTGATTTCGCCTGTTTAATTTGTTGCTTAAGAGCCTCTGAGATACTATCTTTTTTTACCGTTTGGCTCTGTGTTAGGAATGAAAAACAACACAGAACAACTAACAAAAGGTTTGTTTTGAAGAAAGAATACACATCCATATAAAAAGCTTTACTAAAGTTTTAACTCGATGTTATTTTTCCTAATTGATTTTGAATCACAACAGCAAAAAAAGTGTACTTACATGATCAAAAGGTTTCATAGAAATCAACTACCAAGATATAATTAAAGAACATTAAAATAATAAAGCTACTTAATTATTCTGGTCAAAACTAAATCAGTTCTTAAAAACATGGTATAACATAAACGCAAAAGACTTGTAATATTCCGACATTTAGTATGGTAAAATGATAATCCTATCAAGTAGATCGTATACATATATTTACGTACAACCTAAAAACCCCTTCTTACTTAGATCGTTTTTTTAAGGTTTTTCCACATTCTTTTCTTCTACTTTGATTGTATACTTCTCTTTATATAAAATCATCAGATTACAAAAGGAGATAATAAATCCTGCAGAAAATAGATAGCACAAAAACAATAATACCATGAGCTGTATTCTATTAGTCATAATGCTTTCTTTGGTCCAAGCCTTTTCAGGATCTCCTAATAGAATCATCATTTGTTCATTTCGTGCAGGTAAAAATCCATGTGAAGCTTCGAATGCCTCAAAAGGATTGGTGTCTTTAAACTCATTCCCAATTACGATATCTTTTTTTAGATAAGGTAATGTTTTTGCTTCTCTAGTAAAATGATAGGCTGCATAAGTTCCTATTAAAATGAGAATAAAATTAATGGATAATCGCATCCACGTTTGAACCATTTTATTTTTTAAAGAATATAGAATCAGGAAACCTGCTAGTGCTGTAGCAATGAAAACTCCAAATTTCATCAAAAATGCAGTGTTATCATCTGACGCATACCAAGATGGTAATGGGATAATAAATGCTCCTGCTACCGACGCTATCCAGGTACTCAACAAGGTGATTTCTTTCCAAACTTCTTTTAATTTTGTCACTAACATGATATTTTATTTTGGGGTTTGTAATACCAATGTTTTTTCTTCTTCTCCGCTACTACTCATGATAAGATGTAGTTCTGGTACTCCTACTCTGCCGTCTTTTTCTAGCCAAAATAGATAATACCCAGGCACAAAATCCTGAACAGCGTTCTGAGTAGGTTGGTTAAACCGAAATCTTTTAATATCCTGTCCCTGCTCAAAGGACAATTTTCCGAACACAAAAAACCCTTCTTCTTCATTTGAATTTACAATTACTTTAATTTTTGTTGTTGCGTCATTTTTAGCAGTATTATTGATAGTTTGCAATTTGGCATCATAATCCTGATAGATTGCATTGATAAGATATTTCTTATCAGAAATCGTTTCATAATTTTTGACCATATCACTTAATCTCCTTTCTGTTTCTTTTAGTGTTGCTACATATTCTGGAGTGAGTGCATATTTATCATTGCAATTTTCCAATACTGGAAATAGCTCTTCACTTTTTAATTTTAATTTTTCATAAGCTTCTTTTACATTAGGCTCTTTAGAAGCAGTAATTTTTTCCTGTAGACTTATCAGGTTTCTTTGTGTATTTGACAACACTCCTGTAAGGTCTTTGTTTTTAGGTCCGTAGCTAGCACAACTATAAAGTAGTACTGTAACTAACACCAGCGTTACTTGCGTTTGAATTTGTTTCATTTTAAGGGAGTTTTAATGAATCTTAGGGATTATAACATTTCTCATAAGAAATAACCGTATAAAACTGTCTCTTTTGATTTGATGCTTCGTTACAAAATTTATCGATAGCTATGGCTATCCATAAATTTTATGCCTTGCCTGAACTCAAAATAGCTCAATTTAGTATCTCAGTAATTTCATATTAGAATTGGTATTATTTTGATTCAAAATTACAGGGAATTACCCCTTATCTTATATTACAAAAACGGCAAATTGAAGTAATTTTCCGACTTTTGATAATAAATATCTATCCAAATTATTTTTCATTTTCTTTGCTTACCCAAAGAAAACGAAACAAAAGAAAAGGCACTTTTTCAAGGTGTTTTTTAGTAATACTAAAAACCAGGTTTACTTTCCTAAAATTCTTCCAAGGTTTCAAAATTTTTAAACGTAAAATAAATCTTATACTGGTGAAAAAGATTTTCAAAGCTCTGCTTTGGAACGTTGTATTAATTGAATATCATAATTAGATTAATTGTCCTTTTTTTTAAACTTATTTCTAGACAAAAACAATAAACTATAATTGATTAATTAATTTATCCCAATCAAAGGCAGGACCAATATCCCATTTACCAGAAGGTCTATAATTTACATGAGATGTAATTCCTCTGAAATTTACTAATTCTTCTTCTGCCACAATTCCATATCGTTTATCTTCAGGTAAAAACATTGCAGGAATATCATACTCAGCAGTTAAATATCGAAGTAACAAAGACAAGCTTTTGTATTGTTTGGCGGTGTGAGTAGCAAAGTATTGTTCTCCTCTAAACGGGATATCTAATTGAGTATAAAACTGTGTTTCGCGTATATGGCAATACACATCATTGTCATTATAAACAGTCACCAAATTATCTCCAATTCTTTTCAAAAATCCAATATTCGACATTTCGATGGCGATGGTTCTTCTTCCTCCATTGGTGTTTCCTCCCACAGCTCTGGAACCTAAATGATATGCCCAAAAAGCGGAAGACCACATATTAAGAATTGTTCCATTTCTAGCGATAATAAATGGTACCGAAACTCTATGGTTTGGTCTGGATAATGCTGCTACATCTCCTTTTAGATAACCAGCCGTATAATGCAACACAATTTGATTTTTAGTATGTTTCTCTTTTACATAAAAAGAAGTGTCTCCATTTTTTGTGCGGCATTGTACATATGGCATCTTTTCGTGACTTCCTTTGATCGGAACCGAACTTGGTGTTAAAACAAATTCCTTACCAGCTGTATCTCTTCCAGTATCAAAAAAGTTTTTCTCATGCTTGGCAATACTCGTAGCTTTCATACCTTATTGAATTTACAATTATTAATACCCCAAAATTACTGGCAGTTCTATACAATCGCTATCACAAAAACGGTAAATAGAGGGAAAATTGCGACAGTTTTTTCCAGATGATTTTGAAGCAATAAAGTTTCTTTGAAAAATTACATTGCGTCATTTGGTTATATTTGATTTTTACTTTCTCCTCATTTGTCGAAATCATAAACAAATTCTTGTTTTTGGCTATTCAGGCTATGAAGCTGAAGCCGCTTGTATCGTAGAAATGTCTTCTTATAACTTCCTTGTAATTTTTCTTTGTCACTATCTATGTATGGCATAACTACAAGCAGTAGGTAGTTCCTTTATAAAATCTACAACCGTTATAAAAAGGGGTTTGAAATTCTGAATTGTTTTCATAATTATCTATTTTAAAAGGTTTATAATTTTACAGCTAAAGTAAATTGGACAAGTAGGCATCCCCAAAACAAGTTCTATGAAAAGGAAAAAGAAGAGCTAAAAGGGAATTATGTACCATGAAACATTTGCTGATTTTGACTTTTGAACGTCTTGCAGGATCATGAATAAATCGATTTTAATAGGTATATCTGCAAAAAAGACACTTTGATTACATCTCTAGCATTGATTCCTTTACAATATGTAGAAGAACCAGTAAGGTAGTACTGGGATATGTATCATCACTTGTTTGAGTTTGATAATACATCCCGATCTGTAATTTTTTTCACAACTTCATGTATATCCTTATCAATTCTTCCTTTTACCAACCAAGCTACTGCAAATGCATATACTGCTACCCATTCTAACCAAAAGGTATATGCAGGAAATACCTCATCCATATTGATTTTTAGGAGTTTTTCTATTGCAAAAATTACAATAAGCGCTCCTACTGATGCCCATACGATCATACCACTTCTGCGAAACAATCTATTTCTGGAGGCCGAAGCATTATGATTTAATATAAATTTGTAAAAACTCATATATCCCAATAGAAAGAAGAAGAAAGCTGCGCTTAACAAATGGATAGCCCCTAGAAGTCCATTAGATTCGTGACCAAACAAATAAGGGGAATCTGTAAAAAATAAAGTTCCAAGTGGGTTTTCTGATTTGGTGGGAACCAGTACAGTTACCAAAATACATATTCCTGCAATCGTTGTGATCAAACGATCACTCATGAGCTCTCCATCTTTTTTCGGATATCCTCTATAGTTTATTAAGATCAAGCCAAAAGCTGATAATATTAAAATAAAAAACACACCTCCTGTGGTATAATAATAATGACTCATACTAGAGAGTAAATCTTGATGCGCTGCCAGAAGTAATAATGGCAATGCCAATCCCAAAATTCCAATTGTTTTTCTAAGCGAATACATTGATTTTTTATCTTCCATGATATACTTATTTATGTTACTTCAAAAGTAGTATCACAAGACACCTAATGGCTATCACAAAACCGGTAAATAGAAGGAATTTTGCGACATATATTTACAAGACCTAGTAGAATTCAAAAACCTAACGGGTCCGCCTTCATATTCTTTTCTTAAACTTTTACTTAAGCCACTCCAAAGTTGCAAACTTCGGAGAGCCCTTAGTTTGTAGATATCTATAACTTTGCGAATGTCTGTGACTTCGCTGTTGTCTTTCGGTGATCACAATCAAATCATTTCTAACCTTCAACCTATTTTACTTCTCAGGGGGTTTATTTGCAAGATCAATAAATTCCTGAGATGCTAAAGGAGTTTCTATAATTGCCCAGGAATCCAACCGGTAGTTTGATAATTGGCGAAAAGGAGGAATGGATGTATCTTTTCTCTCTGTCAGAATCTGAATGGGATCTTTTTCTAGAGCCTGTTGCATACCTTTGAATAACAAATTGTTTAAGGAATCACTGCCCTTAAGATCCAATCGTAGCTCATATTTGGTTAGTGGTTTTATTTCTGGGATTTCGATATTTGGGAATAATTTTTCATCTATAAGATTTTTCATGCTTACCTTATCTAAAGTGGTTGATACCTGCAACGCTACTGTATCTCCAAGCCCAGTTACTTGAAACTCGGAATTATAAGATATTAATGGAACTCCACCTGGTAAAAACATAACAAAATCTTCTTTTTTTCCAAAAAAATTGGTCGCTATTTGTTTCATATTTGTTTTATTAGTTTCATATTATTTTAGCGAGAATAACAAACTTACTATCCTAGCTCTTATTCCCATCCTTGTTCTCCTTCTTGAACGGTAGACTTCTTAACTTTTTCCAGATATTTCTCAAAAGTATCTAAGGTTTCTTTCTTTTTTCCTTCATGAGAATACAGTTTAAAATTCTCACATGCCGCTAGTACTTCTTCTGAAATTCCATTTTTTCTAGCCTCTTTTTGGGGAATAGAATCTTTAGTCCCCACTTTTTTAATGAGCTCGAGGATTTCTCGCTCATAGGCATCTCTATACAATATCCAATCATTATCTCCCTTTTGTCTACGAGTTAAACCATTGTATACTGTGTGAAGATATGTCAATGTATTGGAACCCATTTTTTCATATAAACCCCAGGAACGATCCACATTAAATTCTGCTCCAGCTTCTGCAGAAATACCGATAGCACCTGTAGAAAAAAGAGGGACTTCACCAAACGGTAAGGAATGTGAATGGGATTGCGAGGCATTTAGTCGAAAATATTGAAGTTGGTAATTCCCCTCTGTCTTTACCCAATCCCACTCGAGTATAACATTCATAGTATTCAAACTTTCCAACAGACTGGCTTGTCCCGGAGCCTTTTGAGCATTCTCATATTGTCCCTTTAAATAGTTGAAAATAGTTTTAGCTTTATGAAGTGGTGTCTCTTCCTTTCCATAAAACTGTTCAATATCAGCGATGCTATCCCGAAAAGATGCTAAGCTAAGCTCCGAGAAAGAAAGGCTAGGTAATTGTACTCTAAAATTACGATAGTCGCCGTTGTTATCCGGATTCGCATCATTTCGAACTTCTGTCTCGGTATAACTACCCATAAATTTTCCGATTTCGGGAACTTTTATAGCCACAGATTTTCGTATTGCCGAGGTAGCTCCTTCCTTTTTGACGGTTTTCCCAACTTTGTTATCCTTATAGAAAGTGGTTTTCTTTTTTGTTTTTTGCGCATTACCTTTGACCATTCCCCATACTCCACTCGCTTCGACTTCATGATTTTTTATACTATCTTTTACTTTTATAGGTTTTTTGCTTTTTAATGCTTCCCAATTAGCGGCATCCTCATTTGCTGCCCTAATTTCTGCTTGATCTTCATCCGTAAAGCTCTCCCCCTTCTCTTTAAGATAGGCATTCTGTAAACTCATTCTAATTTCATAAAGTTGTTGCATAATTCGTGCTACAAAGTGCTTTAAATCATCATAAGTTCCTGTAATCCCTATACTTTTACTTATTTCATATCTCGCACTAAGAAATCTCCAGAGCGCAGTTATTTTTCCTGCTGTTCCCAAAGTTAATAACCCTCCTGCTCGTAAACGTCGATCATCCTGGACATTTATGGATCCTCTTAAGGCTACAAATATACTCGCTCCCAACTCCAGAAATTTAGCCAAAAGATCCACTGTAGCTCCCATAGAAATCTTAATTCCTAAGTTGGCACTTGACACATCATATACGGTGGATGCACCCAGAACTCTTTGAAAAAGGTGTAATAAAGCTTCTCCCCCTTGGCTAAAATCAAATTGGCCTGTAACAGTTTGAGCGTCTTCTTTGGCATCACCCGAGATAAAAAACGTGATCCCTTGGTTTTCTACTTCAATCGCGGCTAAATGTTTCCCAAAAACTTCTTCTGCAGCATTCTTAATGGTCATATCTACAAGACTATCAAAAGTATCATGTTGCGTATCAATAGCATTCTCCCCCAGATCCTGCGCTAAATTATTAATATGTAGGAGTAGGTTTTCTTTAATAGTATCCACAGTTCCACTTTTTCCGTCTATGAGTTCCTGAAGTATTTCTTCATCAATCAATGCTTCATTTTCAAGCTTTTTAAAATACTCCTCAAACGGTTTATGATAGGTATATCTCAGTTTTTGTTCTTCTCCTATGAACAAAGCAAAACTCTTTTTAACCTTTTTGAGTTTTACCAGATTTGCTTTTGCTTCCACCATGGTAAGCTCTAATTCATCAGGGTCTTCCAGTTCTAAAAATGTACTTTGTTTTGACTCATTATCCAATTCAATCTGAAGATCCTCGAGTTCCTTGTCTTCCTCTGATGATTGCGTGTTTTCTTGACCTCTGTCGATGGAAAAAGTAGTAAGTTCTTTTAAAAGTTCTTCGTCATCATATTGTTCTATTGGCGATGTTAACAACTCATTGATTTCTTCTATATGCTCTATTAATTCTGCAAACTCCGGTGCAATTTTTTGTTCGTGCTTTTCGAGAAGAGGAATGTTTCTTTTTGCCAGAACAATAAAATGTTTTAAATAATCAATAGTCAGGTCTATAAACATAGAACCTACTGCTGCTTTTGCCTCGAATACTTTTGCAGACCCTCCCAGCACGTTGGTACATTTTAGAACTGCTTCACGCACGTCCTCTAATGCCTTTTCGACTGGATTATTCTGATATGTAAGTTCATTTTCTAACTCTTGATCCGCTTGAAGGGTTAATTCTGACAGATCATGATCTTCATTTTTAGTTTCGTTTTTACTTTCTTCTATGTTTAATGCCTCCAATTCTAATTCGAGTTCTAGCTCTTCTTGTGGTGATAAGGCTTCAAAATATTCGATTTGATCATGAACCCCTAACGTAGAGAGCTCTTTAATTACTTCGAGATATAAATAACTAACAGCTTTGTCTTTGTTACTTAGCTTTCCTGATTTCGCTTTTCTGAACAACACTATTTTTTCCTTTATTGTTTGGAGAGCTTTTATCGTATCTTCTTTATTGCCATTTGAATTTTTATGATACTGAGCAACTGCTACATCAATACTTTTAAGAGTTGGAGATAATTTTATGTTTCTTGTAATAGGTAAGATACTAGTAATTCGTTTCCATTCTTTCTCAGACATTAAACGCTGGATTACAGGTCGGGTTTGAATTATATTAGGAGAAGACAGCGTAGTACCATGAGATTTTGAATGAACGTCTGCACCAGAGTTCTTGGGCATTTCATCTTTCGTTTTTATTCTTAATGCCTTTGCACCCATTACATCCGCCTCTTTTTCTAACTTGACATCATCATTAATAGGTGTTTTCCCTTTAAACTGCATGGTAGGTTTTACTCTGCCTTGTTTTTGTTGTACTACATGCCAGGCTTCGTGAGGCAAATGTTTTTCTTGTCCTGGTGCCAAGTGGATATCCGTACCTTGGGCATAAGCAAGAGCTCGTAGTTGAGCGGGTTTGTTGGAGTTGTAATGTACTTTCACGTCATTCATGCTATACCCAGATAGCGTTTCGATGCCTGCTTTTAGTTTATCGGGTAGGCCTGTATTATTTCTCCCAAATATTTTTTGATCGGTTTTTTGTTGGATAGGAGTATTAGGATCACCACCACCTATAGCAGATCGCAGCTTTCTTTGTGTTATGGTAGCCGGTCGGTTATCAACAATCATGGCTTCGCCTCCGGTACTGGGTTCTTGTTGTACACACTGCCCAGTTTCTTGTTGGGGTTCTTGGGTTTTTTCTATAGATGCTTTCATTGTTATATATGTTGTGATACAACTCCCTATGGAATAATTGTATTTAAATCTATTGGTTATCTTTTTAAAAAGTAAGCTTAACCTCGGTTATATCTAGGTGTCATTAAGTAAAATCCCTATTGAACTTAAATCATTTCATCTTGGAGAGACTTATTCCTTCTTTCCACCGCTCTGTTCCATTCTTCGTTTAATGTTTTATCTAGATTAGCGATGTCATATATTTTTACATCCAATTTTGTTAATAGTGTCCTGTCTTCTAAAACAATCCCTTGTTCTCCATCAATTGTTAATGCTCCCGGTAAATTTTCTTGCCCGTCATCCAGTCCTAATGTCTTTCCAGGTGTTATTGTAGGTGCTTTCTTTCCTCTCAAAACCATCATGATCCATTTTTTATGGTCGTTAGAAATTACTCTTCTAGAACCTGGCTTTTCCTTTTTAAGTCCTACATCTGCAACGATACTATATTCATTAACCTCATCCACTAACTTAAAAAAGAATTCTTCCCAATCTTTCGCGATGTTCACATTCGAAAGATTTGGCCTTGCTTCGTACGGTAATGCTAGTATCCAATCTTCGACCTTTGTCTTAGCCAGATGAATTAGTAAGTTTTTTGGGGATGCATCACTCCCTAAATAATTAGAACTACCTAATTGCTGAGCTAGTAAATATTGAATTAGTAAAGTAACAAATCCCACCATAGCATCTACATAACCATCTAGCTCCATTATGTCGTCTAAATCTGTTAAATCATATCCCTGATCAACATTCCTACTCAATAGCTGTTCTATCTGAGTTCTTTTACTTTTAGCAATCTCTACAGGTTTTTTATACATTGCTAATATCGCCTTACCTATTGGTGATTTCTGCACTCTTTCCATATGTGCCATGCGTTCTCTTTCTTCTGTAAATAAGGTCGGGATTTCGGAAGGAAGCACTCCCGAAGAAGTTTGGAGATAGACATGTGGATGAAATTTTGAAATTTCTGTAACGAATGATTTCAATTCTTCATCCTTTTCTACTAATTTATGAAGTGCCTTAACAGGTACTCCGGTATACAAATTAGGTGTTGGGGCAGATAAAGAGTTAGAGGTCTTTTGTAGCGATTTTTCCGAGGCATCATTCGCATGAGTTTTAAGAGCTCCAGCAATATTTTCCATAGTTTTACCTGAGGATTCTTCTCGTTCTTCTAAGGCTGGTGTTCGATATTCTATGTTGGACATTGACGGAAGTTTATCACTATTGATATATCCTTTTTTATACAAACTATTAATCAATTGTCGATGTTGTATGGAATGATTTCCATGATCTGCTGTAACTTCAAAATAACCGTTTTTATCTTCCCCGTAAGACCTCCCATAGCCCAATCCCCCTCCTAAATACCTTTCGATTTGAAAAAGATCATCTTCTGTAATTCTGGAATCTGTTTTTTTTACTATTTTTTTCTTGGGATTCCCATATACAGGAATATCTAATTCTACCTCAAATCCAGTCTTTAGTTGTACCGGCGTTTTACTATTACTCAAACCGCCATGATCCTGTAATTTTAATTTCGTGTTGAATGATGGTTTTTTTTGAAGAGCTTTAGCACCCATCAAATCCGCCTCTTTCTCTAGCCCTGTGTCGTCATTAATAAAAACTTTACTCTTAAGTTGTCTAGTTGGTTTTACCCGTCCCTGTTTTTGTTGCACCACATGCCAGGCTTCGTGAGGTAGATGTTTCTCTTGCCCTGGTGCCAGGTGGATATCGGTACCCTGTGCATAGGCATGCGCTTGTAGTTGGGTTGGTTTGCTGGAGTTGTAATGTACTTTTACATCATCCATACTATAACCCGATAGGTTTTCGATGCCGGTTTTTAGATTGTCTGGTAAGCCTGTGTTGTTTTTCTTTCGTTGGATCGGATTATTGATGTCATCAGCACTTCCCATCGCAGATTGTAATTTTCGTTGTATTGCTATAGCCGGTCGGTTATCTGCAATTGCAGCATTTCCACCGGTACTGGGTTCTTTTTGTACCCGTTGTACTATGTCTTTTTCGGAATTTTGTACATTTTCTAATGGTGCTTTCATTGTTTTTTTACTTCATTTATTAAAATTAATAGCTGTTAAATGCACAGATTATAAATCCAGGTGATCCGGATATTCGCAATAAAACACTTGGTAGGATCAGCATAACCAATGCTGTTTACAAATTAGTCCATCCTTTCAAATTTTTTATAATTTCTGAATCCATGTATTCCCCAATATTGTCTTTAGTTATATTTTTCAATTCGACATATTCTATAACTTCTGGAGGGATAACCTTATTTATTTTCTGTGTACTATATACAGCGTCTTGTATATCTGGCACCCATGCTTGATCGGCAAATTTAAATCTTAAAACAGCGACATCGTCTGCACGATCTTTTGAGTTAACATTTGAATATTTGGTAATATATTTAGATATAGTGTCGTAGGATATAGTAGCATAAACATCCTCTCCAGAATTCATTATTTCCATATACTCAGTTAACTCGATGATTTTATGTAATTCTTCACTTGTTAAGTTTTCATTATCCTTGGTTTCTTCGAAAATAGGCTTTACTGTCCTATACCAAAATTGTGATCTAGTGAGTTCCGTAAATTCTCCATCAAGGAAGCCTGATCGCCCAGCAGACCTGGGAGGAACAAGTCCATCTTTTCTAATACTAGGGAGGTTTTCTAGTTTGGTAACATGGTACCTGTATTCTAATGAGGTAAATCCTCTTCCCGCATTTTTCAAATATTCAGTTACTGTAACAATTACGTCCTCCTTACTCCCTTCTAGAGTCCTAGGAAAATTAGCCCCGGTTAATTCATACAATGAACCATTTTCTGCTATACTTAAATCTAGAGTATCTAGAAGTTCTGGTGTAATAATTCTTTGTAAAAACTTAGGCATTTCTTTGCCTCCCCATTCTACATAAAATTCTTTCAATTGATTTATATTTTCTATAGCAAACTGCTCTTCTAGGCAAATATTGATTTTAAGTTGTATAGGTGCACCTGTATTTACTGTATCTGAAACTACTCCCTTTCGATTATTCAAAACGTCAAAACGATCTTTTATAACATCTTTACTCTGGAAAGAAGAATTCTTAGCCTCGGTATTATGATTTTGTCCAAACTTACCTTCTAAAGCTTTTTCACCCATCACATCCGCTTCCTTTTCTAACACTCTATTATCGTTGATGTTAACCTTGCCTTTTAACTGCATCGTAGGTTGTACCCGTCCTTGTTTTTGCTGCACCACATGCCAGGCTTCGTGCGGTAGATGCTTTTCTTGTCCCGGTGCCAGATGGATATTGGTGCCTTGTGCATAGGCATGGGCTTGTAATTGGGCCGGCTTGCTGGAGTTGTAATGTACTTTTACATCATCCATGCTATAGCCGGAGAGGTTTTCGATACCGGATTTAAGATTAGTTGGAAGACCTGTGTTATTCGTCCTTTGTTGGATAGGTGTTTTTCCCTGTTCAATATTCTCTATTCCTGATTTTAATTTGCGCTGTAGTGTAGTAATCTGTCGGTTATCCTGAATAGTAGCACTTCCATTGGTAACAAACCCTTTTTGTGTTCCTAGAAGCACCTTTTCTCGTGGCTGCAGAGTGGTATAAATTTTCGACCTCATCGTTGACTATCTATTTATAAATTAATAACTCCCTATCTGTTTTAAGATTCTCCTTCAAGAATATTTTTAACTTCATCTAGATACTTAATTGTTTTTTCTATAAATGTTTTATCTTGACTTACTGCTTCATCTAGTTTAGTAAATAACAGGTTCATTTGTTTTATATAGAAAGGTTTTTTGATTGACTTTTTTTCGAAAGCATCTTTAAGCAATGTACTTGTTTCTTTTACTTTTTCTTTTAATTCTTCCCATTCTGGCAATGGAAGCGAAAAATCGACTTCAGAAGTTGTGGTGGATTTCATACGTCTTTCTTTTGCTAATTCCCATTCATTTCTAAGCATTTCTGCGATCTTATCAATAGCGTACGGATCATCTATTTTAGAATTATTATATCGATCTTCCAGGACAATACCATGCTGTCCACCAAAACTCAACTCCCCACTCTGACCCTCATCTTCTTTATCCAACCCTAAAGGATTTCCTGAATTTATAGTTGTTACTTTCTTTGTAGTTTGATTAAACAATCCTAACACCCAAGTTGTCGGATCAGGTGATAACACCTTTTTAATATTTTGTTGCGATTCTCTAGGTTTTAATTTCCTTCTAGTTATTAAATCGTGCTCTTTAATGACTTTTGGTAGTTTGATTGATAATAGCGTTTTCCAAAATTTACCTACACCTTCTTCTGCCATGAATGGTCTTATGGCGTCTGGCAATGCCCGTAACGAAGTCTTTACTGGAGTTTTAGAAAGATACGGCAACAGGGCTTTGGATGTTACACCTTCTGACAAATAGTTAGTTTGTTGTAATTCATATCCAAATATATATTGTGCTAGTAAGAGGATCCATCCTTTAACCGCTTCTATTTCTTCCTTTGTGACATTTTTATTTTGCTTAGAGCATAGTTTAACCACTAATTCACTTAATCCTTTTACTACCTCTACTGAACTTATTAAAATATCAGCTATAACAGAAGGAGTTGGTGATTTTTTATTCTTTATCATCCTATCACCTCCTTCTTTAAAAAACTCCTCCATTTCTGAAGGTAAAACCCCTGTATTTGTCTGTATAAGAATGTTTGGCTTTATATTTGTAAGTTCCTTTATAATTTTCGTACCCTCAGAATCACCTTTCAATAATTTTTCTAAAGATTCTACAGGAACACCGGTATAAAGATTCTCAACAGGTGATTTTAACGTATTCATCTTGTTGCTCGTAGCCTTATTAGCAGTATCCTGAGCATGATGTTGTATATCACCAGCCATTTTATGAAACCAATAATTTTCTCCTCTCTTTCTTTCTTCAAATGGTCTACTTCTATATTCTATATTAGTCATTGCCTCAGGTTTAAATTTATCCCAATTCGATAAATATCCTTTTAATTTTAAATGCTTGATTAAGCTTGAATGTACTGTTTGATATTCTCCGTGATCGGCAGAAATATCATACAAATCATCCTGACTCACTCCATATTTGACTCCATACTTCAATCCTCCACCCAAAAAATTTCGTAGCTGTTCATAATCCGTGCCTGTTAGTCCTTTTCCATAAGATTTTTTACTGAAATTTGGGGCATTTGATTTTTCATATTCAACCTTACCATATACGGGTACATGTAATTCTAGTTCTATGCCTGTTTTTCGTTGGATAGGTGTTTCCCTGTTCACAGCACTACTATTGGTCCATTTTTTTTGATTATCAATATTGTGGCTTTTATTTTGTAGGGCTTTTACTCCCATAACATCCGCCTCTTTCTCTAGACCTACATCATCGTTAATAGGTGTTTTTCCTTTAAACTGCATGGTTGGCTTCACCCGTCCCTGTTTTTGTTGTACGACATGCCAGGCTTCATGCGGCAAATGCTTTTCTTGTCCAGGTGCCAGGTGGATATCAGTGCCTCGTGCATAGGCGTGTGCTTGTAGCTGTGC
>NZ_WEKL01000021.1 GCF_019295435.1 Aquimarina litoralis
AGCACCAAAAAATGTTTGGTTATCTATAGAACATATAGCAAACCATTGTTGTTTAGGTTCAAAAAACCATTCCATTTGCTCTTTTGTTTCTTCCAAACTTTTATAATTCACTCCATAATGTTTTATAACGTCTGGATGTGAAAGTCCTCTGAAAACATCATCAATATCCGAACTTATAATTTTACGAAGTAAAATTCTATCCGTTTTCAAATTCATACTATTCTTCAAAGCCTTTATTTGATTTATTTCGATTTTGTAAGAATTCCTCGGTTCGCTTTATTTGCTCTTCTAAATTCCATTCAAAATCAAATCTATTCTTAAGAAATACTGCGATGGGTTGGAGTCCAATTTTAGCTCTTCTTTTATCTACATTTTTAGGATCAAGAACAGGCCAGACGTTAAAACTTTTAGTCTCAGGATAATATTTCATTTGGCCACCATAAACTTGTAATTCTCCCTTTTTAGTTGCGATTCTGTCCTCGGCTCTAACTAAAAAGCGAGCTTCCAGTTTTTTCTCTTTTACGGCTTGCCGCATTAATGGAAGGTATTTTATTCCAATTGCATTGTCAGAATGTTGAATGACATTGCTTATAATCAAATTGCCTCGTTCTCCAATCATTTGTTTAGTTGGCCATCCATAGGTGTCTAAAATTTTCCTGACCTTTCTTTCATTCACTATGTGATTTCGTTCATAGAGATTTTGTTGTTCTTTCACTAATTCAGATTCGACTCCATATAATTTCATTAGAGAATCTCTTCTTCTTATAGGTTGTTGCTCTGTAGTCCAAATAGTATCTAGAGTGGCAATTAGATTTTTGCTATTTTCGGTAGAAGCTTGTAGTGTACTAGGTTTAGTCTTTTTAGAACAACTTATAGTGATCAGAAAGATATATAGTATGATATATTTCATGCTTTCATTAAGTTTGGTCGTTGCTCTTTTAATGATTTAAGATCTCGTTTGCAAGCAGTTGTAGAATTTTCTTAAGAAGTCTTCTATTTCTTACTAAGGTAGCAAATTTGTGAAATATACATTTGTTTAATTTTATTACTGAGATTTAGTTTGAATGATTTGCAATGTTTCATTGACAAAATCTGTTTTACCAAGCACATATGCACCTCTGTCATTTTTATATTTGGATGCTAATTCAATTTTTAAGTTTTCATATGCTTTAGCTCTGTCTGGATTAGAAATTAAATAATCTCGAAATGCTATTTGTTTCCACATTACGTTGTTTTCAGGGCACATGTGGATATGAAATATTTGTTCTTTTACTCCATTCAGATTGTATCCTTTTCCAAATGAGGAGTATGCTTCAATATTTTCTCGAGCAGGAACTTCAAAATGTGAATACCCTAATTCTGTGAATTGTTCAATCAGGTCCTTATTGAATAAAAGACTTTTTGGAATTTCCATCATCAAATCAATATAGGGTTTGGACTTAATAGTAGGTATTGATGAACTTCCAAAATGTTCTATACGCAAAATTTTTTCACTTCCCACTTTAGTAAGAATTCTATTCTTTTCCTTATTATATATCAGTTTCCATTCGGGATTATGATCAACTAATTGTATTGGGAACAGTGTATTCCATTCTTCTTTGGTCAAGTCATATAAAGTTTTGTTCATTGTACAGTTATTTTAAGAAAAGGACGCAAAACTAATGATATAAATTAAAGGAAAATAAAAACATTATAATTTGTGATGCTTTGGTAAGAGCATTGTTTTATTGGGTGTTTTTAAATGTATCCTCAAAATATTTGATCCATTTTCCATCTACCAACCGTTCTCCATATTCTCGAAAACCACCGTCTGAAGTTTTACTAAAAATAAATCGATTTGTTTGGTTACTATTCACTATGAATTGGCCATTTGTAAATATTGCAGGATATCTGGAAACTCCTCTTTTAGAAAATGGGTAGTAATAATATGTATTATCTTTATCGTCATAATAAATAATGGTGTGCAACTGTAAAAATTCTGTATTCAACTCAATCACCAAAATGTTCTTATCTAAATCATAGGTTATTTTTTCATATGCGGAACCTTGTTTAGATAGTTTACCATTTTCATACACTTTGCTGGTACCAATCCATTCGCCAACCATAAAGTTTAGTAGTTCCATTTTTTCTTGTTTTACATTTTGACTAAAAACAATATTGATTAGTAAGAGTAGGGGTATGATATGAAAGTATTTGGTAGTCATTTTATGATTTGTTTAGTTTTAGTTTCTCTTTGGTTAAGAATTCTGTTATTATTTTAATCTGTTTGTCGATATTTTTTATTTTAATAACACTATAAATTAAACTTCTTTTTTTTCCATCTGTTATCGTATTGAATATATCTTTAGCTTCCAGATCTTGTTCGAGAAAAACGGAGAGGACTTCTGGCATGTCAACACCCAGTTGATCAGGATCTTCTTCGATAGTATAGTGTACTTCATCTCCAAGTTCTTTTTGTAATTTTTCCAAATATTTTCCTGCTACGATAACATAAAAATTTCCATCTCCTAAATGATTTAAACCACAACGATATGAAACTATATTATCTATTGAACAGATCATTCTTGTTGCTCTCTTCTTGCTAAATTTATTGATAACGTCCGCATCGAATTTTAAATAGAAATAACCTCCTTTACGTTTTTCGAGTTGCTTAATCGTTTGTTTGCCTGAGTGGGATTTCATTTAGTTTTACCTTTACTACACGTGGTTTTCGAACAAGAATGATTCTTTGATGTTTTTATTTTCTTAAACTACAATATATTTATACTTTAATGAATACGAAAGCGATTCGAAGATGAACTCGAATCGCTTTTGCTTTTTTAACAAAATTTGGCATTCATTTTTATCGATAACCAGTTGTTGATTTTAAGAAATTGCTTCACCAATTATAAAGATTAGATTTTCAATACTTTCGTCTCTTTTTGGAAACAAAGCCTGCATTCTACTATCACTATTTATTTGTTGTAAACTACTATCAGGAATATCAAAATACACTCTATGAATTTCGTCTGGTTGCTTAAAATCATTATTAGCAGTTGCAACAGGTACTAAAAATCATTCGAAATGAATTCCAAATTCTGCGAGTATTGTAGATGCCTCTTATATAAACTTTTATAAGATGTATTTAACTAATTTTTAGCTACAGTTAGAAGATGTTCCATTTGTAAAGCTTCTTTAATTAATGATTCTTGAATTGGTGCAACTTTGGTATTATAATCAATTACACCATAATCAATTCCCGAAACTATACGTTCTGGACGATTTCCCTTTGTAGTTTCAACCAGATCAGTAATATTGTCTGCTACTAATTGTGGACTAGGAGCCTCATCTGTTTGATAAAAACCTTCAAAATTTTTCAGCATAGCATGAGGAACCTCTTTATGCTCACCATAAGCATTAAATACTTGTTGATCCTCTTCTTTAGGACCTGTGAATAATAGATTTGTTCCAAAAGGTCCTGGTTCTACGATACTAACTTCTATACCAAAAGGTGCTAGTTCATATCGCATTGCCTGAGAATAAGCTTCAACAGCATGTTTACTTGCACAGTAAATCCCAAAATACGGAAAAGAAAGCCTTCCAGCTAATGAGGTTACATTTACGATCAACCCTTCACCTTGTTTTCTCATATATGGTAAAACCGCTTTTGTAGTTCTTAGGATACCAAAGAAGTTGGTTTCAAATTGATCTTTGGCTTGTTGTATGCTATAAGCTTCAGTAATTCCAACAAACATATAACCTGCATTATTAATAAGATGATCTATTTTTCCATCGGTTTTGACTATGGTATCGATTGCTTTTGTAACAGAATCATCGCTATTTACATCCATGTCAATAACAGAAATTTTTAGGTTTTCTTTTTTGGCGATATCTAATAGCTCATCTTTCTTTGAGGCATTTTTTGTATTAGTGTTTCTCATGGTAGCCCATACATGATATCCTTTTCGCGCTAATGTTAGGGTGGTTAAATAACCAAACCCACTACTACTACCCGTAATTACAACGGTTTTGTTTTTTGATTCTTTCATTTTTGTTATTTTAAAAAATTATTAAATTAGACCAGTCTACTACTAGTAGTTAAAAAAAATTATAGGATGTGCTTTTCTGTATAAGATATAAATGTTTCTAGCGACTTTGCGTTCTTTGCTGATTTCATTCTCAATAAAGCACCTTCCCACATTGTAAGAAGTAAATTACTTAAAACCTCAGCTGATTCATTTGTTTTAATACTTCCTTCAAGTTGTCCTTCGCGAATACAGTTTTCAAAAAACTTTTCCCACTCATTTAATTTATCAGAAATCAAATTACTAAATGATTCCGAAAGGTCAGATAATTCAAGGCTACAGTTTCCAAGTAAGCAACCTTCTGTATAATCTTTACTTACGTAAACATCTTTCATGTCTTTAAAGAATGTGAGTATCCTTTGTTTATGGTCTTTAGTATCGTCTTCTAAATAACCTTTAAGTAAAATTATCGATTTCTCAGAATAAGATTCAATAACTTTTAAACCAAAATCTTCTTTACTTTTGAAATAATAGTAGAATGAACCTTTCGGAATTTTGGCTTCAGTAAGAATTTTATTTAAGCCAACACTGTGATATCCATTCTTAATGATCAAATCAGTTCCAATTTCTAAGATGTTATGTACAGTATCTTCTTTCATAATTCAATGTATTAGACCAGTCGTCTACAAAAGTATTAATTAGTTTTGATTCTCAAAATTTTTCTTTTAATTTTTGTAATTATTAACATTTGGTTTAAATACTTTTAATACTCACCCAAAATTTCAAAGTCACTGAGGTCAGTATGTACCTTTTTAAGTACTTTGATAGTACCTTCTTCATACTCTTCAAGTTTAAGAGTATCATTTTTTACCGATTTTATTCGATAAAAAGGTTTGCCAAACTTATAAATAATGTCATTTACTATTTTCGATTTGAATTTTCCACCATATTCAAATCTGTATTCTAAAAAGTACTTTTCTTGAAAAACGTAATGCCATTTGGTAATTCTTGGATCTTCCTTTTTACGTTTTTCTATTAATTTTTGAATAGAATCGTAATCTGCATTTTCTTTTTCATCGTGAATTATTAATTCTCCAATGTCGATATTATTGTTGGTTGGATTAACGTCAATAGTTTCAATCAATTCCCAAGTTCCGATAACTTCTTTTTTTTCGATGTTTTGTCCAAATACAGGATGAATCAACAGAATTAGTATTAATGATATTTTCTTTTTCATTTAGAATCTAAATTACTACTGATACTGATTATAAAGTTTTGAAGGTACTAGTTTTCAATATTTCGTTTTTATATTCAATTTTAAATTGTTGATTATCATGTATAGCAATCGCTTCAAAGGGTTGCGGTTTTATTTTTAAGGTAGTTGGAAACCAAATTTCCTTACATTCGTAATTGGGTAATAGTAAAAGACCTTCTTGATCCCCATTTGTTCCAAATCGTTCGATATCACCTTTCCAAAATTTGGTTTTTAATTCGCTTTCGAGTTGTTTATTAATTTTTCTAACATTGTTGGTAGGCATTCCTATTTCATTAACGCCTAAAACTTTTGATATATCAAATTCAGTATTCTTTAAATCTTCGTTTTGTAGATCGTAACGAACAATGAACTCTGCAATGTTTCCGCTTGCATCATAGAAATAAAAGGAATCAGCATTCCAAGATTCAAACCTTTGAATTTTTCTATTGTGCTCTATAGATATTATAGTAGTTCTTTTTTCCATCCATTTTAGTGCTTCATGCAAATAATTAGATGGAATTAAAAAACAATAATGATAGATATATGCCTCTTCGCTTTTTTCAAAAGTTAATTCGCTCCAACCAATTTTAATGGTAAACGAATTATCTTCTTGTTTCAAGAGTTTAAACCCTAATGTTTCTGAGTAAAACTGTAATTCTGCTTCTAGTTTATTGGTGAAAAGTTTTAGTGTTTTAAATTTCATTTTTGTCTTATCTCAGATATTATTTTAATCAATAATACACTATTTCAAATTTATCTTCTTTACTAATTCTTGTAAAATTTCATCCGTTTCATCCAAAAGATAATCTTTGATATAAATATCAGGAATTACACCTTTGTTATTTTCAATACCATTTACACGATGAATTTTTCCTTTAGCAATATCTACTTTTATATTGGTTTTAGGTAAATTATAAGCAAAGATAGAAGCTAAAAGATTAGGATATTCCGCAGTTTCTTCACCGACGATTTGTCCAAAACCATAATCTTGTATTTGAGCAGCGGTTACGGTAGATTGTGAATAGGATTGACGATTGACTAGTACATAAACATTGCCTTGATATCTTTTTGCTAGTGGTTGTTGTTTGTAAAGATCGAAATTGTATTCATAAATTTCCCCATTTTTATGCGCTAAGGTGGATTTCCAATAGGTTTCTGTAGTGTCTTTTGTCTGTCTAACGTTTTCTTTTAATAATGCACTACTTTTTAACTCAAATTTTGATGCCCATTTAAAAGGTTTATCGGCAATATAAGATACCAAGTAATCACTAAATGTATCCTCACCACCAGGATTATTCCTTAGATCAAGAATTAAATTTTTAGAACTTTTTGTATTGATTTCTACAAAAGAAGAATCTATGAATTGTTTGTATGTATTTAAATCACCTCCAAAAGCGCCTGGTCGAAGATATGCAGTTGAATTTGATAAGAATTTTAGTTTCCAATTGTGTTTCAAAATATCATCTCTTTTCCTCTCATAATCTTCCAATGCCTGTATGGCGTCTAGTGTATACGTAACAGCTTTTCCATTTTGAATGATTTCTACTTCAAAGCTTTTTTGTTCTCCGAATACCTGCCAATAATATCTTGGGAGTGTAAATGATTCTAATTGAGCATTTTTAAAATAAGTACGTTCCGCAGCGATATATGGATATATCTCTTGTAGTATTTCTGAAATTGTCTTTCCATTAATCTTTTTTAATTCTGAGCCCGTTTGGATGGTAGTGTTATTGGACCAATTTTTTCTTATTAATACCTTTTTATTCTCAATAGCAACTTCCAAAGGAAAAAGGACACCACCGGATTGTACAAATGCTCGATAAGGCTGAATTGGAAATGCTATCCTTGTGTGTGCGTTATTGATTTTTGATATCACTTTTTGAAATAAACTGGTAACTTCTAATAGATTGAGGCTGTCTTTTTGGATCTCTTTTTTTACGGCTTGATAGTTTTGTTCAAATTCCTTTTTTGAAGTATAGGTAAAAGGATTGAAATGAGTTTCCTCCAAAGAATGTTTCAAATATGCCAGATCAGATAAGACATCTTTTTTGGAAAATTGCTGTGCAGAAACTTGTACATTCCATAATATGGAAATGATTAGTATTGAATATTTAAAATTGAATTGTTGAAATATTTTTCGTGTAAACATGAATTTGTTTTTTTGGCAAACATAGTTCATAAAACAGGTGCAATCGACCGAACGCTTCCGTTAGGACTCTTTTTTTGTTTTTTTAAAGTACTCGCTTGGTGTGAGTTGCGTATTTTTTTTAAATACATGGTTAAAAGTTGATTTCGAATAGAACCCACATTCATAAGCATGACCGAGTAAGGTAAGTTTACCCGCTTCTTCGGATTGTAGTCTCTTTTTGAATGCTTCTACTCGATATGAATTTACCAAATCATAAAAGTTTTGATGACAATTCTGATTTATTTTTGAAGATAAAGGTTTGGTGTTCATTTCCATTAAATCAGCCAACATTGATAAATTTAAATTAGGGTTTAGATATGGCTTTTGGGTATCCATAAGTTCTTTTAGTTTTGTTATAAAAGCTTCATCTTTTTCTGAAATTTCCTTTTTAGAAGGTTTAGAAATCGGTTTTATATGGATCACTTCTCGTTCTTTTTGAATATATCCTTTAAATCCAATCCAACACGTAATAATGGCTAGGATCGTAAAATTCGGTAAAAAGTAATATTCGCGGAGACTTTTGTCAAAAGCAAAACGATCTATTTCTGTTATAACTCTCCATAGAAAATGATAACTTACATATATAATAATAGGTGTTTGCACCCAACGTAACGAAAGATTTTCAATTTTAGAATAGTAGTTTTTTAGTTGGTCTTGGTATTTTGCTAAAATTAACAAAGCGTATATACTATATATCCAGATAGAAAGTACTCCCAACCACTGTTGTGTTAGATACACATAAGAAAAGGTAGGTAATTCATCCAAATACAATCCATCAGAACCTATTCTATAAATCGCAGTTCTATAAAAAATAAATTCAAAAAGTAAGGGCACAAAATGAAGGTAATGTACTTTTCGGAATTTAAATTTGGGTTCAGTAATGCACTTTGTGTAGAAATAAATAGCGGGTCCTATACCATAGAGCAGTTCCATTTGGATATACCGAAATACATAAAGTAGTCCGTAGTCTTTCAAAACATTAACAAGCACAATATTTACTACCATTAATGCATAGAAAAACACCAATAAGGCCAAGAAAAAATTAGCTAATTTTCTTGGACGCTTAAAAGCGATTAATCCACTAAAAATTATGGCTTGCAATGCAAAAACACAAATAATTGTGAATAAAATAGGGTTTGATGAGACCAATTAATATTCTTAATTTTATTGCTATTGACTAGCGTTAAATGTTAGGACTAATTTAGAACAAAACTGCTATAAAATTTAAAATCAACTTAGGTAATTTATATAATATCTATATTTCCCTTAAAAGGTTTTGCGAACTATATTTTTCTGAATTTTAAAAAGTCTCTATTAAGTTTTCTTTTTGATAATAAAGTCTAATTAGATCCTTTATTTATTGCTTTCAAAGCCTTTCTAGCGGCTGACTTTCCATTAGGCATTGCAGTTTTGGTAAGTTTAATCAATTTTTCTCTTGCAGCTTTATATTTATGGTATCCGATCATTTGGATTGCTCTTTCTTGAATATACATATCCTCATCATCTAAAAATGGGTAAATAGTTGTTTCTATTTCATCATAAGAAGTCAGAGCCATTATCGAATATGCTAATTGTTGTCTAATATCTTCTTGTTCTGTATTTGCTAATTTGACTTTTAGTTCATTGATAATGGATGCTCTATTATTGAGTTTGGTAGTAGTAGCATTCAATGGAAAATCAAAAACCTTAGTATCCAATTCGTCAAAGTCATAAGCATCGGGGTTATTATTGATCATCATAATCAATGCTGATATACTTGCAAATTTGGGTTCCAGATTTAATTCAGCATGTGATACATAACATACCAATCCTTTTAAAATTCCATTAGTATAAAAACACCAATAGTTAGAATTGTTATCAGTCAGTATAGGGATTAGTTGATCATAAACCTCATACTGCTCAAAATATTCGATCATGCCATTAAAGTCAGATTCTTCAACGAGTGCAAAACCATCTCTTGATTGGTACTCTTCGAGTTTTTTTAAATCTTCTTTGTTGATGTTAAATTTTGAAAAATAATTCATAAGGTATTTTCCTTAAACCATAGATTTATTACAATAGGTTGCTTTTTCAAAATCTCTGATATTTATTGAAATAATAGGTACATCTGGAAACATTGATTTCAACTCACTGATAATTTTTTCTGATAAATTTCTTTTTTGAGTAGCGGTTCGACCTTCCATGATATTCGCAAAAATGTGTATAAAATCATCTTTTGTATTTCCTATAGTATAATATTCAAAAGGGTTGATTCTTACTTTAATATCTCCTTTGTCAAAAAGTTCAGTTGATTCTGCGGTATCATAAACTTTTTGGATGATTTCTTCTGGAGATTTAATTTTGATAATGTTTTTAGAACAATCAATTACAAAGTGTGGCATAAATTATTTATTAGTTCAATATTAAGTGATCTTCTATATGTCAATTAGGAATGTTATTTTATTCAGAGCGAACTAGTAATATCAATAAAATTACTCCGGCAAAATATAAGGCAAGTCCAATATATAATCGGGACATATGTTTTTCTGCTTCTTTTTTTCTTCCCAGTGCTTTTAATAATGCTATATGGCGAAAATGTCTGTTTAAAGCAAAAGCTGTATACAATGGATCCCACTGATTCATATTTAATTCAGTGTCTCGTTTGGAGAAATTCAAGTCATATTTTTGCTGAAGTCGTAATTTTTCATTTTCATTAATATTACGAGAATTGTACTCTTTTTTTAGTTTGTCTACAGTAGTTTTATCAATGGAATTACTCTGAATCAACTGAAATAATTGATAATTGTCTAGGAGTCTGATTTTATTAGGTTCCATTAGATTTTATTTTACTTACTTTATAAGTCATACTATATGTTCTAGACTTATTTGTTATGTAAATCTATTAAATGATTGCCAATATTTGTCTTTATAAATGTCAAATTCTATCTCAATATTATTTTGATACTCTTTTTTGATATTGTGAAGTACTTTAGATGGTTTTCTAAATTCAATACATGCGAAATATATTTCTCTTAGGGAATCAGCTGTTTGTCTTCCAATGTTCAGATAACCGTCAGAATCCTTTAATTCTAACATTATTTTTTCTTCTATCTCATTTAGCAGTTGATATGTGGATTCATTAGGCATTCCGTTGTTATCTTTTCCATCATATTTAATTTCTACCACAGTTATCCAAGGATGGGATGCTTTACAATCCCAGTGCAATATATCTGTATTTATTACTGCAAGTAGGGGAAGACCATTTTTTAATTGTGCCTCAAATCCAGCATAACTGTCATTTTCAGTATGATGTCTAAAACCTTTATATTTCTCGATGAATTCTTTTTCTCTCCAAGTCAAAAAATCTTGTAGCTTTTCCAATGGAATTAGTTCTTTGGTAGCATCTTTTGGATTGATGATATTGATATTATCAATTGTAGTAACTGAATTTAATTCACCCAAAGAGTTATCTAAGGCAAGGTAAACGCCATTTGTCATTACAGATTTGTTTTCTTCATTGAAATCTTTGTGGGTAATCGTGATATCAATTTCATCTGGCATTTGCTCATGTTCTGTTGCATAAAAACTCATGGCACTTTCATCAAATTTATAGCCATCCATTTGAATCCCAAATTTCTTTAAATCAGATGGTTGCTTAAGTGCTGTGATTTTCCAATTGTCCATACTTGGCGCTGCACTTACTAATTCTTCTACGAATACGATATTTTTGATAACCCCATCTGCTGTTAAAATTAGTTCAGCAGTATCTTCATCGGACATTCCTACTAAAAACCAAAAACCATCTTTTAATTCATTTAGCTTAGGCGTTAACCTATCAAAAAATACAGCATTGATATTGCCTTGATTTTTGATAACTTGATGGAATTTTTTTTCGTTTTGTTCAAACCATTTCCAGAAATCAGCATAGGAATTTATGGGTTGTTCTTTTGGACTAAATATTGATTTTATAAAATTCATGTATTCGTTGTTCTATTTTTTTTAAATCTTGATATGATACTTTTTATTAAGATTTTTCAAGGTGCTTCATTTTGACAACAATGGTTTTTCCCCACATATCTCCAACTCTTTGGTTCTTATCAGAGCTATTTATAGTGACGATTCCAATTAATCCAAAGAAAAACATATCAATCGGATCCAATAAATGCCTTTTTAGAGATTCTCCAAATGTTAACTTTCGATTTCGTCCATTGATTGGTATCGCTTTTAATCCAACTATAGAATTGCCAATAGTACCTCCTAATCCACTTTCCAAGATTACAGTCATAATAAGCCAAAAAAGTACAGGTATTAGTGCAGGAGCTCCTTCTAGATAATAACCTCCTTCATCATTAGGTTTACCAAGAATAAAGATAATTGCAAATGTAAATCCATAAATAATTCCATAATCAATTAACCCGGCTATTATACGAAGCCCTATATTAGGTTCAGTTTTAATTTCAGTCAAAATGTTTGTTTTTGTTAATAAATAATAGTGTTTATAGTATGTATCATATAAGAGTGAAATGTTACCCTAACTCCATCATTTTTAAACAAACTATTTGCTAAGTTTTTATTGCTATTTGTAATTATTATGATTTATCAAGAAGATCTATTGTGCTATTTCTATGCTGCGGACAGCTGAATATTTTACCCGACTATTTTTTCTTTTTCCATTGATTTAAAGCTTTCTTAAAAAAATGATTGGTATTTTTTTCATTATCATCAACATACACTTTAAATTCAGATTTGTCCTTTTTTATCACTTTTATAAATGAAGCATAAGTCATTGATTTGGTCAAATCTTTTGTAAGTAATGTGTCTATTTCATTATAAAATGCAGAGTGTATTTCTCGAGTATTCTTTTTTTTATCAATCCAATAACTTGCAAGTCTCTTATCTGTAATTAAATTTCCACTTGTTTGAATGTTCATTTGAGAAGTAAAAAGAATAATTTTTTCCTTTTCCTCGATTAGCCCTATATCCTCGAGATATTTTATATTAGTTTGGCTTAATTTTTTACCATTTTTGATGCTATTGTTACACGAAATCATGAGTACTGTAATCAATATTAAATAAGCCGTTGATTTAAGTGTTTTCATAGCTTAATGTAGTTTTTGAAAGAAAGCAATCGATTCTAAGTTTTCTATAAATCAGTTTTTTGTTCGCAAATATTTACTGATGAAGGCTATTATTTTCCAAGCCAATCAAATAGCATTTTGATAGGCATTGTTAAAATAGCGATTAAGAAATCCATCAAAAATCCAATTATTGGTAATATTAGGTATATAAACCATTTGTATTTGAATTTGGTTGTAATTCCGTTCGTTAGGCTTTTCCATGCGACTAGTATCTTTTCTTTATAATAATACAGAATTAAAACATCTGTTAATATCATACCTGATATCCTAATCGGAAGTCTAACACCATGAATTCCTGTAGTAAAAGCAATATCAATTACTAAAATTTGTGCTAATATGGATAAGACTAATAAAGCTCCAATCAGGATAGTTCTATTGAATATCAGTAATATTCCACCAACAATTTCTAAAATTCCTGTCGAAATATTAAAAAATGTACTTCGTCCATATAAATGCCAAGCCACATAAAAACTGTCAATATCTTTAATAGGTTGCTCTAAAATTGAAGGATCGTGAACTCCAAATTGACTTAATGTCAATTTACTCCATCCATAACTAATCATATAAAAAATCAAATACCATCGTAATGTTAAAACCCCAAAATCAATTAGTTTCTCTTTTTTCAACTTGCTATGTTTTTAATTTGAATTTTGTTGTGGACAACCGTTTGTTCTTTCTTCTTTTGTTAAAGTCCAGACATTTATTGCTTTACGTTTTAATTTGTTTTCAGAAGAAGGTCCAATTAATTCAATTTCTAAGATACTCTTGGTAGCAATTTTGTAATCCGAACTTTCGATAAGATATCCATTAACATATATACCATTATTCTTCGCAATACCGAACAAATCATTGAGTTGAGATTGTTTCTTGTAAGGAATTCTTTTCTTTAGGCTAATAAACAGAATTCCATGTTCAGTCAGATTATAGAATTTATGTTCTTTGGGATTTGGTTTATCTTTTAGAATACTTATTTCTTCTATTGATTCTTTTGATGCTCCTACCGTACTTTCATTAGCTATAATATCTTTATTCACAATAATCATAGGACAATTACTTTTTACAAAAGGTAATTTTTTATAATTGTCTTGCGAATGACAATTAGCATAAATTATGAGGAATACTAATGTGATTAATGTTCTGTCCATATGAGTGGAGTTAATCTAGTACAATTTTGTGAGTAAAAGTTGTTAATTTAAATTTTTAACATGTACTAAGTTTTCAAAAATTAATACTGTATATGATTTATTAATCAGTAGTTTAGGTGATAGCTTGTTATTTTTTATTTGAGTTATTTTATGGTTGAACTATAATCCTACCCAAGAATTAAATGAAGCCGTATTGTTTTGACTGGTTTTAAGATGATGAGATTTTATCTGTATTGCAACGGTATTTTTAGTATACCTGCTAATTTTTTCAATATAATTCCTGTTCACTATTTCACTACGGTTGATTTTAAAAAACACCTCTGGATTTAGTATTTCTTGTATTTCTTTTAACGAGGTTTGATTGAGTAGATGTTTTTTATTAACGGTATCATAGGCGAAAATGACACCATAATCAGATTGAAAAAAGGTAATATCATTTACTTTTAGAAAGTAAATTTCATTGCTAGACTTGATGGGGATATAATCTTTGTAAACTGTTTCTGACGCTAACTTACGTTGATAATAGTTGTCGAGTACACCCAAAAGTTCATTAGTATTGGTACTCATTTTATTCTTGAGGGTTTTGTATTTATTCCAAGCTTTTTCAAAACGAGCATATGAAAACGGTTTTAGTAAATATTCAATGCCGTTGGTTTCAAAAGCATTCATCCAAAAATCATTGTATGCAGTAGCAAAAATGATTGGGTAATTCATGGTGATTTTATCGTAAGCTTCAAAAACGTTACCATCTCGTAATTCTATATCCGAAAAAATGATATCAACCTCAGGTAATGTTTTAAAAAAAGACAAGGTTTCGGTTACGGTTTCAATCTCTTTTATTACCACATAAGGTTCACCAAGTTTGTCTAAATAGTTTTTCAACTTTTTTCTTGCAGGTGATTCATCTTCTATGAGTACTATTTTAATCATTCTTGTTCATTTTAATAAAGGGCAAAATCACTGTAAAATTATCTTGTGTATCCTGAATACTAATAGAAGAATTGGTTAACAATTGAAACTGCTCAGATAAATTTTTTAGGGCTACACCATTTCCTTTTTTATGCTGATTTTTCTCTATTTTATTATTAGATACTTTTAAACCGTTTTCTGTGGAAATAGATATGTTTACTGGATTTGAACTAGTACCTAGATTGTGTACAATTGCGTTTTCTATCAATACTTGTATGCAAAATGGAGGTACTATGATAGTAGATTCTTTAAGATCTTCTTGAACTGTTAAGTGATAATACCCTTGATATCTTTTTTCCATTAACTCAAAATAATTTTGCGTAAAAGCTAGTTCTTCCTGAAGTGTAGTAAGCTCTTTATCCGCTTTTTTTATCACATAACGATATAGCTCTGAAAACTGACTTAAAAAGTTCGAAGCTTGTTCTTGGTCTTCTTCGATTAGCTGATCTAACACATTTAAATTATTAAACAGAAAATGTGGATTTAATTGTGCTTTTAATTGTTGGATTTTACTTTTTGAATTACTGATTTCGAATTCACTGATCCTTCTTTTGTAACTTGTATTGTCTTTAGAATATAAGTAAGCCAGAGAGAGTCCTCCAAAAATTAAAAAATCTACTATTTGACTAAATACTTTATAAGTAATTTGATGGGAAGTACCATAATTTCTTGAAATAGTATCAAAACTTAGCGAAATTATGATACCAAATACATTTTCTACGATTAAGTAGGCGATAAAGCTTATTCCAAAAAACTTTACGTATGTCCATAAGGAAGGTGAGGTCTCGCTTATTCTTTTTTCAGTTTTTCTTTTTATAAAATCTATAAAAACGAAAATTAGAGTTGCTTTTATAAATATCCAAAATGGAGTATCAGGGTGAAAAACATAATCATCCCAAGAGTTTGCTATTCCAATTTTATTTTTGAGGGTTAATACCCAACTGAATATAAATAGAAAAAGAATATAGGACTGATTGCTTTCAAGATATCGAACTGCTTTTTTCATCATAAATAGCTGTAAATATATATAAATTGTTAAGACGATTTTTTTTGAAAACCGCCTTAACACTATTTAGATCTTATTTTTTTACTGGCCAAGAACTTACCTTATTTCCATTTTGATCAAATGTTTCTAAACGCACATTGTTTTTAGAATCTATACAAAACATTGCTCTCATATTTCCTTGATCATCATACAGAAATAAACCATTTGGACCTCCTTTACCTCGATTAGCCAATTCTAGTCTTTTGGTAATACCTATTAAACCTTTGGTTTTGTATTCGTTATATTTCTCTCTTCGTATTTTCCTATCTTTGATTGTATCCAGTTCTGCCCAAATTTTTGAGGTAGTAGATTGGGTAGAATTTTCACCGAGATCATTAAAAACTAAAGAGCTTCGAACACTTCTTTGTCCATCTCTTTTCAGATCAGTATTTAAAAGTTGCATAGCTTGATCTCCATCATATTTATCATAGGTTAATGATAAACCAGCACTATGTCCATTCTTTGTTTTAGCTCCATCATAAATAAAACCACCACATTCAATACCTTCTTCGTTAAAGAACAGCATTCCGGAGCGTTTTTTTCGCTGTACATTTACAGGTCTATTGTTGATAGTATCTTTTCCGTTCGGAAATTCTTCTACATTGGTGATAATCATTTTTACAGTACCGTCTTTTTCTACAATATTGATACGCTCTACATCTATAGTACCGAATTTTTTGTTTCCAGATTGTTTAAAAGCAACGGATGCAAATGTGAAAATTCCTAAAACCGTTGTAATTGCGAATGTTCTTAAAAATACTAACTCCTTTTTTGTGTTCTTCATGGTGAATAGATTGAATAATTAATTTGTTGCCACAAAACTATTCTGATCGTTGTGTTCTATAAATCTATTTCTGATGAACTAAGGAAAAATTAAATAGAACTAAGGAAAAATAAAGAAGAACGATTAGGTGTTTTATTGATTGATCAATCGAAATGAATCTATAAAGGAATCAACATTTTTGTCATTCACTCCTATATATGTAACCGTATAGATTCGATTACCATTTCGGAAAAAACGCCCAACTACATAACCATCTAGTCCTTTGCTCTTTGCTTTTTTATTGATTTCTAGTTGAAAAGCATAACCATTCAGTCCATTTTGCTCAATAGGTTTTTGAAATTCCAGATTGAAGGATTCAGCCATTTTATTTGCATAGTTTGTTATACTTTGGGTGTAAAATTGCTCATTGGATAGTGATTTAATCATATATTCAGGATAATCATAGTATTCTACATTAAAAATCTTCTGAGCTCCTAAAGTTGATCGATACAAATGAATTTGAAATTTGTCCACTCCAATTTGATTGTCAACTGAAGTATATTTTGGTTCAGTAGGGAAGTTTACAATAAAATTTCCAGTCTTTGTGGCGTATTCACCCTTTTTAGTTTTGTAAATATCATCATTCGTATTATTTCCACAGGAAACAAAGATTAGAAAAGTTAAAATCAATACTATCTTGTTAGTCATAGGTGAGTTTTTAGAATTGTTGTTTAGATGAATTTTTAACGTTTTATATCTTTTCTGTCACTGCTTCTCTAGGACTTGGAAACCGTGTTCCTATTCTGGGGTCCATTAAATTTCCTCCAAAACCTGTATCTTCATCAGATAATTTGTGCATAATTTTCATAAGCTTAGCTCTGTATACTGTTTTACCAATTTTTTTTAGAGAACGAATGGCAATTACTTTATCAAAATTTTCATTTGCATCGCTTAGAATGTAATCAAAAAGGAATTCTTTTGTTTCTTTATCATCGAGTAATGACATCAATTGAACAGCAGAAACTCTAGAGTGAAAATTATTTGACTTTGCAAACTTTTTAATTCGATCTAATTTTATAGGAATATCTAAGAGATAAGCTGTTTCTAATGAAGCGTGTTGTAAGAAGAAAGTGGAAATTTCATTTTCATCAAATCCAGCAGGTTTTTTATCAATTTGTTCGTTTATAAATTTCAATATTCTATTTTTATTATAGTCGAGTTCCTTGTAGTAATTCCAAATAGCTCGATATGTTAGCTCATAAATATCTTTTGGAATTAATGCTTGATGATAACTATGTCTATAGGTCGCGTAAACATTATTCTCTTTATCTAATAATGCAAAGCCAGAGGTTGGGGTAGGAATTGCATAGTTTCCATCTTGCCTTTTTGTAAGGAGAAAATAAAGGTTTTGTGATTCCTTAAAAGTGAAGCGAATACCTTGACCAGAACTGCTCCCTAAATTAAGAATTGAAAAACCATTAATTAATATTTTATTGGAAAGGCCTTTTTCTCCAAAATTCTGTAAAACCTGTACATGAACACCAAGACTATCTACTTGAACAACTTGTCCAAGAATAAAATATTCTGCTTTCTGGATAATTTCTTTTTGCCAAGGTTCATCCCATGTTTCTGCTGTTAACGTATTTTGAAAAGTGATTGAAACAATTATAACGATTAGAATTTTAATTTTCCCCATATTTTTCAAATGCTTTGTAGCTTTTATTATAAGTGTCATAAACGCGTAAAATGTTACCTTATTTCATGTAATGAGGTTGTCTAAAAATTGAAATATCATTGTCAAACTGAGCTTGTGGAAGTTTTTAATCTGCATATTTCCAATATAACTTCGACAGGTTCAGACTGACAAATACAAGTTTTTAATATTTTCTCAGCAACTTCATGTTTTACAGTGTTTTAGAAGCCGGTTTTATTAAGATATTTCAATTTCTAATTGGTTTTTCAATATTCCTTTTCCACCAGCCATCAGACTTTTTATTTGATGATGTTCGATATTTAGATCAACTATGATGAGACTTTGAGATGGTTTCTCCATGAATTTTCCTTGTTGAATTTGAAACCTCTTTTTGTTGACCTTTAAAATATCATACAAATAACAAGCTAAAGGACCAGCAGCCATTCCCGTACCAGATTCCTCTAAAATACCATAGCGTGGAGCGAACATTCTAGATGTTGCATCCAGCTTTTCAGAAGTCATATCATTTGTAAAAACATAATAACCAATTAAATCAAGCTCCTCACTTACTTTATTAATTTGATCATAATTAGGCTTAATGGAAGCCAAATCTTCACTGGATTTGACAGGAACAATTAAAAATGAGTTGCCTGTATTGACTACCTGGATAGGTGCTTTGTCAATAATTTGATTTTTTGTAAGCCCTAATGATTCCAAAATATGTATTTCTTTATCCTTTACATTGCTATACTTTGGAGCCATTTGTTCCATAAAAGCTAGTTCATCAATTATTTTAATTTTTCGATTGCCATCGATAGTTTCTTTGGATAAATCATTTGTTGTCAATCTACCGAGTTGTTTTAAATAAGAAAACGTTGCAATAGTTGCATGTCCACAATGTGCGATCTGTTTTGTTGGTGTGTAAAAATCCAATTTAAAATCAGCAGTTTGAGATTGAGAGACGAATGCAGTTTCGGATAAACCAACTTTTTTTGCTATCTCTAGCTTATATTCATGAGATAGGTTATCAGCGCCTAGTACAACTCCTGCAGGATTACCACCCTTATTATTTTCTGCAAATGCATTAAGAATTTGTACTATTATTAATTTACTTTTGTCCATTATAGATAATTTTTAGATTATGTATAGGATGGACGTTCAAGTTAAAAAAAAGACGAAGCTCAATCAGTTTTTTTTTGAAAGTCTATGATGTTTCCTAAGCTATCCGATTCTACATTCGGGCAATCCAGAATTTCTTTTTTTAGAATATTTCTGGCTTTTTGAACTCTTGATTTTGCTCCTGAGTAGGATAGTTGCACTTGTTTTGCGAATTGTTTTTGAGAAAAATCCTTTAAATATGTTAATACGATTGCCTCCTGATATTGGTTAGAAAGATTTTCTATTTTCCCATTAATACAGTCGGTAAGCTTAGCATATTCAAAATCTAGATGATCATCTTCTTTTAAATTTAAATCTTCTGAAAGAATATCAGCATTTTTCTCTTTTCTATAGTAATCTATTATCGTATTTCTGGTTATTTGATAAGCCCAAGAAGTAAGCTTTGATGCCTGTTTGAGTTGAGGTAAACCTTTGTGTATTTTTAGAAAAACATCTTGTAAAATATCCTTGGCTAAGTCTTCATTTCTTACTTTAGAAAGAATGAAATGATATAGCTCTTCATTGAGATCAATCCATAATGTTTCAATTTTATCTTGCATTTTTTTGCTGCATTTTTGTTATGAATTGTATTGACTTTTAGTTATAGTTACATAAAGTTTTATTAAAGATAGCTAATTGTTCTTATTCAGCATATTTCTGGTATTCAGTAATTTTTGTTTGTAATCTACTAGTAAGATATTGATTTTTATTATCTAGTATTTTACCTATTAATTTTGCTTCCTCCAGATAATATTGAATTTTATCTTTTTTCCAATGTTTTGGAGGTTCTTGAAGATTCGTAATTCTATCTGCTAGTTTTACAATTCCCACTTCTTTTTCAAGTTGATTGATTCTGTGTAAACTATCTATCATTTTTTCTTTCTTAGAAGCCAAATTTTCTTTTTTTGTGAGTGCTTGAACGCCAAGTGCTACGTTCTCTCCAAACTTTTCTGCTAATTCTGAGAATTTCGTATCAGTATCTTCCAAGGTATCATGAAGCAGCGCTAATTGTATGGCATAGTTTATATCAAAATCATTGGTTGTTTTATGTGCTATCATAACTTCCATTGCCACATTAGAAATGTGGAGGAGATAATTTGCTTCGGTTCCAGGCACTTTTTGATTCTTGTGTTTTTCTCCTGCAAACTTTATTGCCTTTTGATAAATTTCCTGGGTCATTGTATTTGTAATGCTATTTTATTTCTTTTAGAAACCAGTGTAATCTATATTCCTTATTAGGTATTATTTTCATTTTCTATAGGGTTTTGGGTTACTTCCTTTATGGATCGTTCTTGATATTCGGTCATTCCGATATCTTGTCCTTCTGTTGCAATAAAAAGTAAATCAATAAAAATTCCTGAATATTTACCCCACAAAGTTTTGGGTTTCCATTCTGTTCTAGAAACTCCTTTTTCATCTAATACCTTTTCAATTTCAAATATTTGTTCCCAATTTTTAATATGAATTCTTCTATAAGTTTTAAATAGTAATCTTTTTTTGATTTTTAATTCTATTTCAGTTTTGTGTTTGTCAAATTTCCTTTTTCTAATAGAGTATTTGAGATTGGAGTAGGGCACAGCTTTTGTGCTTTTATTTTTATCTATAATGTGTAATGCACTATCCCTGAAATTTAATTCTGATACTAGTTGATTTTCTTTTTTTAAGTATACTATATCAAATAATAGATTGATTAGTATCGGGATTGAGATTAAAAACTTTGAGATAAAATGCCATTCAGAATACTTTATAATAAATATGAGGAGAGCTATTCCTAAGATACAATAAGTTAACCACTTTAGTCTGTTTGTTTTATATCTATTTGCCTTAAATGCTGTCATTTTATAAATAATGTCAATGATAAATATAGTAAATGTTGTTGTTTAAATGGATGATGATATAGGATACCACATCACTCTTATTTAATCATATGAATTAAAGATGACATTTCCAATCTTATCTGTATTCCAATATTCAATTTGTTCACGTTCTACTTGATCTAATTCAGTTAGATGAACTTCTTTCAGTTTTGTATTTAGAAAATCACTTCTCAATTCTGTGAAATTCAGATCTAATATTACTGTTAATGAATTAGGTAAATTATAAAATTCAATTGTAGTCCAATCCGGCATACTTTTTATTCCACAGTATAATGGAAATGAGGAGTTGATTCCAATCAAATGTTTTTCATTTCTTGAAAAGAGGGAAATAACATAAAAGTTGTTATCTGCTTTAGGTGCATTTAATACAAGTGTTCTGAATAAAGATTTTTGTTTAATTTTTTCGACTGTGTTTTTTATAAGGGATTCATCAGTAGTCGAAGGTCTTCTTTTTCCTTTTTTCCAAAATCCAGTAATTCCTCTAGGTAGCTTTTCCATATTGTTGGTAATCGTATGTTTTTCAGAGTTTACAAAAAGAAATAATATACTGTGACATTAAAAATCTTGTTGTACGTAGTTTATTACTTCATTTTTTATTCTTTCAGCCCAGTTTTTGTCAGACGGTTCAATAATAATTACGTTAAAATTGAAACGTTTGGCTTCGATGCCAACACCTCTTAGATCATCAATATGTACATCAAAGTTAAAAGCTGGAGGATACTTCGTAGCATGTATGTTCAAAGTCTTTAAGACTTGTTGGTTTTTTGTTTGATTTACAATTTGATCAACTTTAATTCCATAATATTTTAAGGTTCTTCGTATTCTTCTCTTACTTGGAAATGATGTTGTATAAATATGAATCTTATGTCCTTCGTTTTGTAAATCTATAATTAATTCACTCGCTCCTTTACGAATTTCTTCAATTCCAAATAGTTTCGCAATGCTATTTTGCTTCTCTGTTTCGAATTCTTTGCCATTAGGAATTAATGTGCTATCAAGATCAAAACTTATATTCATTTAATTGAGATTACAATATATAGAAATGGAACTTTCTTCTAAAATAATAACTTTTGCTATCTCAAACTGTTACATTGGTAATGTATCAGTTTACTTTTTTGTTTTAATTCCAAGAATAATTGCTTGTACAAGTCCAATCGCCCAGTAAAATGGAAATCGGAAATATGTATATAGTAATTCAAAATTATCAACCAGATCCTTGTCTACAGTGTATCTATTAACTTCAATTCCAATTGAAATTAAGGGGATTAGTATATAAAATATGATACCAATTAAACAACCAAGTTTCCAGGATGTACGTTTTTTCCAAAATACTATATTCAGAATAATAAGTATTACAATAAAAGTATAGTCAAAATACCCTAAATTCATTTTTATTTACTTGTTGATAAAGTTTTATATATGTATCATAATAAGGTAGAATGTTACCCTGTTTTTGGATGATTTTTTAATACAGATCTATATAAATGTCAAATTTATCTGTTACATTTTTTGCGCTGATTCGTTGTTGAGGTAAACAGAACAGCACATGCAAAAATCAATTCTTAAAAAGATCGTAAACGTACTTAAGTATATTGCTATCTACAATCTTTCTGCTAAAATGATCACTTTTGCGATTCCCAAATTATTGCATATGCAATTTCGTCAGTTACATTCGGAATCCTTTGTGTATTTAGCTGAAGTTTCTAAGTTTCAGCATATGTGGTCTTTTTTTGGACGTTCTTATCATTATAATTTGTTTATAGGTATCGCGGAATTTTTGATAGGTGCATTGGTACTATTTCCGAGAACTCGATTGATAGCATTGTTATTATCTCTTGGCGTATGTCTCAATATTTTTGTTTTAAACATTGAGTTTGAAGTGTTTTTCGCCATCAGCCACATTACTTTCGATTTAGTGATAACTTTAGTATTGCTATTAGAATATTATAAAGACATTTATCAATTCTTTATAAAACTAGGAGGGAAGTTCAATAAGGTAATTTCGAAACCAAAGCATAAATTTCTGCGATTGTTTCCGTATATATTTTTGGTGGTACTATCAGTAGGGTACTTTGTGTTTTCAATCTTTGTGAAATCAATGTACAGTGTAAATCATGAAATTGTTGGTTCTTATGAATTGAATACTTTAAAAGTTAATGATTCTATTGTAACCTTAAGAAAAGGAAGTATTGGAAAAAAACCGATGCTATTCTTCGAACACAATAGCCAGTTGGTGTTATCTGCGCAGGATACTATGTATGTTGGTTTTTATATGATTAAAGATGAAAAAATTAGTTTAGGTTTTGATACGCCTACTACATTTGGGTTACAACGACTTATAGACGTAGATTTTAATGAGAACCAAATAAAAGGTTCATCTGAAAACAACAAGGTTTTTGAAATAGGATATCAGCGATTGACTGAAAAAGAAGATTATTTGAATGGTTTATATCAATAAAGATGTTTTTTAAAATTATTGATTTTTTAATTCAATTTTTCGTCCATCTAAATCTTGAATTATGGCAGTTAATCCCCATTCAGTTTCTTTAACATCGGATAGTATTTTCCAACTAGAATTCTTTAATTCATTCATCTTGTTTTTTAGATTGAATATTTCAAATCCTAGTCTTAAAGAATTATCTACTTTTTCAATGGATTTAGGCAAAGGATAAATCTCAAAAACAAATCCATTTTGTTCTGAAGCATAATGAAAAGGTCCATTTCCATGTTGATGATATTCAAATTCGAAATCCAAACATTCGTACTGCGATTTAAGTAGTTTTGGTTCGGATGTTCTAATCACAAGTAAATTAATTTTGGCCATTTCCCTTTGGTTTTTAATCAGCCAAAGTTACATTCTTTCCTTCTAAATTAAAGATCACATCAAGATAAAAAAGGTGTTGAATACCCAAAATCAACTAAGTAATGTAAAACAGTTTTAGAATTACCTTTTGATTTTACCAATATTTCAATAATTTCAAAATTGTCTTTACTCGTTTACTTTTCTAATTAAAAATTGAACCAGGTCTTCGTTATTAGGATCGCTAAATAAAATAGGGCTTCCGTATGTTGTTACATTGGCGACACCTGCTGCATCTGCAAACTTTTTAATCTCTCTAGCGTGAAATGGGTGATGATAAAAGCTACTAGTTGTCAAAGGTTCGTTATTATGACCACCCGTATTTTTTACCCAAATTTCAGGGTCATCTGAAGATAACATGGAAAGCATATCAACCTGCTCGCGATAGGTCTCAATTTCGGGAGTTTCGTATGCTTCTTTGGTAGTAACGCCATAGAAGCTGTACAAATTTTCCTCTCCAACTTCTTGAATGATATCCTCTAGAGAAGTCCCAAACTCAGAGAAGACATTTCCAAGCCATCTTGTTTCGATATCCAAACTCGATTGAGTAGCATTTAATGCAATTCCTTTTACTTTGGTACTTTCTTGTTCTATCAAGTCTAAACTGTTTATTTCTCTTAAATCATCGTTAGCCGCTAACCACAAGGCTGTAGAAGCACCTGCAGAAGTACCAAACAATACAACGTTTTCTTTTTCTATATTTAATTCCTTATGTATATATCTTATGTACTGTAATGCTTTTTTGGAATCATTTAAGCTTTTTAGTACACCTTCACTGTCTTCTGGTAATAGGAGTCTATAATTAATCGTTGCTACTGCAATACCGTTTTGTAATAACTCAATGATGGTATCTGTATAATTATCAGTGTAAATAAATGCTTTATCACCGCCTGTAAAACCACCTCCATGAATGAAAATAACTATACCTGTTGCTGAAGAACTAGTGGGTAAAAAAACATCAAATTTAGTGCTGTCATACTGATCATATGGTATATCTGAAGCGTATAATGCATTGATTCCTTGAAGATCGATTGGCGAATTGGAGAATTGTAATTCAATCAGTGGTTCCTCAGATATTGGTTCCTCAGAATCTATATCCATGGTTATAGATTCATCATTACTACAGGATATTAAAGTGATTATGACTAAATAGAAAAGTATAAGTTGTGTCTTCATTTCTCAATATTTTCCTTATTAGACTATTTATATTGTAAATGGTTTAATGAGAGCTCTATTTATTAAAAGATTGTAGATGAAACCAAGAGTAAATCTGGAATGGATTTCAGTAAGGGTTTTTAGTTATAACATACTATGGATATTGTTATAAGTCTATTTTATTTCTCCATCCTCTTTTTTCAATTGTTCTAACATTTTCAGAATTTTTAATTGATTTTAGAAAGTTGGATAATATGATTAATTCTTTGTCTTCTGGGTTCCCTTCAAATGGATTTACATATATGGCATTACCAAAATTATCTCTGGTTTTCTCTGGCGAATCATCTACGATTAATGCTTTTTCCAAAGGAAAACCTTGTTTCTTGATTTTCTTTAATCTTTTTTCTCTTACGTATCTGTCTAGTTCATAATCTCTTCTTAATGTACATCTACTTCTAGCCCAGATAAACTGAAAAGTTATTCCATTTGGTCGAATTATATCTACTATTTCACTCACATATTTATCATCAGCTGATGACCATATTGCTAATGCAAAATGATTAGTCATTTCATTCAAGAACTCTTCTAAATTTGGTCTTTTGTAAACAAAATATTCTGCATACTTAAAATCTGGATCAATCTCTAGTTTTGTTTCTGTAGCATGAATTAGGGTTTCATCTAGATCCAGAATGAGTAATATTTTCTGTTTGTTATTCAACTTAATGGCTTATAATGTTCCTTGTATGTGACTTTTGCTTTCAGTTAGTAGTGTATGTTACAAATTGGTATGATTTATCCTGCATCTGACTTTATATGGGAGAAATCTTTTTCTTTTAGTTTATCTTCTTCGATAAATAGCATTAGAAAATCTCCATCATGCCAACACCAGTTAAGTTCATCAACCGAAGAGAGGGTAAGTAAAGATATCCAGTTTTCGCCTGGTCTGGGATCATATGCTAAGGATGAATAAAATGGATATCCAAGTAGGTAATTTAATTTTTTATCTACTTTTTCTAGTACCTCATAAATCAATTCTTCCGTTTGTTCATCATTTAAAGGACTATCTTCAAGCAATTCATCTCTGAATGGAATGTCTAAAGAAGGTTCCAATTTCACGGGAATACTAGGTTGATTATTAAAGTTTGAATTTAAGAGCGGTTTTAATTCGTTTTCTGCATCAAAGAAATAAACTTTTGCGTATCCATCATCTCCCCAGAAAAAATTACCGTCCTCATCATCGGCTATAAATACACTTAAAAGACCTTTTTGAGGGAAATAGGGAAAGGGGTTAGAAATTTCACTAAGATTGAATTGAGCTACAAACCTATAATCTCCATATTCATGCTTTGGCCATTTAAAATCAATAGGTACATCAGGAATACCTCCTAATTTACTAGAAGCTATCTTAATTTTTGATGCTATTTTACTTATTTCAACGGAGGGTTTTATTAAAGATTTGATATAATCTTCATGCATAGAAAAGGAAGATTCTTTAATTACTTTCTCCAATTCTTTGATATCCATATGATTTGATTTTTTTTCGTTGTGACTTAATTACTCATAACAGCTACTATAAGTGTCTTAGAACCCCAAAATGTTATCTTACTTACAAATTTTTAACCTTTTGCGGTTGATAAGACAAGTAAATGATTTTAAGCTATTTTCAGTTGAGGTACTAACTAAAGGAAATGTTGTTTTTATACAATCATGGAGTCCGTTACATTGTAACTATAAAGGTGTTAAATGATTTAGGTGCTATTTCACTCTTAAATTTTATGTCATTAACTATAAATTCTTTTACTGTTTTTGCATCTTCTGAATTGTAATAAATGATCACCAATTCTTTGGGATTTTTAAAAGCTAAACAATTTTCATTATCTGTTTGAACATTATTTGCTCCTGCTTTAATGTAGGAACTGAAATGTTTCATCAGATAAAACTCCGGATTGTAGGTTACTTTTTTAGTTTGTCTATCAATACTAATCATTGAATTTTGTTTCCAACCCCACTTACTTTTTCCTGTTTCATCTAGTACCATATTCCAATACAAATACGAGTTTGCTCCATTTTTAAAATAATGTTTCATCAGATTGAATGTATATTCTGCTGCTTCCCAATCATTAGAACCGTTTCCACATTCTGTTTCAGTTTGCATTAATTTGAGATTTGGATAATTTCTATGTACTTCGGGAATTGCTCCTTTCCCTGCCCATTGAAATCCAACTCCAGTAATGTATTTACTAGAATTTTCATCTTGGAGTATCGTATCAACTCTATCAAATTGTGACCTCTCAATAGTACCTAACCATATCTCAGTATTTAAGTGATCATTTTGAAATTTAGGACCTAGATAATTTCCAATAAAACTTGCCAGGTCTTGAGGGTTCCATACGCAAGAAGGGAAGTTTTGACATGAGTTTGGCTCATTTTGTACATGAACTGCATAAATATCAATCCCTTGTTTTTTATATGCTTGGATATATTTTGAAAAGTATAGTGCGTAGGCATTTAGGTAGTCATCTTCCATTATAAATTGTGAAACCATTTCTTGACCTCTTCCTTCTTCGGATAGATCATTAACCTTATCAGGTCTACAAGCATAATGTTTATTAGATTTCATCCATGTTGGAGGACACCAAGGCGATCCCCATATTTTTATATTGGGATTGATAGACTTTGCGGATTTGATGTAAGGTATCAATCTTTGTAAATCTCTTTCTATCGAGAAATTTTTCATTTCAAAATCTCCATCTGTTTCATTATGACTATACCAATCAACAGCATAGTCATTAGCACCAATAGGCATTCTACATATATTAAATTTGCATCCCTTTTCTGGATTAAATAAGTCGTTAAGGATTACTTGTTGTTCTTCTTTGGGAAGAACGTTAAGAGCTTCCCATCCTAATTCATTAAAACATCCTCCAAATCCGTCTACAGTTTGGAGTAAGCTATCAGAGAAAATTTTTATGGTAGATTTAGTACTTACATTTTCCTTAAGAGATTTTAGAGTGTCAATTTGCCATAGTGCTTTATCATTGCTAGAAACCCAGAGGATATCAGTTTCTTTTTTTGAAGTACAACTAATAACAATAATTATAAATAGTATTAAAGTAATGAGATTTAGCTTTTTCATTGTTGACAAATAGGTATCTATAGTTTTATTTTAATGATGACTTCTATGTTAGTAATAATTAGTTATATTTACTCATCTTTCATTTTATCAAACATACCATAACTACTCATACATCTTGTGAATACTTATTAAATTTGCTCTAATTTTGATTTATAAACTTCCATATTTTTATGGTCGTTGTTTGAAACGAATTCAAGAGCTTTTTTATAATATTCTTTTGCTTTCATTTTATCACCTTTTTTTACAAAGGCATCACCTAAACTGCCTAAAATAATCGAAGAGTTTTGAAATTTATCTAAACCGACCTTAAGTATTTCTATTGCCTGATTAGGATTTTCATGTTTTAGGTAAAATTGGGCATATCTATTAAACCATAAATCTCTTGTTTTGGATTTATAATATCCTTCAAACTCTTTCATGAAAAAATCAAATGATTTGTAATCATCCTCTTTCATTGATTGCAATAGAAGAAAGTGTTTTGTGCTTTTATGAATGTCTTGGGATATATTGTATTTCTCGCCTCTTTTTTGGTAATGATCTTTTAGTCTACTAATTCCTCCATAGGCGGCAAAATCTTTTAAGGTTTTGAATCTTAGATATGGATAATCATTAAAATAAGTATTTAGACCCTTATGTATTGTTAATGTTGGGGTTGAATGATGATTTTCATCTTTAAGTAATTGATATTCCCAACGAACTTTATCGGATAGATTCTCTGTTAAGACTTTTTTGAACTTTTCTATAGATTCAAAAGCCCAATCTTCGGAAGGGCTTACTGTAAAATATATAAATTCTGCAGGATTACTATCGGTGATTAATTTTTCTTTTAAAGCATTTAGTCGAGTTTCAGTAATATGTGTAGGGCTCGAAATAAAGTAAGCTGAAAATATGTTTTCTGGTTTGGCTAGTATTTCAACTGCCAGTCCTCCTGCCATTTCCCAACCAAAAAAATAACGCTTTGGAGAAGTTCTGTAATTTTTATCTATATATGGTATTAGTTCGCTTTCTAAAAACCCAATAAACTTTGTTGACTCATCAAAAAACAGTTTTCTTCTTTTTCGATTATTTGAGTTTATGCCAACAACGATAAAATCAGGTGTCTTTTCTTGCCATTTTAAAGTGTTTTGATATAAGATACCGTTTAAAAAATATCTTTGTCCATCTATGATATAGAGAACAGGATAATGTATTTCGGTATCTTGATAGTTTTCTGGGAGATAAATTGAAATTTCTCTTTTCTCATTTAAAATTTCAGAATTAAAGATATGCTTTTCTCCGAGTAAATTAGATCGTATTTCTTGAGCGTGAATATTGGTAAAAACAGTCTGAAATATTATAATTGAAAGCAAATATATTCTCTTCATATTTATAATGTGCGCTAGTCTATTTTATAGTATGTATGCCTTAAAATTAAGTATTTACAATATACAATTATCGTAGATAGTTTTAATTTTCAAAATCTTTAATCTCTTTTAAATAGCAATTGCTCTATTCAATTCTCATTTAATTTCATGTGTAGAATTGGATAAGGTTTTCCAGAAGAATCCAATTCAGAACGTTCTATAACTTCAAATCCACAATGTTTGTAAAATCCTACTGCTTGCTCATTCTGTTCATTCACGTCAACTTTTGTAACCTTTAAATTGTCAATAGAATAATCTAATAATGTTTTTCCTATTCTTTTTCCTCTAAAATCAGGATGTATGAATAACATTTCTAAGTTTTGATCAGCAACTCCTATAAAACCAACTATTTTTTTATTATTATCTCTAATACATCTTAATTCAACTGCATCCAGATAAGTATTTAAGATTAGTGGTTTAAAATATTCGATATCTTCTTCTTTTAGAAAATGATGGGTTGCTCTAACGGAAGCTTCCCAAAGTCTCACAACTTCTTCATACTCCTTTTTATCAATAGTATCTATTTGGTTCATTTTTTTTATTTGCAAAATAACGGTTTGTATATGAAAAGTAACGTATTATGATTAGCTAGATTTTCATTGTTAAAACTAAGGTACTTAAAAAGTGCAAAACTTTGATGTCTTGCACTAAATGGGCTATGCTCATATAGCATGTAATCTGTTGTTTTATCCTTTTAATTTATCAAGAATCTTTTTAATAAATTCTGATATGATATTGATGTCCTTTTTGATGGACTCTTTTTCAAATCGAGTGATTTTATCATTTTTGGTTTTTGCCCAGTTTACTTTCAAAACAGCTATATCCGAATTAATTGATTCTTTCTCGAATTCACTTATGTTTTCTTTAAACTCATTTAATAGCCGTGATATTTGAATATTAATTTTTTTGGATTGTGGTTGATTATTCCAAGTATCTTTAATGTCTTGCCAAATATCTTTTTGTTCATGATTCCACATATTATTATATTTTTTTAGTTAAACAATTCAATAGATTTTTTTTAATTCGTTTCATTTTTACTGCAATATGATTTTCGGTTAATCCAGTTATTTCAGCAATTTCTTTATATTTCAATCCTTCTAAGTAAAGAATGACAATTGATTTATTCTCTTCGTTTAGTTTGGAGATACAAGTGATTAATTCATTGTACTTTTCTTCCTGATTATTATCAATAGGAGGTTCTGAAGGAATGAATTGAATAGATTCTAACCGAAGCGTTTTTAGATAGGTTTTCTCTGATTTTTGTTTGGAACGAAGACAGACATTTAAAGTAATTCTATATACCCATGTATCAATACTCGAATTGCCTTTGAAATTTGAAATAGATTTCCAAATGGCGAAAATTACTTCTTGGAAAAGATCTTGAGGTTCTAAAGGCGAAACTGCATAAATTTTACAAATCCTGTAAATTTTCTCTTTATTATCCTCAAGTAGTTTTTCGAATGTCTCTGTCATCAGTGTTAAGGTCTTTTATTATTGCTCTCTACTTATTTAGTTACAAGAGTTTTTAAAATATGACAGAATTTAAATTTATTTTTCGAACTCTAAGAATTATAGGCTATGTTCTAAGTGAAATTCGTTGTGTTTTTAAAATGAGGTATAAACGGTTTTATTTTTTCAGCTTTTCAAGATTTTCATTAAGTCTACGTAACTCAATCAAAATAGAATCTTGTTTTTGTCTACTTGTAAAATTCTTAATAAAATTATGAATCTTAATACTTAATGAATCACCTAAAGGAGTAGATTTTGTTTTTGTCAGTTTCATAAAGTCTCCATTTTTTAATCGATCCTGACTTTTTCCTGGTTCAATTATAATTTCCTTCCCACTAAGAAAACCGAGATTTTCTATCCTAAATTCAGAATCATTTGGGATATTAGTGTCAGCATTAAGTATGCACCAAATATCAATAGTTCCATTTAATGTAAGTTTCATGTCTTTAATTTTACCAATTTCGAATCCGTTTAGCGTTATATTTGTTTCGGTTGTTATTCCTTCTACATTATCAGCATTCAAGATAATTTGAGTTCCATTACTTGAACAGGAGATTAAAAAAAGTAGTATTATAAAACTTGCATAGTATTTCATTCGTATAGTTTTAATTGCTTATCACAATGTTGTATATGAAATGTAGTATGTAAAAGGATGTTTACTGTTTCATAAACAAAGGGTTTTGTTTGTGTTTATTTAATTAAACCTTATATAATTTATTAATTGATTTGTTTCGATTTTGTCGATAGGATGTTTTACTCCATCAAGTTTAACCAATTTTGAGTTTGGTAATAGATCCGAAACGTATTTCGATTCTTCATAGCTAACCATATTGTCTAAACTTCCAATTCCAATGGTAACTTCCTGATTTATTTTCTTAAAATCACTATCCATTAGTTTAGCTCCTTTTGCCATATTCATCATCATGATAGCTGTCTTAGTCATAATTTTTTTCCAATCTTGAGGATTATGTTCTTGCCTTAATTTCTCCGCATAATGAGGTATTTTTTCTTCGATTTTAATGGGATTCAACATTTTAACTTCTTTTTCTGCTGATTCCATATTCCATTCAAATTTGGTACCTAACGTAAGCACTTTTTTAATCTTTTCTGGTGTTTTTAACGCAGCATTTAACGCTACATATCCACCCATACTATAACCAAAAATATTGGTTTTTTCAATTGTTTGAGCCCGTAAATAATCAATAAGGTTTTCTGTAAATAATTGAATTGAAAATTCCTTGTCGGATTCGTTACCTCCATGTCCTTCAAAACTAAAGGAATGTACATCAAAATATTCTTCTAATCCGGTTATTAAAGAATGAAATTGATTTTTACTTCCTAGTGCTCCATGTAATAATATGAGTGTTTCTTTCATATGTTGATTTGATTTTGTGTGTATCTTGTTACACGACGCGGAGATAGCAGTAGGCGAGCTGCTACACTTACGACATGAACACTCTGATGAGTTACTAAGGTAATAAAATTGCTATGAATTTTGATATTTGTAATGAGCTATAGATGTTCTTTTCCAATTCCTGTTATTGAAACTTTATTTTTATTTCATTTGATTGAAATGGTTTACTTTTAGTTCCATGAATTGTTCTACAATTTCCTTTAATTAGAATGTTCGGATTATTTAATAAATAGGTTTGATTTATTTTATAGTCTATGACTTTTGTTAATTCACTGGACATTATGATATGATTTAGCTTACTTATGAATGATTAATTGTGATGTAAAGTACACAAGTGTATTATTTGCTATTTTTTTTAATCTTTTCAAGTGCTATTGGAAGTTTGGCTGACATAAATTCTACATGTTCATCAAGAACATCAATTTCAATTAAGAGTGTAAAGTATCCAGAACCTTCTATAAGTGAATACGATTCCATTGCACCTGACCACTTTTTTACCTCGTCATCAATAGGTTGTTCCTTTCCGTTTATTACCGTTCCAATATGCTTAAACTGGATGATTTCATTTGGAACGTATTTTTCAATAATACTATAAATTCCACTTTTGTCCGACCCAAGAAACATTATTTTATTACCCACTTTCCAATTCTCTACAACATAATGCGAACCTTCATCAAAGACTCCGCTCCAATCACGGTAATATGTATCTTCCCAGATCGCTTTCCAAATATTTTCTTTGTCAGCTTTGATCTCAATAGAAAATTGTAATCGATTCATCATGATATTGTTATTTGCAGTTATATCCTTTGTTTCTTCATGTTCAATTGAGGCTTTTTTAATAGTAGAATTTTCAGAATTAGATTGTTTTGAATTATGACAACCTAACATCATAAAAATTGAAAATAGAAATAGTATTAATTTTTTCATCTTCTTGTTTTGTTACTGATCATATTACGAATAAGAAACAAAGAGTAGGAGGTAAGCTATAGGTTTTGATTTGATACTAACTATTCTAGCGATACTATCATTTCTAAATTCTTTAAATCCCAATTGTTTTGAGTAAAATTCCCATGTGACATTTTTGTCACTAATGGGTAGTTTCGGATTCATATTGGTTAGCATAAATTTTAAAAGTTATATTATGAATTCAATATTTTTATTATTCAATTTATCACAATAGTTATCGTTAAAATCTATTTTCTACTTAGTTTATTTAATAGCGTATAAAGTCATTTTTTCATTTTTCCCTCTTAATTCAGTTTGCCCCAATTCTACTATATTATAAATGTTTTTAGGTTTTAATGAATCCGAAATTGTCTTAGAAATCAATAATTCTACCTCAAATTTATTGCAAAGTCCTTGAATTCTGGCAGTAGTATTTAAAACATCTCCAGTGAAAAGAAATTCCTTTTTAATTTTACCTATTTCCCCTGTTGTTACTTTTCCAGAATGAATTCCAGCTTTAAAGGAAGGCATAACACTATATTTTTTTAAATATTTTTCTTTTTTATTTAAAAGAGACTCTTGCATGAATAAGAAACATTCGATACAATTAACATAATTGCTGTTGTTTACTTTCCAGGTAATCACTATTTCATCTCCAACATATTGATAAATTTCACCACCATATTTTATAATTGAATCAGAAAGATCTCTATAATAATCATTTAGGAGATCAAAATATTTGATATGACCTAACTTTTCTGCAATTGTTGTAGAGGACTTCATGTCTAAAAACATAAAAATTCTTTCTTCTTCAACTGGTTTATGATATTTACCAGTGAAAAAATTTAGGATTACATATTGACCTATATTGTCACTTATTTCTGTATAAAAAAGACAGAAAGATAGTCCGATGGTGAAATATAATAATATACTCCAAAGTGCAAAACTAGAGAAGAATTTAGATATACTTTCGAGAACCTTAGGGTCTAATGGATTTGCCTTAAATTCATATGCAGTACTTAATAATGAAATAATAAAAATGGATAAAATTACAATACCAAAATAAATAATAGTTTTAAATATGATTTTTTGAGCGAATGACTTTTTGATAAAAAAATTACTTAAATAAAAAATTTCAAGTATACCAATGAATATTCCAAGAACTAATGCAATTAGTGCTGGAATAATGGGATTAAATAGGTATGGATTACCGGTTGATGGATAAAAGTCATAATTTCCTAAAATTCCTTTTTCTAATAGAGAATATGTTATGCTAAAAACCATTGGTAGTATACCAAAAGGTAGAATTTTTACAAGATTTCTTTTTTTTCTATGCGAAAACATATTTTTAAAACTTCTACGAATTAAGTACGATGGCTTTTATATGCACCGTAGTAGAACAAATTGTTACTTAGTCACAGACACATCTTAATATTAATTGCTTTGAAAGCAGCGGGATTTCTTTTGATAAGTTTAGTGCCCTTATAAATATACAATAACCATTTGATTAATCTCTTGATCACTGTGCTTGCATATAGTAAATGTTGCACAATGCTTTTAATTCAGGTCTAGTAAATAAATCCAATATCTTTTGCCTAAATATTGAATCTCTTTAGTTTTCTTAAAACCTCTTTTTTCATATATAGCTCTTGCAGCATTCATAAATTCAGATGTGTGCAAAGCAACATAGGTTTCATTATTTTCCTTTGCATGCTCAATGCATAATTCTGTCAATTTTTTTCCAATACCATTTCCTCTGAATTTTTTTTGTACTCCTAAAAATCGGATATAACTCCAGTTTTCTTGAAACAATTCGGTTGGATTACCGCTTGGAACCAAATAAATCATTCCAACTAGATCAGATTTCATCTCGCAAACATAAACAGTGCTTTGCTGTATCAGATGGATTAAACCTTTATCGCTCTGTAAAGCAGCGTTCATTTTACTCCAATTTTCTTTCGTTAAGACTTTGGAAAATTCAGAATACGATTCTTTTCCAAGAGATTTTAGGTTATCAAAATCAGATAGGTCGGCTTTTCTATATGCTAACTCAGTTTTCAATGTTCTGTAAAATGGTAGGCAATAGTTTACGAAAAACCTATTACGGGAAATTGGTGATGATTTTTCGATTTAATTGAAAGATAATGCATTACAATTTAATTGGTTTTATTCAAAAGATATTGAGTTATATTATTATGTCCTTCTCGTTTGGCAATTGTCAACGCTGTATCTCCATTGTCCATTTTTAACCCTATTGAAGCTCCATTTTCAATAAGGAGTTTTGTTAATTCTAAATTACCTCTATGTACGGCAGAATGTAAAGCAGTAACATTTTGCATCTGGACAGCATTTATATCCACTCCATTTTCTATAAATAATTTGCAAAGTTCAAAATTTTCTTTTGCAATTGCGGAATGTAATGCATTGACTTTAGATGGGTTTTTAGCCAATAAATTTGGGTTAGCTCCTAATGTGATCAAAAGTTTTGCTATTTCTGTTTGATTGAAGAATGCAGCTAAAGATAGAGGAGGGAAACCATCGTCAGAGTAGGTGTTTAGTAAGTATAAATTAGAATTATTTAAAGAATCTCTAACGATATTAATCTTTCCACATACTATTGCTTCATGAAATACAAAAGATTGCTTTAATTCAATAGCTTGTTCAAAAACTTTGTCAAAACCGCTATAAGCAATTATCATCATGCCTGAACTTCCATTCTCATCTTTAAGATTTAGAACCTCTGGATTTTCTTTGATAAGCGTTATTATTTTTTCAGTTTCTTGATTTTTTATATATGTTTTGAGCAATTCAATCATATTGTTTGTTTCTGAGGTTGTACTTAAAAGTGAGAAAAATAAAAATGCAAATAGAGTTTTCATAATAATGTCTTTTTGCAAAATAAAAGAGCAAAATATTAATTGAGTTACTATATATCACTTTTTCGTAAATCACTTGGAGATTGACCAACAATACTTTTAAAGTAATTGCTAAAATTACCAAAGCTTGAGTAACCTATATTAAAAGCGATTTCTCGAATAGTTTTGTTGGTTTCCAATATTTGACGTTTCCCTTCTTGAATTCTTTTCTTTGATATGTATTGAAACGGTGTACAACCAAAAATTCGATTAAAATTTCGCAATAAGTGATTTTCGGATAATTGACCAATATTCGCTAATTCTTTCAATCGCAGATTCCTATGATAATTACAGTCTATAAAATCTTTAACGTAAAGAATTCTTTGATAAAGCTCTTCACGAGTGGACTTTTTTATTGAATTCAAAAGATTTGTATTGTTTAGCACATTATTCTGATGGAGTATAGTAGATAATAGTTGAAGATAAAATTCATCTTTTTCGAGTTCATCCATTCCTAAATTTGACTTCTCTTTTCCAGTTTTTAATAATTCAGATACAATACCATTATGATGGTAGTTTCTTTCAAATAGTTTAATTCCTTTATGCTGTTTTACATTAAAATCAAGTAACTGTTCGTCAGAAGAATTTAGATCAGAAACTACTTTTGAAACAAATTCTGGTGAAAAAAACACACAAAACGATTCGGTTTCTTTTTGAGTATCAATAGTCAAACGATATTTTGTGCACTCGTTGAGAATAAGAAAATTAGTTTGGTCAACTTGGTACTCACGTTGTCTTACTTGATAATCTGCTTTTCCTCCATAAAAGGATTTAATTGACAAAAAGCAATCTCCAGTCCATTGATAAGTTTTGGCTTTTTGGTGAATTATAAAATTATCTTGCACGAGTTTTAGTTATTAGCTCTAATAGTTAAATATAACAAACGTTATTGTTTCAAAGGGGTAATTATCTTTATTCTATGATGTTAACCTATTTTATTTCTTCTTTTAATAATTCTTTTACTAGTATTTCAAGATCCCCTTTATATTGTACGTTACATTCTAGACTTTGATTTGTGCCCTTCAAATTGGAATATACTTTCATTTTATTATTTCCTAGGAAATAAACACCTATATGTGGAGTATTATCATTTATAATATGCCTTCGTGCACGAGATAAAATAAACCAAGACAGTCGAGTACCTATTCTTAATGATTCACTAAGTCCTTCCTCTTTCATTTCTTTTATTAATCTAATGGCATCTCTTTCAAAATGATATTGATCAGGGTCAATAGAGAATAAGTTATTACTAGTTTCTTCAGTTAAATTCCAACTTTCTATGAATTCACCTTTGATTCCATCTCCCTTTTCATAATACTTTGCAAGTTCACTAAGTTCTATTTCGGGAAATTGAGCCTGCATTTTTGAAGGCATTATTTTTTCTAATACCCATTTAATTATTATTTCTCCCATTTTTTTTATATCCGTACTTGAAATTTCAAAAATTGGACAATCATCCCATTCGAACGCATATATTGGGATTTCGCTAAAATAATAGGGATATATCCTACAACCTCTTTCTTTGTCTTTTAATTCAATATGAGATTCGTTGCCAAAATCAGGTATAATATTGATTTTATAACTTTCTATTTTATGTAATTCATCACAACTATTGTTGAGTTCGGATTGTAATAGCTCTAATCTTTTTTTCATTTAAACATCAGAATTCTTTTTTATGGGGCATAAGGTTTAATATATGTGTTGTATCAGGTAAAAAAACTTACTTTGCTTTCAGAAGCATCGAGATTTCTTTCTACAAAAATCTTTTGTTTATGAATATACAACAGCTAATTGATTAATAAGTCAATTGCCAATGATATTTTATGTAGTGTGGTGATTTCGTTTTGGAATTTTAAGTTAGAGATAATCTCTTTATGAAATTAGTTAAATTTATTCATTTAATATTCTGGTGTATTTTTTCCAAGGTCCTACATCTTCAGAATAATGTTTTACAATAACACGGGATAATTGATTCAGATGAGCTATATCATGAATTGTCCATGTAGAAATCAACTGTCTTAAAGTCACTTCTCCTAAATCAGGGTGTGTTCCTTTTTTATCTAAATCGTACTCACTTAAATTCCAAGATTTTAATTTTTCTATATTTTTGGTTCTAAGCATTCTAAACTCATCTAATAGTTCTTGAGTGGTCTGTGTGGCATATAATTTTTCTTGAGCAAATCTATCATAAGGTGTGAATGTTTTATCATTTGCATTCCCTAAAATTATTTCAGCTCTTGGAATCCAGTCTGTCTTTTCTCCATGAATTAAATGTCCAATAATATTATAGCCATTCCATGTTCCTGCTCCTTCGTCAATCTTATCCCAATTGTAAGCTAAATTATTTAAGAGTGCTGAATATACATCAGGAGTTCTATCGAGTAATTCTATTGATTTGTTTAAATTAAAATTCATGTTTGTATATGACAAGTATTGGTTTTTATATCTCTTGTTTGCCCATCAAGGACGGCATATGCAATATACATATTGTTATCACATATTTTATTCTTTTTTATACTGCTGGTTTACTGTACAAACAAATTAGTGGATTTTATCAATATGACTATACTTTTACCCTTTTTGTATTTTATGGATACGCTTTAAAAAGTCTTTTGCACTATCATTTTCTTGGTCTAATTGTAAGGATTTTTCGAAACTTGTTTTAGCATCAATGTAATTTCCCATTTCGAAATAAGTTTCACCTAGACTAGTATGTAGCATACTATTGTTAGGCATCAAATCAAGTCCGTATTTCAAAACTTTTACTGCTGCTACAGGATTTTTGATATGTTGCGACCATTCTATCGCAGTCATTTTTATAAAAGAACCAATACCTGCTTGTGTTAACTGTTCCTCTGTGTATTCACCGTTACCTAGTGCTTCCTCGAGTATTTGGGTTGGTTTCTCAGCATTATTGAATTTCAGATAAAACTGTTTTCCCAAAGAACTATCAGAAAACAGGTCTGCCATCTTCACTTTGTATTCATTTTTTTTAAATTCTTCATGCAAATCAAACTCAATGAACTCATTAAAGTCATAATGGAAATATACACGAACTTTCATTTCTTCTAAATCGTAGATCGTAGAATACTGAGTGGCAGCAATATCTCTTTGAGCCATGTTTTTCATTACATTACTACAATAATCCAGAGTAACTTCGGATGGTGTAGACTCAATAAAATCAATCCCATTTTGGTAATAAGGTAGTTGAACTTCCTTTATAGATGAAGTTTGAGAATAATAGAAATTCGAAAAGGTTTTTTCACTTTCATCACCGATAATCATCTCATCTCCTTCTATGATAAGATAGGTACCCGATTTATCAATAAAAACTAGTTGATATGCAGCCATCTCACTTACATCTAAATTTTCATAATAGGCTTTCACCTCTTCAACTGTACTTTTTGTTCGCATTACCGTTAGTAGTGCTGTATCTAGTGATATTTTAGTTTTACCGTTTGAATTCTCCACAGGAAGCCAATTGGTGGCAAAACCATCAACAATTAAACCTGCTTCATTAATAGCTCCTTGTGCCATATCCATGAAACCAAAATATAGTACTGCGTGGCGATGTTTATCATTATTCTCAAGCCAAATTTGAGTATTAGGGGTAATCCAGTCCTCATTATTTCCTACGATTGTTTTTCCATCTTTTGTAATTTTGTACATAGTACAGGCAAAGCTGTATTGGTTTATTGTTAATAGCATTACTATTGCTAATAGGAATGATCTAATCATGGCATTTACTTTAAATTTACTTTTAGCAAGATTACTTAGGATGTAGAGATTTTTTATATAAAAAACATTTAAGAATGTCCAGAAAAAAAATACTGGACAAATTATTTTTTGAGTGTTTTTAAATTGGGTAGGAGTAGAGGTTGTATTTTTTTTAATATAGTATAGAATTTATATCTAAAACCTTTACACTTTTATTGATGTATAGTTCATGGTTTTTTATGAAAAGTTCTAGCCGTTTTCGAGGTGTATTTGTATTCTTATTTGAGTCTTTTAAATAATATACATTAAATAAAAGATTCGATTTTGAGATACTACAAAGCCAATTGAATCTATGTAAATGGTATTCAGTATGGGAGAATTATATCATAAAATTGTGAATAGTTTGCTTCCTTTTTCGTTTTGCAAATATTGAGCCTATTGAACCTTCCTACCATACGCAGGTAGTTAAGAATACAAAAACCATTCGATTGATCACTTTGCCGCTATGATATCACATATTTTGTTGTTCGTTTGTTTTTTCTTCAATAGGCAATTCCATGGTTTGTCCCGAAAGTTGATAGGGTATGAAGAATAAACAAACAATAATACGATAGTACATCTGGGTTAGTTTTAATTATTGAAAATGCTCTGTCTATAGAGAGTAGGATAGGTGCTAAGGACTTTACTTTTTATTATACAATTCATTCACTTTTTGTAAATCGGTAGAACTGTTTATTTGATAAAAATAATTCAATTGCCATTTTTGAGTCCGTTCTGCTTGTTTGTTTTTCACAATATCCCATATTGGATAAACTCTAAATCCTCGTTTACCTTCTTTATTTCGGGTTGAGATGATTCCTTTTTTTATTAATTCGGATTTGGGGAATACAAACTGTCCGAATTCATTTTCAGTCCGAACATTAACAGTATAAAAATCTATTTGATCATTTTCGTTAAACGGCTCAATCGGTCCATTTTCATTTCGTTTCCAAAACGTAACAAATTGGCCAATTTTCTTTGGTGTTACCTTGGCATCTCTACACAAAATATTCATTCCGTTGAGTTGAAATCGACAAGCTTTATAATCTATACTTTCTTTTTCGGTTTTAAAATCCGAAATCTTAAGAGAGCATCTGTCATAAATTTCTGTTTTAATTTGAGTCAGATTTTTATCCATTTGCTCTATTCAATTTGTTTTTTAATTTTCATTATCGCTTTTCAGGCATTGCACATAACATGTTCCCTTATGAAAATTAACAGTTTTTATATGCTATAATTATGATACTTAAGAAAGATAATAAAAAAGTGCAAACCTAATGACTTGCACTAATTAAACTATTTTTAATATGCGTTATTGGCAACTTTTAATTTTTAGAATTAATATACTTAATTGCCTCAATAATATTTTGATCTTTTAGAAGGTTTTCAAAATTGTTTTCTTCTTCTTTTATATAAATATCTGGATTTAAGTTTTCAGAATAATTCCCATACATATCTGCTAAATATCCAGTTGTTAAAGGAGCCTTGACTTTAAAGGGTAATTTAAATAAACTATTGGCTGTAGTGTATCCATAGGTTGGTTCTCCTATTTTGATGACATTTTCTCTGCCTACAAATGCTAAAACAACAGTCTCTCCAGCACTGGCAGTCCAATTCCCTATGATTAGAGCTACTGGAATTTTAATATCAGTTTTTTTGTTAATTGTCTTTATTTCGGTTTCCACTTTTACTCCAGAGTAAAACTTTCCATTTTCTAGTTTATTTACCTTTTCAATCTCTTTATTAACATTTAATTCATTATATACTACTTTGTCTCCCAGTAAATGATGTAGTGCATTAATCATGGGGTAAGAATTTCCACCGACGTTAAATCTTAAATCTATAATCCAGCCTTTTAAATTGTTGTTTTTGTCCAGCATTACAATTTTGTCATACATCTCTTGTGTTTTCATATTAAGTTCTTCCTGAGTTATATCTAATAATAGCATTCCTGGTATTACAATATAGCCATATACATCTTCTAATAGAGAAACAGAGAATTCAACTCCTTCTGAGTGTTTTTTGCTGAATTCATAACTATAATCTTTATATAAAAGTTGTTTTTTGGGAGTTGCAGGATAGTACCCGTTTTCAGAAAAAAGCATGCAATGGTCACATCCAATAGAATCAAAGACAGCTTTACTTTCTTTAAGAGAATTTTCAAATGTAGTATGTGTTAATGCATTTTTTTCGAAACGCTTTTTTATCTTATTCCAGGACACACTGTCTTTAAAGAGATAATGTTTTTCCAAATTAGAAAATAGGCTATCAGAAAAAATATGTATACTGTCTTGAACGGTTAGTTTTTGTGCAATTTCCCGATTTGGAGAATTGATAGGTTGTTTGCATTGCGCAAATGATAAGAGTATAGCAATAACTGCTAAAGAGGAATAAATTATTTTTTTCATAGAGTAAAGTTTTAATGGCTCAAAAGTAATTTGCCCAAGCAGAATTATCCCATGAAAAAAACGCCTAGAAGTCCAAAAAGAAGAATCTTGCACTTTTTTATAAGCTTTTTTTATATTGAGACGGTGTTATACCTGTATGTTTTTTGAAAATTGAGTTGAATGACGATTTTGAGTTGAATCCAGCCTCATATGAAATTGCCTCAAGGGTGTAATGATCAAAATTTGAATCGTTAATAAGTATTTTTACCTTGTTTACACGATATCTATTGATGAATTCTGATACGTTACATTTATAATGTGTGTTTATATAATCAGAGAGTTCCTTATGTGATATTTTCGTGGCCAATGCTAATTTAGGAAGTGAAAAATCTTTATTGGTAAACAATTCTTCAATTTCCATTACTTGATTTAACTTTTCTTCAATGAATTTCTTTTTCTTTCGATCATAGCTTTGAGTGGTAGAACCAATTTTAGGAAGTATAATATTATATTTTGTAAATCCTATATAGCCTATCCAGTATATGAAAATTGTATTTATGAAAAATGTTAGATAGAATAGATTAAGGGCAAGAATACTTGTTTGATCAAGTAGAAAAGTAAAAATCGTTAAGAGCAAGCTTAGTAGATTATAGACGATGAAAACCTTTGAAAAAAGGAATAACCAATCAAATTTCCTCTTATCTTTAGTACTAAGGTTATTATTTTCTCTTTTTTTATTTAAAAAACGAACAGATAAAACTCCAAGAATAATGTTGAATATAAATCGGATATATTCTATCATTAAGAAAAACCCTGAACTCTCGAGTTTAAGATAAATTCTATTGCTGTCTTCTTGAATACTTATTAAGTAGAAACAAACCTCTAATACAGCATATATAAAAGCAGGAACAAACCAAAAAAACTCTTTCTGGTAAATCGAAGATTCAGATTTTTCATAACTCTTTATGTAAAAATAAAACCCAATACCAATTAAAAATTCATAGGGATAAGGAATACTCATTGTTGATAATCCATAAATCTCATGTATCCCCATAAAATATAGGGCGTACCATAGATTTAGATATACCAATGAAAAGAGAAATAATGAAAAAAACCTATATGTTAACGAGTTTCCGTTTTTTTTAAGAAGGAATAAAATTAGTAACATTCCTTGCAGTGCACCAAAAAGTATTATTGCATTTGCTATCGAATGATCACTATAGGTCAATTTTATTAATTTTTAAAATGAGATTAAAGTTCTATTAGGTAATTTATTCCATTTTTTCTTACTCTAATTACTGCTAAGGTGTTTGTGTGTGTTTAGTTGCGTTTGGCAACCAATATAGCAAAAGAGGGTGAATCCCGAATGGAATTCAAAGAATTTTTCGATTAGTACTTACCAAACTTTTGCTATTAATTAAACTCAAAGTTAGAAAATTGTTTTTATTCCTTTTTTTGATTTTCGGTTATAACTTGTAGATTTTATTAGTAAATAAATCGATAAGAATTGGATCTTAGTTGTTTTTTGAATTTATCAGTTCTATAATTTTTAATGAAACTGGTTTTGAAGATTGATAATTCTGCCCAGTTACTAAACGTCCATCAACTTCTAAAGTAAACTTCCCTCGTTCTGAAAATCTAAAATCTCCTCCTCGTTCTTCAATTGTTTTTTTTATTAAAAAAGGAAAAGTTTTAAAATATTCTTTTTCTTTATTTTCATAATCATCAGGATAACCACTAACTCTTTTTCCATCAACTAAATACTTACCATCATTTGTTTTTAGATGTACAATTCCTGCCGTACCATGACAAACTGAAGAAATAATTCCGTTATATTTTTCATAAATATCCATTGTTATTTTTTGAATATTTTTGTTTTCTGGCACTCCAAACATAGCACTCCCTCCACCAATATATTGCACTGCTTTATATTTTGAAGCATCAATTTCTGAGGGTTTTTTAGTGCTTTTTAAAGCATTCATAAAAGCTGAATCATATAAGTATTTTTTACTCATTTCATCAGAAGTATTAATGTATGCTAAAGGAACTGCTCCGCCTTCAGGACTTACAAAGTCAACAGTAAAACCAGCATTTTTAAAAACATCATAAGCATTTACAATTTCCGAAAAACTATTACCGGTTGTTAGTTTTGTATTTCCATAAAAATGAGCGTTTGAGACTATAAATAAAACGGAATTTTGAATAGGATTATCCAATCTAGCTGATATGCTATAAGCAGAAGGGGCACTTATAGGATAAAAATCTTCTGTTTGCTCAGAAATCATTTTTTCGTTTTTTCTTTTAATTAAAAAAGATCCACCCCAAACTACTTGAGGATAATCCAAAATTTGCGCTATCATTTCGCCTTGAGATGGAATGGTATTTTTTAATTTTTCTACAGCCTCATCTTTTGGAGCCCAGCGGAATTCTATATTTTTATTTGTTGGTAAATCATTGGTAGTAGATTTAGCCACATAAATCTGCCTTACAATCAAAGAATTATTGAAGCTAAATTTATACGTGAAAATACCTTTAAGATTTGGTTTTGTAATGGATACTCCATATCTATTTGAGATACTATCTATGACTTCATTTATAGTTTGTCTTTTCTCATAAAATGCACCTATTGTAATCCAACCAATGGTTGCTTTTTTTAATAAAATATCTCCATTATCATTAAGAACAATTATGTTAATAGTTGATGTATTAGGTTTGTCAACATTTTGGGATTGACTTAAAATAGAATTGTATGTAAGGATAAGTGATACTAAGAAAATTACTTTTTTCATTTGTATAATTTTAAGTTTTACATAAACCTCGTAAAATTATATAATAATGAAATGGTCGATTATAATTTAGGTATCCAGAATTATAATATTAGACTTTTTACAGATAAAGATTTCTATTGATACTCTAAGGATATCTCTTCTGTTTTTCAATTCGTCAATTACTTTATCATTCTTTGTTTGTGTTATTACATAAAAAGAACTTAAAGGTATAATGTATGTAATTTTTTTTTCAAATTGTGCCTAACGTTTTTTGTGTGGTGCGTTTCCTTTTTGAAGAGAACAAATGAACTAAACAATCTGTTAGCATTAGTTTATTTTTTTAATTCTGTTATTTGCTGTTTTGCATATTTTTTAGCTCTGTCGTCTCCAAATTCAATTGTCTTTTTATAATATTCAATAGCCTTTTGTTTCTCTCCTTTTAGTTTATAAGCTTGTGCAATGTTTGATAATAATATATAATCTTTTGGATTCAATTTTTCTGCTTTATATAAGGGAACTAATGCTTTGTCGTACTCCTTGGTTAACAAATAAGTTATTGAAAGATTTGATAGGCTCTCTATATGATTTGGATAAAACTTGAGTACTTCGTTTGCAATTTCTTTCATATTATCGAGGAGCTTGTTATCCCCTGTATTATAAAGTTGTAGCTGGTAATCTTGTAGAGCTGAAAGGAAAAAGTTTTCTCCATCTTTTCTTGTCTCATTATTAGTCCAAGTCCAATTGTTCTTGTTTTTTGAAGAATACTGTATTGTTTTTATTATTTCAGAAGTGAATTTTTGCCAATCTTTAGTCTGTCCAAGAACATATATTTTACCAAATCTCATATCAAGTCGATTAGGATAGTTTTTAATTCCTTCATCTATTTTGCTGATCCCTTTTTGTAATTCCGATTTATCATAATGAATCTCACTTCCTAAAAAACCAGCAGTTTTATTTAAACTATCTTTTATAACTAAACTTTGTCCATTCGGTTGATCTGTGGTTAGTGCAATGACCTCCTTTCTAGATTTTGAAAAATGATAATTAAAATAACTTGTATACAACTCTGGATCATTTGGATTTATTTTTTTCCACTCTTCAAGAGTTCTTAATTGATTTAAGGTGTCCTTAGTTTGACAATATTTTAAAAACTCTGATTGAAAGTTTTGGCAGAACCCAAATTGAGATAATAAAATTGCAATTAGAAGTGATATATTTTTCATTTAATGTTTTTAATTTGTGCTAACGTCTCGACTAGGCCCTGTACTGGAGCTTTGCAGAAGTATGGATACATAGCGATTGTTAGACATGGTTGTTTTTTTGTTTTATTGAGTCAATTTTTCAGGCGTGAGATAAAAGCGGAAACATATATTTCTTGTTTTTGAAATAATGTGCCTTGTCTTTGATTACGAATAAAGTATCTCCTGTTTTAAACAAACTTCTTTGGTAATCATTCTCATCTAATGGAGTAAATCCCAATATTACTCTTTTTATAGTTTTGTTGGTTATTAATTGAATTACTTCGTTCAGTTCAATTCGTTTTTCAGAAAATACATCATTTAGGTATAGCGTGTTATCCTCAATGTCCATAATAATTGCAGCTTTGAGCTTTTCTAGGTAATAAATACTATTTTTCTTAAATGAGGAGCAATAAAACATAATTAAAGATGTATTGTTTTGCATTGATAATTTGGATATTGGACTTGAATCATTTATTGTACTTAGAAATAATTCCTTATCATATTTATCATCTATATTAAGTTTTTTTAATGATGATTTTAAAGTGTTAGCAGTGTTTAGCTGTTTTGAATATTGGTATTCATTTATAATCTCGAAATCAAACTTCGGGTAGAAATCAAGAACACTGTCGTTTGCAAAGAGATATATAAAATCAGATTTTTCCTTCCATTCGTTTATTACTTGTTTCATAATGAACTTGCTAAGACCTCTATGGCGGTATTCTTTKTCAGTCATAACCGTACCAATTTGAATGCCTACTTTTTTWTTATTTTCGATAATAAACTCGATTTTKCTTACAGAAACATTTGATATTACCTTATTTTCATGCAATAATGAATAGGGAATATAATTGTCATTCCAATAACCATTTAAGTACCAATTTTCGAAATTGAATTCAAATGTGGCCTCTGTCAATTCATTGAAACTCGCTCTAATTTCTTGGTCGTGTTTAAAATCTTTTGCAAACCCATAGTTTTGATTGTTGATTTGTATAAGCTCCATCAATGTTTTTTTTCTTCTAATTATACCTAAAGCTTTGCATATGAATAGTAGGTCAGATTCGAAGGAATTCTTTCTCGGTTTACCACTAAGCCCAAAAACCTTTTTTGGTTTTAATTTTTCTTGAATAGGATTTTCAATTTATTGTTAAATGTCGTATTGGCTATATACTTTGTTACCTGCTGTCTTTATTCTATCTTTATTAATTCACATTGGGAATCCAAAATTTCAGGGTTTACACATTTAAGAATTAATTTTTCTTTATTCTTAAATTCAATAACTATTCTACTATTTTTTAAATCTTTGGTACAGTAAATTTTAGATATTCGTTTTCCTTTTAATTTAAGTTTATCAGTATAATCAAGATGTTTAAACTCTTCATCATCTTCTACATCTATTAATTCATCCCAATTTTCCCAAAATCCAATTCCGGCATCAAGAAAATACTGATGCCAGTTTCTGTTTTTAACCTTTATATATACCAGTATAGGTTCTAATTTTGAGTTTTCACATACAATTAATTGCTCAAGTTTTAGTCCGTTAAACTCATCAAAGATAAACGCTGATTCTTGATATAATCTACCTCTAGGTTTTTTTGTCATAAAACTATTCAAACCATTTATTTCCACAATGTCTGCATTGCCTTGCTCTAGGTGTTCTTGCCAATTGTCCACATTTGGAACAATTATTAATAATACTCGGATTGTCTTTTAAAATTCGCTTGGCAATATTTTCTTCGGCTTGAGTTTTACCTAGAGAAACCATTTCATTTATATTATCATCCTGAAAACGATAAAACAATTCTATGTTGTGTTCAATTAATGCACTTTTTCTTGTTGTAATTTCTCCGTATTCGGTTAAGCTTAATCTTCTCAAAATAACCTTTTCTTCCTCAAGCATCCAATCTCCACATTGTTCAAGTAAATATTTTTTTAATTCAGATTCCATTTAAGTTTTTCGCTTGCTAATAACAATGTATAAGGGCAGTTTGGGGTCAAATTACATTACTTTCCCGTTTTACAATTTAATAAATTAAAAGTAATATTGATTCGAGTAAACACCAAAACTGCCGTTGCTTTATACATTGTTACCTGCTTTTATTTTTCCTTTTCGTGGTTTTGTTAAGTCTATAATTACATGAATTATTTTCTGCGTATTCTATTTTATATTCAGATAAAAGCCTGGTAATTATTTCTTGAGTTTCATCTCTATTAAGTCCAACTTGTTCTCCAAGGTCTATTTCATTCAACTGGCCATTATTTTGGATCAAAGCTTTAAAGTATCTATCTTTATTTTCCATAAGTAGTTTATTTTTTTACGGCTATCATCATATGCGGGCTAAAAGGTAAAAGATAGCTGTCATTTTCTGTGATTTTTGTGAGTTCGATTAATATTTTCTTTTTTGCTGCATTTTGCATATTAGCAAAATAGTCTTTGTCTAGCCAAGCCATTCCCTCAACTGCATAAGTATTTAGGTATCTTAATTCTTGATTTATAAATTCTTCTTTTAATTGTTCGGGTTTATGATAGTATGCTTCGGCCAGTAACCAAGGAAAATTGCTTGGTGGATTGTGTATTCCAGTTGTTAATTCGTCCTTACACATTTCAAAAAAGTGTTTTTTATGAATTAAACCATTTAATAACCCCACTAAGGTTGATGCCGTGTAATTAATGGCAAAACCCAAAATAATCCCATCATTTTTCAAAACACGTTTGGCTTCTTTAATAGTTAAATCTCGATCTTCTTTTTTTTGAAGATGATAAAGAGGTCCGTTTAGAATGATTAGGTCGGCAAAATTATTTTGAAATTTTAATTTTTTAGATTCCCCTAATTGGACACAAAACTTGTTCTTTAATTTATTGGCTCTGTTTTTAGCTATTTGTATATGCTTTAGAACTGGCTCTACCATATAAACTTGATGTCCTTTTTTTGCAAGCCATTCTGAATATTTTCCTGTACCACCTCCAACATCAATTATTTTTAAATTTTGGGAGGATATATATTTTTCTATAAGTGATTTAATTCTTTCAAATTCAAATACTCCCATTCCTTTATCAAGCCTAGTTTCTTCCGATGCTTTATTATAGAATAGTTCTATATTTCTACTAATTAATTTTTTATGATTCATTTTTAATTATTGTATTATCACATGTTGAAATGTTTAACACATTGCACAGTGATACAATCGACTTGTAATCAATTGATTTATTTAAAATTGGATAAAATAATTTGATGTGATTATCTGTGCATTAAAAAATCAGAAAGATTTCTACGCATTAATTACTCCTTCTTTTGAGTTTGTCTTTTGATAAAGACCCAGATAATATGTTTAATTAGTATAACAGACTTCAAAGATAGAAATTCTGAATTAATTTTTTTGAACTCATTGGTATTAATTGTAGTTAACGGTCTTGTGTATTGGTAGTAGCGATTTTTTTGCGACTACTTTTCGGAAAGTAATTTATAAAATATAAAGAATAGCAACTTAGGGTTTTAATCCAAGTCGCTATTACTTATACACGTTGTCGTGAGTAGTTTTTACTTCAGTTCTTTTAACAAAGTAGTAGTAGCCAATTTCCCCAAACTATTACCAGCTAATGGACTAGCTCCAGTAATTAATTCTCTATCTTTGACACAAGAATCATCCATTTCTGCATTGGTTATTACCACACCTAATTCCGTTAATTTTTCTCCTAATCTCCAAGGCATTTCTCCTGGTAAATAACCAAACTTAGGTGTTTCTTTATCCATTGCATCAGGAAATACAGTCATTTTATAGCCTTCATAAAGAAAATCCCCTCCGTCTAGTGTCGTTGATAAAAGAGCACCAGGTCCGTGACATATCGTTATGGTAAAAATGCTGTTTTGATGTGTGCTCTTCAGGATTTTTGCTACATTTTCATTTTGAGGAATGCCTAACATTGCTCCGTGTCCACCAGGAATAAATACTGCTCCATAAGAAGTTGTTAATTTATCTATCGAATTATCTACAAAATTTTGAAGACTACCTGGGTTTTCAAATTGTACTTTATAATGGTTGTATATTCCCATTACATTTTCATCTTTTTGTGGCATTGCCCACATCTCGAATATTACTGGTCTACCTGTAGGCGTAACTATTTCAAACTCAAAACCAGCATTTTTTAAATGTAACATTGGAAGCAAAGCTTCAACGGGATGATTTCCGGTAGAAAACATCTTTCCATTTTGCATTGTCATATTTTTTTGCTCTGTGAATATGATTAAAATTTTTGATTTACTTCCTTGATACTTGGTATAGTCAACTTTTTCATAATTTGTTACATCAGAAGTTGCATATGCCAATGCTTGTTCAGATGGTTTATATGAACCATCTACCTCTAATTGAGGACTAATACTTAATTGTTTTTGTTCCATATCATTTTTAATTTTTAAATCCGATTTTAGTTCAGTTACTTGTTTTTCTTTAGTACCTGTTCAAGAATAAAATAGGGTAATTGTCAGTATTTAGATTATTAATTTTTTCATTACAGTTGAACTATAGTTTTACTTGTTTGAGCAAAATTATATTGAGCTGTTTTTAAAAAAATTGATGTATGGTAAGAAACTATTTATTAGCTATTTCTTTTCGAACTCTACTTAAACTTTCTGTTGTAATCCCTAAATATGAAGCAATGTGGTAGTTTTTTACGTTCTGCTCAATATTCGGATAGGCTCGAATAAAATTTAGATAGCGTTCTTTAGCAGATAGTGTCAGGTTTTCAAGAATTCTTTTATGGAAACTAGCAAAAGCCCCTTCCAGGTTTCTGATATGAAAATGACTTATTTCAGGAATGTCTTTACATAAATTATCAAAATCTGTTTTTGAGATTTTGTACAGGGTAGTATCTTTAATGCATTCGATATATGATACTGAATTAGTTCTAGTTTTTCCAAATAAGGCAATATAGTCGCTAATCCACCATCCTTTAATTGCAAACTGTAGCGTATGTTCTTTTCCCGCTAGGTCTATAGCATATGTTCTTAGACATCCTTGTTGTATAAAATGTAAATCAGTCACTTTTTTACCAGGTTTCAAAAGAAACTCTCCTTTTGTGATGAGTACTTTCTTGAATTTCCGAAAAACATGAATTGCTTCATCTTCTGAGAGTGAGGTATCTTTAAAAATTTCAGGTATAATTGGATTCACTGAGGTTGGTTTCAATTACTCATAACGTTTTATACATGTGTCGTAGCAGGGCAAAATGTTACCTTGCTTTTGGGTTTTTCCTGCACTTTGATTGCTTCCCGAAACTTCGGGATTCTTTCTGTAAGCATTTTGCCTTCATAAATATACTACAACTATTCGATTGATCACCTAGTTGCTATAACACATATATCGTGTTGTACACCGTTTTTTATTCCGCAATATATTCAAGTAACTGTTGAATTTCTAAATCACTTAATTTAAAATAATGTTTGTAATCAAAGCTATATTCCTTATTAATTGCTAAAGCATATTCGTCTTTTCGCTCAACTAATTTTTGTTCATTCCGCACATACACAAAAAAATATTCTTTTGAAGGATAGCGTTCATTTTGCACGAGCCCTTTTAGACTTGGCCCCGTCATTCTTTTATATAACTTATGACAAGCAGCGCAATTGGCATTAAATAGGTCTCTTCCTTTAAGTCCGTTTTCGGTTAACATATTTTCCGTTCCACATATCGGTTGCGGCATTTCGGTTCCGCAAACTGCTTTTTGTTCCGATTTAATATAAACAAAAGCCATCATTCCGATTGTCGAGATTAAAAAGATACTCAGAAGAAATATTATTTTAACAGCTACTTTTTGCATTTAGTAAGATCTCTATTTCAATGGTGTACAACGTTTAATATATCTGTCATAGCTAGACAAAATGTTACCTTGCTTTTCGATTTTTTCCTGTCCGTCCTCAGGCGGATGCGCATTGGTTGCTTCCCGAAGTATCGGGATTCCTTTCTGTAAGCATCGTGCCTAACCAAATATACAACAACCAATCGATTGATCACTTTGTTGCTATGATTACAAATATTGTGTTGTAACTATTTTTTTAAATTCAGAAGACGTATCATTATGTGCCAGAAACCATAGTAGTCAACCTTTTTATTTAACCAAACATCTATTGAATTCCTATTATGATTATTTATAGTTAATACTTCGTACTCAAACTTTCGAATCATTCTATTTGGTTGATTTTGTTTTGCTTTCTCAGATTCGGATTTTGGGACTTCGAATCCCTTAATTTGTTCAATTCCAATTAGGCATAACTTCTCGCTTTTAATGGCGAGCTTTTTCGTTCCTACGATTAACCAGTTACCATTTCGATGTCCAAACTTAATTATCGGAATTCCAAATTCAGATTGATCAATATTGCTTTCGAATTCCTTTTTAAAGTTGTTGGATAAGTCATCATATAAGAATGAATATTCTGTAGGTATTCCATATTCCAAAGCTTTTTCGCTTATATTCTTTTTGATTTCTAAATCCGTCATAGCTTAATTAATGATAACGGTTTGTGTAAAATGGGTTTTAATGCATTTTTACACGGTGTTACCCGCGGTTATTTTTTTTTGTTGGTCTCGAACTTGCTCCAGCTTTAATTTTTTCTTCGAGAATAAGAAGTACAGTCTTTTTTAGGTCATCGTAGTTAAAGCCTTCATCAAATCCATATCGAAAAGTTGAATGAGTTCCATTTCTATCCATACCAAGAACATATTTAGGCCCACCTAACTCAACAGAAACAGGAGAGTTTTCCGTTTGGATTGTAAATTCAGTTTTTCCACTTTTTTCATTAGTTACATAAAAAATATGCTTGTAATAAAGCTTACCTTCATTCACAGCAAACCTTTCATATGCAAAAATATATTTGTCTTTCCATTCGAATTGGTCATAGCAAAACTCTTCTTTTAGATTATCTTTTAAGATACCTTGTTTATATGCATTATATAATTTTTCCTTTAAAAGTTTTGTCTTTTTATATTCTTTTTTACCATAGTAAACCTGAATTAATTTTGAAATAGAATGAAAATCATCAGGTGCTAATTCAACTAATTCCTTAAATGCCATTTCCGATTTATCATATTCTTTATTTAAAAATTCATACAGACCAATATTGTATAGTGCATTGATGTAGGAGTCAGATTCTTTTGAAATAGTTTGCTTTGATTTATAAAAAGCTTCTAAAGCCTTATCAGGTTGGTTCAGTTCCGCATATATCTGTGGAATCATTGTAAATGGTCGGTCAATCGGTTCGTTTTTTTCTGTTGCATTWGTATATGCCGTTAGAGCCTCTTTATATTTTTTTTGACTAAGAAAAGAATCTCCCAAACCGCTGAAATAATTCGAATTTGTAGAATCCAATTCGATTGCTTTATTGAAAGACTCAATTGCTTTGTCAAATTGTCCCATATAATTAAAAGTCATTCCTTTAATGAAATATGCATCTGGGTCAGTTTTATCTTTTTGAATTGACAAATCCATTAATTCCAATACTTTTTTGTCGTTCGCTTTCATATAATAAGCCATAGCAACATAGTAAACCGCTTTTGCAGGATATTCATTTAATTTATCAGAATGTTTGGAAATAATCAAGTCGTATTTTTCTTCTCCGTATGCCTTTTCTAATTCAGATGTAATATTTTCTTGAGCATAATTCATTACACCCAAAAAAACAATTATTAATGTTAGCCGTATTTTTTTCATAATTGTACACAACGTTTAATATATGTGTCGTAGCGGCGTAAAATGTTACCCTGTTTTCGACAAAAATTGCGCATTGGTTGCTTACCGAAGCGTCGGGATTCTTTCTGCAAGCATTGCGCCTTAYCAAAAATACAACAACCAATCGATTCATCACTTAGCTGCTATGATTACATATATATTGTTGTGTAGTGTATTTTTTTAATTTTTATCACGGAATGAATTTTCCAAAAACTGATTAAATTCTTCCATTCCGTTTGGTTCCAGAAAAACCACTTTCTTTTGTAATTCCATTGGTGTTTTCTTGCCTAGATTACTAATGATTTCTAGAGGCCAAGTAAAGCTAAAATCATTTGGTATAATAAACTTATTCAGATTTATATTTCCCTCAATTGCATTTGAATAATATACTTTATTATTCTCACTTAACTTAAATCGAATTTTGGTTTTAAAATCGCCATTATACTTTGTCGATTTGGTCTCAATTACTCCATTCGGCTCAATTTTTATTTTCCCAAAACTGACCCCACAATCAGAGCTTTCCCAATATTCTATTGGTTTCCAAATTCCTTCTTTATCCATTGCTTCTTGTAGAATGTGAATTTTGTAATCCTGATGTGAAATTGAAATTGTGTCAGAAGTATTGTTTTGAATATAAACTGAAATTTTTCCGTCAGCGTTTGGTGCTGCAATCAGATTAAATTCCTTTTCGCGTTTTAATTTAGATTCGAATTGTTTGGTTAATTCAGCGTTAGCAGTAAAATCAGAATTGTAGTTATTTTGATTCACGCTCATTTCAGATCGCTGTGCATTTAAAAGATGGCACAGAAGTGTTAATAATATTCCAATTTTAATTTTCAAGTATTCAGTTCTTATATGTTATACAACTTTTGTGTATGAAGCGTAGTGGCGTTTAACCGCTATGATTTTATACCCTTTTAGCTAACGTTTTTTAATTAGTTTTATATCTTCAGAATATTTATCCATAAATTCAAACTTTTGTCCGCTTCTTACCATTCTATTAATGACCATTGTGTTATCTGTCAATTCCTTTATTCTCCATTTTCTTTCTTGTCCGTCTATAGGATTGAGTAATTCCATCAAGATAAATTCACCCGAATTATTAATTTTTATATCGGATTCGGAAATTTTAAATGAATTAAGTTTTATTTTTTCTTCAGTGATTTCATAATACGGAGGCCATTCAAAATCTGTATTTGTTATAAGAGGAGGTGGAGGAGGAGCAGTTTCTTTTGTTTGATTTATATATTCATCTTGAATCCATTTTCCATATAACATTTCTTTTGTCCAATTTGCTTTTCTTCGAATCATTTTAACTTTATGATCTTCTTCACCAATAAATAATCCTTCATAACTATCAGTTCCATTTTTTTTAATTCCCATTACTCCTTTATCTAGAATCAAGAAATTAGAATTTTCAAAAGTGGAAACCCTATATGGGCGTAATTTATCATTATGTTGAACCATTAGATATGTTGAATCTTTAAAATCAATAATTAGAGTGTCTTTTTCAAATTTCGCAATCATGTTAAAAGTTTTTCCTCTTAATTCACTTGAGATGTTAACAGACTTGAACTCCTGACTACAACTAATTAGGGTAAGAATTATAAGTAAAAAGATATTTAGTTTATTCATTCGTATATGTTAGCTAACGTTGTGTGTATGGTACGTTTTAATACATTTTTACATAATGTTAGCCTTAGTTTTTTGTTACAAACGCTTTTTATGTTTTGGTTTTTTATAAATGTTTTCTCCTTTTTCATCAATAATTCGGATTAATTTTCCAGAAGAGTTACATTCAGTTTTGTATATTATTTTGTTTAATGGTGATTTAGTTATTCCATCATCATTTTCCATAACTTCAAATTCATCTCTTCTTTGAATGATTATTTTGGAAACAAGATTATTTACATATTGATATTCTTCTAAAGTAGCACCAGATCTATGGGCTTCAATCTTTTTAATTATAAATCCTTCATCATCTTTATAAAAATAGTTGATGCTTACAAGTTCTTGTTCATCATCATCTATTATAACCCTTTTACCTTGAATAATATTCTTGTCAACATTTAAATAATTAACAAAACCTACTAGTTCACTTTCATTCCAAAATTTCACACAAACGATTTTATTGTTTTTATAAGTTCCTTCTGAAATATGGTTTAAGTTATTTGGTCGTTCATTTAATATTTTCTCTTTTCTTAAATTACCTCTGGCTCTTTCTATATGTAAAGGTGTTAAATCGAACATAGCACTAACTGACCAAAATGAGTCAGTTCCATCAGTCAATGGTTTTAACTCAATTTCTCCACTTTCAATTTCTCTATATAGGTGAATAAATTCTTTTTGGATTTTATCTAATTGCTCTAAAATCATTCGTTTCGTTGAATTAAGGCTAACGGATTTGTATATGAAAAGTAGCGTGTTAGTATGCTAGGTTTTCATTGTTAAAACTAAAGTAATAAAAAAGTGCAAAACTTTTGGCCTTGCACTTAGTGAGCTATTTTTTATATACGTTGTTAGGCACTGCCGTTTATGAATTTTTAGCCATTTTTTCTGTCATTTCTTCTAGAGAACTGGTCATGAACGCATGGAATTGCTCCTGTGTCATTTGTGGATTTTCAATAAACTGTTCATAATCAGACCAAAATACAAATACACATTTGCCGTAACCTAGATCAACTACTTTTATAGTGTTGACCATTCCTTTTACAGGTGCTCCTTCTAATAAAGAATATGAAAAACTTTTGGCTGATTCGTTATAAGCTACAATCTTTTCCTTAAAGTAACCTTTGCCATCTGGCGTATAACATACTCTTTGACCTCCTTTTCCCATATTTCCAGTCCATTCAACTCTTGCAATATTTGAAGAGTATTTATCAATTTTGTCCATTTGCTTAACTGTCCTCCAAAACTTATCTGCAGACTTGTTTATTATTTTACTAAATTGAACTTTAGGCTCACCCATACTTTGGGCAGATGCCAAATTTGCGCTTAATAGAAGAACTAATGTGCTTAATAATAGATTTTTGATTTTCATTGTTAATGATTTTTATAATTTACCTTTTTGATACAGTATTAATTGATGTGTTACAGAATTAGGCTACTTTCTTTTTGTTTTTTGCCAATTCCTTTTGTTTATAATTGCTTGGATGACCTGTTTCAACGAATATTTTTAGGTCATCAATAACACCAGTTACTGTTTTGTTGAGTTGCATTTTCATCATTGGTCCCATAATGGCACCTTTAAAACCGCTGGTTTGCATTTTTATATGCATGCTTACAAGCGTATTGTTTCCCTTTCTTTCCAAAGACCATTTATTAACAGCGGAAGTGATAAAACCGGGAAAGCCTTTCACAACTTCATAAGCCAATACATAATTTTTCGAGTCGAATTTTTTGATGTCTTCCTGAATTGTTCCGAAGCCAGGAACTTCACAGGTTCTATTGCTGCATTCTGCTCCATCAAATTTTGGTTTTCCAAAGCCTTCTGAATGAGTTAACCCTCTTGCCCATTTATAGGCGGTAGTAAATTGATTCCCTAACACTTCCCATACTTCTTGAATCGGACGATTAATTACGATTTCTTTTTTTATCTCCATTTTGTATAAATATTTAATTCGTCATTTTGATACAGAAAACTCTCTGGTGTTACAAAACAGAAAACAAAAAGCCCGTAATTTTGACAATCACGGGCTTTTTTATAAGTATTTGTCAATACTAGTTTAGTTCGAAAAAATCTAGTAATTCATTACTCCCAATAATTTCTTCAACAATGGTTTCTTTAGAAAAATCGTCCTTCGTTGGAATATCTCGAAGTAACTCTAAATGCTTTTTATCTACAATATCAGCAACCAATTCACTGTTCTGAAAAGCATAGTCTGCTACTTTGGTTTTGTAACCTACATTGAAAAATTGCTGGTCTTCAGTGAGATAACCATTTTTGTGCATAGTTTTTGCCTTTTTGCCACATCTGCAAGGATTTTTCGAGTTCATCAGTCCGCATTTTTGTTGCATAAAGTTGATTAACTCCTTTCTTGCTCTGTGAAGCTTTACTCTATAGTTAGCTTTTGTCATTCCGAATATTTCAGAGCCTAAATTATGATCTACTCCAAAAGTTTCTCCTACGATAAATAAAAGTCTTTGTTCTCTGGTAAGACACATTATCATGCCTGATAGGCAACGATATCTAAGCTCCTTTGCCAATTCCTCGTATTCCTTTTCTTCACTTTCATCTAATATTGCATTTTCAATAGAATCAAGTCGTTTTCCTTGATTTTCAAAATCCGTGAATTGTTTTTCTCCTTTTCGTCTTTTTGATAACAAGAACTCGTTAAATACAATGCGATAGAGCCAAGTTCTAAATTGGCTTTCGAATTTAAATTGTGATAGTTTGGTTATTACCTTGATAAGTGCCTCTTGAGTTAAGTCATCTGCGTCTTGAGGGTCAAAGGTGAATTTCCATGCCACATTGAAAATATAAGGTCTGTGGATTTTTATGAGCTGATTCAATGCATCTTTGTTACCATCCAAAGAGGATTTCAATAGTTCTATATTTTTTTCCTCAGAATATTTATCTCCCAGTTGATTCATACGATTTTTTTCTTGTTAGATACAAGAATTGGATAGGTGTTACAAAGTTCGTTTTAAGGTTGTGTCTAACGGTTTGTGTATAGCTTTTTGCGGAATTTTCCGAAGGAAACATTCCGATAAGTCACTAAGGTAGCAAATCTGCAATGAATTCCGTTTAAGGAATTCATTCGTAATGAGTTACACCTTGTTATAAAACGTTTTTTATTCATTCCTCAAGTCAGTCCATAAAGAATATGCTCCGAGAAAAAGCCCCATAGCAATACAAATTCCAAATAGACCAATATATTCTTTTTGCAAAATAGCGTTTGAAATGAAAAAGTAAATAATTCCGAAAGAACAGATAATTCCAAATATTGAAAAAAGTTTTAACATTCCAGTTCCAACAATTTTATTGAAATTATTATTCAGCCGAGTTGGATCCTTTGAAAGACTTGAAAAAAACCAATAAAGCATATGATATCCAACATTAATTGCTATTAAAGCAAAAATCCGTTCTCCTAAGTCAGTATCACGTATAAAAATTACAAGAAGAAAACTGAAAATCAGATTTATATATCCGAAAACTTTATAGTACTTTTTAATATCAGATTTGTTCATTATTCTTACTCAGAGTGCGTTTCGAAATGTTTTGCAACGGTAAATATAACAAACGTTGCTGACCACAAGGGCAGCTATGTCTTGTTATATAGTGTTATCTACTTTTTTTATTATTTCAGCTCGAATTACACTTGATCTATTCATCGCATTTTGAGCATCTCTCATAGTTCTATATTTACGAATACGAGTAAACTCAATATCTCCATAAAATCTATTTGTTATGCGAACTACAATTTCTTTTTTAGAAGTTTTTCGTCTTCTAATATTTTTAATTTCTTCAAATTCTGATAAACCTTTGCCAGTTTTTCGCCAACGTTTATTCCCGACTCTTTTCAGATATGGTCTTAGATGCTTCGACCATTCGCCACTTCGGAAGTTCCCTTTATGATATGTTTTATTCAAGTTGTTCATTTCAGGTATTTCATAAATTCAATTCCTCTGATTCTTTATCCTTCTTTATTATGTAGATGAGTCCGTCCACGTAATCATTTTCCACTTTCCATCAATTTTTTCGAACTCGAAGTCATTATGAATTCCATTGTCTATTCCACGAAGTTCAACTTTTGCTTTAGAACCATTGAGTATTATTTGTTGAGTATATGCGTCATATTCCCTGTTTTCAATTGATTTGTCGTGCGTAAGGTCAATTATTCCATAATCCTTAAGTTCAATTATTCTGGGTTCCACATCTGACATCTCACCGTTCATTTCCATTATTTTCAAAGGAAAGCCTATTCGGCTTATTTGAAAAGTAGAATCTTTATTAAAAAACCTAAAGAATGTTTTAAATTCAACATCCACATCATTCGGAATTTTTATTTTTTCCTCAACTTTTTCAACAACTTCTGGCTCCGATTCCGATTTAGGTTCCGTTTTTACTTCTTGTTTACAGCTAATTATTGCTAAAACTATTAATAAGTATGTTGTAAATGATAATATTTTCATTTGGTCTTATTGTAGATAACGTTTGTTATATAGTATTATCTACTTTTTATTTTGCTTTAAATTTATCAACATTCTTGATATCAGTTAATCGTAATTCCCAGAATGTCGCTTGAATTTTCTTCTCTTCGAAAGAAACGCTTATGTCCGAAGATTCAAAATCCATATCGAATATTTTATTCCAACTATTTTCAATCTTATTTTTTATAGAATCAGGATAGCTTTTAAAATCAACACCGTTTAACTTATCAAGTTTTTTTTCAAATATTTCATAATCTGTTATGTCAATAGGTAGGTACCATTTATTTAATACGTAGTGCCATAACTCAAATTCCGATAATAGAATATCTTTTTTCTCTTTTTCCAATTCTATTCTATAGCCTGTTGTATTTGAAGGTAAATATCCTGAAAACCTCAAGTCAGGTTTTCTTTTATTACTATCAAAATGCTGAAACCACGCCCACATTGGGTATTGATCTCCATTGTTCGGTTTGCCGATCCGTTCAATCATTCGTTTTTTTATCCAATCATAAGCTTCTTTAAAATCAGGCTCAACAAATTCCATTTTTGGGACTAAAACTCCTTTAGTTTGTAATTCATTCCATCCCTTTTCATCTTGAATTGTCCAGAGTTTTATTTTCATTTAGAGAATTGTAGATAACGTTTTATATATGTGTCGTAACAGCGCAAATTGTTACCTTGCTTTTCGATTTTTCTGCGCATTGGTTGCCAACTTTTACTTTTTGCAAACATTGCGTCTTATCAAAAATACAACAACCATTCGATTGATCACATATATGTTGTTGGAGGTAGTTTTTTTATTCTTATTTCTCCATACTGATTAGCGTCCGTACCCCACTAATCATAATCATAGATGCTTTTCCAGTTTCGATGAAATATTTTAATTCAGTTCCATTTTCAAGTTCCACAAGTCCATGTGTTAAAGAGTCATTTTTATATCCTTTAAAATCTCCATAACCTTTGTCTTTCGCATTAATCAAATTCCCATAGCTTTCAATTCCATTCTCATTCGTTATCAGTTTTTGAGAAGTCAAAATGCTATAGTTTTCAGAATTGATAATAGTAGAACATATAATCAATTCATTTTCCGTCAAGTTTAGATTTAGTTGGGAATATGGAAAGTCAGAATTCGATTCATAGAATTTTGTCCATTTAAAATCATTATATGGTTTTATAGTACTTCGTTTAATAGAAGCAATTGAAATATTATGTTTGGATTTGTCGCTTTTTCTCAACTTCTTTTTTCTTTAGCCCTCAAGTCTCTTAAAAAAGTTAGAAACTTTATACTTTTATTACATTCAGGGCAGTATTTTGTTTTTTGAATAGATGGATTCTCTACAGATGATACAAATTTAAAATTTTCATATCCGATTCTTCTATTACCTAATAAGCCTAAATATTCTGATTTATATGAACCAAAATCAACATCGCAAAAATTGCATAATTGCAATTCGAGTCCATCATAAATCTCATAAACAGTATATTTATGTATTCCGTCTTTGAAGTGATGAATTTCCTCTTCTAATCCTCCACAATCATCACAAGGAGCAAATTCCTTTACCTCAAGATTTGAATAGCATATTGGACATTGTTCTTTTTTCATTAGCTCAAATTACTGCCAACGTACCTTGTATGTTGCGTTTGCATCCCGAAGGGAGCATATGCAATATACAAACTGTTAGCATTTCGTTTATTCTTTCATTTCCAATAACTTCTTCATTAATTCAGGATAGAGTGTTGAGTATTCGGTTCCAAATTTAATTAGTTTATCATATCCGTTTTTAACCGCTTCCCAAAATAATTCCAGATTTTCAGTCGTCATTTTTTTTAGTTCTAATACTCTTGAAGTAGTTCCATCAATTCGTTCATCAATAAAACCCCATCCCATTTCTAATTCTTCATTAAAATTTTCAGGGGGAATTATAGATTCAAGATGTTTTATTAATTCAGAAGTGTTTTTGTCACAGTTATTCTTTAATTCTCGTATTAAGATTTTTATGACTTCGTCAAAACCAGTCCATCTTGGAGCAAAACTTTTCTTATCAGTTATTTTAATAAATCCACTAGCCATATAATTGTTTCATTTTTTTGAATTCGTCAAGTTTTTCAAAAAACAAGTCAAACGCTTTTTCTTCATTTTCATCGCATTTCTCCAACAAGAGTTTATAAAATCTTGGAGCTGTTGATAAAGGAATATTTGGTTGTTCACTTAACCACCATTTGAACTCATTAAAATCTGGATCTCCTTCGTTATAAATTTGATGACTGTAGTTTTTTGTTCCATAAACCCAGTAACCCCATAAATAATTCTCCAAAGCAGTTATAGATTTAGATGTCAGGACATTTAAAGGTCTAATTCTGATATAATCTAATATTTCGTATAGCTTGTAGCTATTTATTATTTTAATTTCGTCACTCATAGGCATTAGTTTTAATATCTCCACTTTTTAACAATATGCTCATCAAACATTTCATTCAAAATCTCTTCACACCATTCCTCAACTTGTTCCTGTCCGATTTCTTGATTAAATAATTCTGCCTGACAAGAAACTAAGCACCCTTTTAAATAATCACTTACATCATCAAATAGTTTTGTCAAGAAAGGTTTAGTATCGTGGTCATAATAATAGATTTCCTTAGTTTCACTATGAAAACAAAACATATTTCCATTCCCTAAATAATCACTAAAAGACACTAAAAAAGATAAATGTTTATTGTCCTCATCTGAAAAATCTGGTCCATATTCGGGTTGGTCTTTCCATATATCCTTTATCCATCCAATTTCAGTAAAATTCTGTAGTTGTTCACCAACATTAGCTACTCCAAATTCTTGATAGAATAATTTTAAACCATCAGGCAAAGTAGTTCCTAATCTCTTTTCCAATTCAAATATTTCCTGTGAAGAAATTGAAGGAGGTAATTCATCGCCCCAATTATCAGCAAGTTCAGAAATAATATATTCCGTTTTATTCGACCAGTTTTCATCTCCAATGTTTTCAAAAGGAATAATGATTTCTGATTTTGACTTGATATCCATCATCTTCTATTAATGCTAACGTTTTATGTATGGTGACGTAGTAACCCGAAGGGTACTATGCACTATACAAATTGTTATCTGTTTTTTTAATTTTCAATAATAGTTTTTAGAGTATCGATATAACCTTTGAAATACTCAGTATCAATTGAGTTGTCAATTGGACCTATTTTATTTAGTTCTTTATCAATTTCATCAGATTTTTCAGGAACAGTTTTTTTAAGGTTTTGTAAATTTCTATAAGTATAATTATTTCTCCAATTTAACATATTATTCCAGTCCTCTATATGTTCGTCAACATGATTAGTATCATTGATTTCGTCCAAATATTTTAGAGCAACCATTACAGAGTCTTGATCGAAATAAAGCTCAGGTTTTTTTAAATAATACTTGAGGTATTTTTTTAGATAATTTGGAGATTTACTAGTGTTAAAGCTTGCTATAGTTTTGGCGTATTCAGCTCCTGCGTAACAAACTTCACTTTTCAACAAATGCGTTCCAATTATATTTTCCAATTGATACGCTTGCTTTATGGATGCAAAATAACTTCCAGTTGATCTTGTTCGCCAATTGAAATCTCCTAAGTTTTTGAGAATTACTTCTTCAGTTAATTCTAATTTTACCTTAATCATTGTTTCAATCCAATCATCGGATTGATTGTTAAGTTCAAAATAGAATGGAATAATCCATTTGTTTATAAATTCCTGATCTAGTTTTTCCTCGTTTTTATATGATCCCAATTCAGAAAACGGACTTTTATGCCTTACAGTAGCTCCAGCAGAGTGTAATTCAATTTGTTTTTTAGTTTTTTCGTCCATTTTGATCTTATTACAGATAACGTTTAATATGTGTGGTAGCAGAGCAAAATGTTACCTTGCTTTTGGGTTTTTCTTGCGCATTGGTTGCTTCCCGAAGCGTCGGGATTCTTTCTGCAAGCATTGCTCCTTCATAAATATACACAAACCAACCGATTATTCACCTTGCTGCTATGATCATATATATGTTGTTGTAAAACGTTTTTATTCAGTTGTCTTTTCAAATATTTCTTTCGCCATTTTTAATTCCGCTTTTTTGGGTAGAAAAATTATAGTTGGTCCGATAACATTTCCAATTGATAAAACTCCGTATTTAGGATTAAAAAAGACAGGTCCAGTTCCGTCCACAATTGGTTCTTTTAATCTATATTTTTTAAAAGGTACTGACGATAGGTCATTCAAAGTAAATTCACTTCCCTCAATTGAGATAAAATCTTTAGAATCAAATTTCAGGATGTCGGATTTATTGAGATATTTGAAATCAATATTTTTATCAGGATCAACCTCGTAATCGTAATCATATTTCCAGATTTTTTCCCGCATTTCAAGAGTTAGAAAATACTCTCGTTCCTTAATATTATCATCAGATACAAATACAAATAAATTTCGATTCGTAAACGTTGTTTTTACTACTTCATTACAATTTTGATAAAGTAGACAAACTATAATTATTAATGTCAGTTTTTTGATCAAACTATATTTTATGTTTTACAACGTTTTTTATTCCTCAATTACTTTTATTATTCCATGGTTTTCGAATATAAAACTAAAATTCACTTTAGCCCCTAATTCGTTGACATCCGAAACTATTCTTAACAATAATCTTTTTACTTCGCTGATATCTTTATTATTGTCAACATTTATACTAATTAGCTTTTTGTCAGTTAAAGAAGGATAATTTTCATCATTATTTGGATTTAATAGATGATTTTTTAGAACTTTTTTTAAGCTGTCAATTGGAAATTTAATTTGGTGATTTACCGTAACCTTATCCGAATTAATGTACAGTATTTGTCTTAATTTATAGTCAAAAATGCTTTCACAGATTTGAAGTGGTTGAATTCTATATATTTTCTCTTCAGTATCTAGTTTAAACATTGCATATTCACTTAAACAGTCAATTTTATCTAGTATTTTTAGAATTTCATTAAAGTTTGCAAGAGAGTCAATATCATACTCAACTAATTTAGTTTCCATAAATCTTAAGCTACTAAAATCTTGAGTAGGCTTTTCCGTTGCAAGACTTTTTTTCTCGCTGTTATTTCGCCCGCAACATATTAGCAGACAATTTAAGATTAATATGAGTATAAGCTTTTTCAAATGTTTTACAACGTTTAATGTAAAATGCGTTTTAATGCATTTTTACATATTGTTGTGGTGTCGTTTTAGTATTTTAAGTTGTCAAGCTCATCTTTAAAAAAAGTTTCAAATTCCCCTTTAATAGTTACTCTGTTTTGCTTGATTAAATCACAAATTAAGTCTTTAATTGTTAATACTCTAGTATCGGTTTTTGGTTTTTCATTTAAATGAAACAAAGAATACAAACTCAACTTCTTACTCTCAATAGCTGTCTGAGGAAGCTGGTTTTTTATTGCTTTATAGATTTTAAGTCTGTCTGTTTGGTTAAATTTTTTGTCCAAAAATGACTCACTGGACAATTCGTTTTCGAATAGATTTTGTGTTTTCAGTGAATTTAAGATTCTTGATTTGAAAAACACGAATGCAATATCATTACGTAAAATTACATTATTATGAATAAGCTCTAACTTTTTGTTATCTAAAGGAAAACTAAAACTGTGTTTTTTTTCTAGTTCTTCAGTGTTTTCTGGATAAGTCCTCATCTATTATAATCTTCTTAGCATCTTATTTTAAATGTAGTAGTGCGTTTACTTTTTCATTCTACTTTTAAAACTATCCCAAAAGGTTTGTTTTTTATTTAAGTCTTCTTTCGTCAAGTCAAAAGTTATTGAACTTACGTGTTCGTCATCATAATATTCAACATTATCAGCGTCTTCCGCTGCAATATTTAAGAAGGCTTGAGTCAGATTTTCAGATTGTTGGCGTAATCCTTTCCAAACTGGAGAATCAAACACTTTATCTTTTGCCTTTGAGTATTCAAAGTCAAAATCTTTTATAAGAGTCATAATTGATTGCATCGGCGAAATTCCCATAGCTTTCAAATTAGATATAAGTTCATCAAAATTTGTTTCTTGTTGAGATTTTTTGAGTTCTAAAACTAATTCGTTTTTTAAGTATTCTTTTGCTATTTCCTCTGCTTTATTTCTTGCAATCTCACCACCAATAAACCTTTCATCATATTCATTTGAACTGTCAATTTGAATATCATTATTCAGGTTGTCATAAACGCACCACCACCAATAATCTTCGTCCATCCACTCGGCTCGCAACATTAATCCAGACCATTTTGCTGTGCAGTCATCTTTTAAATCTCCTTCCCAGATTATTTGTTGATTATATTTTCTATTTTTTATCACTTCATTCATTTTCACAATGCACTACAACGTTTAATATATGTGTCGCAGCAGCGCAAAATGTTACCTTGCTTTTCGGTCTTCTGCGCAGTGATTGCTTCCCGAAGCCTCGGGATTCCATTCTGCAAGCATTGTGCCTTACCAAAAATACAACAACCAATCGATTGATCATTTTGCTGCTATGACATCATATATAGTGTTGTAACATGTTTTTTTTTAATCACTTTCTAGAAAGTCCAAATCTAAATAAGTGTTGCTTATATCATTTGAATCAACATATAAATAAGTTTGTTCTTTGATTGCAAAGTGCATTTTTAATTTGGTTAAGTCCATATCTATATGCAAATTATACTTGATTTTTTGATTTCTGTATGGGATTTCTAATTCTATATAATTATAATTAATATCTCGATGTTCAATTCGTTGATGTTTTCCTTCTCCAATTATAAGTTCTTGATTCCAACTATTATTTCTAATTTCAATATCATTCAAATTGACCACAACTTTATCTCCATTCTGAATTAGTTTTTGCTTTTCAATTTCAGATTCATTTTCTGCTTTTCGCTCTTTTATTTTAACAATCAAGAACCAAATTCCAAAAGGAAGTAAAATCAGTAATCCAATCCATACAAACATAATATTCCCATCTCTATTTCGTCCACCTATTCCAGCATAAAGAGTAATAAATCCGAGAAAAAATATTCCAGCAATTATATAATATCCGAGATTAGAAAGTATTTCTTTAAGATTAAAGCGCAATTTTATTTTTTTTATGTGTTACAACGTTTAATATATGTGTCGTAGCAGGGCAAACTGTTACCCTAATTTCGACAAAAACTGCACATTGGTTGCTTCCCGAAGTATCGGGATTACTTTCTGTAAGTATTGTGCCTTACCAAAAATACATGAACTTTTCGATTAATCACCTTGTTGCTATGGCATATATAAGTTGTTGTAAGCTGCCTTTTACTTATTAATTGTTGCCGCTCTAATTCCGTTAATAACTTTATTTGGATCACAAGAGTTCAGTCCAGCGCCCCAACTTGAATTAAATTCAATTACAAACCATTTATCTGTCCGATTAAATCCTAAATCAATAACATAAGATTCAGGTAAATCAATTGAATGGTTTTGCAAAAAGTCAGTTAGAAATTCTCTTGCTGATTCTAAATTAGAATTCCCTTCATAAATTGCCATATCGAGGATTTTATTGTCCAATATAAACGCTCGAATTTCACTTTCTATCTTGATGATATTTGATGTTATGATTTGCTCATTTTGTTCAATTCCTTTCGTTTCTTTAGTAAAACTATCAAAATCATTATAAACACTCGATTTGAATGTTTTAGGTTTAATAAAGATTGGAAAAAGAGAGTTTTTAATTTCCTGAATTGTTACAATTTCGATTTTACGCTTAATCCAATTAAAGTCTAGTTCACTAATTAATTCATCTTTTGGCTCAATTAATTCTAACCCCAGTACTTGAGCTAAGACAAGGCTAAAAGTATTAATTCCGTATATGGTCAATCTTTTTTCGGAATCAACATCAGGTCGTTCCCAAAACTTTCCAATACGTATAACTTCACCACCATTATTTTTCCAGCTATCCGCAATAGAATCTCTTTCAATATCTGATTTATCAGGAATTAATAAGATTTCGTTTACCATTTAACCGAATATTTTTTTGGTTGCTGACAACGTTTAATATATGTGCCGTAGCAGGGCAAATTGTTACCTAGCTTTTTGATTTTTCTGCGCATTGATTGCCAACTTTTCCATTTTTGCAAGCATTACGCCTTTATAAATATATAACAACCATTGGATTGATCCCTTTGCTGCTATGACACATATATATTGTTGTGTACTGTTTATTTTTCAACATCCYATCCGTCATAAAGTTCAATGGACAATGAATCGGCTAATTTGTTAAAATCCAGATTTCTGTTGTGAAGTCTTTCCGGAGTTAGGGTTTCACTTTTACTCATACTTAACCTCCAATCTCCTAATTCCATTTCGTCCAATGCGTTCCGTTGGAATCCTTCTTTTACGAGTATTTCGGATAACTTTTCTAATTTCATCTTATTCTTGTCAAAGAAAAAGTATCCCCAATTCAAATTCTCTTTTACATTCCAATTATCATTAGACATTTGATTAAATATATTCCGAATATTTTCTAAGTTAGAATTCATTTTTTCAATAGTGCACAACGTCTCGGGTATGTTGCGTTCGCCTGCCGCAGGAGGCATATGCAATATACAAATTGTTGTGTGTTCGTTTTATTTCAGTTTTTCGTCAATCAATCTAATGAATTGAACATTTACTAATTTTTCATCTTTTTCACTACAAATCAATTGCATTCCAAAAGTGTAATAATCAGAATTATTATAAAATTGGACTATTAAATTTGTCCAGTGGCTAACAATTGATTCTGGTTTTTTAGTTTCTGAAGAAACATTATTTTTTTCATAGAAGCTAATTAAATCATCCCAATTAAATACTTTAGTTTCTGTTTCTGTTGGTTTGTATTTCTTGTTATTTGAAAAAGTTTTTAAATATCCATTATCATTTTCTTTCCACAATACGAACTGCTTGTCATGAGGAGAGGAACTTCTGTCGGAAATTTTTTTAATTAGCATTAAGGTATTAATCCCATTTGCTTTTAAATCACAAGCCAAAGATTCCGTTATTTTATCTATTTCTGTAATTCCAGCTCGATTCCAAGTATCATTAAAACCAAACTTTTTAAAATTACATTTTCCTTCACCATAAGCAGTTATTTTGTCCCATCTTTTTTGTTCAGTTTCTTTAACATCTAAACTTTTTGTATTTATCAAATATGAACACTTAATTGGGACGTAGTAATCTTTGATTTTTAGAATGTAAATTATCTCTTTGTATTTTGATTTTGTAACGAAAATTATTTCTCCAATATCCCCAATTTGTGGTTCAAAATCTTTCCAATATTCTTTTCCAGCTATTTTTTTAATTTCTGAATTTGGCCATTTAATATGATCACTTCCATTTAGCGTGCTGTAAATTCCTCCATTGTGCCAAATTTTGGCAAAAGTTCCCTCAAGAGGCTTGACTTTCTTTAATTTTCCACAGAAGTCAATTGGTTCTTCAGATTTTTCAAGATAAGATACTTTGTTTTGTCCAACTAAAGTTTGAAATGTGAAAAGAAATAATATGTAGATTATTTGTTTGTTCATTCTTTTTTCTCAAATCTAATTGACTATTCCCAAATTCAAAATTCCAAATGCGTGAACTATACTTTTCAATTAGTTAAGGTGTTTTTCATTGCGTTTGTCAAATGACACACAACGTTTAACATATGTGTCATAGCAGTGCGAAATGTTACCTTGCTTTTCGATTTTTTCCTGTTCGTCCTCAGGCGGATGCGTATTGGTTGCCAACTTTTCCATTCTGCAAGCATTGCACCTTCATAAATATACAACAACCATTCGATTGATCACTTTACTGCTATGACATCATATATCGTGTTGTGTGCTGGTGCTTATTTTATTCCGTTCTAACCAATCCAATGGTTTGGTCAGATTATGTCTATTAAATTCTAGATGTATTACTCGTCTTTTCTTTCCGTTTGTTGTTCTATTCGAAGCGTGTAAAGTCAGTGGTTTCATTAGCATTGCTCCACCTTTTTCTACCTCGCAGATAAACTCTTCATCAATACTCCAATCTTTGGAGTCGGTACGAACTATTCCGTTTAGGTGAGATTTCGGAATTACTTTTAATGCTCCGTTATTTTTGTCAGTTTTGTCCAAATGAATTCGGATTGTGATTGTGTCTTCTAAAATCTGAATTGGCGGTTGAACTCCATATTGACCTTTTTTAAAAGTCCAATTTGAATAGTATTCCAAGTCTGCTTTTTTATCWACTGAAATGCTCAAATCTTGATGATAAGCAACAAACCAATTCGATTCGCCTGGTTTGTCAAAATAGATAGCTTTTGTCAGGAAATATTTAGATTCGGAAATGTTAGAAATTAATTCAGTCAGTTTTTTGTTAAATAACAATTTGTTCAGTTTAGGTACATTTTTGATTAATTGTCTAATTGCAAACAAATCCTTTGTTTTCATAAATGAATTTCTGTCCTGTTCAGCGTTTTCGATACAAGCCAGGATTTGACTTATTTCATCATCCGAATACAAGTCAGATAAAACGGAATATCCATTTTCTTCCAGTTCTATTTTATTTTTTTCATAGTTCATTCTTGGCTTGCACACAACGTTCTGTGTATGAGCAGTAGCGGATTTTGTACAACTGCTTTTCAGATTACAATATACTTTATTTAAAACAAAAACGGTTCGAGTTATTACTCAAACCGCTATTGCTTATACACGTTGTTATGCACGTAATTATTTGATTTTCATTTTTTCAGGATTCCAGTACCCAATATGACTTACAATTTTGCCTTTTTCGTCATAGGTAGTGATATTTATTCCCTCAAAAGTAGCTTCTTTGCCATCATTGGTAATTCCTTTACCTGTCCATTTGGAGGTAGCAATGAGTCCATTAACGTAAATGTAGTCGGGATAAAGTCCAGCTGATTTGAATGCGGACATAAAGTTTTCCCCAATCTCAATAATTTCTTCTCTGCTATTGGGTGTTGGGCTACCATATGGGTCGTTAATATATGCATTGTCAGCAAATGAGTTCGCCCAAGTCGTGGCATCTCCACTTTGGGTTGCTTTGAAATAGTCATTGGTCCACTTTAATACTTGTTGCCCGTTTATTTCTGGAATCTCTCCTAGAATTATTTCCCCTTTCCCATCTTCAAAAAAACCATTGATTGAAGTTACCGTTAGCCAACCTCTTGCTCCTTGATATTTACCAGTTCCTCCAGTAAATTCTCCCAATACTTTAATGATCACTTGACTTCCATTAATCTCAAATTTTTGCGACTTGTAGGATAAGAATAATAAATCGGTTTCAGGTGCCGAACCCTCAAATTCGAACATATTGATTTTCATAGTTCCAAATAGCTCTTGCTTTCCATTGAATAAGACACGATTTGCTGTCGCACCATTAATATGTGTGTTGCCTTTTTTTCCGTTTTCAAATTCCCAATGCCAAGAACCTGTTAATTGTCCTGCTTGAGCGAAAATGAATGGTTCTTTGTTTTGAATAGAATAACCTTCTGCGAATTGATATCCTCCAATTACTTTAAATTTTAATGTTTCTTGTGCTTTCATCACTGTAAATGTTATTAGTGTTACAAATAGAATAATACTTTTTTTCATCATGTTTAATTTTGTTGATGTAAAAGTATTCCAGTAAATCCAGCCTTGATATAACAAAAGATGGAAGCAATGTCCTATTTCTCGGATTGCTGTTCTTTTCGATAATTAGCGGGTGTTTTTAGGGTATGTTTTTTGAAGAATTTTCCAAAATGTGAAGGCGAAGCAAAGTTTAATGTGTAAGCAATTTGCTTAATATCTTCATTGCCGTATTTTAAAAGATTCTTTGCCTCTATAAGAAGTCTTTGGTTGATATAGTGTAAAGCATTTTTTCCTGTAGAAGATTTAATGGAATCGCTTAAATGATTTGGTGTAACGTTGAGCAAGGTTGCGTACTCTTTTATACTTCTCTTAGACAGATAATAATTGTTTATTAAGTTTTGATACTTCACAAAAAGTCCTTGATTTTTAGGTAATTCCTCAACTGTCCTCTCTCTTTTCTTATACAAGTCAAGGCATTTGTAAAGTACTACTTGTAAATAATGCTTAAGAATTTCTTCTGAAAATGAATTTCTCGGTTGATGATATTCTGAATAAAATTCTTCGAATATGTCAATCACTCTTTGACTTTCATCTTTGTCGATGGGGATCGCGTTCAATTTGTCAAGTTCAAAGAATAAAAATTGCCGTTGAAACTCTTCAGGCTTTAGCGATAGATAATCTTGTTTGAAGTTTAATATGTATCCATCAATATTTTGGTCTCTAACCCACGAGTATATATGATTTGGTGAAATAAAGTAGAGAACACTATTCATGTCGTTTACTTTCTGGTCGTTTATGTTTAGTTCAGAGTTTCCAAATCCTTTTATGAACGATACTTGATGAAAATCTTTCGTATGTGGTTGAATCGATTCGATTGAGTCCTTTGTAAAGTCAGAAAATCTGTAGATGTGAAGATTTGGGTTTGACGTTTGCACTGGCACATTGATGTGTCTGTACAAATCATTCATTTGTTTAAAATTAAGTATGTTGTTCTTGTTGGTCATTCATCTTATGTGGCATAACGTTTAGTGTAAAATGCGTTTTAATGCATTTTTACATAGTGTTGTGTGCAGTTATTTTTTCTTCTTCTTATTTAAAATTTTATCAATCTCTTTTTGTTTATCTTTCGATATTCTCCAATCGTTTCCTTCCCAAGAGTCAATCAGCTTGTCCCATGCAATTCTAGATTGAGGTTTTAGCCATCCTTGAAATGATTTGTAATAGTCGATTTTACTTCCACCTATGTTTTGAATTCCCTCTAACAAACCAATGACAATAAAATTTTTCACTTCATCATCACCATGTACATATACTTCTTCTGCGTTTTCAAACAGTTGAGTGAATGTAGAAGTTTGGTTATTTAATTTTTTTTCAACCACATACCTAGATATTGAGCCGACATCTATATAAGGTAGGTCTTCTTCTATATTGTAATTAATTAGGTCAACCTCTTTTAAAAAATGGTCTTTTAATTCAGGAATATTTGAAATCAGTTTTTCAAATACCTGTTTCATTTCCTTATACTTATATTTTAATTCGATTAATCCCATGTTTCATTACATACAACGTCCCTTGTATGTTGCGTTTGCTTCCCGAAAGGAGAATATGCAATATACAAATTGTTATCTCTTTGTTTTTATTCAGTTAACCAATTAGCTTTTTCAGTATTTATATCAACTTTCAAAATTCCATTTCTCATTCCAAAATATGCAATTTTACCTCTAATTAGACCGGAATTTGGGTATAAATTTCTCCAAAAACCATCTGGTATTATCTCAATTACTTTTTTATCAGTAGTAACTTTTAATAATTTTTTGGATGTTAATATTAACAAATCTTTTTTTGAATTTATCATCATTGAAACAAAAGGAACGTTGTTGAGTTCTAAATATTTTTCAGCCACCCATTTTCCGCCTTTTAATTTTATTTGAAGTATTTGTCCTTTATCTATGTTTAAATGTTCTAATCCCTCTGTAACAAGATAGGATTCATTTAACTGGTGAATATTTTTAATCCGTCCATTACATATTTTATATTTCTCTATTCCATTATTATCAAACCAATACAAAGAACCTCCAAATTCTCCAGTATCAAAACCAACCAAATAACCATTGCTGACCTTTATGTTAATTTGTCTTGATTTATTGCTAAAATCTCTATAGTTACTCGTGTCACGAACTAAGTTCAGTTTGATTTCAGGGCCACGCAATCTTTTATAGTCAAAACTTCTAAATGAAGGAATTCCATTATCTTCAAAGACCTCGTATTCCGTTTGAGAATTAAATTTAAATTTCCTTGCATCTTCTTTTTTCGGAAGTTTGTTTATTTTAAGACTATCTATCCGATTGGAATAAAATATAGATAATCCAATAAATATTGTCAGGAGTATATGCTTCATTGATTTTTAATAAGAGATAACGTTCTGTGTATGGACAGTAGGGTGGATTCGAAGCACTTCATTTTCGGTTTACCACTGAGCCAAAACAAACGTTTTTACTTTTAATTTTCTTTAAACGTCAAAACTTTGTTTTAGCGTTGCCTGATCAATGAACAGGACTTTCAATTTATGTCTAAATACCCTATTGGCTATACACCTTGTTACCACAAGTTTTATGCTAATTCTTCTGAAACAATTTCAATCTTAGTTCCACCTTTGTCAATTCCCCAGATTTGTAAAGTATCAAAACCATTTTGCTTTACTTTTTCGAAATCAACTTTATTTTCACTTATCAATTCTATTTTTCCATTTGAGTCAACTTCGTCTCTAAATTCATCTTCATAATCTATTCCATTATAAGTCGATATAATCAATTCAAATTTGCTATTTCCTTCTTCGTCATTATATATTTTGTCCGCAATTCTGTTATTTATTTGCTCGTCAGAATATTTGTCACAAAACATAGCATTGTATCCGTGATTGCATCCGTCAAATAATAAGTATTCACTTTTATCATTTGTGTCAATCGCAATAATTTTGGCAGGAGCAAAGTCAGTTCCTACGATTAAATTTTTATAATCAGGGTGAAGTTGTCCGTAATACTTAATTTCAAAAAATGTCTCACCAGTTTTTGATTTGAGTTTACGTCTCCATTCGTGAGAATGTAATTTTTTGGGATTAGAAATATGTTCAACATTTTCTTCAAGAAAAGTCGGTCCTAAAACCCCATTTTCAGTTGTAGAATTTGAGTTGGATTTTTCTTTTTTAAAAATATTAAATATTCCCATTTTTATTTTTTCATATGTATGCCAACGTGTTTGTATAAGGTTAGTTGCGTGTTTCAAACACTAAAATTAGTAAATAACTACAAACATAAAGCCCTTACAGACTTTCGTAAGTAGGTTGGAACCAGCAATTGATTTTATACGGTGTTACCTATAGTTATTTACTCTTTTTATATAATTTTTTCAAGTCAGATTTGAGACTTGAATACTTAAAATATTCAGGTTTAGTCATGATGGAATTTTTATATATTTCTACAGTTCCTYTCCTACCATTAATATCTGATTCAGCATTCATATGGGCTAAAATAATTTCATAGAGAAGCCCTACGTGTCTTTCATTAAACATTTCTTTTTTTCTATGTCCAATCCATTCAAAATCTTCATATTGGAAATCCGAATAATAAAAATATTCCTTACCATTGAATTTAGGCATTCTTGATGCAAACTCAATTAACTTTTTATTATTTCTCATCATTTGAAGTACTTTGAACCTTGTGCCGAGAGCGTCCATTAAATTTAAATAAACAATAGCTTTTTCAGTATTGGATTTTAATCCATAATTATCAAGTTCAATATTATATTTACTCAGGTCAGATTTGTTGAAAATTCTTGCAACAGCTCTATATAACCTGAAATAATAATTATCCAATAGCCATCTTTCATCAATTTTTTTATTCAGAAACTCTTTAGCTACTTCGATACTAATTCTCGGTTCGTTTTCCTTATCAGTCAAATTGTAATGAATTTCTCTAATTACATACCACATTACCAAATCATCATAATTTGGTCTATTCAAATATTTTTTGTCTAAAATCTCAATACTCTGTTTTGATTGGGTTTGAAGTACATCTACTATATTATTTAGTTTTTCAGTTCTAAATTTCTCTAAATCTTCAATAGCAGATTTTTTTGTTAGCATCACATTTTTAGAGTAGTATTCACCAATTTCAATTAATTTATTTAAATCAGAATCACTTATTTCAATTTGAGCATAAGTATAAATTGATGTGAAGATTAATAAAATTAGAAAGTATGTTTTTTTCATAGATGGATATTTCTCTTAATTATAGGTAACGTTTTATATATGTGTTGTAGCAGAGCAAAATGTTACCCTGCTTTTGGTTTTTTCTGTGCATTGGTTGCTCCCCGAAGTATCGGGATTCCATTCTGCAAGCATTGCGCCTTACCAAAAATACAACAACCAATGGATTGATCACTTTGCTGCTATGGCATCATATATGGTGTTAGCGATAGTTTATTAGTTTATAAAGTCTTTTTTGTTTTTTCTAATAAAATCAATTTGTTTTTTATACAGATTTTCAACATCATAAAGTTTATAAAATTCCTCATCATATTTGTTTAGAGGATTGTTTTCATAAGATTGACTGAATCCTTCTAAAGTTCCATCTTGCTCTTTCGTTATTGTTTTAAGTTCAGTTTTATAGGTTTCATTAGCTCTTTCAGCTAAATCCGCAAACTTTTTCGCTTCCATTTTCGCTAACAGTTCCGGAAGAATTTCCGCATATTGTCCGCTTGAGTTGGTGTAATATTGATTAAATCCACCATTATTGACTTCTCCTTCAAGCCACCAACTTAGATAAATTGCTTGTTGAGATGAATTAAAACTTTCCGTAATATATTTATACTCCTCTGAGTAATCTTTAGGTAATTTTTTACTCAAATTATCAAAGACAACTTGAAGCAATTCATCATCAGTTAAGCTGTCTATTATTTCTTCTGTCAGTTTTGTATAGATTTTTCTATTCTTGAATTGTTCTACAGATTTGGTAATTTGATCTTTTAATTCAGGTGATAGAGAAGAATTGTTTTCGTTCTTATCTTTTTTTAAACAACTTGAAAAGATTAAAAGTGAACTAAACAGTATAAATATTATTCTCTTTTTCATTTTGTTACTATTATCGCTAACGTTTAATATATGTGTCGTAGCGGAGCAAAATGTTACCTAGCTTCTCGACTTTTCTGCGCATTGGTTGCTAACTTTTTCTTTTGAGCGAGCCTTGCGCCTTGGTAAAAATACAACAACCATTCGATTGATTACACAGTTGCTATGATCACATATATAGTGTTAGGCAATGTTTTATTTAATTTTTACTGATTCATATAGTTTGAGAAACTCATTGAAGTCAAAGTCAGGAAATAAATTAGGCATATCTTCTTTAAATCTTTCCATCGTATCAGTTCCATAATTATACTCTTTATTCAAGATTACTTGTTGCCAATATGCATATCCATAGGATTTGGTAAGCAATTTAAAATATCCCTCAAAGTCTACTTTTAAGGAATAAAAAGAAGCTCCAAAATCATGATAGTAAAGCTCATTTTTTGAATTATAATCACTGAAAAAACCTACACAAGCCTCATCAGTGAAGTAATCCAAAGGCCTAAAAACTCCATTCAGTTTAATTTTCTCATTTGATTTTCCATTGAAAGTGTAGTCGTAAGATTGATTTAGAGTTATGACAGTATCGTCAAAAAGATGTTTTAATTCAAGAATATTAATACGCCCAAAGATCTCTGGGTTTTCGTTGTTAGATTTGATCCATCCCCATAAAAAGCCATTTCTATACCTGTAAAAATTCATAATGGAAGAGGGGATTTTAGATTCAAATTCAGAAATTTGATCTTGGTCGGTTTTAGTCAGACTATTTCTATCTTTAACTGAGGTTTTTTTGTTTTTTGCTATACCAAGAACTATTGGTTTTATTAAAACTTCATAATCTGTGTTTTTCATTTGATTTCGATATTGCCTAACGTTTCTTGTATGTTGCGTTTGCCTGCCGAAGGCGACATATGCAATATACAAATTGTTATAGCCATTTTATTTTTTTTCGTAAACTGCTTAGTTTGACATTTACATTACATTTGTTATTCTTATAATCCGAATAAAAAGTGTCTTGGAAAAGAACTAGGTTATCCCAATTTGAAAAACTTTGATAATCTTTTGATGAATAATAGTATTTATCAACTTTCAATTTACCTATAATTTCAAACTCCGTTTCTGCTTTTTTGAAGTGTTGAGCGTAATACCAACTGATTTTTTCTTTAGGCACAAATTTTGTCAGAGTTTGTTGAGTCATTCCAAATAGAACCTTGGCTTTTTCAAAGTCTTTTAAAGTTGGTTTGTCAGTTTTTTTAATATCTGTCGTTACAATTAGGTTTAATCCATATTCTGTGTTTTTTTCAGATTCCAAAACGAATGCACCACAATAATCACCGTCAGATAATTTAAAAACAAGGCAATCTCCTTTTTCAAAAATAGCGTCCCTAAATACTTTTCTTTTCCTTTTTCTTGCGCTTTTTTTATCCTCAGAAATTTTTGTCAAAAAACTATCTAGAACTTTTTTTCTTTTAGTCAAATCAGATTTTGAAGAATCGAGTTCTTTCCATAACTCAATATCTTTTCCAGATTCAACTATTTCAATCACTTTTTTGTGTACTTCACTATCTAGGGCTTTGCATTCCCATTGGCATTTGGCAATTGTTATCCAAAAGTTGTTTTGATCTTCATAAGAATCAATTAGTTCTTTGTTTTCCTGAATAAGCTTTTTTGTAATTTCAGGAACGTCCATTCCTTCATTATAAAGCTCAAAAAACTCATAATTGATATCTTCATAAACATCATTTGATGAAATTCCCGTTCCCCAAGTTCCCATTAATTATTTCATTTTTATTGGCTATAACGTTTAATATATGTGTCGTAGCAGGGCAAAATGTAACCTTGCTTTTCGATTTTTCTTTCGCATTGGTTGCTAACTTTACCTTCTGCAAGCATTGCGCCTTACCAAAAATACAATAACCATTCGATTGATCACTTAGCTGCTATGATTACATATATGGTGTTGGCATTTCGTTTTTATTCAGTTTTGTTTTTGTACGAGCCATTCGAATTCCATAAATATTCGGTTACTCCATTTCCTTGTCCGATAATTGCCGAAAAATTTATGATCTCTCCTGTTGTAATTTTTATATTATGGACTTTTAAGTTGTTGTATCCAATAAATTGGACTTCTAAATCATATTCCGCCGCAGGAATTGTGAACTGATATTCACCTTTTAAATTAGAAGTAGTACCAATTAGAGAATCAGTTTTTAAATCTCTTACAAAGATATTAGTGTAGGCAAAATTTTCTGTAAGAGTGTCACTTCCATCAAAAGACTTCGCATAAATTTTTCCGGAAATACTTGCAGGAGTAGTATCCGCTATAGCAATTCTTTTTAGTTCAATTATTTTACTGTCAATTGTAATCGTATTTTCACCCAATTCAAGTCCACATACGCTATATGTTTTTTTCGCACATCCAATCAGATAAATAAGTACTACTAAGTTTAAAATTCCAATCTTGATTTTCATAATGAATGCCAACGTTTAATATATGTGTCGTAGCAGGGCAAAATGTTACCCTGTTTTTCGATTTTTCTGTGCATTGGTTGCTAACTTTAACATTCTGCAAGCATTGCACCTTCATAAATATATGACAACCGATTGATTGATCACTTAGCTGCTATGAACACATATATGTTGTTAGGCACTTTTTAATATTTTTTCTTTTCACTGATATTTAGGTCAGTCAATGAAATTAGATAATTACAGGCTTCATAAAAATACCCTTCCGTTGGAGACCAAACTGTTACTACTCTGTAGTTATTTGGGTCGACTCCTTCCATTATCCATTCAGAACCGTCAGTGCCGGTAAAACTTCTTCCTAATTTCATATTCCAAAAATCAGCTTTATTGATTAGATCTATAAAATCAATCCATTCCTTTTCACTAAGTATTTTTAGCATTGTACGTTCTAATTCTCCTGAATCATATCCACCCTTTCCACTAAGAACTTTCCAGTATAGAATGTATCGACTTCTCCACTTTTCGATTCGGAATGTCATAGGTTTGTCAAAAGTTCGAAGCCAAGTAAACCTGTAAATTTGTTTCTCTGTTTTTCTATTAAACAATAGAGGTTCCTTCATGGCATAAAGATATTCAGAGTACCATTCTGTCGGTAAATCGAAACGAAGTTCAGGGTTTAAAATAGAGGTGGAGTCAAACTTTTTACCGTTATTATTTTGTTCTGAGGCGACCAATTCTTTTGGAAAATAAGATTGGTGAGAATTTTTTGGGACATTTAAACTATCGACTTTTATACTTTGATCAATTAATCTGTCAATCGACTGGGAATATCCACTCAGGAATATTAAAGTAAAAAGTAAGACGATATAATTTGATTTTTTCATAACGACCAGTAATTATTGTTTTTTTAATTACGATCCAAAATTGTGCCTAACGTTCTGTGTATGGCTTGTTGCGGAATTTTCCGAAGGAAACATTCCGATAAGTCCCTAAGGTAGCAAATTTGCAATGAATTCCGTTTAAGGAATTCAGCCGCAATGAGCTATACATGTTGTTGTGAGTAGTTTTATTCTTTTTTTAAATAATTATTTAGGCATTTCGGGCAAATAGGGGACAGTTTATCAAACATCAATTCATATTTTTCAAATTCCGATTCCACGTCAATTTTGACTCTTTAATTCCTATTTCGTTTACCAAAGTTGGATCTACAATATAGCGTCCGTTAAAAAGTCCCTTTTTGTCGAATACTTCAATATTCAGAATCTCAGAATCAATGGATTCCTCCATTTTATTAATCTTCTCAGCGTGATATTCAGATATTAAACCAGCTTCATTTCCTCCGTGAATTTCGCATATTATGAACCCCATAATTAAGAACTTTTGTTTTTATGCTTTATCCGATTTATGTATATGAATAGGATATTCTACGTTTAGAAACTCAGTAGTTGATGGTTCTTTATCAACATCAGGATTAAATTTTTTCTCAATATTATTTAATTCATCTCTACTAAACTTGTGAAGTCCTATAGCTATTCGCTCTCCATTTATGGATTTTTCTATTACTTTTCTATCGGATAGCCTAATTATTAGATCTACTTTCGCATATAATGATCCACCTTTGGTTTGAATCATTACTTCTTCGTCTGTAGAAACCTCACCTGAAACAACTTTTCCTTGAAAGTTAAAACATCGACCCCAAATATAGAACGCGTCGTCTGATACAAATTCGAAATTATCCATTATTTATTTTAATTACTCACAACGGTTAGTGTAAAATGCGTTTTAATGCATTTTTACACATTGTTGTGCTTAGTTTTTATTCTTTTATTTCTGTATCAAGTTCAACCTCCGTGCTAAAATTGAATTCTTCATTTTCTGCTACTCCTTCGAATTCAAAATCAATTAAGAGACTACATTCAACTCTAAATCTGTTCTCGTCAATTTTATTAAATACCATCTTTTTTATGTCACAAGGATTATGAGCACTTCCAACATAAATTGAGACTTCAGTATCATCTTCTGCTGTTGAAGTTAATTCTAATTTATCCAATTTAATAGGATCTGTTAAATCTAATTTTAGCCACTCAAAAACGATTTCTGTATCTAAAGGCTGTGATTCATATTCCAATCCAGAGTCAAAAGGAATTAGCGGAATATAAAAACGATGAAAAAGTGTTCTTTTAAGTCCAATATTTTCGTTTTCGAACCAATAAATTTCACCCTTTCCATTTTTGGGTTTTGTTTTATGTTGTAGGTTAATCTTTTCCATACTTAATCTTCTTCTAGTAAATCGTCAAAACTTCCTTCAATTCTTGCTTCACAAGTCTCAAAACCAAGAATATTCTCTTTTTCTAATTCATCTAGTCTGTCAAATACATCTTGGTAATTCCCATTTGGTTGCATGTCAAGAGAAAAGAAAATTCCATTAGCTCTTTCATAGGAAATAGTTAATTCTTTCATTGAATCCAGTATAGTCTCTTGATTTTGTCGGTCTATACTTTTTTCAAAGAATACTCGAAAAGTTCGATGACCACTTAATTCCACAAGCTCCCTAATCTCAGGAATTAGTTCATCAGAATCAGAAGTTGCTTTAACTACATCGTGAAAATTTAATCCATATGCATAGAAAGGAACATTTTCTAGTCTAAACAAATCATTCCCAAGTGGAGTAGCCCAAAATGACTCTCCTCCAATCGCCCAATGATTTGGTAAGTCAATATGTATTTTCTCTAATCCTTCGTTATACATCTTTAATTAAGCACAACGTTTTATGTATGGTGACGTAGTAACCCGAAGGGTACTATGCACTATACATTTTGTTGTGTTTTCGTTTTGTTTTTATATTTCGCCCTCAATTCCAACAACTTATCCGTCAAGTGAATTTCGTCGTTATAGATTTTGTCAATCTCATTATCTAGATCACAGATTACTTTTAATCCTTTTTCGGACCAAATTATTCTAAAATTCTCTTCTTTCAGGTCCACAAATCCTTTCCATTCGTCACACCAGTCAACAAAGTTAGAAGCTACCCATTCAAGATTAAGTTGTCCAATTTTAGATTCAATTCTAGATTTTAGAGAATTTTTGAATTCAGAATTCTTATTAAAGTCTTGAGTTTCGTAAAAATACTTCAAGCTTATTTTTCTAAAACTTGTAACCCAGTTTAAATCGTTTTTTATTCCGTATTCTCGAATTTGACCAGGCCAACCTGTTGCCATTTTTTTTATACCGTATTGAGAAGATAGTAATTCACTTATCGATTTCGTTAGATTGCATTTTCCTTCCGTTCCGATTTCGTAACCGTGAATGAATGAAATTATGGAATCATCAGTAACTTTTCCAATATACATTCCAGTTCGAGTTATAAAATGCATTAAAGTATTTAAATCAGTTTCTCTCATTTGGTTTTAATGAAACACAACGGTCTCGGCTATGATTTCGTTGTGGAATCATCCGCAGGATTATTCCGCCTAAATCCAGCCGTTTGATTTATACTTTTATTTTGGTGTGGCGCAAAACCACAATGAATTATAACCATTGTTGTACGTAGTTTTTTTATCAATTAAAATTCAATTTATTGGTAAAGTCAAAATCGGTTGTCTCACTGTGCGATGAGTTAAAACCGCTCTTAAACTTCAATCCATTTTCTTTTACTTTTTCCATTTGATTGATGATTTCATTACTTGGTTTATATCCATCATTTATTGCAATGTTCAAAGCCGAATAGGAATAAATTCTGCCAACAGGATTTGTACCAAATAACAACTTTTCTAACACTTCGTATTTCTGTTGTTCTAAAAGCGTTTTTATAAATCCATTTGCTAAATGAGGATAATCATCATCAACTTGGTAAGCATCAAAATTATACTCCACTTCATTCAAGTTGTAATATGCGTTCAGTTCGTCAGTTGTGTATTTGTTTATGTCAATTTCTAATGTGAAATTTGGATACTTTCTTTTGTATTTAGTCAAATTCTTATTGTGAATTTTAAAGTATTCCATATCCGCTCCGCTACAAGTCAACGGAATAGTTATTTCTTTTAAATAAATGTTCTCAAATACATTTTCTTCAACCTCTGTATTTAATCGTGAGTAGATTATTAAATCATTGTAGGTGAGTAGTTTTAGATTGAAACTGGTATAACCACCATAAAAATCGTGAGAAATTAATTTTAAGTCATCAAGTAATTCAATCGTTTTACTTGAAGTATTTCCCTTTCCTGTTAATAATGATGGATAAATAGTTAAATATTCAGATATGACTGGTTTTAATTCCAGAATTGGGTTAACCATTTCTCGATAACGATTCAGGTCAGTTTGTACCCAATCTTGGTTTGGATTTGAGTTTTCCTTTTTAGGTCGGCAAGTATGACAATGTTCTAATTCTGCTTTATTCAATTCGTAAATTGTCTGTTCGTTGCACGAATTGAGAGTCAAAAATAATATTGTTAAAATCAGAATTTTCATTGTCTGGTCAAATTACGTACAACGTTCCGTATAAGAAACGTAGGGTTGTGATAAGAAATACGTTTCGTGTTGGTACTAAGCCAAATATAAATATTTTGCTTTTATCATTTTTTGTAAACGCCAAATTTTATATTTGGTGATTTTACAAACAAACACGGACTTTTTGTTTTGAACCCAAAAGCCCTATGTTTTCTTATACATTGTTACCATACGTATTAATTAATCGAGATAACCAATCTTTTTCCATTCCTTATACTTTTCGATGATATCCAATATAGAGGTTTCACTTAGGATGTCAGCTGTACGTCCCTCATATATTTTAAATGATCCAGTACCATCTCTACAAGTTCGAACTTTTTGATTACTCTCTCTTAGTTCACAAATGTATTGCCATTCGTCTGAACTCAGAGTTTCCTTTCTAAGCTTATCAAGTTTTTTTTTGAGATAACCTATTTCTTTGGGATTAGTTATAAGTTTTTGACTTGAAAAGTTGTTTGATTTTAAACTATCTAATTCTCGTGTTAATTTGGTTAATAATGGAACAATATCGTTGATAATAATTTGTTGCGACTTATAGTCTTGATACACCATTGCATCAATGGCATACATACTAATTTCTAGATTAGGATTTTTAATCAATGGCTTAAGTAAGTCAGCTCTATTTTCTTTTAATAATTGAATTACACCTCTTCTTCTTTTTGTAAAACCACCCATTGCAGAATATTCACAAATCCATCCATATTCATCTCTTGAATCAGCACCTATCAAGCCGTAATAAGCTTTTAAGATGTTTTTCGATTCATCGGTGTTTAATTTTAGCGAATCTTCTAAATTAGGTAGTAGATTATGAACATATTCTAGCCACACATTTTTATCAAAGTAGGAATTTCTAGTTTCTTTTGGCGAATTTGAAATTTGACTCGTGTATTCAAGAACTTTTCCTTTGTGACTAATTATTTCAAATTCAGCCGTATAGTGTAATTGGGTGTAGTTATACCTTTTTAATAAGTCATTTTTGTATTCTGGAGATTCTCGTGCAAAATGTCCTTCATTTTTACTGCAGAAATCTTTGATATAATTCCAGTTTAATGACTCTAATAGATCGGAAGTCATTATAGGTTTATCATTGTTGTTTTCAGATGGGAAATTTCCTAAACTAAAATTTTGAGCAAATAAAGCAGAACTGATTGCTATAAATAATGTTAGAAAAAGTTTTTTTTTCATATGTATGGTAACGTTTAATATATGTGTCGTAGCAGGGCAAAATGTTACCTTGCTTTTCGGTTTTTTCCTGTCCGCCTCAGGAGGATGCGCACTGGTTGCTTCCCGAAGCCTCGGGATTCTTTCTGCAAGCATTGCGTCTTCATAAATATAGAACAACCATTGGATTGATCGCTTTACTGCTATGAACATATATATCGTGTTAGCAATAGTTATTTTTAATTTTTCCTTCTTTCAAACTCTTCTTTGGAAACCCTTTCACCTTTCCAATAATAAACTTCACCTTCGTCTCCAAACCAAGCAATACCATGAGATTTACCATTGACTTTAGGAATTTTCCACATCAAAGTTTTTCCAGTATTATCATAAACAATAGATTCTCCATTAGGAAGTCCATTTTTGAAGTGTTTTTTACCAACTAAAATTCCGTCGTGTATTGATTTAGATTCTCCTTCGGCTTTTCCATTAATAAATTCCGTCAAAACATATCGAGTTGGAAATTTGTCATTTATTATTTTATATTTTCCATTTAGAAGAATATTATTAATTGAAACTGTCATAGAAGTTGTGTCGGTATTGATTTCATATTTAACTTCCGACATTTTTATTTCTGTAATTTCTTGCGAGAAACTACTTATCCAAAAGGAAAGTAAAATTACAGTTATAAATTTTTTCATAGAATTATTGCTAACGTTTTATATATGTGTCGTAGCAGCGCAAAATGTTACCCTGTTTTCGACAAAAACTGCGCATTGGTTGCTTCCCGAAGCTTCGGGATTCTTTCTGCAAGCATTGCCCCTTCATAAAAATACTATAACCAATTGATTCATCACCTAGCTGCTATGATCATATATATAGTGTTGTGGTTTTGTTTTTATTATTCAGTTTTGAGTATTTTTATTCCGAATAGGTTTTTTCCCAAACCCCCATACAAAATAAAAGAAAACTAGTGCGAAAATGATTATTTCAGAAATTTTTAGTCCGTCACCAAAAACATAGGAAACTCCAACATAAATAGCCATCAAAATGGCTACAGTTCGTAAAGTCCAATTATTTCTTAAAATTCCGACTATTTTTTTCATTTCGTCAAATTTATTTAAATCAACTTGATACATTGCTTTTAATGAGCCACAACGTTTAATATATGTGTCGCTATGTCCCGCTAGGGCATTATGACTTCATACATTTGTGTTAGTGATAGTTTATTCTTTTATTATTTTTTTTATACTTATAGTATTGTTTTTAGAAAAAAATTGACCAAAATAAACACCTTTTTTAAGATTACTTAAATCAATTTTGTTGTTATTACCTATTGATGAATAATTCATAACCAACTTTCCTTCAGTGGAATATATTTTAATGTTGTTTATTTCATTTTTTGTACTAAAGTTCAATTCATTCTTAACAGGATTGGGGTAAGTACTTAAGTATGTTAAACGATAATGATCTTGAATTGATAAAATATTTTGTAAATCAATTTTTGAAACCAGTACGTCACTATTATTATTTCCACTATTATTGTTTATTGTTCCGTTAAATATGTAAATAGGATTTTCTTGAAATGATGCAGTTATATATAGACTGTTGTTATCATCTAATAAAATTGGGCCTGGATTATCCTTAGATTTTTCCGCATATTGATTTGATAATTCTCCAGAAAAGCTAACTATATAGTTAGAATCTAAAGTTTGTTTGTCAACTTTGAATAGCAGTAAATTTTCTTCGTAAAAAAATTCATCATATTGAGATATTTGATGAGTTGGCTCATATAAACCATTATTAAATTCAATAGGTCGGTTGAAACTTGTAAATACAATTAATTCATTATCATTAAAATCAGTCATTAAGCCTTTATTCATTAGAGTTGTGCTAACAGTACCTGATACCTGCCAAATTGGATTAATAGTGCAGGTTGTATAACTTTTATATTTTAAGAAATTTCCATTAGTAGCATTAAATTCCAATAAGTTTGAACTAAAACCTTGATTAGTAGATAAATCACTACAAGTAGATTCTGGAATTGTATAATCTGGATGGATTATAGATAGCCTATTATAACCCCATAAATAAATTTTTCCATTTTGAGAATAATAAATATTTGAGGGATAGATTAATTGGGATGAATTTTCTTCTTTACTAATTTCCTTTTTCCATTCTATATCAAGATTACTATTAACTTTCGTAATATGTGTATATCTTGTTGTACAAGAATGGAAATCCGAACCTCCTGTTAAGTATATGTTTTCATTGTTATCTATTGTTACTGATGTAACATAATCTGGATAATCTTCTCCGAAATTTTTAGCATCGACTAAATTTCCATCAATATTAAATTTAGCAACATAGAAATCTTCACCAGTCCTATATATCCAAGAAAAACAATCCCAGTACTGCTGACTATTTAAAGTTATTTCATCTTTAATATTAATTTCACCATAGAATTGCCCTAATATATAGAGAAAATCATTTTTATATAATATATTAGCTCCAGATGACTGTCCACCTATTTTTATATTCCATTCTACATTTCCTTGACTATTAATTTTAAGTAAGGAAATTCCATTGTAAATATTAATTCCATTAACGGTTGTGAAACCACCATATTCGCCAGGACGGGATAATAAGGTGTAAATATTATCATTCATATCTACAGCGCTAGCTACAAAACCATAATTATCAAAATCATCAAAAAAATCGAATTTCCATATTTCATTGCCTTCAGAATCATATCGGTACAATCCCTTGGTTTCATATCCATTAGCGGTTGTTGTTATTAAAACACCATCGGAAGTTTTATCTATATCAATTGGGTAGTCATTAGTCCATTGTCCAATATTTATTCCCCATTCAAAGGATTGAGAAAAAGTTAATCCTACACTAAGAAGATTTAAGGTAATAAAAAGTATTGTTTTTTTCATTTATTTTGGTTCTATTATCACTAACGTTTAATATATGTATCGTAGCAGCGCAAAATGTTACCCTGTTTTTGGATAAATCTGCACATTGGTTGCTTCCCGAAGTATCGGGATTCCATTCTGCAAGCATTGCGCCTTACCAAAAATACAATAACCATTGGATTGATCACTTTGTGCTATGGCATATATATCGTGTTATCAGCTTTTTTAATTTTGAGCCCAACTTTCACGTCCGTAAATACCTGGACTTGCGTGATCTCCAGTTTCAAATTCGTAAGAAACATAATTCACTCCATCTAATTCGGTAAAAGAGAATGTAGTTGAAATTAAAAATTGTTCAGCTCCAGTTGTACCCATTTGCTGTGTCAGAATTTTACTATTTGGAATTTTCAAGAAGATTGTATCGTTAATTCTTTGAACATATTTAACTTGAACTTTAGGCCAATTTAGATTTATAATGTTTGTTATTTTTTGAATGGAGAGCGTGTCGGGATTAAATTCTCTTACTTTATTGATTTTAAAATCACTTATCTCTTTATCGAACTGATATTCCCATAAGGCTTCTTCAGAGTTGTAAATATTAGTATTCTCTTGATTTTTTTCTTCAGCTGTAATTTTTTCAGATGTCTTGATCCAGTCTTTTTTCTCGTTCGTGTTTTTACAACTTAAGATTAAGAACAGTAAAAATATAGGATATTTTTTCATATTTAATTGTTGCAGGTAACCGTATGTATATATGCATTGGTACATATATATACATTATGTTTTCTACAAATCTAGGGGATTTTTGATCATTCTAAAACTGTTAGTAGCTACATGCGTATAAATTTCATTGGTTTTGCTGGAACTATGACCTAATAAACTTTGAATATATTGAAGATCAGTACCGTTTTCTAACAAATGTGTGGCAAGAATATATGAATCGTTAACACTCGCGTTAGGGATAGCAATGGCATCCTATTTTTAATGGTAATAAACCATTAAAAATAGATATAATGGATAGCCTGGTCGCCTATGCGCCATAGCGGAGGCGGAAACGCCCTAACTAATATAATTCCAAATATTTTTATGTTTAGCCAACTGTTGGTACGTAAATAGAAGTACTTTGTTTTTTTCCATAGCTAAAGAAGGGTCTTCTTTTAAAACTTTCATGGCGTAGTGTCTCGCAGTTTTGAGTACGTCATTATCTCTTACAATATCAGCTATCTTAAGTGCCAAAACTCCGCTTTGTTGGGTGCCCATAATATCTCCAGGACCTCTTAATTTTAGATCTACTTCCGCAATATCAAATCCATCATTAGTGCGTACCATTGTTTCTAGTCTGGTTTTACTATCTGAAGATAGTTTATGACTAGTCATGAGGATACAAAAGCTTTGTTCAGCGCCGCGACCTACACGACCTCTTAGCTGATGCAGTTGAGACAGTCCAAAACGTTCAGCACTTTCAATAATCATAACGCTGGCATTAGGCACATTAACACCTACTTCTATAACCGTTGTAGCAACCATAATATTGGTTTCACCTTTTACAAAACGCTCCATTTCATAATCCTTATCCGCAGGTTTCATTTTACCATGTACAATAGATATCTGATAATCAGGAGCAGGGAAGGAGCGAGCGATACTTTCATATCCATCCATTAAATCTTTATAGTCCAAAGCTTCTGACTCTTGAATCAAAGGATATACAATATAGATTTGCCTTCCTTTTTGAATTTCATCTGCGATAAACTTAAAAACTTTGAGACGATTACTATCATATCGATGTACCGTTTTGATCGATTTTCTTCCTGGTGGTAATTCGTCAATTACCGAAATATCTAAATCACCATATAAACTCATTGCTAAAGTTCTTGGAATAGGCGTAGCGGTCATTACCAATATGTGTGGTGGATAGATATTTTTATGCCAAAGTTTAGAACGTTGCGCCACACCAAAACGATGTTGTTCATCTATAATTGCCAACCCTAAGTTTTTGAATTTCACCTTATCTTCCAAAATAGCATGAGTACCAACGAGAATATGTAGGGAACCTTCTTCGAGTTCTTGATGAATTTCTCTCCGCTCTTTAGCCTTAGAACTTCCCATTAATAATTTTACATTGATATCAAGATCTTTGGTAAGTTCTGTGATTCCTTGATAGTGTTGATTGGCTAAAATAGCAGTTGGAGCCATCAAACATGCCTGGAAACCATTATCAATTGCCAATAACATGGTCATAAGGGCTACAATGGTTTTTCCGGATCCAACATCTCCTTGAAGCAAACGATTCATCTGCGCACTACTGCCGATATCTTTTCGTATTTCTTTAATTACCCGTTTTTGGGCATTCGTAAGTTCGAATGGAAGATGATTGTTATAAAAATTAGTGAAATGATCACCTACTTCAGGAAAAGGGAATCCTTTGATTTTTTGTTTACGGATTAGTTTTTTGGTTATTAACTGCAGCTGAATGTAAAATAACTCTTCAAATTTTAGTCGATATTGTGCTTTAGCGAGTAGTTCTTGATTTTTGGGGAAATGAATATTCAAAATAGCTTCATTCTTTGGAATCAATTTTAATTCGCTTCTAATTTCTTCGGAAAGCGTGTCATAAAATTTGGCTTGGGTATCCAGAAATAACTGTTGCATCATTTTACTGATCACCCGATTAGTAATTCCTCTATTAGATAATTTTTCGGTAGAAGGATATACCGGTTGCATCATTATTTTTAGATTCTTTTGATGCTCGGATAAGAGTTCCATTTCTGGATGTGGCATACTGAAACCATTGTAATATTTTGTTTTTCCAAAAATGACATAAGGAGTATTGAGTTTTAGATTTTCTTGGATCCATTTATGACCTCTAAACCATACCAATTCCATTTCTCCAGTATCATCCATAAATTTAGCCACTAATCGTTTCCCACGTTTTTGCGCTACTGTTTTAATATGAATAATCTTACCAACGATTTGAACTTCTGCAGATGTTCGCTGCAATTCATTGATTTTGTAATAATTCGTTTTGTCAATATATCTATTCGGAAAGAAGTTTACCAAATCTTGATAGGTATGAATCCCTAATTCAGTACGCAGCAAATCTGCTCTTGAAGGTCCCACACCTTTTAAGTAATCGATAGGAGTTTGT
>NZ_WEKL01000022.1 GCF_019295435.1 Aquimarina litoralis
CCATATCGGGACCATGATTCACTTGCCAACCAAGATACGCGGGAAGATTTTGAAGGGTATTCTTAAAAATAGTCATATCAAATCCTTCTGAAATAAAACCAAAATTATATACGTTGTTCGCTTTAAAAAACCATGATTTTGCCTCGAAATCTATCTTCAGGCTTATATTAATCTCTTCATTGGTATTCAAGGGTGAGGGGTTTACTTTAAAAAAAGAAGACTCATCAAAATTACCATCAGCTAATCCTAACAGGATATCAAAAGTAGTTGTACTATTTCTAGTAGCAACAAGGACTAATCCTGCACTGGCATTACCTGTTGGCTTTGATCCATAAATAGGTTTACGACCATTGCCCGTTCCTGTGTAGGTATATCGAAAATCAATTTCGATCTCAAAAGAATCATCACTGGAAATCAAAGAGCGAAAAGAATTATCTAACAAAACATATTGGTCTTGTGCTAGATCTATTCCTTGTCCGCCAGAAGGTGTTGACACGTAATTTGGTGCTGGAGAAGCGTTATTCCATTCTAAAAATGTACCAGAAACATTGTTTGAGATATCATTCAAATTTCCTTCCAAAGGGTAATTGACAACTTGGGCAAAAAGTCCAGAAGTTATTGTTAATACATATAAGAACATTAAAACTCTTGGGGTAGCGTATTTTTGTTTCATAAGCGGGTTTATTAAAAGAAGTTTGGGTATGTACTTCTAGTACAGCCATGTTCTTACATACCCTATTTTTATCGTTATTTTTTCGATAAAAGACTCACAATGGTATCGTCATTTCTAACCCGAAGTATTCTTTGAAGAACCTAATGTCTACTTCAATTTCCATATGAAATAGATCTATCCATACACTACATAAAAAAACTACCCTTCCTTATATCCTAATAAGAAAGGGTAGTAAAAAAAATTAACTACTAAATTATGATTGCTACATCTTAATTGGTTTCAAAGTACCATACACGTCCAATAGCAACACCTTGTTGATTATCTTTTGCCACTACTCTCCAGTAATATCTTTTATTCGGTAACACATCTACTCCAAATGCATTTTGATCAATATCTTCTGCTAATAATGCCGGCGGATTTGTTTCTCCAAAGTATACATCATATACTAATGGATCTCCATCAGCATCATTCGATTCCCACTGAAGCGCTACAATATTATCATTCGTTACCGATCCTAAGTCAGGAGAAACAATAGCAGGAATTTGAGGTATGGTATTAAATCCAGCTTCTGGCTCTGTAACGAAGGTTCTTACTTCAGAATACACACTTTCATTTTGTTGATTGTCCATCGCTTTTACTCTCCAGAAATAGGTTGTTCCCTTTTCTAGATTGAAGCTTCTAGTAGGTTGAGACGTACTAGCGCTATATACAATATTTGTAAATGCCGCATTCAATGCTATTTCTATCTGATAGGAAATGATGTCTCCTTGATCATCGATAGAACTATCCCATTCGAACTCTAAATCAATGTTGGAACATATCAAATTATTCGTTGGAAACAACAAACTCGGAATAGATGGAGCGTTATTATCAAGACCTCCGTTATCATCAATGCCTTCTGTACTACAAGCAAATAACATCAATGAGCTTAGTAAAATGGTATATATTTTTTTCATTTGTTTATCTTTTATATTATTCATCAATTGAATTCGCTTAAGTTCATTCATTCGTTTTATAATCATCTTTCAGCAAATTCTTTATGTAAAGTCCACCACCCATCTTGAGTGGTGGATCTTTTCTACTGATTACTCTTTTATGATTTTAAAAGTTTTAGTACTTCCTTCTACATTGATAAAATAAATTCCTGTAGGTAAATGCTGCATTGGTATGTTCACCCTATTTCCAACAACACTATAGGTATCTGTCATTACCATCATACCTAACGCATTTCTTACCTGTATACCAATAGTGCTTTTATTCGTAGCTGGTAAATTCATAGATACATTAGACTTAGTTGGATTAGGATACACACTAATTTCATCGAATAGATCAATTGTTTTAGATAATGTTCCTTCACAAGCTACACTAGAAGATACTTCCATGATATCACCATGTACCACCGCAACTTCAAAATCATTGGATGCATATTCTCCTATTACTTGATCATTCACTTTTACTAAGAAAGGAGGTGTACCAGATTCAATGGCAACTGCCACTTTACTTTCATCAGCATTCATCACAGTATCTGCTTTACCTGCTAAGGTAGCAGCTTCTCCAATAGCTAATTCGAAACACTGCTCACAACCTGCAAATCCATCAATTGAAATACACACCGTGTAAGTTCCAGGAGACATTCCATGGATATCTACAGATGAGTTGAAGTAATGTGTATCTCCTCCTACTGTTACGATATAATTTTGTGGTTCCAATGTATTTATGCTAATGATTCCATTGTCTTTATCCACACAAGTTTCTGCTACAGCAATCACTTCAAAATTATTACTTGGCAACACATCCAAGGCACAAAAATCTACTACTTCTACCGTTCTGATAACCTCAGTGGCCATATTACCTGAAGCATCTGTGGCATTGTATCGAATACTATACGTTCCTATCACATCTACAAAATCACTTGCATCAATAATTACCTGAGATCCGTCATCTGTTGTTGCTCCAAGTTCTACATATCCAGTTCCTAAATCTATAAATTGTGGATTAGCTCCTAGTAATGTAATTACCGGTGCTGTTGTATCTACTACTTCAACAGATCTAGTAACTTCTACAGCACTGTTTCCATTCGCATCTGTAGCATTGTAGCGTATTACATAGCTTCCTACAGCATCTACAAAATCAGAACTATCTATCATCACAGGAGAACCATCATCTGTAGTCGCTCCTAATTCTACATATCCAGTTCCTAATTCAATAATCTGTGGATTAGCTCCATTTAAGGTAATGACAGGCAGCATTGTATCTACTACCTCTACTGTTCGAGTAACTTCTATCGCGTTGTTACCATTGGCATCTGTGGCGTTGTAACGTATGGTATAACTTCCTACTACATCTGCAAAATCTGAGCTGTCGATCATTACAGGAGATCCATCATCTGTTGTTGCTCCTAATTCTGTATATCCAGATCCTAGTTCAATAATTTGTGGATTAGCTCCATTCAAAGTAATTACTGGCGCTGTGGTGTCTACCACCTCTACCATTCGCGTAACTTCTATGGCGTCGTTTCCATTAGCATCCGTTGCGTTATACTGTATCACATAGCTTCCTACGGCATCTACAAAATCTGAACTATCTATCGTTATAGGAGATCCATCATCTGTGGTTGCTCCTAATTCTGTATATCCATCACCTAACTCTATAATTTGTGGATTATCTCCGTTTAATGTAATGATTGGAGCCGTAGTATCTTGTACAATTACGATACGTATTACTTCTGCATCATTACACAAAGCATCTGCTGCACTATATACTATTTGATAACTTCCTACTACATCCTGAAAAGCACTAGCATCAATCATCACTGGAGAACCATCATCTGTAGTTGCTCCTAACTCAGTATATCCATCACCTAACTCTATAATTTGTGGATTATCTCCATTCAATGTGATCGCAGGAGGTGTATTATCAATTGTAGTTACATTAACGTTAGCAGTCTGTTGAGATATGTTTCCATTGACATCCGTAATCGTAATATCTACCTGATTCATACCTAGACTCGTACAGTCAAATGTTGTGTTTGTCATTTGTATGGTATCAATCCCGCAATTGTCATAAGGACCTGTACTTGGCACAAATGCTACATAATCATTCGTAGCAGACCATATGGTAGAGTTACGTCCTGGTACCGCTACAGCTCTTGTTCCATTAAAGTTTTCAACACCTTGTGTTTTTCTTTGATTATTTACAGCTGTTGATGGAATACTTGTGGCATGAATCTCGATTCTATTACTAGATTCAAACATTTTTACCTGCACCGTTGTTGGATCTACACTACTGTTATTATGTTCTACTGCATCAAAATCTACAATCGCAATTCGGTTTGGTGCAGTACCTATGGTAGCATATCGTATGGTTCCACCATTACCAGGATCTACATCGTTCCAATCAAAAGCAATCAAGTTATTAGGTTCATCAGTATCTGGAAGTCGATCTCCATCACAACATCCATCATCATCTMCAGAAAATGAGATAAATCCATTAGATGAGATATAATATTCTGTATACTGATTCCCATAGAAATCGAAAATAAAATCAAACGGTAATGGGTCAGAAAACTCATCGTCTCCCAATGTAATTTCTGTACCAATCGCACTAATATCAACAGGCGCAAAAGTACCTGAAGTCTCTACTTGGTACTGAGGTGCAGAAGGATGCACTCCTATTAGATCATCTTGAGTTAAGGTTGTAGTACCTGTTGCATCCAATACTACTACTTGATCTTGCGCTATATATAAAGGTGCTTGGGTATCTCTTACCGTCACATCAAACGTACACTGAGAAGTAGTACCACTCGCATCTGTAATTTCGATGACATTGGTTGTTGTTCCTAATGGGTAAAACGCTCCACTATCTAATCCTGAGATTAATGTATAACAGCTTGAATTGGTATAATTCACCATAGCTCCGCAAGCATTAGGATCATTGTCCACAATTATATCCGTAGGACAAGCAACATCTATCGTTACTACTACATCACAACTCACTTGATTACCCCAATTATCCTGAACAAATAAGGTAACTGTATTATCCCCTATATCCGAACAATTAAAGAAACTTCTACTTAAAAAAGCATTCGTAGAACAATTATCCGAAAAAGTACCTAAATCTTCTGGTGTTAATCTTACTTCTCCTTGCTCATCTAAAAATGCTGTGAAAGGAGCTACACAATTTACAACAGGATCAATAGTATCTCTAATTTGAATACCTACATTTCGTACCGTTTCATTATTGTTTACATCTATTGCTGTAATGGTAATGCTTCTAAACCCAACCGAGCTGCAATCAAAATCAGTTTCACTGATCGTCATATTTTGTAATCCACAATTATCAGGAGTAGTCAATCCTAAATCTGTAGCAGTTAAGGTAAAGGTATTGGTCATCGGATCTAGATCAAATGGAATCGATAAATCCGCAGCGATATTAATTTCTGGACCTGTAACATCTTCAACATTTACTGTAACATCCATTGGAGTACTGTTGCCTTGATCATCGGTAGCAATCAGTTGAATTACATTTGCTCCTAGCATGGTACAATCAAAATCAGTTTGACTTAAACTAAAGTTCACCGTACCACAATTATCTATAGCAATTGGATCAAAATCAGCAGGAGTAATAGAAATATTTCCTGTAGTATCTAATTGTACGGTAATTTCATTTCCACCAGCAGGTGACAAATCACCACGCACCCATACTCTATGAATAGTACTAGCAGCATTCACTGCAAAATCATCCACTTCCCAACGGCTTCCACCACCGCGAATTCCCCAGTGGTAAGATCCTGCTGCCCAAAATGGAAAATTAGTTAAAGCCAAATCTCCTTGATTAGCAAATTCGTTAAATCCTCGTTCTGGAATAAAAGCCGTATGATCGGGAAAAACCGTGTAATTTGTACTTACATGAATTCCATCAAAAGAACCGGATCCTGTTTTTACATAATCCAGTACTCGTTGGTAGCTCGTTTTAAAATTAATTACTCTGGAGTGCCCTGTAGTCACTCCATAGAAACGAACTTCTTCAAAATCAATAGCTGCTGCTAATTGGTTTCCGAAATGTCCCCAATTGGCAGTTCCTGCTTCATTATCTCCTAAGGTAGAAGAACCTAATAAAGGTAAGTCTGTATTACGAACGGTTAGATTAGAATTATCTCCTGCTACGTGTACATAGTTTAAGATCATTAGCCATCCACCGCCATCGGTGTCATTATCCAATTCTCCTTGGAATGTATTACCATCAAAACTAAAGTAATATCGGCCACTTGGCACACCACCTACCACAGAGGATGCTAAGCTTCGAAAAGGTCTTGCCATAGAACCGTCTCCGGCATCACCAAAGACAGGAGGAGTTGTATCTTGTCCTGGACCACATTGCGCTTGCATATGGTAGGTACAAACAAAACACACTAGAAATAGTAGTATTTTTTTCATAGAAAAGGGGTTTAAAAGTTATTTGTTTTTAATTGTCTCACAGTATCTCTGTGTTGTAGGTAGTACAAGCAAGTTTTGAGATACCCTATTTTTATTTTTATTTTTTCGATAAAAAACCAAAAAGCCAATAAAAAATTTCTTGAATCCAACTATCCCCAGGGCAGAGCCTCGAGGAATTCTTTAGATTAAAAAAAGTGGAAGTTGTGCTTTGTAGCATCAGTTCTATACTAATTGATCATTTTGATTTAGGCGCTGCAAAAGTATCCTAACAAGATGGATAAGACTAAAATTCTACCCTTACAAACAACACTACAATCACCCCTACAATTACCCCTACAAAAATTCTTAAAAGAGCTACAAAACCCATAAAAAACAAGGTATTACAAAACATTCTTTCATAGATTTTAATGAAACTATTTTAGCATACTGTTTTTTTTAATAGTTTTGAAAAATCAACCATATATCCGTTAGATGTCCGAAGAAAAACGATCGGTTTGCGAAGAAAGGAACTTTGATTCCCTTTTTAATACTCACTACGAATCAGCGAGGAATTATCTGTATTATAAATGTGGAGATCTTCAACAGGCCGAGGATATCGTTCAGGATACTTTTGTAAAACTTTGGAAACAATGCGCGGATGTCATCTATGAAACTGCCAAATCCCTAATTTTTAAGATTTGTAATAACGCACTTTTAAATGAATTTGCTCATAAAAAGGTGGTTTTGCGCTATGAAAATACTCCACGGAATGATAAAAACTATGAAAGCCCAGAATTTATTATGGAAACTGAAGAGTTTAGACAAAAACTGGAACAATGCATAGGCAAACTTGCACCTAAAGAACGAGAAGTATTTTTACTAAGTCGTATTGATAAAAAAACATATAGAGAAATTGCTGAAATCACCAATATTTCTGTAAAAGCCGTGGAAAGAAGAATGAGCAAAGCCTTTCTAATCTTACGGAAATTATTAGGCGATGAAATAAAAATTTAAAAAATAAATAGGGTATCTCAGAACTTAGCTGTACTAAATACAAGAGGGTTCTTAAACGCTTAAGAACCTAAACGTAAAATAATTATGGAAAAATATGAATCAGATGAAACTTTTATTGCTCGCTGGGTAGCTGGTGAGTTAAGTAAAGAAGAGCTCTCTGAGTTTAAGAATTCAGAARCTTATAAGCTCTTTTATCATATCAATGAAGAAGCTCAGAACTTTAAAGCACCTCCTATTGATAAAAGACAAGCGCTAATTAGAACCAAAGAACAAATCACTTTTGGTAAAACCCGAAAGCGTTCTACTAATACATGGTATGCTATTGCCGCTTCTGTAGCAATTATCTTAGGAGTAATTGGTGCACTTAATACTACCAAAACTTATGAAACAGCCTATGGAGAACAGTTAGCCGTTACCCTACCCGACGGTTCTACTATTCAACTAAATGCTGGTTCTGAATTATCACACAAACGCTTTTTTTGGATGAACGATAAAAAGGTTCGTTTAAAAGGGGAGGCTTTCTTTAATATACAAAAAAGTAAAGGGTTTGCCGTTGAAACTACCCATGGAACAGTTTCAGTATTGGGAACTCAATTTAATATAAAAACCAGAGGAGATATATTTGAATTAGACTGTTATGAAGGTGTTGTACGATTTGATCAAAGCGATAAGCCTAAACATCAGATCTTACGCAAAAATGACAGAATAGTGCTATCCGATACGAATACCGTAATCAATGAGAAAAATGCAGTAGAGCAACCCAATTGGATGAAAGGAATTAGTGTATTTAAAGAACAGCCGTTGAAAGAAGTTCTTCATGAAATGGAACGCCAGTACAGCATTAAATTTATATACACTACTACTGATGTTTCAAGATTATTTACAGGAAGTTTTTTACATAACAACCTAGAAACAGCATTAAAATCAACTTTAACACCTCTTGGAATTAATTATGAAATTTCTGAAGATAAAACAACTATAAATTTGCCTTAAATTTGTAATAACTTAATAAACCTAATAGGTCATTTTATTGATCACTGACCTTTATATTTGATGATAAATTCCCCATATTTTATCATTGTTTTTTAAACCCTTAAAAATGCAAGCAAAAATCCCCTTATTATTTGCAGCATTACTCTTAGGTATCACTTTTGGGTATGCTCAAGAAAATTTAACTCTAAATTATTCCAAAACTCCTCTAGTAGAAGTTTTAACAGATATCGAAACAAAGACTTCGATTGTCTTTTCTTATGACCCAACAGCTGTAACTAACAAAACAGTTACCCTTGTTGCACAAGACATAGCATTGAAAGATGTATTATCTGAACTGGAAAAGCAAACAGAACTGGATTTTGAAATTGTATCCGCTCAGCAGGTTATTATCTCAGTTCCAAGGATTATTTGTGGATATATATTAGATAGTACCACAAATGAACCTTTACCTTATGTGGTGATACAAATGGATCGTAATGAAACTACAGAAACCGATGAAAAAGGTTTTTTTAGCTTTGAAAATGTAAGAGCAAGTGTTGCTACGATATCCATTTCATTTTTAGGATATGACGACAAGGATATTACGCTTGCTGTAGGCAATCCATGTGAAAACATCTATATAAATCCATTAGGCTCTGAACTTGATGAAGTAGTCGTATTTGGATATGTAACTACAGGTATTGACAGAAACAAAGATGGGTCATTAACTTTAGATTCTGAAAAATTAGGAATTCTGCCAGGTTTAGTAAGTCCTGATCTTGCACAAAGTATTCAGCTAATTCCTGGTATTTCTACGCTAGATGAATCTGCTACAGGAATTCAGATCCGTGGAGGTTCTCCAGATCAAAATCTAATCCTTTATGACGATATCAAATTATTCAATACGGGATATTTCTATGGTATGTTTTCGCTATTCAATCCATTTGCTACTCAAAAAGCTACCGTTTTTAGATCAGGTACCAGTGCTTCTTATGGAGATCGCATCTCAGGTATTATCGATATTTCAAGTGGAACTAAAATTCCAGAAACCACAACAGGAGGATTTGAAATTGATGGATTATCAGTGAACGGTTTTGCTAAAATACCTGTGTCCGAAAAAGTCGCGGTTTATGCTTTTGCCAGAAGATCTTATGCTGATCTTTTAGAAACACCTACCTATCACAGTTATGAAGATAAAATCTTTACCAATTTTGGGGTTGCCAGAGATGTTAATGGCAATGTGTTAGAATTAGAAACGGATGACGATTTTAGTCCGGAGACCAGTAATACCGATTTTTCTTTTACAGATATTGGCACTAAACTGATTATAAAGCCTAACGAAAAGAATAATATTGCACTAAGCGCTTTATATACTCGAAATCGTTTGGACTTTGATTTTACCGCAGATGGAGAAGAATTTGTGGTGGATTCTTTAATCACACAAAATAAAGGATTAAGTCTATCATGGGATCATACAACCAATGAAAGACAGCGAGAAAGGGTTTCTGCCTATTTTTCAGAATACAATTCTTTTTATCAAAATGATGAAATAAAGGATGAAACTGATGATGGAATTTTAGATTTAGCCGAAATTAACATTCGTAAAAATGATATTGTAGATCTTGGAGTAAAATTCACTTCGATGACTACTATCCGAGAAACTCAAAACCTAACACTAGGCTATGAATTATCGTATACTGATTTAGATATCATCATTAGTAAAGAAAATCCTGTGGATGCAGAATTAGAAAGTTCTAATCAGGATGATACTAATTTAAAAAATGCAGTTTTTGGTGAATATACATTCAACTTTAGAAATAAAGGGCTGATCAATGGGGGAATTCGATTGGTGCACTACAGTTCGCTGGATCAGTTTTTAGTAGAACCGCGTATTAATTTTGAATATCCTTTGTCTGATAAAATTCGTTTTAAAACAGCGGTTGAGCGAAGAAACCAACCGATCTCTCAGTTAATTGAATTTAATCATACAGAACTACGACTAGAAAATGAATTATGGCGTCTTTCTGATGACAACCAATTTCCATTATTAAGTAGTAATCAAATTTCTGGAGGATTACTATATCATTTCAAAAATTTAAATATCKATGTTGATGCCTATTATAAGGAATTGGATGGACTCACCACCTTTACTAATGGATTTAGTAATCCGCTGGAAAATCTTGAGGAAGGAAGTAGTACTATCGTAGGGTTGGATGTTTTACTAAAATACAGATGGAATAATTATAAAATATGGGCTGGATATACCTATAATGATATCACTTTTGAGTTTCCGAATCTGGCAGACACTCCAGATAAATTTCCGGGAAATAATGACATTGCACATCAATTCAGAATATCAAGTTCCTATCAGTTAGATAAGTGGCAGTTCTCGCTAGGATGGCAATTTAGAACAGGAAAACCGATTACTCCTGTCAACAGTTACGAAATTATGATCGATGCTGATGGAGAAAATGCAGGTGTTGTGAACTTTGGAGCGGTAAATAGTGACAGACTTCCTGATTTCCATAGATTAGATGCTTCTATTTTGTATGATTTCAACATAAAATCAGGGAACAAAAAATTAAAATCACAAGTTGGTTTATCATTCCTAAATATTTACAACAGAGTAAGACCATTAGATTTGGTGTATAAAGCAGAACGAAAACCGCTAGATGATGGTGGCATCGCAATACCAGGAACAGATGGTTCTTCTCCTGAAGAACTGGAAGTAATCTTAGAACAGGTGATTCAACGATTTTCTTTAGGTTTTACACCAAATGCAGTATTTAGAATCAGATTTTAAAGTATACTTTATTACCCATTGTACATTTTGAAAGAAATAGTAAAGAACAGTGTCAATTCGAATGATTTTTCGTAATGAAATGAAGAAAAATTATACTTCGACTCCCGATAGCTATCGTGACAGCAGAACGATCGAGAATAGATCTTGAGCAAAAAGAGTCCCTCTTCGAAGAGGGATTTAGGGAGATGTTCTTCAAACTAAATGCACAAACAGCTAGTTTATTATTTTTCCAAATAATCTAAAATAGGCGCTCCTTTGGGAGCGTTTATTTTTTTTCGAATGCGATAGCGATTCATCATCACACTATCTTCGGATATTGCTAACATATTGGCAATTTGACGTGTATCTAACCCTAATTTTTCCATAGCGACCAATCGTTCTTCTGAAGGTGTTAATTCATAGCCCTTTTCTCTGATATCATCAAAAAAAGAAGGATATACAGTGATGAACTTCTCTTTAAAATGATACCAATCATCTTTGGTCAAGATCTTAGCTGCTGCTATCTCTCGTAATTTTTTTAAGGAATCTTTTTCTCCAATCTCGGATTTTAATGCATCCAATTGTTTATTGAGTTCTTCCTGTTCTTTACTTTTTATAAGTAACTTTTGCGTAAACTCTTCTAGTTCTTTTTTATTTTTTTCCAAAGCTTTAGCTACTGTCAATGCCCTGTTCTTATAAATCCTTCTAATCAAATAGGCAATACATATAGAAGCAACTAGACTTACGAGTAATAATATGAGATATAGTTTTTTCTTAGCACGTTCAGTATCAGTGATCAATTTTAGTTCACTTTTCTCCTTTACGAACTGCAGGCTATCTGCCAATTTCTCCTGATCAAACTGGTAATTCAATTCTAGTGCCTGTATTTTTTTAGCATTTTCAATATTAAATACGGAGTCTGAATATTTCTTATGCATCCTATAATCTTCCAGCGCCTCTTTATAATTTTCTAGTTTGCGCTTGATAAAACTTCTTCTCAAATAAGATCTAGAAATTCTTGTTTTTGTCTTTTGTTGTTTTGCTATCTCTAATGCATTATTTGCAAAAACTAACGCCTTAGTATATTGTTTGAGCTGCATATAACTACCAGCCAAATTATAATATACCCGTTGCAAGGAAAGCTGTTTATTATTTTTGATATCAAAATCTAAATTCTCTTTATAGATATCAATGGCTTTTTGATACGCTTTCTTAGTATGATACCATGCCGCTAGATTGGAGTTTACCCGATACAAATTTTCTTCATCGTTTAATTCAATGAACGTCGCTTTTGCTTTTTGATAACAGGCAAAAGCCGAATCCATTTGTTTGGATTGGCGATATGCTACTCCCATCATATTGTATCCAATAGCGACTCCAGTCTCCTCTTGTAAACTATCTTTTAGCTGAATGGTTCTTTTAAAGTATTCAATAGATTTATCATACTCCTTTTGATCTCTGAAAACCATTGCCAAATTATGGTAGATATCCGCAACATTCGAAGCATCTTCTAATTGTTTGTATAAATCGATAGCCTTTAAATAATAATCAACTGCCTTTGGGTAGTCTCCTTTTCGTTTACTTACAATTCCTAATGCTTCATAAACAGTTGCTAATCTTTTATCTTTTCCTGTTGGAGTTATTTCTTCTATTAGTTTTTGCGCATTCAACAAATGATTCTCAGCCTTTCTAAAATCTCTGGTAATTTGATAATCCCCTAATATAATTAATGCATCAATTTTTTCTGAATCTGATGAAGCTTGTTGCACCGCCTTCTCCAACTTTACCATCAAAGTATCTCCATCTTGTGCATACAGATGGAGGTCCATGGACAGTAATATGAAGAAACATATAAAAGAGAGGGTTTTCATTTTAAGAGTGGCTTACACTTTGATGCTGTAAATATACTAAACTAGGAATAGGAATTCTGATCAAAGAGGAATCACTACTATTACAAAACCTCGAAACCTTATTCAGCAATTATTATGTATAGATTTAGCAAATTGTTTCGTTTCAAGCTATATACACCTTCCTTTTAAGATAATACTAATTGTCAACAAGTCACAATGATGTACAAATGTTTTTTAACATCCTCCCCAATCCTCCTTCAAAGGAGGAAGCAGTATCTTCAAATGTGATTAATTTCAGTTTAAAAATAAATAAATTTTATGGGCTTTTAGAAGGAGGTAATTACAGTACAAATACTCTTTGTAGGGGTTTTTGTAGGGGTACATATTTAGCAAAAAACTGGGTAACAGCATATTTTTGCAGCCGTTATTCACAGTAATTGATCATCTCACAAATCACGTTCATTTTTGTTTTTTTGAACACTCTTTTTTACAGCTTATCACTTTTTATCGAAAAATATCAATAAAAAATAGGGTATTCAGATTTGAAGCTGTATACCAATAGAACACTGTAAAATTATTTAAAAAAAGCCCCCTTATTGTATGAAGCATTTTTTACCCTTTCTATTTATCTTTTTTACTGGTTATATAAGTGCTCAACGTGCTTATCTATTAAAAGATATCAATACCGAATCCAGTTTTGGAGCAGACGTTGAAAATTTAATCGAATTTAATGGTAAACTCATTTTTAGTGCTGAAAATGAAGAATATGGTGATGAATTATGGGAAACCGATGGCACACCTGAAGGTACAAAATTATTAGTAGATATAGATGCAGGAAGTTCTGGCTCTACCCCACGATACTTAACCATATTGGATAACAAATTGTATTTCAGAGCCGATGATAATGCTACCGGTCAAGAATTATGGGTGACGGATGGAACACCAGAGGGTACGCAACGTATTACGGATATCAATCCAGGTCCTAATGACTCTCAAATTAATGATATCACTGTGTTTAATGGAAAACTTTATTTTGAAGCGGATGATGGTATTCATGGAAGAGAATTGTGGGTTAGCGATGGAACTACAGCGGGTACTCAAATGGTAAAGGACATTAATGTAGGAGATATGTATACCAGTTCTTCTCCGGGTAACTTTACCGAATATAACGGAAAACTCTATTTTGCTGCTAGTCAAGGAACATTAGGTACAGAATTATGGGTAACTGATGGAACAGAAGCAGGAACCCAATTGGTAAAAGACATCGATCCAACTATGTATTACTCTGGAGGTCCAAGAGATTTAGTGGTTTATAATGGAAAATTATATTTTGCTGCTTCTGGAGGTAATTATAATACAGAGTTATGGGAAAGCGACGGTACTGAAGCTGGAACCCAATTAGCAGTAGAAATTAACCCTACTGGAAATTCAGATTTATCCGATATAACTGTTTTTAATAATAAATTATATTTTCAAGCCAATAATGGACTGGTTGGTCGTGAGCTTTTCGAATCAGATGGCACACCTGCGGGAACAATATTAGTAAAGGATTTTAACCCAACAGGAAATTCTTTTTTTGATGAGTTTACCCTTTACCAAGGTAACCTATATTTTTCAGCTTATACCAATGCAGAGGGAAGTGAGTTATGGGTCACTGATGGTACGGAAGCAGGCACACAATTAGTTAAGGATATCTTTACAGGAATTTATGGTTCTAGTATTCGACATATGACAGTCTTTGATAATAAGTTATTCTTCGGAGCTTCTGATGAAAATAACGAAAATCAATTATGGACAAGCGATGGTACGGAAGCGGGAACGCAACAATTTTTTAACATTTCACAAGGCAGTTCAGCTTCTAACGCAAAAGATTTTATTGATTATAATAACGAAGTGTATTTTCGTGCCAGAGATAATATCTATGGAAATGAGTTATGGAAAAGCGACGGTACCGAAGCTGGAACAATAAGAGTAAAAGATATTTGGCCTGGAAGTAGTGGCGGAGCAGACACAATGCTAGGAGTACTTAATGGAAAGCTATATTTTGAAGCGAATAATGGGGTTGCAGGAAGGGAACTTTGGGAAACTGATGGTACCGAAGCAGGCACAAAACTGGTAAAAGATATTAATCCAGGAAGCTCAGGTTCTTCTCCTGATGATGGAGCGGTGTTAAATAATAAATTGTATTTCGAAGCCAATGATGGTATCCATGGAAGTGAACTTTGGGTTACAGATGGAACTGATGCAGGAACCCAATTGGTAAAAGATATTAATCCAGGAGCTACTGGTGGAGGGATACAAGATATGATAGCTTTTAATAATAAAATATATTTTAGTGCTAATGATGGTATTCATGGGTATGAATTATGGGTAACGGATGGTACTGAAGCAGGTACAGGACTAGTAAAGGATATAGCCGCAGCAGGTATTCATTCAAGTCCAAGGTATTTTGCAGTACATGATAACAAAGTATATTTTCAGGCCAATGATGCGATTCATGGAGGTGAATTATGGGTATCAGATGGTACAGAAGCAGGTACTCAAATGGTAAAAGATATTAACCCATCAACTTCTTGGTCTTCTCCGCAATGGTTGGTAAGTTATAATGGTAAATTATATTTTAAAGCTAATGATGGTATTCATGGAGATGAGTTATGGGAAAGTGATGGTACCGAAGCAGGTACAAAGCTTGCGGTAGATATTCGGGAAGGAAACGGTGGCAGCAGCGTCCGTGAATTAGTTGTACTACAAGGTAAAATATATTTCCGCGCAAATGATGATATTTGGGGATCTGAATTATGGGTTACCGATGGTACCGCAGAAGGTACTCGATTAGCAGCAGATATGCGACCTGGTCCTAGCGGTTCTTCTCTGGATGATATGGTGGTTTCTAATGGTAGATTATTTTTTAATGCCGATGATGGTATCTATGGAGAAGAAGCATGGGCATATGAACCTTTCGACTGTAATGTAATTACATCCAACATTATTTATGTAACACCAACTGGAGAAGCAACAAATTATGGAAATTCTTGGGCAGAAGCAACTTCTTTTCAACACGCGCTACAACTAGCTACAGAATGTTCTAGCATAGAGGAAATTTGGGTACAACAAGGAAGCTACAAAGCTGGAAATAATCGATATGATACTTTTTATATCCCTGATAATCTTAAAATTTATGGAGGTTTTAATGGTACAGAAACAAACCTCTCAGAAAGAGATTGGGTAAGTAACCCAACAATTTTTAGTGGAGATATAGGAATACCTAATAGTTCATTAGGGAATTCTAACACCTTATTGCACTTGCTAAATACTGATAATGTACTCATTGATGGTTTTATCATTGAAGACGGATATGCAGAATATGATTCCAATAGTAATTTTTTACAAGATACCAATGGAGGAGGAATCTTTCTAAAAAATGCGAATAACAACAGTTTTGTTAATTGTATCATTAGAAACAACTTAGCACAAAATGGAGGAGCTATTTATCAAATTTCAGGTACCAATAACCAATTTGTAAATTGTTTATTTTATGGAAACGAAGGCCTAACAACTAATGTTGTTTATGCTGCAGAAGGAACAATGAGTTTTGTGAACTGTTCTATAGCGAACAATAGTCCAGCAGATGCTTCTCATGGAATCTTTGGAAACGACTCAGGAAATATAACTTTAGAAAATACTGTAGTAGCAGGAAATCATACGCTAAATCATAATACAACAAATACCGGAACGTTAACCGCAACTTACAGTTACTTAAAAGGAGAAAATCCTTCAGGAACAGGAAATATTGATGGAACTACGATTACGGATGTATTATTTAAAGATGTTGCGAATGAAGATTTTACCTTACAAGGGAGTTCTCCATTAGTAGATGCTGGAAACAATACCGCAACTTTTCAAACCAAAGATCTTAGAGGTGCTGATCGGATTATTGATGGAGATTTAGACACTACCAATACTATAGATATTGGAGCTTATGAATTTGGGAAGTCAGAACAAATTATCACTTTTGGAGCATTGGCTGATGTAACCTATGGTGATGCGGATTTTAATTTGTCTGCTACTACAGATTCAGGATTAGCAATATCCTATACCAGTTCTGATACTTCGGTAGCTACTATTTCAGGAAATACAGTAACGATTGTTGGTGCAGGTACTACAACTATTACTGCATCTCAAGCAGGAGATCCAGATTTTAAACCGGCTATTGATGTTTCCCAAACATTAACCGTGCTTCCAAGATCCATAACAGTAACTGCGGATGCTGGTCAAAATAAAGTATTCAATACTGCTGACCCAACATTTACCTATGTGATTACAACAGGAAGTTTAGTTTCAGGAGATGTTCTAAATGGAACTTTAGTAAGAACGACAGGTGAAGATGTAGGACTATACCCTATCAATCAAGGGACTTTAGATAATACCAACTATGATATTACTTTCGTTGGTGATGATTTCGAAATTACTAAAGCTGATCAGATAATTACATTTGCTAGTTTAGCTGATGTAACCTATGGTGATGCGGATTTCAATCTAACTGCATCTTCTGATGCAGGATTAGCAATTTCGTATACAAGTTCAGACACTTCTGTAGCAACTGTTTCTGGAAATACAGTAACTATTGTTGGAGTTGGAACTACAACCATCACAGCAAGTCAAGCTGGAAATAACAACTACAATGCTGCGGTTGACGCATCACAAACGCTAACGGTAAATCCAAGAGCAATTACAGTAACTGCTGATGCTGGTCAATCTAAAATATTTGGAGCTACAGAACCAGTATTGACCTATACAATTACCACTGGAAGTTTGGTTTCTGGAGATGTTCTAAATGGAGTTTTAGCAAGAACAACTGGTGAGGATGTAGGATTATATCCTATCAATCAAGGAACTTTAGATAATACCAACTACAACATCACTTTTGTAGGTGATGATTTCGAAATTACGAAAGCTGATCAGATAATTACATTTGCTAGTTTAGCAGATGTAACTTATGGTGATGCGGATTTCAATCTAACTGCATCCTCTGATGCTGGATTAGCAATTTCGTATACAAGTTCTAATACTTCTGTAGCAACCGTTTCAGGAAATACAGTAACCATTGTTGGAGTTGGAAACACAACCATCATAGCAAGTCAAGCTGGAAATGACAATTACAATGCTGCCATTGATGTATCGCAAACACTAACGGTAAATCCAAGAGCAATTACAGTCACTGCTGATTCAGGGCAATCTAAAGTATTTGGAAGTGCTGAACCGGTATTGACTTATGCAATTACTTCTGGAAGTTTAGTTTCTGGAGATGTTTTAAATGGTGCTTTAGCAAGAACAGCTGGTGAGGATGTAGGATTATACCCTATCAATCAAGGGACTTTAGATAATACAAACTACAACATCACTTTTGTAGGTGATGATTTTGAAATTACGAAAGCTGATCAGGTAATTACTTTTAATAGTTTAGCTGATGTAACTTACGGTGATGCGGATTTCAATCTAACTGCATCTTCTGATGCTGGATTAGCAATTTCCTATACAAGTTCTAATACTTCGGTAGCCACTGTTTCAGGAAATACAATAACTATTGTTGGAGTTGGAAGTACAACCATCACAGCTAGTCAAGCTGGAAATAACAACTACAATGCTGCAGTTGATGTATCACAAACACTAACGGTAAATCCACGAGCAATTACAGTAACTGCTGATCCTGGTCAATCTAAAATATTTGGAGCTACAGAACCAGTATTGACCTATACAATTACCTCTGGAAGTTTGGTTTCTGGAGATATCCTAAATGGAACTTTAGCAAGAACAGCTGGAGAAGATGTAGGATTATACCCTATCAATCAAGGGACTTTAGATAATGCCAACTATGATATTACTTTCGTTGGTGATGATTTCGAAATTACAAAAGCAGATCAGGTAATTACATTTGCTAGTTTAGCAGATGTGACTTATGGCGATGTTGATTTCAATCTAAATGCATCATCTGATGCTGGATTAGCAATTTCCTATACAAGTTCTAATACTTCTGTAGCCACTGTTTCTGGAAATACGGTAACCATTGTTGGAGTTGGAAGTACAACCATCACAGCAAGTCAAGCTGGAAATAACAACTACAATGCTGCCATTGATGTATCACAAACGCTAACGGTAAATCCAAGAGCAATTACGGTTACTGCTGATTCAGGTCAATCTAAAGTATTTGGAAGTGCTGAACCGGTATTGACCTATACAATTACCTCTAGTAGTTTGATTTCAGGAGATATTCTAAACGGAACTTTGGCAAGAACAGCTGGAGAAGATGTAGGATTCTATCCTATCAATCTAGGAACTTTAGGTAATTCAAACTACGATATAACTTTCATAAGTAATGATTTTGAAATTACTGGAGTAAATCAGGTAATTACTTTTAATAATCTAGCAGATGCAACTTATGGTGATGCAGATTTTAATCTAACTGCATCTTCTGATGCTGGATTAGCAATTTCCTATACAAGTTCTAATACTTCTGTAGCAACCGTTTCAGGAAATACGGTAACCATTGTTGGAGTTGGAAGTACAACCATTACAGCAAGTCAAGCTGGAAATAACAATTACAATGCTGCCGTTGATGTATCGCAAATGCTAACGGTAAATCCAAGAGCAATTACGGTTACTGCTGATGCTAATCAAAGTAAAACATTTGGAGCTACAGAACCAGTATTAACATATACAATTACTTCTAGTAGTTTGATTTCTGGAGATATCCTAAATGGGACTTTAGCAAGAACAGCTGGGGAAGATGTGGGAAGCTACCCTATTAATCAGGGAACATTGAACCATCCTAATTACCAGATTAACTTCATAACGAATAGTTTTGAAATAAATAAGGCCGATCAATTCATCACTTTTGATGAACTATCAAACGTAAAACTTGGAAATCCAGCATTTGAATTAAACGCAATTGCTTCCTCTGGATTAGCAATCACTTATAGTTCTTCGGATCCAAGTATCGTATCTATTTCAGGTAATATGGCGACGATTCATAAAAAAGGATCTGTAATTATTTCTGCATATCAAGATGGAAATGAAAATTATCATGCTGCTACTTTTATCGACAGGTCTTTAACTGTTCTTTCGGGACAGATTCAGGATGAACTCATAAAGCTCTATCCAAATCCTGTAATTGATCATATTCGAATTTCTGAAACACCTTCTAATAACCGTTTATCTATTTATGATGTCAATGGACAATTAGTGAAGCGTATATTTGATTATACAAAAGATGAAATAATTGATGTTACAGGATTGCAATCTGGTATTTATATGGTGGAAATTCTATATTTCGATTATCGAGGAAAAACGATCGTGAGAAAATTTCTCAAAGAATAATTAAAACAGCATAGTCTTTAAATAAACTTTTAAAAGCGGGATTTCTTTTCTTAGGATTTCCCGCTTATTTGTATTTGGAAATTAAAGTATTTTTTATCGGCTTATTAAACATCAATATTTCTAAAAACTCGAATTACATACATAACTCCTATCAATTAAATTTAATAGCAGAGTCAGAATTTTCACAAAATTCATTACCTCAAATAGGAGAAATGATTTTAGCATTATTTTTAGATGGTATTATGCTGGCAACCGAGTCTTGTATTTGTTTTACCAAAGCCTCACATAGTACCTTTTTTGCAAAAAAATGATGCGTCACTAACCCAACGGATCTGGCTGGAACAGGATCTTTAAATTCATTTATACAAGTTGCGGCTTCATGTTTTAACATGCTCTTTGCTAAAAAAGGTACTATTGTGATTCCTTTTCTAGATTCTGTTATCCGAATAAGACTTTCCATTGAGCCACTTTCCATTCTAAAATTACTAGTCGTTTTTATACATTGCTCAGATAACTCACATATATCATATACCTGAGTTCTTAGACAATGTCCATCTTCTAATAAAAAGATCTTAGAGAAATTTAAATCCTCTGGAGCAACTTTATTATCTACTCGTTCATCTGTACAATCATAAATTAAAAATGGCTCTTCAAATAATGGATACTCCAATAGTTCTTTATGATTTAGAGGTAATGCAAGAATACCTATATCCAAATTTCTTTTTAAAATTTGATCCTGTATATCACTTGTGTTTAATTCTTTAACACTGATGCTTACATTTGGAAAACGATCTGCAAAATCTGTTATAAAAAGAGGCAACAAATATGGAGCAAGTGTCGGAATTACACCTATTTTCAAAGAACCTACCATATCCCCTTTTATTTCCTGCACTACATTGGTAAGCAAGTCTATCTCGTTTACAATAATTTCTAACCTTTGGATTATTTTTTCACCTTCTTTAGTGATCGTAACCGGTTTTGTTTTTCGATCAAAAATTTTAACCCCGATTTCCTTTTCAAATTTATTAATCATGGTACTCAAAGTGGATTGAGTAACGAAGCACTTTTCGGCAGCTAATGCAAAGTTTTTAGAATGCACCACCGCTAATACATATTGATATTGTTGAATATTCATACTCAAAGATAATGATTATCTACAACATCAATAATCACATTCATAATTTAGTTTTTATCAATAATAAATATTTATGAATTTTGTGTTTTAACTTAAACTATTACACAATGAAAAAGACATTTTCTAGAATTTTAATGACTTTTGGGGCTTTAGCAATCGGTGTTATCATTTTCCTATTCTCCTCATTTAACACTAGTAATGCAGAAGTAGCAAATAAAGCAGAAAGCGGAGGTTGCCCTTTTGGTTTTGATAAACTATCAAAGTCCACAGGGTCTGTAACCACTGGTAACCCCAAATCTAATAGAGATTGGTGGCCAAATTCTCTAGATCTAACAGTATTGCGTAAAAATGCGGTACTATCAAATCCTCTTGGAGATGATTTTAATTACAAAAAGGAGTTCGAAAACTTAGATTATTTTGCACTTAAGAAAGATCTAAAAGACTTAATGACTGACTCTCAAGAATGGTGGCCGGCAGATTTCGGACATTATGGAGGATTGTTTGTACGAATGGCTTGGCATAGCGCTGGAACGTACAGATCAGGTGATGGTAGAGGTGGAACTCGAGAAGGTAAGCAACGATTTGCACCTCAGAACAGTTGGCCGGACAATGCAAATCTTGACAAAGCTAGAAGGTTACTATGGCCTATTAAACAAAAATATGGTCAAGCAATTTCCTGGGCAGATTTGTTCATTTTAGCGGGAAATGTAGCATATGAATCAATGGGATTTGAAACCTTTGGTTTTGCTGGTGGTCGTGTAGATACTTGGGAACCTCAAACAGATGTATACTGGGGATCAGAAAAAGAATGGTTAGACGATGAAAGATTTTCTGAAGATAGAGAATTAGAGAAACCTTTAGCCGCTGTACAAATGGGACTCATTTATGTAAACCCTGAAGGTCCTAATGGAAATCCAGATCCAGCTGCTGCAGCAAAAGATATTCGAATTTCTTTTGGACGTATGGGGATGAACGATGAAGAAACGGTAGCGCTGATTGCTGGAGGACATACCATAGGCAAAACACATGGTAAAGCTACAGGTGACCATATTGGTCCTGCACCAGAAGCGTCTGGAATAGCAGATATGGGATTAGGTTGGAAAAGCAATTATAAATCTGGAAAAGGTCCTGACGCTACAACTTCGAACTTAGAGGTAATTTGGACAGAAACTCCAGACAAATGGAGTCATGGTTTCTTCGAAGGACTATTTGAAAACGAATGGGAATTAGTTCAAAGCCCTGCAGGAGGACATCAATTTCAAGCGGTAAATCCTAAAAAAATGTACCCAGATGCTTTTGATCCTAATAAAAAACATAAGCCAACGATGTTAGTAACGGATGTTGCTTTATTACATGATCCTTCTTACAAAAAGATATCTGAAAGGTTTTACAAAAACCCGAAGGAATTTGAAAAAGCATTCGCTAAAGCTTGGTTTAAACTTACTCATAGAGATATGGGACCTAGCACTACTTATTTAGGACCAGAAGTACCTAAAGAAAATTTTATTTGGCAAGATCCAATTCCAAAAGTTGATCATACCTTGGTAAACGCAAAAGACATCGAATCTCTGAAGAAAAAGATTGCAGGATCAGGTTTAAGCAATAGTGAACTCGTAAGTACAGCCTGGAATTCAGCTGCTACTTATAGAAACTCTGACAGAAGAGGAGGTGCCAATGGAGCTAGAATCAGATTAGAACCAATGATAAATTGGGAATCTAATAATCCTAAACAATTAAAACGCGTGTTAGCTTATTATGAAAAAGTAAAAGCAGATTTTGATAAAAACGATAAAAAGATCTCTATTGCTGATCTAATCGTTTTAGGAGGATGTGTTGGTGTCGAACAAGCTGCAAAGAAAGCTGGCCAAACAGTTAACGTACCTTTTACTCCAGGCAGAATGGATGCTACACAAGAACAAACGAGTATAGAAGCAATGAACCTATTAAAACCTATGGCAGATGGGTTTAGTAACTACCAACAAACTGAATACACCCTTACAACAGAGCAACTATTAGTAGATAAGGCTCAATTATTGACACTTTCAGTGCCCGAAATGACTGTATTAGTTGGTGGAATGCGTGCCATTGGCGCCAATTATGATGCATCTGAAACCGGTATTTTGACAAACAATGTAGGCGCTCTTACAAATGAATATTTTCAGAATCTACTAAGCATGGATTATGAGTGGAAAGCAACAGATGAGAAGCAATATTTATTTGACGGTTATAAAAGAGGGACAAAAGATAAAGTATGGACAGCTACTAGAGCAGATCTAATTTTTGGTTCCAATTCTGAACTAAGAGCATTATCTGAAGTATATGCAAGTGAAGATGCTAAAAAACGTTTCATTCAAGATTTTGTAACAGCTTGGAATAAAGTAATGATGTTAGATAGATTTGATATATAACACATATTAAATATCCGTGTCTTTAACATCAATAAATCCCTTTAAGTTCTTTAAAATGAGTTTAAAGTGAAAAAGTAATCTTAGTAAAAAAAGCCTTACTATAAAAAGTAAGGCTTTTGTGATTATAGAGAGATTACATAGCTAGCACAATTAATCCTTCCCTATATACTAAAAGAGAACATGATATAATTTTAAAATAAAATAATATCTTTCTCGCGAATAATTTGCAAATTAGATATCAATCTATGCTTACTTTTTTAAGTATTTTTGCAATAAACAAGAATTTTCTAATCTATGAGATTGAAAGAGCGTAGTCTTCTTTTTTCTAAGATCCTTTTAATAGGTATTGCATTTTTTTTTATCAGAGGTTGTTTGTCAAAAAGACACGATGTTATTACATCTGATAATGAATATATAACTCTTTCACCTTGGAACGCTCAAAAAACTGAAAAGCTTATTCTAAACATAAAGCCATTATTCTATTGGAAGCAATGGCCTGTAAATACGCAAGGTATTTTTAATGATAACCTTCTTAAAAAGCCTGACACATTAAATTCGACTGCTATCATTTGGACAAAAATAGGACATCCTCCAAAAGGTTTTGGGACCTATAGATTTTTTATTAAACAAAAAGACCTAAATAAAGAAGCCGTTCTTAATTTGTCCAGAGTTTTAGGAGCATGTGAAGTATGGATCAATGGGGAAAAACAAGTTGCACATGGAAAAATATCTAAAAATCTTATAGATTCTGAAGATGATATACCCCCACTTGTTGTAGAACTTCCGAACGAAGAGCTTTTAGATGTAATGCTTTTAGTATCCAGTGCTAATTCGAGATTAGGAGGAGGTTTCCCACTTCAAAATTCAATTGATGAAAAAGAAAGGTTTTTCTTGATTAAAAAAAGAAAGTTCGCTTATGAAGGTTTGATGACCATTTTGATTTTAATTTTCGGAGGTTATCAAATATTTATTTATAGGAATGTTCATCGCGAAAAGTATTTCTTATATTTTGGTCTTTTCTGTTTATCCGGTGGCGCAAGGCAATTATTTGTTGGAGAGGCATTTGTTAATGAGATTTTTCCCAATATCTCTTTTGAAGTGGTTCAACGATTACGGTATATATGTTTTTATAGTGGACTTGGTTTTTTGTTTTTATATCATCATTATTTATTTCCTAGGTATTTTTCTCGAAAAATAGTGATACTATTTACTGTTGTTCCTGCTTTGGGTGTAGTGTATATACTAAGTACCTCTGTTTTTTATGGAACTTATAGCGCACCAATTTTTCAGATTTTTGGTCTTTTAAATGTGATCGCCGGATTTTGGTTGATTATAAAAGCTATAAAAGATAACAGACCTTTTGCAAAATTGATATTACTCAATTTAGTTATTCTTTCTACTACTTTTACTAATGATATTTTAAATGCAATGATGCTTAGACAAACAGGTTTTGTTGTCATTATGGGATTACTTACGTATGTAATATTGCAATTGTATTTAAATCATAAAATTACTAAAAAGCGAGAGGCGATGCTTTTAGATATGACTTTAGAAGTAGAGAAAATGAATGAAAAAATACAGAACAATGAGGCTAGGATTTCTAAATTACTTCATGAATCGTATTATCATTTAAAGTCAAAAAAAGAATTAGCGGATAACTTAAAAAAAATTAAAAGAGATGATGATGACACTGTATCTATAAATAGTATCGTCAGCAACCTAAGATCGGAATTGGTAGAAGATAATCAGCTTAATACCATTAAGAATGATATTGAAATTCTGAATTATGATTATCTCCAACGATTAAAGGCAAAAGCTCCCAACCTAACAGATACAGATTTAGAAATTTGTATTTATTTCTACATCGGATTAAATAGAAAAGAAATTTGCCGTTTGCGTGGTACCTCCATAGAAGCTATTAGAAAATCTCGTTACCGTATTCGAAAAAAACTTGAATTAGCTGTAGACGATGATTTAGAAGATTACTTAAAAAATATCTGATACTTCAGTATATATTATTCCTAATTATATCGTGTAATAAGATTTCATATATGTATGTTTTCGGGATAAACTTTGTTTTCGGTTTTAAAATCAAATTTTACCTACCACACTGATATTCATTTTATTACATTTATTTTTCATACTTGTCCCCCTAAGTGTCCGCTTCGTTTTCTTCTCTAGATTATTCTATTAAAATAGTTTTGTAGTGTTAAAAATTGTTAACAAAGATTTTCAAAATCTTTCTGTTAATAATGAATAAGATTTTTCTACCCTAAATCTAAGTTTATGAAAAAGCATGTCTGCTTACTACTACTATTTATAATAAGTAGTGTTATTGGTTATGGTCAAGGATGTAGTGCCTTAATAGAACCTGTTTCTTTAGAACAACGCATTATGGAAGCATCCGTAATTGTTGAAGGAAAGGTGATCTCTAGTAATAGTTATTGGGATTCTGATCGGCAAAATATTTATACAGTTCACCAAATTGAATCCTACAAAAACTTTAAAGGAACGAGTACATCAATCGTAAAGGTGGTTACCTCAGGCGGACAAATTGGAGAAAACATTCAAATTACATCGAGTGCAGCCAACTTATCAAAAGGCATTACAGGTATTTTCTTCCTTAAGGATTTTAGGAAGGATCTTAAGGTTTCTGATAATTTGTTAGAAATGGTGGGTGCTGTCCAAGGTTTGGTAAAGTACAATAAGGTTTCTAATGAGGCTTCAGACGTATTTTTCAAATATACCTCCATTGAAGATGACTTGTACTATAGAGTGCAAAAAACAACAAAACGTAGGTATACACAACTAAAAGAACGTCCACTAAGACAACAAAAACGTGCAGCTTTAGCTACTCCAATAATTTATAGTTTTTCACCTTTGTCAGCAACAGCTGGTACAGGAACTGTTTTGACAATTACTGGAACCAATTTTGGAAGTTCTACCGGATCCGTTGGTTTTTCAAATGCCAATGATGGAGGTACAACTTACACCTATGCGTTGGATTCTCAAATTCTAAGCTGGTCCAATACAGAGATTCAGGTTGAGATTCCTTATTTGGCAGGTACAGGAAGTATAACCGTCATCGATACTGATAATGATAGTGAGGTTACCACAGTTCCTCTCACCATTGCGTATAGTCATTTAAACGCTACATCTGGCACGGTAGATTATCCTTCAACGCTTCAAGACGATAATGGCAGTGGAGGTTTTACTTTTGAGTATCATACCGATTTTGATACCAGCGATGCCAAAACCTATTTTGAGGATGCGTTTGAATTGTGGAATTGTGAATCTGGTATCAACTTTAGTTTTGGAAGTACCACCAGTACCGACGAATCAATAGCTGACGGAATTAATGTTGTCCGTTTTGATAACGGTAGTGAACTTTCTACAGGAGTATTAGGACAAGTAACCACCAGATATTTAGGTTCTTGTGGTACGACAAACAGAGCGATAGCTAACGAGATAGATATTACCTGGAACGATAGTACCAACTGGTATTATGGTAGTGGTGATCCATCGGCTTCGCAATACGATTTCAAGACGGTTGCATTACATGAATTAGGTCACGCGCATCAACTAGGACACGTAATTGATACGGATCTTATTATGCACTATAATTTAGGAGCTGGAGAGAACAGATATAGCATAGGTACGGATGATGTAGATGCTGCAGTGTACACTATGAGTATTTTTGAACAGTCACCTGGTTGTAGTGTCACAGCGATGAGTTCTAGCGTATTTTGTTGCGATGACATTGCTATTAGTTCGCATCCACAAGATGCTACCGTTGGCGAAAATGGTTCTATACAATTTTCGGTAACGGCATCAGGTAATGATACTACATCTTGGTTTAGTAGTGCAGATGGTAACTCTTGGACGATGCTTTCTGATGATAGTGTGTATTCTGGAACATCTACAGCAACCTTAACATTAACCAATGTTCCTTCAAGTTATAATGGACTTTTTTATAGAGCGTATCTTGAAAATGCTTGTAGCGAGTTTCTAAATACAGATCAAGCAACATTAACGGTTTACGAATATACGGCGATACCTGATACGAACTTTGAGTCTGCCTTAGAAGCGTTGGGGTATGACGATGTCTCAGGAGATGGACAAGTACCCACCTATTTAATAGAAACTGTAACCTCATTAGATGTTCAATACTCAAGTATTTCTGATCTTACAGGTATAGAAGATTTTACAGCACTAGAATATTTACAGGTAAGGAATAACAGCTTAACAACGCTGGATGTAAGTGCAAATACAGCTTTAGTCTCAATTGCTTGCAGAGATAATGGTATCGCAACCCTTGATGTAAGCAATAGTCCAAATTTAATCAGTATTTATGGTGCATATAATAACCTCACTGAAATAGATCTGAGCAACAACCCTTTACTGGAGGCTTTAGCCGTACGAAATAATAGCCTAACAACACTTGATTTAACTAAAAATACAGCTTTGAACGAAATCAATGTTCGTAATAACTCTTTGACTAGTTTAGATCTACGCAATGGGGCAAATACAAATTTAACTTCACATAATTTCAATGGAAACTCAAATCTAAGCTGTATTCTAGTCGATGATGCCGATTATAGTACAACAAATTGGACAAATGTAGAGGCCACCACTAGCTTTTCTGACAATGAATATTGTAGATATACAGCAGTTCCTGATTCAAATTTCGAAGCAGTTTTAGAAACTCTTGGTTATGACGACATCTCTAATGATGGGCAGGTTCCAACAGCTTTAATTGAAAATGTAACGAGTTTGGCAATACCTGAAAACAATATCGAGGATACTACAGGTATAGAAGATTTTGTATCCTTAACAACATTAGAGTTTTATCAAAGTGGAGTAATATCTCTTGATTTGTCCAATAACACATTATTGGAAACAATTAGTATAACGGATAATCCTCTAACGAGTATAAACATTTCAGGACTCATAAATTTGCGAGAACTTGTTCTTGTACAAACAGATATCACAAGCATTGATGTTTCTAGCAACACTTCGCTTGTTGTATTAGATATATCTGATAATCCTTTATTAAGTTCAGTTGATGTTAGAAACGGGAACAATTCAAATTTCACATCTTTTGACGCTACTAATACTACGAGTCTTACTTGTATTAGAGTAGATGATGCAGATTATAGTAATACCAATTGGTCTGGAAATATTGATAGCGATGCAAGTTTTACCGAAACAGAATATTGTATATATACAGCCATTCCTGATGCAAATTTTGAAGCAGCATTAAATGCACAAAATTATGATGATATTTCTGGTGATGGTCAAGTGCCTACGGAATTAATTGAAACGATTACCTCCTTAACAGTTGACAATGAAAGTATCACAGACCTTACTGGAATTGAAGATTTTGTAGCATTGACTACTTTGAATATAACAGAGAATATTTTTACAACGCTTGATTTGTCGAATAATACAAATTTAACTTCTCTTGAGGCTAATTCTTGCGGATTGACTAGCCTTGATATTTCACAGAATAATAAGTTAGAGGAGCTCACAGCATATTCGAATGAGCTGACCACATTGGATACTAGTAATAATGCGGCATTAAAATCTTTAACGATGTATTCAAATAATATTACAACTTTGGACTTATCTTCTAATACTGCTTTAGAGTTGGTAGAAGTTTATGATAATGATTTGACTCAGCTGAACGTTCAAAATGGCAATAATAGTCAAATCCTTACATTCGACGCTACAGGCAATAGTAATTTATCCTGTATTCTGGTAGATGATATTACATATAGTACATCCAATTGGACAGATATTGATGGACATACCTCCTTTAGTGATACACAATGCGAGGCTTACACAACTATTCCAGATAGTAATTTCGAAACTGCCCTAAATAGCTTAGGATACGACGATATACCAGGAGACAACCTTATACCTACAGATTCAATAGCTTCCGTGACAAGGTTAGAGGTGGGTAATTTGGATATTGCCGATCTTACTGGTATAGATGATTTTACAAGTCTCACATATTTAGATGTTCGTAATAATGATTTAACAGAGCTCAGTTTACCTAATAATTCTGCTATCGATACCTTATATGTGCAAGGAAATAAGTTAACCTCATTAGATATTACAAATAATCCAGAGATTATCAAATTAGATTTTAATGGAAACAGTCTGACTAGTATTGATCTCTCTCAAAATGTAAACTTAGAGGATGTTGATGGTTATAAAAATAGTCTAACAGAACTGGATATTACGAATAACACGGCTTTAAGGGAAATCTATGTATTCGATAACAATTTAACTAGTATAAATACTTCTAATAATATTGCTTTAGAAACACTATATATATATCAGAATGAAATTAGCAATTTGGATGTATCGAATAATACGAATCTACTGGCCTTGTCTTGCCGCAGCAATAATTTAACATCGCTGGATTTAAGTAACAATAGTCAATTAGTATATCTAGCAGCATTGTCAAATGCTATCGAAACAATTGATATTTCTAATTCGATATCGCTTGAAACACTTTTTATATATGACAATAATTTAACTGCGTTAGATGTAAGTAATAATGTACAGTTAAAATACTTATTGTGTCAAAATAATGATATTACTACAAGTCTAGACTTAAGTACTCATACGTTACTGGAACAGCTGAACATTAGTAACAACGGCATAACAGGTTTGAACTTACAAAATGGTAATAATACAAATATTTCCACATTAGAAATTTCTGGCAATCCAGATTTGTACTGTGTACAAGTTGATGATGTAGATTATGCAAATACCAATTTTACTGGTAAAGATGCCCAAACTACGTTTAGTACTCTTTGTGATGGCGTGTCTGTATCGTTGACAGTTGTTTTAGAAGGAGCTTTTGATCTTGGTGGCAGCGGTAGTGATATTCTTATGCATGACGATCTAAGAGATAATGGTGTATTGCCTACGACTTCTCCATATGAAGATGCCATTACCGTTAGCGCTTCGGTTTTTGATGTAACTGGTAGTACTGCAGTAGTAGATTGGGTACAAGTGCAATTAAGAAATTCTGAGGATATTAGTGAAATTTTAGCTTCGAAATCTGCTTTATTATTACGAAATGGAACAATCGTAGATTATGATGGTGCTTCTGAGGTCGGAATTGACGCAACAGAAGGCGATTATTATGTGGCTGTAGCACATAGAAATCACTTAACTATTGGATCTAGTACCGTTCATTCCTTGTCTACTAATACCACACTTACATTGGATATGACTACGGACACCAATGTGCTAAATGCTGCTAACGCCCTAAATGATATGGGTGATGGCTATTATGCGATGCCGTCAGGAGATTATGATGGTAACGGTCAGCTACAAAACTCGGATGTTAGTGCTATTATTAACCTTCTAGGAGGTTCTGGCTATAGCGAAGCCGATCTGGATATGAATGGACAAGTACAAAATACAGATATCAACAATTTATTAAACCCCAATATCGGAAAAGGAGAGCAATTTTAATACTAACCCTTCCCTATTAAACTTTTAAACCCCTTACTATGAAAAGAAATTATCTTTTATTACAATTCGTATGCTTCATTGGTATCATGACTGGTCATGCACAAAATACCAGTATCCCAGATGCTAATTTCGAGGCGTACCTAGAAACTATTATTACAGATGATGTTTCAGGAGATGGGCAAGTACCTACCTCAGAAATTGAAAACCTCACTTCTCTAGATGTAAGAAGCTTGAATATTAGTGACTTAACGGGTATTGAAGATTTTGTAGCCTTAGAAACATTATACTTTAGTGATAACAACATAAGTACCGTTGATTTTTCTAACCTAACAGCGCTAAAAACATTGTGGGGTTTAGCAAATAATCTGACCTCACTAGATCTTACCAATAATACGGCATTAACAGATATACGAATTGAGGAAAATAGTATTACTTCCTTAGATGTAAGTAATCAAGCAGCTTTGGTCATTTTACAGGTAAACGATAATGAACTAACTACGGTAGATATAAGCAACTCAACTTCATTAGTGCGATTCCGTGCGTATGGCAACCATTTAACGAGTGTAGATTTAAGCAATCATGGTTCGGTTACCCAAATCCAGGTACAGAATAATGAATTAACGTATTTAAATATGCAAAACGGAAACAATACGAATGTATCCAAGTTTGTGGCTACTGGTAATGATGAATTGAATTGTATTCTGGTAGATGACGAAGATTATAGTACCTCAAACTGGACAGATATAAGCACTCAAACCTATTTTAGTGATACGGATTGTACTCAATATACATTGATCCCAGATCCTAATTTTGAACTTGCTTTAGACGGATTAGGCTATGATAATGAACCTAGTGATGGACGAGTACCAACAGCTAATATTGAAGGAATTACTTCTTTAAATGTTAGTGGTGATGGAATTGAAGATTTAACAGGTATTGCTGATTTCGCTGCTTTACAAACATTGAATGTTGCTACAAACGAATTGACGTCTTTAGATCTTTCGAGTAACACGAATCTAAGCACATTAACTGTTAGTAATAATGTAGATTTAGCAAGTATAGATGTATCAGGATGTACCCTGTTAGAGAGTATTACTGGGGCGAGCAATGCATTTGCTACCATAGACGTATCAGCTAATACAGCATTAACATCATTATCCATCACTGATAATGCATCTTTTTCTAGTATTGATTTGAGTACAAATACAGCTTTAACCTCCATTGTATTAAGCAACTTAGAGACTTTAGAAAGTGTAGATCTAAGTAATAATACAAGTTTAGCAACGGTTCAAGTAGATTACAATACTGCCTTATCTTTTTTAAATGTAAAAAATGGAGCCAATACAACTATCACTAGTTTTATAGCAAATAATAATGCTAGTTTAACATGTATTTTAGTAGATGATGTAAGCTATAGTCAAACGAATTGGACAACAGTTGATGACATTTCGTATTATAATGATACTGACTATTGTGAGTATACAGCGATTCCAGATGCAAGTTTTGAAAATGCGTTAGGTGCATACGATGATATTGCTAACGACGGACAAGTACCTACAGCACTGATTGAAACTATCACCGGTTTAAGCTTGGGTTCAAATACCATTTCAGACCTAACAGGTATCGAAAATTTTATTGCTTTAAAAACACTACATATCGCAAGTAATGATATTACTTCACTAGATCTATCCAATAATAGTAATTTAACCAGTGTAGAAATTAGCCTGAATGAGAGCTTAGAAAGTATAGATCTTTCAGGATTATCAGCATTAGAAACTTTTGTAGCGACATCTAATGCATTGTCAATGATTGATTTGTCAGCAAATACGGGATTAACTTCATTAACGTTGAGTGATGAAGATAATTTAGATGAAATAGATTTGACTACCAATGTAAACTTAACAAGTGTACAAATAGACTATAACACAAATTTATCGAGCATAAATATCAAAAATGGTGTAAATACAAGTATTACCAATTTTGTAGCCAATAATAATGATAATTTGACTTGTATTTTAGTGGATGATGTAGATTATAGTACTACCAATTGGACAAGTATTGATAATACAACTTTTTATAGTAGTACCTATTGCGAATATACAGCGATACCCGATGCGAATTTTGAAACTGCACTAAGTAGTTATGATGATATTTCTAGTGATGGACAAGTACCAACAGAATTAATTAAAGATATTACGACTTTAAATGTAAGAAATAAGTCTATCGCCGATTTAACAGGTATTGAAGATTTTACGGCTTTAGAAGAGCTCAATGTAAACGATAATGATTTAACAACATTGGATGTTTCTAATAACGTAAATCTAAAGAAACTACAAGTAAGAGATAATGTAAATTTAAGTAGTATAAATGTTTCAGGATGTACTTTGTTAGAAGAATTCGTTGCTAGAGATAATGCATTTGCGACGCTTGATCTAACATCAAGTCCAGAATTGCATACATTATTTATCCTATTTAATGATGCTTTTACTAGTATTGATTTAAGTAATAGCACAGCATTATCTTCAGTTACTTTAAGTGCCCTTGGAAATTTAGAGAGCTTAGACTTTCAAAATTGTCCTAATCTAACTTCAGTGCAAGCTGATAATAATTTGAGTCTATCTTACATAAATGTTCAAAACGGAGCGAACACAAGTATTACACGTTTTTCTATAGGAAGTAATGATAGTCTTACTTGCGTGTTAGTAGATGATGCAGCATATAGTACAACAAACTGGTCATCGATTCCTGATGGAGCCAATTTTACAGATACCTATTGTTTATATACCTCAATTCCAGATGCGAATTTTGAAACAGCTTTGGAAACTTTAGGATATGATGATATTTCTGGAGATGGTCAAGTACCAACAGGATTGATTGAAACGATTACCGATTTAGATATCAGTAGTAACGGTATTACCAATTTAACAGGAATAGAGGATTTTATAGCTTTAATAAATTTGGATGCTAGATCCAACGATTTAACATCCATAGATTTGAGTAATCAAACCTTATTGGAAACGTTAGATGTAGCTTCTAATGATTTAACTTCGATAACTTTACCAACAAATGGCAGTATTACTTCTATTGAATGTAATGATAATAGAAGTTTAGCCAGCTTAGATTTCAATGGAAACACAAAAATTGAAACGATTCGAGCTAATTATACCGCATTTGAAAGTATTGATGTTTCTGCATTAACAGAACTGGATAGATTGATTTTAGAGAACAGTGCAATTACCAGTTTAGATCTTTCAGCAAATACAAAACTCACCTATTTAAATGTTTCATATAGTGCATTAGAAAACTTAGATTTAAGTAATAACCCAGCTTTAGAGTATTTGTATGCGACTCATAATGATATCATTTCTTTAGATGTTACGAATAGTAGTTCGCTATTATATTTATTTGCTAATAACAATGCAATAACTAATATTGATCTAAGCAACAATCCTTCGTTAATATTCTTATGGTTAAACGACAATCAATTAACAGAATTGTCTATTGAAAATAATACGCAAGTACAAGAGTTTTCTATTGCTAACAATTCCATTTCAGCTATAGATGCAAGCAACAACACGAAGTTAGAATGGTTTATAGCAAACGACAATGATTTAACCCAAGTTGATTTAAGTAATAATTCTAAAATAACACTCATCAATGTTTCCAACAATAGCCTAACTACATTGGATGTGCAAAATGGAAACAATGAAAATATAACCTCTTTTGCTGCAGATGGAAACGCAAGCTTAACCTGTGTCTTGGTAGACGATGCTATCTATAGTACTACCAATTGGACTACGATTGATGATCAAACTAGTTTTACGGATGAATATTGCGAATACACTCAAATTCCAGATGTAAATTTTGAAGCAGTATTATACGAATTAGGATACGATGATATTTCGGGAGATGGACAAATACTTACAGAAAATATTATTGGAATAACGGAGTTAGATGTGAGTTCTAAAGAAATAAGTGACTTAACCGGAATTGAGAATTTTAGAGCGTTGGAAGAACTAGAAGCGAATTCAAATACAATTGCTGAAATAGACTTAAGTAAAAACACTGCTTTAAAAGATCTAGATCTAAGAGCTAATAGTTTAACAAACTTAGATCTCTCTACAAATACTAATTTGGAAGAACTTGCTGTTGATGATCTTAATTTTACATCAGATCTTGATCTTTCTAACAATACGAATCTAACTCGAATATCTGCCGAAGACACCAATTTAACAAGCTTAGATCTTTCTAATAATACAGCCTTAGTAACCATTGAATTAGATGGAAGCCCAATTTCAACATTGAATATAACTGGCTTAACACAATTAACAACATTGAGTATTGCTAATACAGGAATGGAAAGCATTGATCTTTCAAGTAATACAGCCTTAGAATATTTCTATTTTGATGGTTGCGAGTTTGATACACTTGACTTTTCAAACTTAGCTAGTTTAAGTATTGTCTCAGGAGATAGTGATAATTTGGTTTCAGTAACTTTACAAGGGAACGAAGCATTACAAAATTTCCAAGTGAATAGTGATGCGTTAGTATCTCCAGATTTTAGCGAAGCAGTAAACTTAAATTATGTCAGCATTATAGGAGCAGAATTGGGTGACTTAGATTTGAGTAATAACACCGTACTTACCAGAGTGCAATTGCTCAATACCAATGTAACCAGTCTTGATATGCGAAATATTGATCTTTCACAAATTACACAGTTTAATTTGAGTGGTAATGATGAATTGAGTTGTATTTCTGTAAGCGATGTGGAATATGCAGAAGCTAATTTTAGTAGTGATTATACCTATGATGATGATTGTTTTTATACCTCAATACCAGATGCGAATTTTGAAGCAGCACTTTCATCATATGATGATATTGAAGGAGATGGAAAAATACCTACAGCTACTATTGCAACAATTACAGAGTTATCAATAAACGTAAAATCGATTTCAGACTTAACAGGTATTGAGGATTTTACTGCCTTAATATCACTACGAGCAAGTACTAATAGCATAACAGAAGTTGATCTTTCAAATAACATTTATTTGGAGACTTTGGCTATGTATGACAATCAACTTACAGAATTAGACCTAACTAATAATCCTGAAATAGATTACATAGATATAGAAGGAAATCAATTAACAACTTTAGATCTTTCTGCTAATACCAAACTTACTGATTTAAGAGCATATGATAATCAATTTACGAGTTTAGACCTATCAAATAACATCTTATTAGAAAAGGCGTATCTTCATAATAATGGAATGGAAAGTTTGAATCTTTCAGGACTAACAGTATTGGAAGAGTTGTACTTAAGGGATAATAATTTGACTAGTATCGATATAAGTGATAGTGCTAATTCTTTAAAGAATATCGGTTTAAATGATAATCCTCTATTAACTTCTCTTGATGTTAGTAATATGACAAGCCTAGAATATGTAGAATGTGAAAACTGTACGGCGTTAACTTCAATTTTATTAGAAAATAACACCAATTTATATGGCTTGACTGTAGATGGTGCTTTAATTACGGAGTTAGATGTAAGTTCGGCGACTAGTTTGCGATATTTAACTGTTACAGGAACCACACTTACCTATTTAGATTTATCAAATAATCCCTCATTATTAGAAGTATTTGCCACAGATGGACAGCTAACCAGTATCAATATGAAAAATGGAGGAAATACGAATATTAATGAATTTGAAATTACAGGAAACCCCGATTTAACTTGTGTGCGAGTGGATGATGTTGCGTATAGCACAACGAATTGGACGTTAATAGATGATCAAACCAGTTTCACGGATGGTTACTGTAGATATACGGCAATTCCTGATGCTAATTTTGAAGCTGCTTTGAGTAGTTATGATGATATTTCTGGAGACGGACAAGTGCCAACTTCCAATATTGAATCGATTACCAATCTATCTATTGGAGCCGCATCTATCTCAGATGCAAGTGGGATTGAGGATTTTAGAGCATTAACCAATCTAAGTTTATATGATAATAGTTTGACGGAAATTGATCTTTCAAACAACATACATCTTGGAATTATCAATCTAAGTGACAATCAATTAACGGCTGTAGATTTTAGTAATAATACTGACATATATTATATGGATATTCGAGGAAATCAGTTAACAGCTCTAGATATTTCTAAGAATACTAAAATAACCTATTTAGATGCAGATGACAACCAAATTACGAGCTTAGATGTATCAAATAATACAGCAATAGAAGAGATTTACCTAAGCAATAATGCAATGGAAAGCATCAATCTTTCAGGAGCTATATATTTAGAAGTTGCTAATTTAGAAGGAAATAATTTTACGGATATAGATCTAAGTGATAGTAGTGAAAACTTGGATGAATTAATGCTAGACAATAATGCTCTATTAACGGCTATCGATCTAAGTAATATGGAAAATTTAGACGATGTGAGTTGTGATAATTGTAGTCTATTGGCATCAGTTACGATTGAAGGTAATAGTAACCTAGATGTATTGAGTTTAGATGGTACTTCGATTACTGAAATTGATCTAAGTGGAGCACCTAGCTTACGATTTTTGAATGTTGTAGGAACAGCACTTACCTATTTAGATCTATCAAACAATGCTTCTTTGGTGGACATATTTGCAACAGATGGTCAATTAACAGGGATTGATCTAAAAAATGGAAATAACACCAATATTGATGAACTTGAGATTACAGGAAACCTAGATTTATACTGTGTTCGTGTAGATGATGCGGAGTATAGTACAACGAATTGGACCTTAAAAGACGATCAAACTAGTTTCAGTGACACCTATTGTAGATATACTACCATTTCAGATGCCAATTTTGAAGCAGCATTGAGCAGTTATGATGATGTTGCAAATGATGGGCAAATACCCACAAAAAACATAGAAGAAATAACAAACTTAAATATCTCTAATCAAGGTATTATAGATTTAACAGGGATTGAGGATTTTGCCAGTTTAACACACTTTTACGTAAGTGATAACAGTCTAACCAGTTTGGATCTTTCAAACAATACTAGCTTAGAAATCGTATATGCATCAAATAATAGTATTACAGAAGCTACTTTGACCAATTGTGATCAATTGGAACAGTTACACATTGATGATAATCAGCTTACTTCTTTAAATATTAATACAAATACAAGTTTAGAAATCTTATCTGCAGAGCGGAATAGTATTACTGATCTGGATTTTTCTAATAACACGCTATTACGAGAAATTGTACTGTATAATAACAGTTTAACAAGTATTGATATCTCTATGCTTACTGCTTTAACTGCCGCTTTTTTAGATGGAAATGATATCGCTAGTCTAGATCTTAGTAATAATACATTGTTAGAATGGTTAGAGGTTAATGACAACTCGCAATTAACAGCCATAGATCTGAGTAATTTAGAAGACTTCTTAGAGTTGTATTGTAATAATTGTACCTCTTTAGCATCGGTAACTATTGCAAATAATCCACTTTTAGGATTGGTAAGTATAGATAATACAGCAGTATCCTCTTTAGATTTTGAGGATTCCTCAGGATTGTATACGGTAAGCATTCGAGAAACCAATATTACAAGTTTAGATTTGTCCAATCAAGTGACATTGAATGATTTTTATGCAACCGATGGACAACTTCAAGAATTGAATCTTCAGAGCGGAGGAAATACTAATATTAATAATTTTGATATTACAGGAAACCCAGATTTAACTTGTGTTTTAGTAGATGATGCCGCCTACAGTACCACAAATTGGACATCAGTAGATGATCAAACAAGTTTCAATGAAACGAGCTGTGAAGCTGATGAGGTATTGGTTTCAGTAAAAGTAATTTTAGAAGGTGCTTATGACAACGCTGGCGAAGGTATTGTAATGCACGATGATTTACGAGATAATGATGTATTACCAACTACATCGCCATACAATGCAAGTGAAACCTGCGAGTCTACTGTTTTTGATACTCATGGAGATTCGGCAGTAGTTGATTGGGTAGCCATACAACTGCGAAATTCTGAAGATATTACGGAAGTTTTAGTTACAAAATCAGCGCTATTATTAAGAGATGGCAATATTGTGGATACGGATGGAACTTCAGCTGTTTCTTTAGATGCTTCAGCTGGCAATTATTATATAGCTGTAGCACATAGAAATCACTTAACCATTAGTTCCAATACCGTTCATTCTTTATCGAGTACTGCGCTTACATTAGATATGACTACAGATACGAATGTCTACAACGCTAGCAATGCACTTATAGATATGGGAGACGGTTTTTTTGCCATGCCTTCAGGAGATTATGATGGCAATGGTCAGATCCAGAACTCAGATGTTAGTGAGATGATCAATCTTTTGGGAAGTTCTGGATATAGTGATGCCGATCTGGATATGAACGGACAAGTTCAGAATACGGACATTAATAATGTATTAAACCCTAATCTTGGAAAAGGAGAACAATTTTAAAATACAAACAAAGCATTGTACTTATAATAAATATCTTAACAAAAACACCTGTAAAACAACAATATACAATTATGTACGCCTAGTTGTCCGCCTTGTTTTATTGGTTTGTCAACCCATGATCCGTACTATTGCAGTAAAGAAATACCTAATGATAACACTTGTAAATATTTTATAAAACCCCTTAATATCTAAACATATGAAATTACCTTACAATTTAAGAAATAAACAACTACAATTTTTGGTTCTACTAGTACTTACTAGTATGACAATTCAAGCACAGGACATTCATTTTACCTTTGCCAATGCTCAAAAAAGTATCGAAAATGGAAATTACTATTATGAAGCTGATATTATGATCGAAGCTTCAGAAGGCTTCAAATTAGGATCTGGCCAAATCTACCTAACCTACAATCCAGAAGCTTTTGGAGCTAATATTTCAAAAAATAGTGGGATTCAATATGCGTATGAACCTGGTTATATCTTAGGCGAAAATTATACATTACCAGCCTATAAAAGCTTTATCCAAAATGACAATACTAATAATAGAGTTTCTTTTGCCTTCCAACAAGGAGTGAGTGCAGAGTCTATCAACAAAGAAAATGTAACTACAGCTTCTAAGCCTTTATTTCATATCAAATTACAATATGTAGACGCAACTAAAGATCCTATGATTGCTTTTGAAGAAGGAGTGATGTATCAAGATCAGTTTTTTACTGCATGCGGAAGCATGCTCAAAACTGGTGTTAAAGCTGGATTCCCTGATTGTGCTAATTTACCTGGTAAACAATTAATGAATGACACTTACGATTCCAGTGGTGCTTCTTTACAAACTTTAAATATCGAAGAGCAAGAGATCGCAGCAGTTAGTTTATATCCTAATCCGGCAAAACAACATTTTTTAATACAGGGTTTAGGGAATACCACAACAGATATCCGTATTACAGATACCAATGGCAAATTAGTACAAATGCTATCTAGTCATTCACTGGAGAACACCATTAATATTTCACAACTACAAACTGGTGTGTACTTTGTACAAGTAGATAGTCAAAACTCTCAAAAAAGTTACAAGCTGATTAAGGAATAACCAAAAGATATCGCAGGCAACATAGTATCCTTTTATTAGCTGCAGTACTCCGCTTTTACCCATACCCCATAGCGCAGCTAATAGGGAGCTATTTGCCAAAATGTAAGGTCATAACAACTACTTATAATAAAATTAAACCTAAAAAGACATGAAAAAAAATACCCTTTTAACCCTACTGATGCTACTTACTACAATAGTCGGCGCACAGGACATTACATTCACCTTTGAGAATGCTAGAAACACCAATGATGGAACGGATGACTTTTATGAAGCTGATATTTACATAGCATCTACATCTGATTTCAAACTCGGTTCTGGACAAATCTATTTTAACTACAATACGGCTGCTTTTGGTGAAAATATTGATGCCAATAATAATTTCGAATATTTACAACCTGATGGTTCTATTTTGGCAGAAGTGTATGTATTGCCTGCATATAGTTCTTTTATTGCTAACGACAATACTAGTTCCAGAGTTTCTACCTCCTTCCAGCAAGGTTTAAGTAGTGGCGCAATTACTGATAATAATGTAACCAGTACTCCTAAACATTTATTTAGTATTAAAATAAAATATGCGGATATCAATGAGGAACCTATGATCACCTTTGAAACTGGAGCTGTATTTTTAGATCAGTTCTTTACTGCTTGTGGTCCTACAACATTTGGTTTTCCAGATTGTACAGACAACCCTGGAGTTCAAATTACCAATGATACCTTCGATTCTTCTGGAGCTACTATAGTTGTGGACACTACGGCACCTATAATTAGTTTAACAGGAGATGCAACGGTGACTGTTGAAGCTGGAACTACCTATTCTGATGCAGGAGCAACAGCAACGGATGATATCGACGGAGATATCACAGCTGATATTGTTACGGCAAACCCAGTAGACACCTCTATTCCAGGAGTATACACCGTTACCTATAATGTAAGTGATGCTTCTGGGAATGCTGCCACAGAAGTTACCAGAGAAGTAACGGTAGCAGATACTACGGTTCCTGTCATTAGTTTAACTGGAGATGCAGCAGTAACCGTAGAAGCAGGAACTACTTATTCAGACGCAGGGGCAACAGCAAGCGATTCTTTAGATGGAGATATTACAGCAGACATTGCAACGGTAAACCCCGTAGACACTTCTATTCCAGGAGTATATACTGTTACTTATAACGTAAGTGATGCTGCTGGAAATGATGCTATAGAAGTAACACGAGAAGTGACTGTAGCAGATACAACCATTCCTGTGATTAGTTTAGCAGGAGACACAACGGTGACTGTAGAAGTAGGAACTACCTATTCCGATGCCGGAGCCACAGCAAGTGATTCTTTTGATGGAGATATTACAACAGACATTGTTACAGTAAATCCAGTGAATACTACAGTTCCAGGAGTATACACGGTGACCTATAATGTAAGTGATGCAGCAGGAAATGCTGCTATTGAAGTAACAAGAGAAGTAACGGTAGCAGATACAACTATTCCTGTAATTAGTTTAACTGGAGATGCGACTGTAACTGTAGAAGCAGGAACTACATATTCAGATGCAGGAGCAACAGCGAGTGACTCTCTAGATGGAGATATTACAGCAGCTATTGTTACTGTAAATCCAGTAGACACATCCGTACCAGGAGCGTATACGGTGACCTATAATGTAAGTGATGCAGCAGGGAATGCTGCTGTAGAAGTTACAAGAGAAGTAACTGTTTCAGATACAACCATACCTGTGATTAGTTTAACAGGAAATGCGACTGTGACTGTAGAAGCGGGAACTACCTATTCCGATTCAGGAGCAACAGCGAGTGACTCTCTAGATGGAGATATTACAGCAGACATCGTTACTGTAAATCCGGTAGATACAGCTGTTCCTGGAGTGTATACTGTTACTTATAATGTAAGTGATGCAGCAGGGAATGATGCTATAGAAGTAACAAGGGAAGTGACGGTAGCAGATACAACTATCCCGGTGATTAGTTTAACAGGAGATGCAACTACGACTGTAGAAGCAGGAACTACGTATTCAGATGCAGGAGCAACAGCATCTGACTCTTTAGACGGAGATATCACAACAGCTATCGTTACTGTAAACCCAGTAGATACTTCCGTACCAGGAGTGTACACTGTTACCTATAATGTAAGCGATGCTGCTGGAAATGCTGCGCTGGAGGTAACTAGAGAAGTAACGGTGTCAGATACAACTATTCCTGTAATTACATTATCTGGTTCTGCAACAGTAGCCGTAGAAATAGGAACTACCTATACGGATGCCGGAGCTACAGCATCTGATTCATTAGATGGAGATATCACAGCAGACATTGTTACTGTAAATCCAGTGAATACTGCTGTACTAGGAGTATATACAGTAACTTATAATGTTAGCGATGCAGCAGGAAATGCAGCTGTAGAAGTAACTAGAGAAGTAACCATAGTAAATACAGCTGTACCAGTAATAACATTATCAGGTGATGCAACAGTAACTGTAGAAGCAGGAACTACCTATACGGATGCAGGAGCTACAGCAAGCGACTCTGTAGATGGGGATATCACAGCAGATATTGTTACTGTAAATCCAGTAGATACGGCTGTACCTGGAGTGTACACCATTACCTATAACGTAACGAATTCTTCAGGAAATACAGCTATAGAAGTTACCAGAGAAGTTACCGTAGAAGATACTACTGTTCCAGTGATTACCTTATTAGGAGATAATCCATTAGAAATAGCGCAAGGAGAAGTTTATACAGATGCTGGAGCAACAGCAAGTGATTCATTAGATGGAGATATTACTGCAAATATTGTAGTTGTAAATCCAGTAGACACTTCGGTAGATGGAACGTACACTATTACCTATAATGTAATGGATGCAGCAGGTAATGCAGCAGCAGAAATAATCAGAACAGTAACCGTTTCTTCTGTTTTAGGGATAGAGGATAATGAGATTGATGGATTAGAAATATATCCGAACCCAACAACTGATAGATTATTTATTTCTTTAGATGTTAAAAAAGTGATTATCTATAGCGTCACAGGACAAAAGATACTAGAAACTGCTAATAATAGTATTGAAATGAGTGAATTTGGAGCTGGAGTATATTTTCTGCACATTTTTACTGAGAAAGGAAATGCTATCAAACGAGTGCTTAAAAAGTAAACAAGTTGATGATTGTTTTATGTAGTAAAAATTAACAAGATGGCAAAGAGTCAAGAATTTTTAAAAAAGTTTTTACGTTTTATCAGTTCGGTTTCAATGGACAATACTGTAGACTCTTTGCTATCTATGGAAAATAAATTAAAACAATTAAAAGAAAAATTAGCATCGCTCGAAGAGATAGAAACTAATCTACAAAATGATTTAAATGATTTAAACAATTTAAAAAAAACAACCTATGATAAAAAAGAAGACAATCTTGAAATATAGGTTACAGGTAACCCTCACAATTTTTTATACAATACTGTTGTATATCATTCTACGATTATCTTTTGCTTGATTTGATAATCTAATAAATTGCTAGTTCTTATATAGAGAATTAAGGGGCTTTATATAAATTCAAATTGGCAATTCATGACGATGACTGCTCAAAATTAATTTTGAGCAGTTTTTTGTATAAGAATGTTTTTAGCAAAACTATGGTTAATTAAAAACAAATCCCTTGTAAATACTAATTTTCAAAAGGGATTTGCAATGTTTTGTAATCGTGGAGGGATTAACTTTGTTCATCCCTTCAAGCTCACTCCTGCATATAAGAAACCTCGAGCTAGCGCTCTAGTTCTTTATTTTATTCCAAAGCTTCAAACTACGTTTGCAATTCACATTTTGGATTAACTGTGTTGATCCCTTGAAGCTCACTCCTCCAAATAAGAAACCACGAGCTAGCGCTCTAGTTCTTTATTTTATTCCAAAGCTTCAAACTACGTTTGGCTTTTCCATAAATAAAGAACCACGCCAAATGCCGTGGTTTCTTGTTTGATGTGACCCAGAATGAACATATGTCGAACCCTTTTGAAAAAGAATTGTTGAAAATCAAAGAATTAGCAGAGCACTTTAAAGTTGCTTAGTATAAATTAGCCAGAATGATGTGACTTCACTTCTACTCTATTCTTGAACCTAAGGGTTCATAAAATCAAGGTCGTAGGTTCAAATCCTGCTCCCACTAATAAACTTAAGTAAATCTTTTCTTAGTACACCTAGCTGGGGTGTTTAAACCTCTAGATACAAAAATCAAAAACTCGCATGTTATCACGAGTTATATCCAAAAAACGAATCCCTTGCAAATATCAGTGTTTACAAGGGATTTGCAATAGTTAGTAAACATGGAGAGAAATAATTCAAACTTTTTGAAAGAAGATGCTAGCTTAATTATCAGATTATCAATGGATTTAAAAAACAAGTATTTGACATAGTAATAAATTAATTTGCAAATATATTATAGTTTAAGAAAGATCATAAACTACCTTACAATTACTTAAAAAGAGAAAAACCACACTTTCGGGGTAAAAAAGACCAGCTTCAAGTGTAAATGAGTTTTACTTTTTCAAATTACAATTTTGCTTAATTTTTTAATAGAATTTTAGATAATTAATCTATCCGAAGTTCTATTTTTTTTCAACCATTACCATTTTTTGGTTGTTCATTTCTATGTTTTAGCAGAGTTTATCAATTCACCATACAGAAATAAATAAAATCGCTTCATAAATTTAAGTTGTTTTATTTATTTTTGAAAAATAATATGCACTAACCTTCAATGAAATATTTAATTAAATTATTTCTATTTTTTTCTTCTAATCTGATTATCACATTTTGTTATGGTCAAACAGTTAATGAAAAAAGTGAAATAAAAAATTATTTATTAACTAAAGACGGGAAATTCATTGAACTCCATCCGGGTAAAACAGTGACTAGTTTTAGTAAATATGTTCATGTAATAGGACCTAATAAAAATGGTAAACAAGGGGAGTATATGAAAATTAAAAAATCCAATGTAAAAAAGATAGTTATACGAAATGAACTTCATCTTCCATTGGATCCGAATGCAAAACGCCCATATATTTTCCGAATAGTAGCTAAAAATGATGAGTATACTTTAGGGGTGACATATAGAATGAAAAAGTCAGGTGATAGCACCTTTTATAGGGATTATTTTGGCATCTTTGATAATAGTGGAAATGAAATTGTTTTTATTAAACTAAATCGAAATAAAAAGAAGAGTGTCGAAATTATTAAAAAATATTTTGGCGATTGCTTGAATGAATTTCTGCCCCAAACAAAAAGAGAAATGAAAAATAGTGGTGATTTATTGTTTACTGCAAATCAGATCATTTGTAATTGAATTAAACATTTTCATTCCATTCGAATTATTTATAATCCTTGTTATCCAAAGAAAAGCAAGGGAATTATTATACAATGTTGACTAGTTTTTCTTCTTATATTTTAGCAAATCATCTTTTAGTTTCAACTTAGCGGTTTTCATGTCCATTCCATCAACTAATTGTTCTCCTCTAGGATTTAGAATATAATAATACGGTTGAATAGATGAATTAAATTGTTCTTTTTGAAATTTCTGCCATTTTTCATCTTTTTGCATTGGATCAACAAACATTCTAACATTTATATAATTATATCTAAGAGTATGAAAAATCCTTTTATTTTGAATTAAAAAGTTTGACTTAATTTTTCCTATATTGATCCTATTAAAGTTTGAATACTATAGAATATAGGTTTTTCTACCTTCTGTACTTTTATGACTTGTGATTTTCATTTTTTTTATTGCAATTAAAAGATAAAATAGATAATAGTGCTAAAACATACTTTTTCATATTAATATTGTTTTTTCCATTTGTTAATTACTAATAGAGCAGAATCTAAACTTATTGCACGATATGAAGCATTCAATTTTGGAAACTTTTTTCGTGAAATTTCATTAAAAGCTGTTTGACATAGATATACACTATTTTTTTCAAGGTGTTTTGACATGTTATCTAATTTTAGTTCATTTTTCTTTTTCTTAGTTCTATGTATTGAATCTAGGATAAAAGATTCACTAGTTTTATTACTATAATTATATATTAACCCAATTCTTGTTTCTACATTTTCATTTATTTTTCTTGAGTATATAATTGTTTCTGAAATTTTGTTTTCAGTAAAGGGATTGAGTAATAAGTTTTTTTCTATTGATAAGTAGTCACTCATTACCAAATTGAATTTATTACGCCTCCAAAATTTAGTGTATTTTGTCGTATCCTCTGGTTTAATGCAAGTCAATGTGTCATTAGGTTGAATATCAGTCCAAATGCTGTCCTCTTTCGTTCTTATCCAATAAGTAACATTTCCTGTAATCCATCTGTCATTGATAGATCCAATCTCTTCAATAATTAGACTGTGGTTCTGTGTACGTTTCGTTATTTTAGATTGCTCATTTTTACAAGAAAATATGACCAATAAAAGAATAAAAAGTAAATCTTTCTTCATTTTTAAACTTTAATTCTCATGACAGACCTCCTCTCAGATATAGGCAATGGTTAAAAGCAGAAAATCCGAGCTATGGTATTTATAATTTTAATTATAGAACTATGTTTTTATCAAAACACGTGTTAAGTAATTTAAGTTCTTTATCTAGGTATTCTTGTTTTCTTTTTCTTGAAATTCTACTTAAGTTTCTTGTAGGACTACATTGACTATAATTTAAGACTCTATTATCGTTTCTTAATCTATAATTTCCATAAAATATCCATTTTCCTTTTACATTTGGTAAACCAGAACAAGATGTAAGATAATAACCCTCCAAAGTTGCTCCTATATTTACACTCCCCTTAAACACATCAATAACTTCAAATTCATAGCAATCATTTGAAGACGCCATCAGTTTACCTATGAAAATAATATCACTGCTTTCAATAATTTGAGAAGTTTGTTGCTCATTCCATTCATTCCAAAATTTTGTACACATACAAGCAAAAGAATCAGGGATAAATATTATTAAAAATATTATTAGAAAGTTTTTATTCATAATGTTTATATGTTTTTCCCATTTTCAATTAGTAATAGAGCCGAATCTAAACTTATTTTACAATATAAATCATATTCTTTTGTAACTTCCTTATATCTAACATTATAAGACGATTATCAATTACTCATTTTCTTAAATATTTTACCTACTAAAAGCACAAAAATTGTTTGAATTATTAATGTGTTGTAGTTTATTTACTTTTTGTAAATAATACGCTTAATTTTCCAAACTAAATCCCACATTCCCTGATCACCAATGTTATTTGATAATATTATTATAGTAATATCATTATTAAAAATTTTTAAAACCATAGCTTCTGCTCCCCAAATATTTCCTTGTCTAGAAGCTGCTTTATGCTTTTCTTTATCGGATATGTTATATTCATAAACCCATAATCCACTGGCATAATTATCACGATCTTTAACATTGTTTTGTGGTGTTAAAAGTGTTCTTAAAGTATTTTTACTTATTAACTTCCCTTTATGAAGTGAATTCGAAAAAGTAAGCAAATCCTTTACATCTGAATACATTGCTCCTGCAGCATAATAATTCTCAACAAAATACGGAATATCTCGTTCTAGTTTTTTGGTTTCTTCGTTATACCAATAACATTGAGCTAAATTATCTACGATTGAATAATTAAACATACCAGTGTTTGTAAGATGTAAAGGTTTGATAATTTTTTGGCTAAGGATTTCATAAAAAGTTTTTTTGTAAATGCTTTCAAGAATCTTTCCAAGTATAACAAAATCAGCATTATTATAATTAAATTTTTCACCTGGAACATGTTGTAATGGTCCAGAACAATAATTATCCACGATTTGGTCAGTCGTTAGTCTTTTTTCATATACCTCATCACCCTTATTTTCATAATCCTGCAAACCAGAAGTTGATGTGAGCAATTGGTATATTGTTACTTTATCTTTAGCTTCTCCATTATATTCTGGGAGATGCTTTCCAATTTTATCTTCTAATTTTACTTTTCCCTCTTCGACAAGTTGGTATATTAAAACCGAGGTAAATAGTTTTGTCACGGAAGCTATCCTAAATCTGGTATTCAGTTTATTAGGCACTTTAAATTCTTCATTTGCATATCCATATGACTTAGAAAATATAATACTGTCTTTTTGTTGTATCAGTATATTACCATTAAATGAGTGATTTAAGATATAATCTTGAAGTGGCTTTTCGAAATCATTAGATTGGCAAAATATCGATGATGATACAATTAGAGCAATTAATAGACTGATATTTTTCATGATTTAGTTTATAAGGATTAGTATTTTATAAGGATGATGAAAAAAATAGATTGTTACAGTCTAATAAAGTTTTTTTTGAATTTTAAAAGCTAATTACAAGGAATCTGGATACATTTGATTCCCAATTAAGTACTAAGAACATTTTTAAGTATGCAACAGATTAGAAATTCAAAAAACTTTCAAAGTACACAATACCTATATAATTTTTATGCCCCCTCAAACTATAAGTTTCCCCCCTAAAGTGCTCTTTACAAAAAGAAATAGTAAAATAATATTTTCCATCCAATTCTGGACGTTACCATAACAATTAAAACACTTGAACTAAAAAATATTATTAAGGACTTGTTTCAATTTTCGTCTAGTCTTTTTAGTCTGTTAATGGCTTCTTCATTATCAGGCCATAATTTGATTGCAGTTTTAAAAGCGTCAATTGCTTTGTTTTTTTTATCAACTTTTAGATAGGCATTCCCCAATTTGGTATAAGTCCCAGTAAGTGAAAGTTCTTTAATACTTAATTCATAAAGTCCAATACCTGTATCATAATCCTCATTTTCAATAAATTCATCCGCCAATGCATTAATCTTTTCCGGTGAAAAATTATATATAAAATAGTTATCCTTATTTTTTTTCAAAATATTGAACTTTTGGATACCCGCATCTAACCCTTCTTGAAGAATTACTTTTTTTATAACATTTCCAACAGAAATGAGAGGAACGTTTAATGGTTGTTCTTTGGTAAGAATTTTTTTAAGATACTTCGTAGAAGTACCATATATAGCATTTGCTCCAGTAGATTTAGCTGTTGCAGAACCTCCTACAATTCCTATTAATAACCCATTTTGATCCACAATTGGAGAACCGCTAGCACCAGCTATATTAGCTTCCGCTTTTGATGAAAACACAATTCTACTACCTTCGATTTCTAATATTTCACCTTCTTTTATTACACATTTTTTATCTTTATATGGGCATCCAAAATAATAAACACTTTCGCCAATGTTAACCTCATTATATCTGGGTTTTAAAGGTTTTATCTTAGGAGAAATATATCCTGTTTCAAAAACAATCCAATCACGTTCAGTAATTGTTGATTTAGGTCCATTAAGTATTTCAGAAGAGTCTGTATTTATGAGTTTCGTAATAACAACAGAGTCTTTAGGGTTGCCTTTGGGATGCATTATCCATTTTTTCAAGTTTCCTTGTAAATCTACAGAATTCATCGATTTAGTCTTAGCAATCCAAAGTATATGCTTAGCAGTTACAGCCAAGGTATCAGATCCTGTGTCGACTAGAAATCCTGTTCCAGCATATTCAAAAGAAGAATGGATATAGCTTTCCCCATTTTTATATTCTACATTATTTATCATTGCAATTGCTGGCCATTGTTCTTTTGGTTGATCAATCCAAGATTCTTGAGGATTTACTGCGCAACTTGTAAAAATAATGGTTAACAGGAAAATTTTAAGTTTATTCATGTTTTAAGAAATTGAATATTTTATCATTTTATTAGTTACTATTAAAAGAATATCAAATATTAAAGAAATACACTTAGTTATTAATTTTGAGGTTTAGTTTTATGAATTCTATTTGTCTTGTATTTTTGTATAGACAAATTTTATTGGTAGGTAAAAGGTTGATATACCTTGTTAAATACTAAATTTTCAACTCTATCTGTAGTAGCAATAAAGCCCTTAATCTTATTATCCTTTTCCTCAAATAAAAGTGTTCCAAAAAACCAAGTATCACCTGAAAATTTATGATGATCTAAGGGAGACAATGTTGTTTTTTCTTGCCGTTGATGTTTAGCAATCAAATTTCCATTTTCAAGAATTAATTCATAAGTAGTACGCAGTTCAGGACTATAATAAAAACCTGTATATTCTTGAAGTTTTGAATTGTCCACATGATATTTTATTCTTTTGCCTCTGGAATTTTGACCATTATGATTAAAAATCAACGTATCAAAATCACCATTTTTATTTTTCACAAAGGTAATTGTGGCACTTATTCTTCTAATTTGAAACTGTTTTTCATTAATGGTTTCTAAAGGAAGTGTACCCTGTCCAGTTGCTGTTATGTACAGTTGTTCTTCCTTTTCATTGAATTCCATTATGAAACCTGGTTGCAGCTCAAATTTACCCACATATCTTTTTAATGTTTCTTTAGCAACAGCTCTTGATGGTTTCTGTATAGTATCAATAGACTTTCTACCTCCAAATGTTTGCTTATTATCTAGGTAAATATCCGCAATGGTATAAGCCTTTTCATCTGCATTCAATGATCCATCATTTGTGAGAACAATAATGGATAATTTTTCGTCAGGAAATCTTAAAATTTGGCTTCTATAGCCAGCATCGGCTCCACCATGACTAATGACTTTTCTGCCTTTATATCTCGATACTCTCTGCCCAAAAGCGTAGCTCAAAGTATCACCATTTTTCAAAATCACGGTATTAGCTAATTTATCAAAGAGCTTTTTACTCCCAATTTTTAGTCTTTCGAAATTAATGACCCACTTGCTCAAGTCTTCAATACTTGTGCGTATGCCAGTATTTCCAACGATATCTTTTGAGTTTCTTATACCTTTCTTATAGCTCTTGCCATCAAAGAAATATGGACTTGCGAGGTTAGGAATGATTTTCTCATTATTCTCAAACAAAACAGTGTTTTTCATTTCTAATGGAAGAAAAATGATTTCATTTAGATATTGATGAAAAGGTTTCCCAGATGCACGTTCGATTAATTCTGCCAATAGCATATAACCAGAATTATTATAAGAGAAATCTGTCTCAGGAGTGAAGTTCAACTCTTTTTGCTGACTAAGTAGTGTTAAAACGTTTTTTCTAGAAATCACATCTTCAATGTTCCAACCAGCCATACCTAATAAATAAGTGATACCTCTTATACCATGGGTATGCTGTGCTAATGTCTTCACTTTAATAGTTTTTCCAAAATCTGGTAATTCTGGAATATACTTTCTAATATCATCATCTAAAGCAACTTTTCCTTCCTCCACCAAATTTAAGAGGGCATATGCCGTGAATTGTTTTGAATTCGAAGCAATATTGAAAAGGGTTGATGGGGTATTTCTTATACCAAATTCAAGGTTTGCAAAACCGTATACTCCCTTAAATACAATGGTATTGTTCTTTATAATAGCTACAGTAGCTCCTGGAGTATCATCTATATCCCAAGATTTAAAAAGATGATTTATTTCCTGCTCCATTAACTTATCAATCTTATCAATACCCTTATTATGTTGAGCATTAATCATTACGTTTTGTAATACAAAAAGTGTTACAAAAAGGAGTTGTCTAAATTGTTTGTTTATCATTTTATTACTTTTAAATTCTTTCAATTATTTTGGTACAGGTATCTAATAACTTTAGGTCTAATTCTTAATAAATTCAATGCTCTTTTTCGCTATTTGTGAATATCAAAACACTATTGCCGAATCTTGATATCAAAATAATTCCCCTAAGTTTTCCCTTATACTAGGATTGTATTTCTTGATTATCAATTAAGCTCTGTGGAATAATTCGAGTTTTTAGGTATATCGAATAGAATACACAAAATATATTTACCACTTTAATAGTCGTCTATCTTGTTTTTTTCAATTCTGTAGTTCAATATAAGTGCTAATCCACCAAATATAAATGTGAATGCAAAATAGAATACATTAGCATCCTCTACTGTAAATAAATAATTGACAAAATTCCCAATTAAAATACCAATACCAATTCCAGCACTGACCATTCCAATTTTTAAAGTTATTGCTAAGATCTTGGTTTTATTATACAGTGAACTTGCGGACACACCATTTTCAATCATAGCCATACGTTCTCGATGTCTCGTCTTCAGATAGAGATAAATAAGTCCAGAAATCGAAACTATAAATGTTATTGGTACTATAATATCTCCATTCATTACAAATAATTTTTATTGTTATTAATGTGATGCAAGAATGACGATTCAGGTTACATAAACTTGTAAACTTTTTAATTAATATGATCCGAAACTGTAACGTGATCTTAAAAACTTGCATCTTAAATATAAGATGGGTTTTAAAAACGACTTAATATATATTGATAAAGTAAAAAAAGGAGACCTGACCGCCTTTTCTTATCTGGTAGAAAAACATAAAGACATGGTATATGCATTAGCTTTAAAAATTATAGGTAACACTATCGATGCTGAAGATGTCGCCCAAGAAAGTTTTATAAAAGCTTATCAGAATATAGGAGAGTTCAAGTTTGAGTCCAAATTTTCAACTTGGTTATACACTATAACATATCGGTCGGCACTATATCATAAACGAAAAAACAAGATTGATACTAGGTCTATAGAAACAAATGACGAAAAGAATTTTCAGACGAATTCCAGTTCGCAAATTGAAGATCTTAAAATAGGAGAGCAGCAGAAATTTATTAAAATTGCTATCGACTCTTTACCAGCTGTAGAAGGACTTTTGGTAACCTTGTTTTATATTGACGAAAACACCGTGGAGGAAATTAGCTCCATCACAGGCTTATCTGTCACCAATGTGAAAGTGAAGCTATTTAGGGCTCGAAAAAAAATACGAAAAAAGCTTAATATCTTGCTAAATGGGGATACAAGTTCAATTTTATAGGATGAAAAGAAAGGACGAACTTCTTATCAAGTTTATCAAATCTGTACAATTAGATACTCCAAGTCCAGATTTTACAGAAAATGTGATCACCTTCTTAAGTGAGGAATCTACATTGGATGAAAAGATAGAAATAATATCAGAAAAAAATCTGGGAAGAAACCTATTGCCGTTGGCACCAAGTGATTTTTCGATTAAAACAATGAGAGAAATACAGGATAGAGCTAAAAAACCAGCTTTACAGCCAATAGTATCTTTAAAAACTATGGCAATAAGCATATTAATTATAGGTTATCTTTTTTTAGTAATTGATGCGCTTTTTTTTAACGTACTTTATTTATCCGATGAATCCTTTTTCAATGTAGAATGGTTTCAAGCATTATATAATATACCAAAAGTGTTTTGGATTAGTATGATGGTCTTGACTATTTTGATCCTACTAGATTCCATTATTAAAAAGAACATGTCATTAAGTGAATAGTATATAAATTCAATGTTTTTTCAAATAGCTCTGATTTTCTACTTTTATCCAATACTTAAATCAGGTAGGAAGTCATATAAATATTTCATCGAATCTTTTTATGCTCAGAKTATCTAAAAACAAATTTTTATTAACGAAAAAAGGGTTAAGTCTACTCCTATCCGGAATATACTTTTTTAATTAGTGGATATATTCGTTTGTCTACTTCCATTAATAAAATCATGTATCCAAAATGATATTTTTTTATCCTTATGCAGTCTTATTAATAAATTTCAGTAAACCTTTTCCTACTTTACCTAGATGAATAGTTCAAACTTTTTGTTATTGAATATCAGTAAATTATATATTCTTGCAAATTTCATAAAAAAATACATTGTAAACACTAGTATTTAAAAGGGATTTACAATATTTAGTGCCCCAGACAGGATTCGAACTTATTAACTCTGATTTTCAACATCTTAACTAATTATTTAAAATCAACAATCCCATAAAACCTATTGATTTTCAAGGGATTATTTAGTATTGTGACCTCAACGGGAAATAGTTCAAACTTTTTCGAACAAGATGTTGATTTAATTATCAGATTATCAAATGATTTGAAAAATCATTATTTGACATAATATTCAGTTTAATTTACAAACACAAAAATAAATTTTCATCAGATTAAACCTCTAGACTTATAAATCTTAAAGCATAGCTATTAATAATATAAATTGTGAAGTATAGGTATTCATCTAATTCATAACCCTAAAGTCCAAGGATAGGACTGCTATGTTCATGACATTTTTTTAATTAAGCTTGACAATTTTATCCTGCTTTTTTTAGTATATAGTTTTTCCAGATATTCTTTTCAAGGAATACATTAATTCTTCTATAAAAGATTTTTATTTAGAGGCTTAAAATTCTGTTTATAAAGATGTTGAATGATTTAAATGATCTAATTATTGAGAATATTCATATAAAACTTAATAAGAAATGTTAACTTTATTGGACTTCAATTATTAATTGGAGAATTAATCTTAAAACCAATTGATTATGAAATGTAAAATAGTATGTTACAGCAAAATTTTAGTTCTATTAGCAAGCATATCTATCTCTTGTGACCCCTATAAAAATACTACAAGTATTGATGATCTGAAACTTATGTATCTAGCTTCTCAAAAAGCACTAATCGATAGTCTTGAACAAGAACAACCCGATGAAGAAGAGTTAACAAGTATAAAAGAAAGATTTGATGTAGATTGTAAAAAAATCGGGAACATGTGTCCTTCCGCGTGTACCGAACCTATAAATTGTCTTGCTAAAAGTGTACCCCCCCCAGGAAAATGTATGCCTTCTAGTTGTCCATCGTATCTTTTTACACATATTTTACTTACAAATCCTGGTATTGCACCAAACCCGTATACGATTACATTTAAAGAGAAACAAACGGGGAAAATAACTAATATAGCATTTGATAAAGTAAAACTTAGCAACCTCAAATTAGGTGAGTCAATTAATAAAAACACAAACTTTTTAAAGACAAATATTCGATATGATATCACGATTGAAGAAAAACTTCCAAATAATAAGATAGAAAGATTTACAATATCAAATGTTGAATTTGTGAAGAAAGAATTTAATCAATTACAAAAATAAATAGTTCTTATGAAGTATATTTTTTTTGTAATAGTTAGCTTTTTTTTCTCATTTAATATTTTTTCTCAAAAAGAATTTTCTCAAAAAGAAATCCAATATCATCTAGAAAAAGCTTATGATTTTTATTTTAATGATAGAGATTCTGTTACCTATTATTTAGATAAGGTTAAATTAATGGCATTAAAAAATTCTGATATTTCAAATCTATATGAAGCTTATATAGTAGATTCGTGGGATGCTAGTAATTATGAAGATTTAGAACAAATTAAACTGAACATTGATGTTCTTGACTCGCTGACTATTGTTTTTAAAAATGCTTTTGATAGGTTAGATAATCGAATAAAGCGTCAATGTCAATTCAACTATACTAAAGGACAATACTTTGATGAAATTAAGGAGTATGATAAGTCTAAATTTTTTTTTGAAAAAGTTATTTCTGTTTGTGAAAAATTGCCTGACTCAATCCTTTCGGAAGACTTTCTACATTTATGGATAGAAAGCAACATATATGTGGGAGCTATTCATGCCGAAGAAAAGAAATATAATCAAGCCTTAGAATATTATAAGAAAAATTTACGATTAGCTAATTCTAAAACTAAAAATAAATCCTTGGCTTTTAGCACTCTGATGCATATTGCTGATGTATATAGGTTTAATAAAAACTATCAGAAATCCAATTCATACATTCTAAAATGTTTACCATTCTACAGAAAACTTACGAAAAAGTCTAATAATAGGGTTCTTGTAGCTTATGAACACTTGATAGAAAATTACCTGAAACTTCAGAAATTGGATAGTGCGAGATACTATCTTAATCTAATAAAGGAAGAGTTTTCTGAGAGCCACCCAATGTATGATCATTATTATAAAGCGAATTCTAAGGTTTTTGAACAACAAAATGATTATAACAATGCTTTACTGGCATTAACCAAGAATGCGGAGTTTATCAAAAACAAATGGAAAAACGAGTCGCATTATGAGGTTTCTGAATCCCACTATTTATTGGGAAAGTTACACCAGAAATTTAATTTCTTAAATGGGGCTACAAAAAGTTTTGATAAGGTAATTGAGAGTTTTTCGAAAGATAAAGTATTGTCTAATATTGATCAAGGATTGATTTTAAAAACATTAAAAAATAAGATAGACGTATTCAACAAATTATCAGATTATAAGCAATCCCTAGAAGTAGCAGATAGCTCAATTTCAATGTTGGATAAGATTAGACCTACATTTAGAGTGCATACCGATAAACTTTCCTTAATGGCAGATACATTCCTAATGTTTGAGAATGCACTAGAAGCAACTTATAATCTATATGATGATACTAAAGACGAAAAATATATTAAGAAAGCATTTTATTACTCAGAAAAGAGTAAGAGTTCTTTGTTGTTAGAGACCTTACTAAGTTCTAAAGCTAATAATTTTGTAGGGATTCCGAAAGATTTAATTGAAAAAGAGAAACAATTAAAAGTTAAGATTACAAAGTTAGAAAAGCGTATCAACAAAAAACCAAGTGATAGATTAAAAAATGAATTGTTTGAAGTAAAACGAAAACATAGATCCTTTATAGACACCTTAGAAAAAAACTACAAAAAATATTACGATTTAAAATATAATACCCAGGTAAGCGATCTTAGTACTATTCAGAAATCTCTTTCTGAGAATCAGACCATGATTTCTTATTTCTATGGTGATAAAGCAATATATGTGATTAGCATTGGAAAAGAGTATAAAAATCTGGATAGAATCGAAATTCCAGATTCTTTTGAAAAGGATATCAAAGAAATTTATAACTTATTTAGTAATTCGAAATCAGATACTTCTTTATTAGCGAGAAAAACAAAGTATGTTTATGATTTAATTCTAAAACCTTTTATTAAGGATTTACAGCAAGAACACTTGATAATTATGCCAGATGGACCTTTACATTTTGTGCCATTTGAAAGTTTAAATACCAGGGATAAAACAATTCGATATGTAATCGAAGACAAAAGTATCAGTTATATAAATTCGGCTACGCTTTTGGCAAATTTAAAGCAACAAGAAAATAATCAGGAAGTACTTGCATTCGCTCCTAGTTTTGAAGGTACTCACGAGATTTCAGCAAATAGAAATAAGCTATTACCCCTTATTTATAATACAAGAGAAGCAGCATCGATATTAAACCATTTTAAAGGAGATTTATATCAAAATGAGGATGCGTCACTACAAAACTTCACATCTAATATGAGAGATTTTGATGTCATTCATTTGGCAACACATGCTTTTTTTAATGATGTGAATCCAGAGTATTCTTATCTTGCCTTTTCTGATAGAGGTGATGAAAACCTACTCTATGTAAGTGATATTTACAATACTCAGGTTAATGCAAATATGGTCACATTAAGTGCTTGCGAAACAGGAATTGGCAAACTGAAAAAGGGGGAAGGATTTTTGAGCTTGTCTAGAAGTTTTTTTTACGCAGGGGCTTCAAGTATAACAAGTACTTTGTGGAAAGTTAATGACGGCTCGTCCTCAGAATTAATGGATATGTATTATTCGTATCTTTCCAAAGGGTTTTCTAAAAATGAAGCGTTACGAAAAGCTAAAATAGATTTTATTTCAAAACACAAAGACATTAAGTTTTCACATCCTTACTACTGGTCTGGGTTTATAGTATCTGGAAATACCGATCCTTTAGTATCTAATAATTCAGAGGTTTGGGTTTTAATTGTTATCATATTGTTCTTATTCGGATTACTTTTAGCTTTTTCTTTAAGGAAGAGATCAAGGTTCTCTATTTAATTACTTCAATTTTTCATATAAAGTTATAGCCTTTTCTTTATTGTAATTGTAGTTGTTAATTATGATTTTAAGATGCTTACGAGCTTCAACATTATTTCTTTCATGTAGATATATTAACGCCAGGTACCAATGTGCTTCAGCTACAAATCGTTGATCTTTTTTTATTATACTTACATATAACTCTTTAGCTTTTTGATACTTATTCAGTGCTGTATATGATTGTGCTATGTAAAAGGGAAAATATTCTTTTGGAGTGGCAGCATTAAATTTGGTAATTGCTTTTTGATATTTTTCTTTTCCATAAGCTAAAAAAGCTTCTCGTTCTAACGAATTTTCTTCAGTACTTCTTTCAAGATCATACTCCGTATTTGGATATATTTCAAAATTTGCACTATATAGCTTTTCATAATCAATTCCGAAGAAATATTGATAACCAAACCATCCTGCAGATAGCAGCAATGCAATCGATGCGGCTATTTTCCAATATAAAAAACCAGATGAAGTTGACTCCTTCTTTTTCTTCTTGATGTCGGATTCAAAGGTGTTTAATTTGGCTCTTAAATCTTGATTCCTTTTTTCTTTTGTAACACGTTTTACATTGCTTTCATATTCAAATTGAGCTTTAAATTCGGCATCGGTAGCTAGTAAATTATTAAATAATTCTTCTTGAGCTTTGGTTAAGCTATTGGCAAAATAGTTATATAATAAGTCGTCTTTATTCATGTGTTAAGTATACGCTCTTCAATACGTTCTTTTAATGTTTTTAGGCAACGAGATTTAGTACTTTTTATCACATTCTCACTATTGTAAATTTTCAATTCCAGAATATCTCCAATTGTGAACCCACGATAATAAAAAAGATCCAGTAATTCTTTACACTTCTTACCTAAGGTATTAAAATGTTGATATAATAATTGTTGCTCTTTTGTCAACTCTTCTGTATCAATATCCAAATGATCTATTAGCTCTTCTTTTGGTCTCACTAAGGATATATCAAAATCAGGATTCACCGTTCTATTAGCTTTCTTCAGTTTATCTAATATTATGTATTTACCAATACTAATAACATACGTAGAAATAGTGCTTGTGAAGTTTTGAATTCTACCGTTCATTACATTGTCATAGAACACTATGTATGCATCTTGATACACATCAAGAATGTCATCATCAGAGATGTTATACCGTTTAGCAAAATTGATGAATTTATCTCTGTTGTCTTCATAAACCTGCTTAAGTACAGCATCAGAACCTTGTTTTAAATCATCAAGTGTAATGGTTTTGGTTTTACGCATTTAATAATTTGGTTACTAAAAGGTTAACATACTCTCTCAAATTTAACTTTTATTTTTTGAACTCTCATATTGTATTTCATTAAAATATTTTTCAAAGATGTTAACCTTTCTACAGCAGAGTTATTAAATGTCATAATTCAATTTTTTAAACATTAAAAATCATGAAAAAAATCAAATTATTAATTAAGGGATTATTATTTAGTTTATTACTAGCAAGCTGTTGGAGTGAGGATGACGATTCATCAGGAATAGTAATTGATATAGAAGGAGAGGATATGGTAAATGCTCAAACTCTAGCGTGCTCATATGATGAGGATATTATTTTGACCAATCATTCAGATGGGGTTGATTATATTATTGAATGTGATCTTGAACTAAACGCTCTTATGACAATTGAAGAGGGTACAACTATTATTTTTAAAGCAAGTGCCTCAATTTCTGTTGACAATGAAGGAGCTCTCTCCGCAATTGGGACCAGTACATTACCAATTAATTTTATGGGAGAAGAATCTATAATAGGATTTTGGAAAGGAATCGCATTTAAGTCTAGTGATATACGCAATGAATTAAATTATGTTGTTATCTCTGATGCAGGAAATGCTCCGGTAGAGCCTGTTTGGAATCGAGAGAAATGCGCGATTGTCATCATAAATAGTACGATAAACGGAAAATTAAGTCTTAAAAACTCAATTATTAAAAATAACGATGGTTATGGTTTATTTGCTGAGAATAAGACTACTTTACAGGATTTTGAAGATAACCAATTCGAAAATAATTCAGGTCCTGCATTAAGTTGCAGTGCAAATCATGTTCGCGCTATAGATGAAAACAGCACATATAGAAGTAATGAATTTGATGGAGTTGAAATACGAAGGTCTGATTTAGATGAAACAGGTAGTCATACATGGTCAGGGATACATTTTAATATAGTAGGTGATATAGAAATCGAAAAAGATCTAACTATTAAACCGAATGCAAGATTGACTTTCGAACCCAGTACAGTTTTTATGGTTGACAATGACGGTTCTTTAAATGCTATAGGTACTGGTAGTGAAAAAATTGTTTTTACTGGTACAGTTACTTCTTCACCTTCCTGGAAAGGTATTGGATTTAAATCAGAAAGTGTACTAAATATTCTTGAACATTGTGAAATATCTTATGCAGGAAGCGATCCCGCAGATAATATTTGGGTAAATGATAAATCGAATATTACAATTTTTAAGACAGTAGATCTAGGTAGAGCAACCATTAGGAACTGCCAAATTTCAGATGGAGCTGGATATGGAATTCTAGTAGATACCAATACAACCCTTATTGAATCAGGTAATATGTTTAATAATCTAGTTAATAGAAATATTAAGTACGAATAGAAAAAATTAAACAACCGAAGTCTTTTTGATCTCGGTTGTTTCTGCCTTTACTTAATCTCTTTTCAATGAGATCATACAACAGTATTATTCTTAAATATTTTTTCTGAAATCATATCGGAACAATTTAGATGTGTAATACTCATAGTGTAAAATGTTAGCATTTTGCTATCACTATCATATACAGGAAATAGGTTATACCATTTAAACTAAAACAACTAGAAATGGCATTACAATCAAACACACAGATATTTATTGGTGGAAAACCAATCGATTCTTTTAAAAGACTAACATTAAAACAACATATAGATGCTCATCATGAGTTAGAATTGGTCTGTAGAATGGACGTACTTGAGGGGCTTGGCGATGAACTTGCTTTAGAAACTAAAAAATTTTTAGGAGAAACTATAGTCTTAAAAATAGCATCAATAGATGATAGTTCTGGATACGAAGAATTAGAATTCAAAGGTGTAGTTACCTATGTCCAGAATATTAAAGGGTTTCATCAGAAGGGAGGCGATATTATTTCATTTCAAGCACAAAGCTGTTCCATTATTGCTGACGATGGTCCACACTACAGCTCCTATAGTGATGTTGGGTTATCCGAAATACTAGATAATACTTTTAATGGATATGACCGTGCTAAATTGGAGACTGATTTTAATCCTCAAAATGGGCAAAACATACATTACAGTGTACAGCATAATGAAAGTTCTTTTGAATATGCCAGCAGATTAGCTGCACAATATAGTGAATGGTTCTATTATGATGGGAAAAAACTGGTTTTTGGACAACCCGAAGATGGTGATCCCGTTGAGCTACATTATGGTTTTGATTTACAGGAATTTTCGCTAAAACTACACCCTATCCCTAACAAATTTAACTATTTCACAAATGATTATTTGGCAGATGAACAGTATGAAGTTGCTAGCCAAGAAATAAGCACTGGAGCGAATGGGTTTAACGGATATACCAGTAATAAAAGTGAAGAGCTCTTTCCCAAAGAAACCAATGTATTTGTCAATTCGCTTATTGACACAGAACTAAGACCGCGATTAAACACCTATGTAGAGCATCAGAAAAAAGCTATTGAAAGCCGCCAAGTATTGATACAAGGTGTTTGTGATAATCCAGGTGTTACAGTAGGCCAAGTTGTAAAAATAAAAGAACAAAATACATATCATGGAAATTTTCGCATTACACAAGTTATCCATAATTGTACAGAGAGTGGACGGTATCAAAATCAATTTGTAGGCGTTACAATAGATCTGGACGTATATCCTAAAACTGATATGAGTGCTTTTCCAAAAAGTGAATCTCAGATTGCTATTGTCAAAGAAAATGCAGATCCGGATAAATTGGGTAGAATCAAAGTTCAGTTTTTCTGGCAGAAAGTAACGGGAGAGATGACGCCATGGCTTCGAATCATGACTCCACATGCAGGAGGTGAAAAAGGTTTTCATTTTATTCCTGAAAAAGATGAAGAAGTCATCATTGGATTTGAAGGGGGAAATGCAGAACGACCCTTTGTAATGGGTGCAATGTACACTGGTAATGGCAAACCAGATGAAGGTTGGGAAACAGCTGAAAATGATATTAAAGCCATTCGTACACGAGGTGGTCACACTATTTCTTTTTCTGATCAAGATGGAGGAGAGAGTATATCCATAACGGACAAAAATGGTAATTCTATAGTATTAGATACCGTTGACAAATCCATTGCCATAAGTGCTCCTGATAGCATCAGCATTTCTTCAAAAAAAGTCAGTATCAGTGGTTCCAGCTCTGTAAGCGTCAATGGATCAAAAGTTAAGATCGGTGGTAAGGCGGTAGTTATTGACGGGGCTAACTCAACAAACGTTTCTAGTGATGATAAAGTAGTTCTTACAGGTAAAACGGCAGTGAATGTAAATAGCGATAAAGAAATCTATATCAATGGGTTAGCAAAATCAACAATTTCTTCCTCTGGGGTAACCTCTGTAGAAGGTACTATTATTAAACTCAATTAAGAATAATGAAAGGAAATAACCCAATACAAGGTCGTATGCTACAGTTGCTTCAGAAATGGGCCATAGCTATCAACACACCCAATGTTAAAATTGTTCGGATCCTTTATGCTAGTAACGAAGAGGAAATGATCAATGCTTTTTGCAAATTCATGCTTGCACTGGATACTGAGCAAGAAGATCTCGTTTTACTATTGGAACAGCCTTTCTCAAACCTAGAAAATTTCGGAAAAGAATTAGTAGAAGAAATCGAAAAAGAAATAGTGCTATGGAACCAAGCAGAAATCCCTGAATCATTTAATTTCAAAACCATAGAATGGAAACCGGATTATACCTTAGGAAGTGAAAATAACCATGGCCAGATATTCATCAAAAACTTAAACAGCCTGGCTAATTATTTAGTTGCCAAAAAAGATATTAAAGTCAGTGTGGTTATCAGAATGCATGGCGCAGACAGCAAACAAGCATATACATGGTTTCATCATGTGCTACAGACTTCCATAGAAGAACATGTAATTATTGGGATTGATGACAGCGAAGACTTTAGAATATATGATAAGCTATCTAAACAATATCCCCAAGAAGTGTATACGCTAAAACCTAATCTTTCTATGGACGATGCCATCGAAGAGTTAGCTATGGGACTTGATCCCAGTAAACCTACGACTCCGTATCGTACAAATTTGATTAAACTCATGAATGCGGTTAAAAACCGTAAAAAGGATAAAACAAAACGATACGCAGAAAAATGTTTAGAAATTGCCGCCAAAGAACTTAAAACAGATCCTAATTGGCTTTCACAGATTGTTACCATCTATACGATTCTCTATAGTGATCAGATAGGCTACAAACAATACAATGACGCTATTTATTTCGCAGGAAAAGCAGTAGAAGCTGCATTGTTAACGAGAGGCTTACTCGATCCGTCAATGTCCTATCGATTAATTGGACAAGCTCATATTGGTAGAGGTGGGATGTATAATGTAAAGAAAAAAAGAAGCCAGGCCTTAGATGATTACATCATAGCAGCAGAAGCCTATGAACACTGCGAAGATCACTTACTGCATTGTGAATCTCTACGATTATGTGGCTGGATGTGCGAAAAATTATTTGATCATAAGGAAGCCGTTCAATATTATATAAAGGCTTATCAATTACATGAGAAACTTGCTCCTGATGTGCTTAGAAATTCAACATTTCCCTATGTGATAAAAAAATTACTGGGTAGCTCGACCAGAAGAGAATTCCTAAGTACAGAACAGATGGACCAGGATTTAGCTCCCATTTTTGGAGAAAAATGGGAAGATACCATCTATCAATATGGAAAAGCGCCAAAACCTCAAACCAACTCTATATAAATTCTGGAATAGGAAATACAAAAAGATTCTTAAAACTAAAAAGCGATGTCTGTAGCGAGAACCACATTTTTTGACAATATGAGCAGAAATATCAGCAATACCGTACAAGGTGATCCTGATTATTTCGGAAGTTTTACCAATATGAACCTGACTACGGGGCACCAGATACAAAGTATTGCTGGTAATGTTGATCGCGCCATACAATTATTGCAAAACGATAACCTTAGTGCCAGCACCCAAGTAACCGCACAAGCTCTCAATATCCTAGACACAGCTATTCAGGGAGCTATGGCATTTAAAAGCTTGGCAGAGAACATCGCTGAAACAGCCGTATTACCTGTGCTCTCAGATCTTGGAATGACAGGCATGGCGAGCCTTCCAGTGGCTAAACAACTGGATCCGGTTATGGGGGTAGATATGCATATGGTAGTATTTCCACCACTTCCGGCACCTATACCAATCCCCCATCCATATATTGGGATCTTATTTAGGCCAAAAGATTTTATCAGTTCGGCTCTTGCAGTAGCATTGCCTCCACCTCCTCCACCGCCTGATAAACCAGTAGATACAGATGCACAACAAACTGAAGCGAATATAGATCAAGCCCTTACCATTGGGCATACGGTTGCACAGATTGCCATTTCAATGATTGGAGCAACTGTTTTGATCGAAGGTATTCCGAGAGCGGTGGCTGGCACCCCTACTTTAAATATCGTTCCACATTTTCCTATAGGCCCTTCGTTTCATCCTAATTTTTTAATGGTAGAAAAAAACAAAGGACACGCATTTATGGGTAGCTTATTGGCATTGGCAGATAATTATCCTATTTCCGGCGGAGCATCACATATGCACAACAATTGTTGGGATATAGGTATTCCATCCATAAACTCTCTCGATGATAGTCAAGCACGTGGATTACGCTTTTTTGCACCAACGGGACTGATTACCTCCATACCTATGTCATCCACGATTCTAACCAATCCGGTGCCATCTCCAAAGAATCCTATGGCGATATTTCAAGTGGTAATGAGTAGACTGCTTCATGGAGTTGTTCGAAAAGTACTAGGCAGAAATAGACTTGCCGGTTTATTGCATCGCGGTATTTGTATGGTCACGGGACATCCTGTAGATGTGGCTTCTGGTATGTTTTTTACTGATGAAGAAGATTTTTCCTTGCCAGGTCCCATTCCACTGTCCTGGGAACGGGTTTGGTATAGTAAAAGTGATTATAAAGGTCCTTTAGGTAATGGATGGCATCATAGCTATGATATTGCATTGGCAATTGATAAAGAAGAAGGTATTGCCACCTTACGCCTAGAAGATGGAAGACCTATTGTTTTTGTCTTACCCGAAACAACTATTCCCTCTTTTAATAAAGCCGAAAAAATACAACTTCTTAAAAACGAAGAAGGTGAATACTATGCATGGAATATTAAGGAGGAGGTTTTTTATTATTTCACCAAAACTCAATATAACGACCAACACTTACTTCGCAGTATCGTAAACAAAAATAGCTTTAGCATTCAGTTTAAATATGATCGAAACGGTTATTTAATAGAAATTATTGATAGTGCCCATCGTAAACTCCAGGTAATAAATGATATAAATGGTCGTATTCTTGAAATCTTTGCGCCCAACCCTAATCTACATGATAAAAATAAAACTTTTGTCATTGCTTCTTATACCTATGATAAGAAAGGAAATATGATACAACAGACCAATGCTGTTGGTGACGCTATGCATTTTGAGTATGATGGTTATTTAATGGTGAAAGAGGTTTGGCGTAACGGACTTACCTGGTATTTTAGATATGATGGAACTGAAATAGGCTCGCGATGTATACACACCTGGGGAGATGGGGATCTGTATAATCATAAATTAACATACGAGGAAGGCAAGACCATAGTAGAAAATAGCCTTGGGCAACTTACTACCTATTATCACAAGGGTGGACTGGTTTATAAGAAAGTGGATGCCAATGATGCTGAGCATTACTGGATATACGACAAAGATAATCAGCTACTTTCCGAAACTGATCCTATGGGTAATAGTCACCTCTATGCATATGATGATTTTGGAAACAAAACCAAAATCATCGACCCTACGGGAGCTACCATCTCTACGGATTATATAAACCCAAAAACCCCTCATTTGCCTGTGGAAGCAAAAGATGCTAATGGCGGAACATGGCAATGGGAATATGACGAGCAGGGCAATGTTGTGAAACGCACCAACCCAATGGGAGCGAGTTCAGAACTTTTATATCAAGACGGACTTTTACAAAGCATAACAGATCCCTTAGGTAATAGTTCAAAATTACAGTATGATAAATACTATAACATATCTGTGGTCACTGACAATCAAGGAAACAGTACTAAACATAAATATGATGTATTAGGACGATGTGTTAAAACAATTAATGCCAAAGGCGCTACCCAAACGAGGGAGTTTGATTTGTTAGGACGCGTGATACGAGTTAAGGATTATAATGGCAATCATATAGAACTAGGGTATGATGGGATCGATAATCTCATTTCTTATAAGGATGATCTACAAGAGGTAAAGTATCGATATGCAGGTATGTGGAAAATGACAAGCCGAGCAGATCAAAGAGGTACCACACTTTATCAATACAATACTGAAGAACAACTTACCAAAATCATTAATGAAAATAAGCAGCCTTTCAGCTTTGAACTAGATGATGTAGGCAATGTCGTTAAAGAAATTAGTTTTGATGAAAGCACAAAACTTTTTAAAAGAGACCCTGCTGGTCGCGTTGTAGAGATCACAAAAGCCAGTGGTAAAAAAGTGAGATACGAGTATGATAGCGCTAGCAGAGTAACAGAGATCATACATCAGGATGATGATGTCCAAAGTTTTGAATATAATGCAGCTGGTCAACTGATTACAGCTATTAATAAGGATGCTGAAGTAACTTTTACACGTAATCAATTGGGATTAATTACAGAAGAAGCCATTGGTGATTATATCATTAGTCACCAATACAATGCTCGAGGAGTTCGAATAGGGCTGCAAAGTAGTTTGGGAGCTAATATTAAGTTTGAGCATGATAACTTTGGTAATCTGGCAAATCTAAAAGCAAGTCATGAAGAAAATCAATGGGAGGCTAACTATCGATATGATAGTTTAGGCTTTGAACTGGAACGATTACTCCCTGGAAAATTACAGCAAAACTTTAGTTATGACACTTTAGGGCGTTTAACTTCACAACTAACCTCCAAAACCAATAAACAAAAACATAAACGCCAGTACACCTGGGGAAAAAGCGATCGATTACATAAAGTACAAGATAGTTCTCAAGGAACCACGGTTTTTGGATATGCTCCTACCGGACATTTAGAAAAATCTTCCTTTGGCAATGGCGCACAGCAACACCGATTGGCAGATCAGGTAGGGAACCTTTATGAAACTCCTGATAAAAATGATCGTACCTATGGTATTGGTGGACGATTAGAAAAAAAAGGAAGCTGGCATTATGTATATGATCAAGAAGGGTTCTTAATAGAAAAATATAAAGGTAGTAGTAGCCTGTTTAAAAGCAAAAAAGACCATTGGAGATACCAATGGAACAATGAAGGCATGTTACAGCAGGTAACCCGTCCTGATGGTCATGCCGTAGCTTTCACCTATGACGCCTTAGGAAGGCGATTAAGTAAAACCTTTAAAAACACGATTACAAAATGGTTATGGGATGGCAATACGCCGTTGCACGAATGGAAAGAACACCTACAAACCGGCCAGGTACTCAGCAACAGTACTGTTGGAGATAATGGGATTATCACCTGGGTATTTGAAGAAAATAGTTTTATTCCTACTGCCAAGCTTAAAGGCACTAAAAAATACAGTATATTAGTAGACCATCTGGGTACACCTTCACAGATGTATGATGAAGAAGGAGCATCTGTTTGGGAACGTTCTTTGGACAGCTACGGCAAACCGCATTACCAAAAAGGAGGACAGGGTTCTTGCTCTTTTATGTATCAGGGACAGTATGAAGATGCAGAAACTGGATTATATTATAATCGCTTTCGATATTATGATCCTGAAGATGGCAGGTATATTTCTGTGGATCCTATTGGATTGTTCTCTGAAGAGTATAATTTCTATGTCTATGTTGATAACCCTAACAATTGGGTTGATGAATTTGGGTTAAAAAGGTTATATGCTTTAGTAGCAAGTGAAGATGGTTGGTATCCAGTTATGCAATGGGGTCAGAAAGAACCAATTGGTGAGATGTTCCTAAGAAAAGGAGAATTATGGAAGATAGGGGAATCAATACGTCCAAGAAAAAGGTATTCCGGAAAATGGCTTAAAAGGATGAAATTAAACATGGTAACATTGTCTAATGGTCATAAAAAACTAATGCAGATGCTAGAACGAATGAAACTTAAAGGTCATCGAGCTTGGAAAGGACATTTACCCCCAGGAAATAAATGTTGCCATTAAATAATATAAATATGGAAATGTCCGTGGTTTGTGATACTTATTTACCTTACTTAATCGAGTTACGTGATGAACTTGAAGTAGTGTGGGATAAAATAAATGAAAAGTATAAAAAAATAAATGAGCCAAAAGAAATTGGTTTTGCTTTTAGGTGTTTACCTGATGAAATTGGACGTAAAACATTTAGAAGATATGACAAGGATAAAGAATTGACACTTGATATAACAGTAAGTTATGAGAAATATAAAAAGATGTATAAAACAGAAATACGTCACGATTTAGGACATACTTTTTATAGTTATTTAGAGGATTCTTTAAAAAAATATAAGTTTAAACAACTTAATGCCAAAGAATTATTATCCGATATAAAAGAATGGTGTAATGAAATAGGTTGGTTAGAAGATGAAGTCGATTATTCTAAAGATTTAGATTATCCAGAGTAAATAATTTACTCGGCTTGCTTCCCCTGATTTCCATGGCAAAACCAAGTAGAAATTGTTAAAAATATCAGGCAGCAACTTTTTGATAAGGTTGCTGTCTTTTTATAACTGCACAGACTCTGTGTACCAGTTTTTTTCTTATGTTATTAATGACAAGCATTTTAGATTTTCCTTCTTCAACTTTTCGATTGTAGCAGTCTTTTAATTCAGGATCTTAAGTCATAGCTACCAATGCCTCTGCTAGCGCGAGCGTCTTGCTCGTGCCGTAAGAGTGTCTCGTCCTAAAAAAAGTTTACATATTTTACATTAATCCTAAAATAGATCTAAAAACACCTTTACATCAACAATCCATATTTTCCACTTTCCTAAGCAATTCTTTTTTTGCGTCTGTACTTTTATAAGAGATTCTATAAAAATCCAGGTAATGTTTGATGTTTTTTAAATCACTTTTTATAGTTGGTTTTGGTAAATCATCTTCTATATACTTTTCAAGATATGGAGAATTGGGGTTGAGTTTACGCTCATGCTCTCTAACAATTTCTACAAGTGTAAACTATAGTTTTCTGTAGTTAACACCATCGACGTCATTGTTCTCATCATAGAATAATAATTTTTTAAGCCTAGCGCAAGCGTCTTTGCTTGTGCTGATTATAGCAAGTAATAACAAAAGATAAAATAGAAAAATAGTTATATTAGTTTGTGGCTATTTTTTTTGTATCCTTAAGAAGAAAATGCTTTTTTAACCTTAATGTTCTGTAGGATATTCTTACATGAAATCTCTGCGGATGATATCCTTTCTTCTTTCTCTCATAATTCTCAATAATAGCACCAGAGATATAAATTAGTTGACCCAATTTTTCTAAAGTCAATTTTTTCTCAGAAAATACTTTTAGCGACCTCAATATCTTTAAGTGTAGAGCATTGATTTTTTCATTTGCAGTAAACTAATATAGCCTTTTTCCTACTAAACCTAGATGGGTAGTTCAAACTTTTAATTATTGAATATCAGTTGATTATGCGTTTTTGTAAACTTCATTAAAAAAACAAATCGCTTGTAAACACTAGTATTTACAAGCGATTTGTAATGTTTTGTGACCGTGGAGGGATTCTGCTTCATGTCTTATTATCAATTAGTTATTGGTTATTTGGGTAGTTTTTGGGTACTTACTCCCCCCTACCCCCTCATAATATTCTAACAAAAAGTGTATTATAAGGTTTTAAAAATGTCATAATTTTATTCAAAAATTCCGCCATTTTTAAGTGATTTTTTCAAACTTGCTGGTTGAGATAACCTTTACATTTATAAGCGAGCTTTGATGTCTTAAAAGCAAGGTATCGAAAATTTAAGTAAGCAACCGAAAGAAAACGTAAATTCTCTAAATTTTAATTTTTATTGTTATTCTTCAATATTTTGATATTGTTTTGTATTTCTGTATTTATTTAATTTAATTAATTGATAATAAGATATTTAATAGAATATAGAATTAGATACAGAAAGTACAGAAATATAAAACTAATCCCGATTTAGTTAAAATACACTTAATGATGGTAACAACTTAAATTTTAAAGACACTTATAAGTGTTAGAAGGGAATATTTGGAGATAAAACAAGGGAAAAATCGAAATAATTTCTATCAAAATATGTGGTTTTTCCGCAGATTTTTTGTTGTTGAATTTTCTATTTTAGCAAAGCATTAATTTGTACGAATACTCGTATAAAATATGTATCTACCCCTAGCATAATGTCATTTACTTTAAACAGGTTTATTTCCTTTTATTGACATCTTTTATTGGCTAACTTTGAGTAACTAATAATTAAAAGGAAAAATCATGAGAAAAGTTGTTTTTAGTTTGTTTGTGTTAGGTATGGGTATGATTAGCTTAACAAGTTGTGAAAGCTCAAATCTAACGGATGACGTTTATGAAACTACAGAAACTCAAGCAACAGGTCAGGGAGAAGTTGGAGATCCTGTCGACGATGACGACGAAGAAGGTCGTAGTTAATTTATTAAAATCATTTATTGCGATAACGGTGGTAGCCTTAGCTATCGCCTTTACTTTTTTACATGAGTATCAACCAAGCGTATCCAAGGAGTATACCGATATTAAAAAGGAATATAAAAAGATTATCAAAGAGAGAAATGCTTCCTTTGATGAAATACTGGTCGAACTAGGTGACGGTTCAATCGATGCTAAAACTTATATTTCAGAGTATAATAGTATTAAGCTTTTATCAGAATCAAGACTAGACTCATATCACACAAAAAAAGATCAAATTAAAGCTAATGATTCTGTCTTAGGTTATACTTCCTTCAAAAACTATTTGTTAGGAGTAGCATTTCCTTCTTTTGGTTTATTTACTAGCTTTATTCTATTATTCATTACTGTTAAAAATGTACAAGATCAATATAAAAGGCTTTTCTATTTATTCCTTTGCTTATGCATCATAGCAACTTGGGGCTATTGGTTCAGTTGGAGCGTTTTAAATCATACTCAAAACCCAAATAGACCAGGAGATTTCCCGAGACTTTACTATAATATTTGCCTTTACATTCTGCCTTTAGTTTCGTTTTTCCTTTTTTACCTTTTGTTTAACTTTTACAAAACAATCGAAGAAAAAGCTGCTAACATCATGCATTTGTTTTACAATGCGTTTTATAGAATCCTGCCAGAAAAGGGATTGGTTCATCCCGAAAAATCAAAAGAGTTTAGAGTTTTTAGAACACAACTTACCAAAAAAGCAGTAGAAAATGAGTAAGGATAAAGTCAAAAATAGTGTTAGAAATTCTAAATACTTCCCAAAGGAATTTCTACAGGATTTTGAAGATGATATCGATGAATTCGAAGATTTAATCTTAGAAGAAGAAAAAGAGTTATCTGATAAGTTGAGCGCAATCGTTGGGTCTGGGATGACTTTAGAAATGATAAAGAACCAAATCCTAAGTAAATATAATGGTTCGACATTAATTTCTAAATTTGGTGATTTTCCTATTTGATAAAAAACATACAACAAAGAATATAGTTACTCCTTAATATATTCATTGTTTCTTTTAAATTCTGTATTAAAAAATATACCTAATAGTTCTATCCCTATTAGTAAAATTACAGTCCATTCAAAATCAATTGCTGCCATACTGTAGGTGACAAAAAATGTAAGCAGAAGTAATCTTATAAAGTAATGAATATACTCTATGCTATTGGAATTCAATTTCAATGTTTTACGAAAAAATGAATAAATGACTTTCGTTAAGTTCAACACTATCAATGCAGAGAAACAAAAGAACAAACTGATTTCATCATAATAAGTATTAATAAATTCCTCCAAATATGGAAAAAGACTTACACCCAAAGTAATGCATACGACTATTCTAAAAAATCTTAAAACCAGCTCTTTTTTCATTTATGCTCACTCTTAAATTAGATATACAATATAATCCAGCTTATTTACTTTTTTTTAGAACCTTTTCGAATATTTCATCAATATCCATATTCAACGTTCTTGTTAATTGTAGATAATATCTACTCTTAAATTTATCGTGTTCCATTAAATTATCCCACTTATCGATTACAACCTGTGCTAATTGATCTATGTCCAAATTCGCAAGATTTAGTCCTGCTGATGTATATTTTTCTCCTACACCATCAATAAGCCACTGCTTGTTGATGTGAAATGATTTCGAAATTAATTCGATATACCCAGGTTTAACAACTCCGCCACTTCTTAAGTTTCGAACAGTAGCTTCTGTAACTTTTAAAAAGTCTCCAAACTCTTTATTTGTAAGCTTTTTATCAGAAATTATCTCATCTATTCGATCATTAATTGTAGACATATTTTATTAGTTTTTATATAGGGTACAGAATATTTATTTTCGAAATATTCGAAATTATTTCGATTTTTTCGAAATAATTTCGATATTAGCGAAAATTATCGAAAACAAATGTAATAAAAACGAAAGTAATATTACTGTTGTTTGCCTTAAATCTTATGCAAAAAAAATTGTCGGTTTAAATTAAACGATGTGTCATGATAAATGAAAATCAAAGGGTTAAGTTGAAAAAACTGTTAGGTCTTAAGTATACAAGTGAAGTGCTAAAGATCTTGGATAACAGAAAAGTAGTTAATCGAATTGGGGGAAAATACACCTCAGGAAGTGTTCGAAATGTTATGGCTGGAAAACAGCAAAACATTCAGATTGAAAATGCCATATATGATTTAGCATTTTCAAAACGGAAAGTTAACGAGGATTTAGAGGATAAAAGAAAACAACTACTTAATAATTAAGCTATGTTTAGGTATTGGAAAGAGTCAGAAGTTCTAGATTTTAGTTTTGTAACATTTCTTTTGGTTACGATTTTGATAGTTGTATTTCTCCATTTTCATAAGAAATCGTACGGTTTAAATCAATTTAACAAACCGTATTCCATACAGTTCCCTAAAGTTTATAAAAACCTACTTGTAATAACCTTAATCGCTTGGTTAATTACTGTAACATATTATATCTCGTCTTTAGAAAATCTCTATTAAAAAAACATCTATATGAAACCAAATACAATTGAAAAAAAACTGGCTTTCTACGAATCTAGATTAGAAAGATTACAGGATGTTAACACCGAAAATATTAAAAATAAAGAGATTCAGGAATATGTGTCACTTAAGAACTATTTAGAAGAAAAAATTAGTTTCTATAAAGTGCATCTAAACCATTTATATACTTCGAATTCAATCGAAATAAACGTAAACGATTATCAGATAGTTTAATGAGTGATTTCAAGTACGATAAAACCAATATTCTAGAAAAAACTAACGGAGGATTAGATGTAATCTTACGTCTTTTTCCCGAAGCTGAAAAAAATGGGAGATTCGCCCACTTTAAGATAAGGAAAGAAGATACGGCTAGTGCTATGGTGAAGCAAATGCCGGACAATATATATTATGTAACTGATTTCGGAAAAGAATTAAAAGGTAAGAATTGCTTTGACCTTGTAATGGACATCGAGGGACTATCTTTTAAAGAAGCCTGTGAATGGATTTCAACCGAATTTCAGATTGACGGTTCAACCGTTCAGTTTAATAAACCAGAAATCACTTTTAAAGCTGCTAAAAAAGGTCAAAAGGAAAGGGATCATACCTATGATTATCATGATACAATACCTGAAAGCCATTTAGAGGTTTTAGGACCTTTGGTTACTAATCGTATTTGTTATAAATATAATATCAAAAGCTGTAAATCTCTTACGAAAGTTTATAATGTAAATAATAGAATAACAGGTAAAAAAGAACTTACTCAAATTACCATAAAAAGTACCGATCGATATCCAATTTTTGTAATTGACGAAGGTTCATTTCAAAAGATTTACGAACCGTTAAATATTGATAAAAGCAGACGTTTCAGTTATGCTGGTGAAAAGCCAAAAGATTATTTATTTGGCAAGGAAAATGTTGATGTAGAATTCAAAGATTTTGTAAAATCATATGATGGAGAAGATAAGGATCCAAAGCTGCCATATGTTTTTATTGCTGGTGGAGACAGAGATTCATTAAATGTCGCTTCTTTAGGTTATCCAGTAGTTTGGCAGAACTCAGAAACGGCAATTTTGTCTTATTCTGATTATGATTATCTCCAAAAACGAGCCAATAATATAATTTACATTGGGGATATTGATGAAACTGGTGTAAAACAAACGATAAAGCTTGCACTAGAATATATCGATTTAAAAATCATATGGCTACCGGAATGGATTAAGAATCAAACTTATAGAGGTAAACCTAGAAAAGATTTCAAAGATTGGGTTGATCTCACCCATAAACAAAATAGTCCTAGAAAAATTGAATACGCTTTTAAAGGTCTAATTAATGATGCGTTACCTTCACGATTTTGGGATGAAGTAAGATCTGCTACTGGAGAATTCAAAAAATTTACATTCAATAATGAAGCTTGTTATCGGTTCTTAACATATAACGGTTTTTTTCGATTTGAAGAAGAAACTGCTAAAGAAGATTATAGTTTTATTCATGTATCTAACGGTGTGGTTAAACGGGTAAAATATCACCATTTAAATAATTTTCCAGCAAACTACATCAAGAGTAAGAAAATGCCAATACCATTGGTCAACTTCATTCATAGAAGTGCTCAGCTAAATGAAAAGTCACTTGCCAAATTACCTGAAAAGAAAATAGATTTTAAAGATTGCGGTTATGATCATCAGTTGATGCATTTTCAAAATAAGATATGGAAAGTAACCAAGGATCAGATCAAGGAATACAATTATGGGCAACTCGATTCGCATGTATGGGACGATAAGATCATAAAACACAATGTAAAAGTTCATAAAACACCTGCATTTAAAATTTTCAAGGATGAAGATGGATTATATGATATTCAAATATTAAAACACGATAATCATTTTCTAAACTACATGATTAATACCAGTCGTGTTCACTGGCGTGTTTGCGGAGATAAACCGTTTAAAGCAAGAATAAAATCTATTAAAGAAACTGATCCAGAAAGGCGAAAAACTTTAATTAGAGAGATTAGAAAGGAACAACAGCAGTATAAAGCTGATAATCGCTTTAATATAGAGGAAGAAGGTTTGTCTAAAGATCAAATCAAAGAACAAAAGGATCATTTAATCAATAAACTATTTGCATTAGGGTATCTATTGCACAAACAAAAAGTTGATGATAAAGGTTGGCTGGTTTTTGCAATGGACAATCGTATCAGTGAAATAGCAGATAGCAATGGTGGATCAGGTAAATCATTAATGTTTGAAAAAGCTATCAGAAAAGTACTCATTAACAATAAATATATTGCCGGAAGAGATAGAGAAGCTATTAAAAATCAATTCATGTATGAAGGTATTACACCGAATACGGATTATGTCCTTGTTGATGATGCTGATTCTCATTTTCCAATTACTAAATTTTTCTCTGAAGTTACTGGTGACTTTAATGTGAATGCCAAGTATAAAGGAATGTTTACCATCCCTTTTGAAGAATCTCCAAAATTTGCGATTACTTCCAATTTTGGATTATTCAAGCCAGATAGTAGTACTGAACGTAGAATTTTATATTGTGTATTCTCGGATTATTATCATTATAAGAGTGATTTAGATGTTACCGAACATAAAGTAACTGATGATATAGGCAAGCTCATGTTTTCTCAGTTCGATGAAACCGAATGGAACGATTTTTTCAATTTATGTGCTGAAGCAATTCAATTTCATTTAGGAACCAATACCCGTATTAATCCACCTTTAGGTAATGTAGAAAAACGAAATAGTTTACAAACTATGGGTGATGGTTTCAAAGAATGGGCTGATTTCTATTTCGAACATAAACTAGATCATCAATTAGTCAAAAACATTGCTCATTCTGATTTCGAAGCAAGAACAAAGTTAAAGGATTGGACTTCTCAGAGGTTTAAGAAAGCAATTAAAGAGTGGTGCAAGTTTCATGGTTATGAATTCAATCCTGATGAAGTACTAAATAGTCAGGGAATGAATAAACACAATAGAAATGGTTCATCCACTGAGTTTTTATACATAAAGTCTAGTGAAAATTTAAAAGTAGATAAAAAGAATTTTGGAGAAGAACTGGACGGTTTAACCGATGACTTAAATTTTTAGAAAATCATGAAAGGAAGAGAGCATTGTAAGTTAATTAGCCTATGCATGTCGAAGAACATTTTTATTTATCCGGTGGTTTTTGCCACCAAAAAATATAAAATAGTGATAGAACGAAATGGAATAATAACTAAAAAGGGAAATGAAATATATCCCCAATATTCCTTTATAGATAAGAAAACGAAAGAACGAATACCAAGTGTTTATGAAAAGATACACCAACTTTATGAAGAGCTAGCATTTAAAATACTTTCAAAAATTAATAATGAAAATCAGACGGTTTATGGAAATGAATAAAAAGGTGTTACCATGGTCTCCAACAAAAGCTCAAGTATATAGAATGTTCTCCAAACTGAACTCACAGACAATAAAGGAGGAAATTCATGAAGTAATGATGAAGCATAGAGAAAAAACGAAGGAGGAAATTAAAAGAAAGAAGATCCTTTTTCATCCAGAATTTCAAAAATTAATAGAACTATTTGGAATACCACAAGGTTATGAAGTACCAGAAGGATTTTTTAAAGAACCAGTGCAAAAACTGTAGTAAAAGTAATATTAGAACCGTTGTTTTAGATTCGGTTGTAACGGTAGAAATAACTCAGCTTTATTGCTGTGTTTGTGAAAAATTTTTAGATGAACCTAAAATTGAAGTTTAATGAATATAAACTATAAATTGGAAGATTTTATAACATCCTTGCGTGCGGTGACAATTCCAATGTTGTTATTAATAATGGCAATGACTATAAAGGTTACTGCCTTGTTCTATCGGGATTTTGAAATCCCAAACATTCAATTCAAACTGTTCGCTTCTGTTCTTTTAGCATTATGCGTAGCGCTGACTTTATTAACAACTAGCGTTAATTCTTACCTTCTTAAAGGGAAAAACAATTTTGGTTTCCCTGAATTATTTGCGATATCCAGCGTAATAGTAATGTTATTAGTTTTTAAAGTTTTTGAAGATGATGGAAAACATTGGTCATGGTACTTTGAGAGGATTTTCCTTTCTACATTCTTAGGTAGTATTGAATATATCTATTCCAAGTTATTTGTAAAAAAATACAATGAAAGAAGGCTAAATATTGATAACACACTAAGATTAGAAGAAGTTCAGGCAAATTATGAAAAAGTTCAAAATGAACTCCAAGAAACTAAAAAGGAACTCGATTCAGTGAAACACGAACTTTTTAAAGTACAACATGAGTTCCCTTGTCGTCATTGTGGTAAAGTTTTAAAATCAATTAGTTCAAGAAAGAAACATGAAGCAAGTTGTAAATCTAATCCTAGAAATAAATAATTGGCTATGAAATACGAAATACAAAATAGAATTTTACGCTCTTATAAGCATACTTTTGATTACAACTATTGTAAACGTAAATACCTAGAGTATTCTAAAATGAGCTTAGACTATTTCAAACAGTGCTTGAAGAATCCTTTAAAGATTGGAGAAATAGGTCATTTAAGTTGTTTCATTTTATGGGTTAAAAATAAAGAACAAGATGAATATAGGGATTGTCTTGGGGATTATGGATTAATTCATTTGCTTTTTCATTGTCTAGAAAATGAAGAAGAAATAGAAGCAATTGCAGAATATATTCACAAGCTATTTAAAGAGGATATCCAATTGGTTTAATTTATTTAAAGTAACTTAACTACACTAAACAACACTTAAATTAGGATTTCAAGTCCAAAATCATATTAATACCACCTACTCTAATCATAACTCTACCTAGACCTAAGTTGATAAAAAAGCCCATCTAATAAAGCTCTTATTTAGCACTCGTTAGTTTTAATAAAAGGGGTGATTTTTTGAGTAATACAGATTATAATATTTTATTTAGACCTTTAAAGTCCGGTAAGGATTATGATTCGTTATTGCCAAAAACGTTTTGCGAAAGTACGCGGTTAAGTTCAGGGAATACCGAGACAACCGTAAACCACATGATAGATTGGGTTCGTACCCATCAAAAACAGACGGAGAAGCTCTCCACCGTTCTTAAAGGGCGTACTTTGGCAGAAACGGTAACTTCAATTTACGATTTTCTTTACCATCATATCCAGTACAAAGCTGATGGAACCGATCAGTTGTTACGTTCTCCTGCTTGCGGTTGGTATCAAAGAAAAGAAGGGATTGACTGTAAGAGTTATTCTATTTTCGCTAGTTCTATTCTTACTAACTTAAGAATTTCACACATTATAAGACAAGTGAAACAACCTTTTCACTTTCCAGAGCAATTCACACATGTATACATAGTAGTTCCAAAGAATGGCAAAGATCTAAAAAAAGGATACTTCGTTATCGATGCCACAAAACACGAAAACACAGAAGTACAATTCACCGAAAAAAAAGATGTATTTATGTCATTACCACATTATGGATTAAATGGAGCAGCTCCATTAATCACTGACAAAACACAGGAAGGATTCGAAAATTATCTAAAACTTTTAAAAAGTGTTGGTGTTCGAATTGAAGTTATAAATAGTATCAGATCTGAAGTATACAAGTATCTAAAACAGGGGATTGATCCAGATTTTAAGATTTATAAACAAGGTGTTATTATCAATCGTAAACGTTTCTTATTTGAAACAAATAACGGTTTAAACCGTAGCGGTTCATCCTTAAGATCTGCAATTTCAGCTATTGAACAATTAAGTATGAATCCTTCTGGACTTGGAAATCCAGATCAATCCACAAACGATAATAACCAGAATAGCGATCAGGAGTTAGAGGAAGTAACACAAGTTGTTTTAAATTCTAACTGGTTTGAGGATACTTTCGGTTCCATCTTTGCCAATGGTTTTGATTTCTCATGTTGGGGATCTTCTTACAATGAATCGACTGCCAAAAAACATGTGGCAGTTGACATGCCTTTTATCGTTTCTTATAGCGGACTGGACAAACAAATTACAGCGCCTAACCTTGCAAGATTTTTGAATTTAGCCAGAGGATATCAAGCAGATGCCATTGGTGGTCAAAACCCTCGATTCGCTAAATGTACACGCAAAGGACATGCAATTAGACAACAGGCTGTTGAAGCGGTGATTGCTGAAGTAATGAATGGTATTGGACAAGGATTCACTCTTAAATCTTTCGGTAAAGTCGAAGGAAATGTAAAAATACCACAAGGATTACCAGGTTATGCTGCCGGAAGATCTTATCAATGGGGTAGAGTTCACGGAACAGAAAAGTATGAGTATACATCGTATGCACTAGAGCCTAAAACCAATACGTCCAACGGTGGAGCAATTAGCATTGGTAACGGAAACGGTAACAGTTCAACCGATTCAGGTGGTGGTAATACTCCAATAGTTACCAATCCTATCAATCCAAATCCAACCAATCCAACACTGGTAACCGGTGCAAATTCACAAGGGAATACTTCAGGTACTAGTTCTAATGCGAACATTGGAATAGCTGTAGGAGCGCTAGCGATTGGAGGATTGCTATTTAACAAACAAATAAAAAACGCATTCACTAAAAAATAAAAAGTAAGATGGGATTATTTGGTAAAGGTTGGTTTCGTAAATTATTTAGGGTTGTAGTAACGGCTGTAGCTACATCGATTAATCCGTTTTTAGGAGGATTGGTTGCTGCTGGTTTTGCTGCTTTCCCAATTGAGAAATCATTCAGCGAAAATGACAGTCCTTTTGTACAAAATGAAGTTACTAAATGGACAAATAAGTTTTTTAGTCCGTATATCTTAAAAGCAACACAAATCTTTACAAAAGATAAAACGGATGGTATTGACTTAATTACGCATAAGTTTCAGGTCGGATCTGTAAATCTATTTCTAATGGATTTAGCGATTTTAAAGGTGTATTATTCTTATAAAGCTGGAAGAACCAAAGGAGATCAACATAAAATCTATAACTATAAAAGCGAGATAGTTGACTTTTTTATTCAGGAATTTACCAAAGGTTATTTTGCTATGGTAAAACAAGGTGTAACCAACGGAAGTCTTCAAAAACCTGACCTTGTTGCTAAACCTCCTTTAGAATTAGAGAAAGTTCAAGTTACTGCTTCAGATTTTCACAAAATTGATCCTTTCTATATGGATTGGGAAGGCAATAAAGTTGTTGCTACCTATTACGCATTTAAAAGAGATCAATTAATACCCATTGAAGATAGACCTATTGATATTCCAAATGATTTTCCAATAGATGATCCAATACCAGTGGATTTACCGGATGTATTCCCAGATAATATATCAGTTTCAGATCAGAACCATGATTTGCCACCAATTTTTGTAGACGGTGATGTAATTATAACCGATAAACCAGATGGTTCTGGAGTAGTAGTAGGTGGTAGCGGTAGTAATACAACAACGGATAACGGAACGGTTGAACCGTCAAGTAAGTTTCCATGGTGGATTGTAGTTGCTGGTGGTTTGGTGTCCTACTACATCATTAAAAAACCGAATAAAAAGAAAGGATAATCGTTGCTTTCGGTGATCGTCGCAGAAGCACATTATTATATATGTTAAACTAAAAATTGAAAACAAATGCTTGACAATTTAAATCAAAAATCGGCAGCGGTTGCACTTCCCCATTTATTCGGTGGTACAGCTGGTGTTGCGGCATCGGGTGCTTTACAAGCAGTCGTACCGGAGAAAAGTAAAAAGATTGTGAATATCGCAAAGCTACTTGGATCTACAGTGGTGTTAATAGCATCGCAAGGTTCTTCAAAATCGATTAAAGCTACTTCTTTCTTTTTAGGAGGAATGGCGATTGAATCTTCGTTAGCCTTAGCAAAAGACTTACTAAAAAGTAAAATCAATACTTCAGATACAGCAACAACTGGAGATAAAGTATTGGCTGGAGCTTTAGGGCTTGGATGTCCTGGTGGATCATGTGGAAAAGGGATTAGAATGCCTTACAGAGCATTGAGAATGCCTTCTACCTCTTTTGATTCCACTTTCGAAATAGTTGGAGATAGCCCAACAATGGAGAAATCATATAGATAAGCTCCTATAAAGACTAGGTAAAAAAAACAGTTTAAATAATTCTTTTAAAAAAGTAAAAAAATGAAAAATTATAATGAAACGGAAATCGATAAGGCATATGGATTTCTTCAGTCTCAAAGCCAAGTTTTAAGTACTGGTTTAAGAACAGATATGTCAAATGGTTCGATAAGAGTATTACATCATATTGGTTATATCCGTAAGGAAATTACTGGAGGTGCTGGTACCATCCAATTGATAACTGCGAAAACAGATAAGGTAGATGGTATCTCTACTTTCAATGGTAAAAAATTAGATAGCGGTGAAGCTGTTGTTTTCAATGCTATCGCTGTAGGATTTAAACATTCTGCCAATCAAGTATCACCAGCTGCATTAAGCTACGGTTCAACCGAAGAACCAGCGATCAGAAATGCAAAGCTGATTGTTTCTCAGGGACCTAGAAAGATTGTAGAATTGCCATTATTAGATCTTATAAGAGCTGATAGAGATATGGTAAAGCCAGAAGACAGATACTACAATTTAGGAGATTGGTATGTATTAGCTGACGAACAAGCCATTGATATCGATATCAAATTCCCTGAAGATGTTTCGGTACCGGTAACAGCTAATGAACACGATTATATCGAGGTGTTATTCAAAGGATACCAGACTATCGATAACAAGTAATCGAAGTAAATAGAATTCTTTCATTAAAAGCCTTGTCTTAGGGGGCAAGGCTTTTTTAAAAACAGTATTATGGAAAACTCGATGTATACTTTCAAAACGGAAACTTTGGATATTACGCTGGCTGCTAATCAAAGTCAAAATTCTGAGAAAATCCGTATTGATGAAGCGGTAGAAGTAAGAGTCGCAGCTGTTGTTAAAGGCACAGTAGACAAGATCTTAAACTTAGGTTTTTACGAGCAAGGACAGGTTATCAATGATCCTATGGATGTTTCTTTATGGAAGCGAATAGAAATAGGACAGCATCCAATCGATGGTTTTTTCCCATTGAATAGTAAAGGAAACAAGGATATCGAAGCAAGATTAATCGCACCTGAAGTATTTAACTCAGCGATTAATGTACAACTGGTATTTGCGATCAAACAAGTTGCAAGATGTTAAAAACATTTCAGGAAGCCATATTAAATTTATTGGGATATACTACGCTAATGGTATCCGATACTTTATTGAAAACTGATAACAATTTTTCTTTGGATGGAATGATTGCTCCACGTTTTCATAATGAAGGCGATACTGATGTAATTATTCACAATATCACAGTTAGACCAGGAGAAATGTTTAACTGTTCGGCTACTATCATTCCAATGTCCGGTAGGATTCCCATTATCATAAAAGAAGGAGCAAATTCCAAACTCGTATGTATTTATAATACGATTGTCAAAAAACAATGTTAAGCATGGAACCAGCAATCAAACGCGCTTTAGAACGCTTAGAAAGAGAAAATTTAATTATCGAGGTCAAAGACCACGTAACAGGTAGTAGTATCGTTAGTAAAAACGATAAGATTACCGGTAGTAAAATGATTGAACAAAGCGGTAGCATTGAAAACTGGTTATTAGATCATGTAAAGGCAAAGGGATATGAAAAAATACAAATTCAATTATTTGCTCCTAGAGGGAATGCTGCTGTACGTGAAGGATTAGCTCTTAATATGGGATTTGGAGAAAGACCAAAACCTGAAGAAAACCGAACCGTTCAACCGTTACCAACCCAGCAAGGATTAAATGCGCCAACGGGATTAGCAATGGCGGATCACTTAGGACTTTTGGTAGATAGAAGGGAACTGGAAAGAGTACGCGAAGAATTAAAACAGGAAAAAGAAAAAGCGGATAAACTAGCTAAGGAAAAAGAACAATTAGAATCCGATAAGCGCCATTTAGAAAAAAGCAATGATAACAAAGTTTTTTGGGGTGGTTTATTAAAAGAAGCGCTACCAGCTTTAAATGGACTTGCTTCGATGGCAACGCAATCCAAAGGATTAGCAGCACCACAACAACAACCATCTTTAGACATACCACAAGGAGCTAAAGGAGAATTGATCAATGTGATTTTAAACGCTGAAGGCATATCAGATGATCAGGTGGTTTCCATCTATTATGTGCTGGAAGCATTTAGCAATAACAATCAGGCATTTGTAAATGCGCTAGAACAATTATTTACAGAACACAATATTAAAGCAAATGGGAATAGTCAAAGTAACGGGCAATAGTCCAATATCAGTCAACCAAAGAACAAAGCAATTACAGTATTTACAAGATAATTTAACGGATAACGAACTGAATAAACTACATGAGTTGTCCAAATCATCGGTTGCCAGAAATGCACTTGTGAATAAATGGCAGATGATCCAATCATTTTTAATGTAAATGAATAAGAAGAAAAAGCATAAAGGTTTAGGTAATCCGGCTGCTTTGGTAGCTGCAAATGCATTGGCTCCATCGGTTAGTAAAGCAACGGATAAGAGTATTGATTTTTTTGGTCGAAATGCAAAGCCTATTTTTTTGACAGCTGCATCTTTGGCGTTGATTTATTTTGGTCCAAAATGGTACCGTAATTGGCGTGCTAAAAAGTATGCAAATGACAATATTGGAAATCCTAATGTCACGGCTGCCGGTATTATTTACAATTCCTTTACCCGTTTTGAACCGCCAACGTACTTATCGTTGATCCTACCTACGTTCGATATTTCTACCGATGAAGATGCTTTATTCAAAATAGCATCGGATCCACGAATCAATATCAAAACCGTAGCGGAAGCGTACCGTATACTATTCCAGAGAAATCTGGCTTTTGATGTGCAAAACGGGCTGAATACTGATGAACTCAACACCTTCTATTCTATTTTACAGTCGGGTATCACTAATGATTCCGATACGCTATATCCAATAGGAACAACCTTATTTGTCGCCAAAAAAGATGGTGTTATTGTGAATAAAGCAGAACAAGACGAACACGGGAATTGGGTAGGTACCAATGAACTTTTTGCACAAGCAGAATTCAATGAAGAATTAGGAGAAGTTATCGCCAATGGAAACTTTGAAGGAGAAAACTATTACATCGTAAAGGACTGTAATTTTTTAGGACTGGGATGTGATCAAGGTGTGGTATTACAAAATCAAATTAGAAACGAAAAACTCTAGAAAATGACAAAACTAAAACAACACGGATGCAATGGTCAAAAGATCATACCAATTTCTTTGCCACCAGTATTTGATTTACCGCCTGCACCATTATCAGGTCAGGTTCGTGTAATTAATGGTTTTGGAGATCCTTTGGAAGGTGTACACGTGCAAAAAACAAGTGGAGGATTCGCAACCATTACCAATCAAAATGGTGTTGCGCAATTAGAAGCAATGGGAAATGAAAGTTTTATGTTTTCTCATATCGGAAAAGAAACGCGAACACTCGCTTTTAACGATATCTCAGGAGGTGAAGTGGTATTAGAGGATGAATTAAATATGCTTGATGAAGTGGTTATAACTGCAAAAAAACCAAAGTATCAAAAGGTATGGTTAGCAGCTGGAGCAGTAGCTTTAGGACTATTGCTATTCAGAAAGAAGAAAGAACCTAAAAAGGTAAACCTATAATGAATAAAAAAACACGTAATAGGTTATTGATTGGTGTTGCCATTGTTGGGCTGGTATGGGCTTTATATCAGCCTATACAAAAGGCGGTATGGGATCTTGTTTCAGAAATGCGCATTCAGGAGCTTCACCCACGTATCCGAAATGATGTCCGTAAGTTCCTGAACGAAGCTGAGAAAAAAGGGATTTTTCTACGGGTTACTGATGGCGTAAGAACTTTTACAGAGCAAGATGAATTATACGCACAAGGAAGAACAGCTCCAGGAGATATCGTTACCAATGCCAGAGGAGGAGAATCGTATCATAATTATGGATTGGCGGTTGATGTAGTTCCAATGGTCAATGGTTTTCCAGACTATAATACCGATTGGACACCGATTGCTGAAATAGGAAAGCGTCTTGGTTTTTTTTGGGGAGGAGATTTTACATCCATCGATGATAAACCGCATTTTCAAAAATCCTTTGGTTTTAGTACCAGTCAATTATTAGCAATGGTCAATAATGATCAATTGAAAAACGGTTTTGTAATTGTATAACAAAAAAGTATGCTTGAATTAGGGAAACATTATTATCGTACGGTTATCATTCAGGGAGATGGAGACGGAACCGGAAATGCTATTAAAAAGAAGCCAAAAGAGATCATTTTGGCAGATATCCAAACAGATAATGACGAGCCAACAATGGCAGAATTAGCAGCTGCTATTAATGCATCTCCACGTTTTACAGTTGCTGAAGATGAGTTTCCTGTATTTACCATTAGTTCCACTAAAAGACCTCCAGTATAATGACAACAAAATTTTTGATACATATTCCTGATGGAGATTTCGGTATCGGTGGTCAACAGTTAACCGTTGATGATATCATCGTTATCGAGAAGTTCACACCAGTTCCAAATTTTGATATCAGTACCGAATTACTAAACACGAATACAAAGTATTTAGGAAAGGAAGTATTATCCATAACTATCGAGGTACAAGGAGCTGTATTATTAGCGGTGGCAAATCCACCAGCGAATTACAACAGTGGTTTTGTACATAACCTCAATATAGAAGATTATACGCTTACGGAATTCCGTAAAAAGAATCCACAAGATGGAGATCCCTTTGGTGGTGGATGGCATTCTATAGAAAGTGTCTTCGGAACCGATAACATATCCTTTCAAAGCGATGCCATTTACTTTGGAATTTCAAATGACTTTCAAATCATAGACCCAGCTACTATTTATCAATTTCACTTACGATTTACTATTAACGATGCTGGCGGTGGCGCTGAATTTTAAAATACAACAATGAAACATCTATTTTACATACTATTTGTTCTTTTTACAGGAATCCTTCATGGTCAAAGAACCATTGGGAAAAATACGCGATTTGTCGGATTAGACACCATTCCTTCTACTACTGCATTAACCCTTGATTCGGAAGGAAAACCTTCACTTGTGGATTTACCAACAGGTGGTGGTGGATCCGGTTTTGATAACTTTGTGCAAGTTTCACAGTTCAATCAATTACCAGCGGTAGGAGATGAAAAAGTCATCTATTACATCCAGCTCACCAACAACTTTTTTGTATGGCGAAATACCGCATATAGAGAAGTCCCAAATATTGATATTACGAATGTTTTAAAAACAAGTGGAGATAACGATGAATTGATCGCAAATCATATTGTAGGCAAACGATTTGTGATTACACAAAATGGTTTTTTAAGTGTCTCCAATTTAGCAATACGCGGTTATGGTTTGATTGATTTGACAACCACAGATTATAGTGCTTATGATATTGTTACTACAGAAATACAACAGGGTGTTACAGATCAAAACTATGTGCTGTTAAAAAAGAGTTCTTTTGAATATTTGGATCAAGCTGGAAAACGAATTCATTTATCTATTTTTCAGCCAGATGCTGCTCCACAATTATCAACAACCGCAAGGGGATTATTAAGATTTACAACGGATCAACAGAATCTTACTGGTTTATCAGATGATTACTATTGCTTTATCAATGATGGTTCTACTTTTTTGGGTGAATTCTTAGGGTTATCCAGTGCATTTCAAAATTTAGTGGATGTAAATGTAGCAGCTGCCGGAGGAAATACCGATAATCAAACCTTATCGGTAAGTGGTGATCAATTAAGTATTAGTGGTGGAAATTCTGTAACACTACCAAGCACTGGAGGCGGAAGTAGCAATGGAAATATTATTGTTGCGAATTCTCTTGCGGACATTCAAAATGCACCGCCAAATGCTTTTATTGATATTCAATCTGATTTTTCGCTTGTAGCCGATTATGTAGCTGTTGCCAATCAAACATGGTCATTTTCTACAGGAAGCATTGATAAAAATGGTTTTAGGCTAACCGGTACCAATACCAAGCCAATTTTTAATGGTGAATTAGCCGGTATTATAGGCGAAGGAACGATCGACGGTAGTTGGGATGCACCACCAGTAATTTATGCCACTAATTTTGGATTAAAGGGAGATGGAGAAGAGTTTGAAACGGGGTCTATCACTTCAGGAAGTAATATCCTTACCGTTACTGGAGCTAATTTTACAACTGATGATATTGGTCATTTTATAGCGGTTAAGGGAGCGGTTACTGGTTTTATTGATTCCTCTATAGGTCAAAAGTCATTACAAACTACAATCGTTGCTGTTAATAGTCCTACCGAAGTAGTAGTTGCTGATAATGCAACCAGAACTACTACGGATGCAATGGTGTGGACAGGATATGACAATTTCCAAAATGGAAAAAATGCTATCCATGTACGAAATCAAAAATCGGGCAAGTTTGTCTTTACTGCTGGATTATATTTTAAATCAGAATATACATTTAATGGCGCTTTAGGAATTGATGATCCTGTAGTAGGATGGTATTTTGGTGACGGAACGGATGATATTGTTGTAGAAGCCTATGGTGCTATCATCGCATCTATACCGCACAATTTAAGACGTACCCGAATGATCACCTATGGAAATACACACCGTTTTCGTTGGAATGGTGGTATTTTACGTCAGGATCGTTTGATGCATAATTACACAGGGGAACCCTTAGCTGATAGTGGTGATGATTTTAATATCTGTATGTATGGTCGTACCGCTGCTTATCACACCCATATTAAGGATGTGGTGATGATGCAAACAGAAGGTACTCTGTTTAGTACAGCTGGAGACTTACAATTTACCAATTACATCAAAGGAGATAATGTTACCAATGTACAACAGCGTGTAACACAAATGGTATATGGTGATGTGGATGATGTAACTGGAGTGGTTACTCCCGATGCAAATTCAGAATTCGCTTATACTGAATTGTATCTCGATGTTACTACACAACAATTTGAGAATACAAGAATTAGCAAGCCAGATCGTAAAGGATTAAGAAACTATCAATTTGCAGGACAAGCTTCTACAGGCTGGTCAGGACTTACTGACAAATGGTTTAGAGCGTATTACTATGATATTGATGGAAATTTCTTATATGCTTCTGGAGAACAACGTTTTTATCAGACATATGAATACAATGACGAAGTTACTTTTGTTCGGATCAAGGTAAATCGTCCGGAGGATCTTTCCTTAATTGATGTACAGGTAAGAGCGCCTATGAATGGACATCATTTGATTTTAACCAACGTTCATTTACGTGAAGCAGCTGCGCATGCCCTGAGTAATATGCCGTCACATTTTATGATGATTGGTGGCTCCATGAAAAAAATTGGATTGGTGTTGCCGGCTTTTGCTTCAAATACAGAAGATCAGCATTCTACAACGCAAGATCAACAATTTATTGGAGTCATCACTGAAAACACTTTTACGGGTGATTTGAACTGGATCAATACGGTAGGCGTTAAAGTAATCAATTGTACTTTTTATGGTACCAGTGATCCTAACTATTTACGTACTAATTATACCAGAGCGCTATCGATGGATGATTCTAGAGATGCGATGGCACACGGAAACCATATTTTTAATGGATCCATTCAGGTAGATAGGAATGCGCAGTTTTATGATAATACGGTGATCAACGGAGAAATACAGATTCGCGCTAATGGAGCCGATGTATATGACAATGAATTTCATAATGTAGTAGTTGCCAATTTGGATGCGCCTATAGCAGATAGAGCCTTATCTTATTTTAAAGATAATCGTATGACCCATGATCGTCCGTGGGCATCCTATCTCTTTACAGATACCAATATGAATGTTGGTTATGAGGATATCAATATCATACTAAATGATAAAACAAGGCTTTCCAACACTTTTGAGCAAGACACACCATATGAACGAATCGTGTTAGGTCAAGACGGAGTATCCAGAATGTGGAATGCAGCTCCTACACCTGCCAAAGATTACGGAGGATATTTAAAAAACTTTAGTATTCGAGGAGCAAGACAACCAAGAGCTTCGCGCGACTTTGCATCGACCAGTGTTTACTGGCCAATCACTAATTACGACAATGTATATAGTGAAGCATCGATCAACTTAAAATATGGTTTGCCAAAAGATAGAACCTTTAATGATTTAAAAATTGATGGGTGGCTTAGAATCGATGCAGACCAATTTGGAGATGTATTGACAGCGGATGCACCAACACTTACATTTAATCGGTTAGACGTTACCATTCCTGAAGGAGAATTTGACTGGACAAATACCGGAGCTGCTATTTTAAGAGTGAATGATAAGAACCTAAATTTAGTTTTTAATAACTCGGTATTTGACTTACAAGTTGCATCCAATGAAGTAGGAACTTACAAAAAAGCGTTCCGATTTGAGCAATTAGGAACGTCTCTTTTTAATGAAACAACCTTTAAAAGTGCATCCCCTAAAACCATAGATTTTAACGATGCAGCTTTTGCCGGTGTTGGAGCGATTACTTTTCAAAATTGTACATGTGAAAACTTTACCTTCATTGGTAGAGC
>NZ_WEKL01000023.1 GCF_019295435.1 Aquimarina litoralis
ACTAGGCATTAGATTTGTTATCAAATCAAGGATTTTTACTGAAGAAGAAATAGCAGATCTCCATCCTGTGCATTGAATGGTATTAGGATTTTTGATTTGTATCTATAATAGCGTATTACAGAATGTTTTTTACAAAATTGTCTTTATACGCTCTACCTAACGGGATCACTTTTTGATGGGATAAATATATTTGGTTGCCAGAAACTCTTTCTATTCTCGAAGTATTGATAATATAGGATTTGTGTACTCTCATAAACTTAGAAGAAGGTAAAAACTCTTCCCAATGACGCAATGTTTCTGAAGATAATAGTTTCTTGCTATTTATGTGGATTTCTGTATAATCTGAATCTGATACTATATAAATAATTTCTTCAAGTACTATTCGTACATGATCAAAACCAACCTTTATATAAATATCTTGCAGTTCTTCAGACTCATTTTTTTGATCGGAAATTACAAGAGTATCTTTTTTAGTATCGACTTTAGAAATTGCTTTTACAAATCTTTGAAAAGAAAATGGTTTTAATAGATAATCAACTACATCAAATTCATAACTTTCTAGAGCATAATCCGGGAAAGCTGTGGTAAGAATTATTTGTGGTGGATTCGATAGCGTTTTTAAAAAATCAATACCTGAAATTTTAGGTAAGTGAATATCCAAAAAAATAATAGCTATTGTAGTAGATTTTAGTAATACTATTGCTTCAATAGCATCAGTGAACGTACCCACTAGTTCTAGAGTACCCAAATCTTCAATGTACTTCTTTAAGATACGCTGAGCAGGTAATTGATCCTCTATAATGATACACTTCATATCTCTTTTTGTTTTTTGAGATCAATCATTAATTCTACTTGATAGATACCATTATCACTAGTTACTTCTAATGTATGCGCGTTTGGATATATGATCATTAATCGTTTTCTCACATTTTTTAAACCAATACCACTATCTAAATTACTGATATTTGTTTGAGTCTTGAAAGTATTAGAGCATTTAAAATGTAATATTCCATCATTAGTAACCTTCACATTGGAATTAATTTGGATACCATCAGTTTGACTTGAGCTACCATGCTTAAATGCATTTTCTAGAAAGACTACCAATATCAATGGGGCAATCCTAAAATTTGATTGTGCAATTTCTTTTGTAAACGTAACGCTGCCACGTCCTTCAATTTGCAAACGACCAAGATTAATAAAGTTTTCTAACTGTTCTAACTCTTTAGAAAGGGAAACATAAGTTACTTTACATTCATAAAGCATATATCTAAGTACTCCTGATAATTCTAAGATAATCTCAGGTGTTCTTGGAGATTTTTCAATGGCATATGAATATAAATTATTCAAATTATTGAATAAAAAATGTGGATTAATCTGAGATTTTAGGAATTGAAGTTCACTCTCTTTTACAGAGTCTTTCAATTCTTTAACTTCTTTTTGTTTGATGAGTGCGTCCCATCCAAATTTAAACCCTGCTAATATGGATAAGGTTGGTAATGTTCCAATTAGATTGAAGGCTATCCCTAAGAATTTTTTACCTCGAGTATTTGGAAAATAAATCTTCTCCAAAATTGCCTCTTCCACAAAAATGACGCAAGCTACCACCACGCTAACATATACTGCAAACTTCAAATAAGAGCCAGGATACAAAAATTTTGGTAACAATATGTAATTGATGATCAATCCTGCGATAACATAGTTTAGAAAAAATATATATTGATAAAACTGTATTTCTGGATTGCGACGATCAAATGAATAAAAGGTAAACACTACAATATGTAGTATCACCTGAAACCAAACCTCTTTATTTAGAAGTATTTTTCTCATAATATTCATATACCAGCCTAACAAATATAGCTTTTTGTAACGCCAACATAAGTGTTTTATCACTAACCTAGTTAAAAAATACTGCAAACAACAGATCTATACAGGTAAATGACTTCGCTGTCGTTTATAGTATTGTAATAGTTGTTTACCAGAATATATTTTTAGAAATTTTTCTTTCTGCTTTTCTTTGATAAAATAATTGCAATAAGATTTGAAAATGAAAACACATTTTGCTTTAGTATTTATCATATGCACACTTAATGTTTGGTGTCAAACTAAAGAAATTCAAGTAAGCGGATTATTGATAGAAGCGGAAACTAGTCAACCTATACCCTACGCAACCGTAACTTTGAATAATAAAAACACAAAATCAACAATAACTGGCGCAATTACAAATGATGCTGGAATTTTTGATTTAAAAACCACAATTCAAGATTTTTATTTAGAAATCAGTTTTATTGGATTTAAAACGATCCAATTAAAAGATTTTACAATGACCAATAACAAGGTAGATGTTGGTACTGTAAAACTATATCAAGATAGTGAAACCTTAGATGAAGTGGTAGTAAGAGGTGAAGTATCCAAAACTGAATTCAAATTAGATAAACGTGTTTTCAATGTTGGAAAAGATCTAAGTACCGCAGGAGCAAGTGCTTTGGAAGTATTGAATAATGTACCATCAGTAAATGTAAATATAGAAGGAGAGATTAGTTTAAGAGGAAGTGGTGGAGTTCAGATTTTAATTAATGGAAAACCTTCTGTTTTGGCAGATGAGTCTAGCAATGCTTTGGGAACTATTACTGCTGATATGATTCAAAGTATTGAAGTAATTACCAATCCTTCTGCTAAATATGAAGCTTCAGGAACATCAGGAATTTTGAATATTATTTTAAAGAAAGAGGAAAAAAAGGGTTGGAATGGATCTATTTCTCTCAATACAGGTATTCCCGATAATCACAATGTAGGAGTTAGTTTAAATCGTAGAACCGAAAAATTCAACCTCTTTACTCAAATGGGAGCTGGTTATCGCTCCTTACCAAGAGAAAATGAAGCTATCAACAGAAACTTGGAAAATAATGAAGTGATTTTTAGTGATGGAGAAAACTTTAGAAATGAAACCTTCTTTAATCTAACATTAGGAACCGATTATCATTTGAACAAATATAATGTATTGACACTCTCTGGTAATTTTGCTTATGAAATCGAAGATCAACCATCAGAGACTAATTTTAGTTTTTTTGACACCAATAATGAACTCGTATCGAGATGGATACGTAATGAAGATACAGAAGCAACCAATCCAAAATGGCAATATGAATTTAACTGGAAAAAAGAATTTAAGAATAACAAGGATCATACGTTTCAGTTAAGTGCTTTGGGAAGTTTTTTTGGGAAAGACCAGTCTTCTTTATTTACTGATACTACGCTTGAAGGCGAAGATGTAGACAATAACCAACGTACATCTACTACTTTTCAACAAGCTGATTTCACCTTTAAAGCAGACTATACCAATCCAATAACTAAGGAATATACTATTGAAACTGGTGCGCAATACGTAATCAATGATGTTGGTAATGATTTTCAAGTAGAAGATTTTATCAATGGAGCTTATGTAATTAATGAAAATCTAACCAATGATTTTGAATGGAATCAGAAAGTACTGGGTGTATATGGCACATTGGCATATGAAAATGATATTTGGGGTATAAAAGCCGGAATGAGAGTAGAAAACACTGATTTAGAAACTTTACTAGCTAATACAAATGAAAGCAACTCTAGAAACTTCACTAATTTCTTTCCTAGTTTTCATACTTCATATACTTTTAGTGAAAAGTTTTCATTACAAGCAGGTTACTCCAAACGTATCTTTAGACCACGTCTTTGGGATTTAAATCCGTTTTTCAATATTAGAAATAACTTTAATATAAGAACCGGTAATCCAGATTTACAACCTGAGTTTAYAGACTCTTACGAGTTAACAAGTATTTACAAAATTGGGAAAGCAAGTATGAGTTCGAGTCTATATCATCGATATACTACTGATGTTGTAGAAAGAGTATCTACTTTTATTGATAATGTGAATTTTTCTACTCCAGAAAATATAGGAACCAATTCATCTATAGGTTTTGAGACGAATGGAAAATATAGCCCCACAAAATGGTTGACTTTTACAGGTGACTTTAATTTCAATTATTTTGATCGCAAAGGTACTTTTGAAGGGCAAGTATTTGATTTTACTGGAAATCAGTGGTCAACTAGATTAGGTTCAAAAATTGGCCTTCCTGCTGATATTGATTTAGAACTTAATGGTAATTATCGATCTGGCTTTGAAACAGTTCAAGGAAAACAAAGTGGTTTTGCTTTCCTTGATTTAGGTCTTCGAAAAAAAATACTAAAAGGTAAAATTGTAGCAAACCTAGGTATAAGAGATGTTTTTGCCTCTAGAATTCAGGAACGTTTTGTAAATCAACCTACTTTTGAAACATATAATTTTGGAAGAAGAGGACGCTTTTTCACTTTTGGATTAAGTTATGCTTTTGGTAAAGGAGAAGCGATTACATATTCGGGAAGAAGAAGATAGATTTATAGATAAATCTTGCGCTCATCTAATAACTATCTAGATCTAAATAATCCCATAATTTTTCACCCAATTTTTCTCCAAACATCGAATTGGTAAATAACACATAACCCCATTTTTTTTCAATGTCCATCATATACCAACATGTAAAACCATCATTAGAACCACCATGGAAAAAGCTGTCTTTATAAAGACCATCTGCTGTAATAAAACCTAAACTATAAAGAATTTTTGTTCCATTAGATAAAGTAGTTACTGTAGAATGTGGTTTAAGCAGTTCTAGATAACTCTCTTCTTTTAATATCTCCTGATTCATAACAGCAATCATCCATTTAGAGAAATCTAAAGGTTCTGTGCGAATAGATGCTGGTGCTACAAATATGCCTTTATCTTTCAAATACCAATAATCTTTTTTCCAATCGATCCATTTACCTGCTTTATTGTAGGGTTCTGCTTTGTTTTTTAGTGCATATACGTCTTCAATAAAAGTAGTGTGTTGTAATCCTAAAGGTTTAGCTATTCTTTGTTGAAATATTTCTTCTAAACCATTCCAATCCGTATTTTCTATTTGTTTTAACACCATTGCTAAGTATTGATATCCTTCTCCAGAATATCCATAATCTGTATCAGGATCAAACTTTATTCTTAATTTTTTACCTTCTTCATTTTCTCTCCAATTTGGAAATCCTGATCTGTGACTCAACACCATGCGTGCTGTTATTTTTTTGTAGCGCTCATCATGTGCGATATCATCATATGGTAAATACGTGTATAATGGTTTATCTAACGCTAATTTTCCTTCTTCTACAAAAGTCATTACAAATGTTGCAAAAACAGACTTTGACATCGAAGCACCTTCGAAAATTGTTGTTTTAGTTACAGGAAGTTTTTTCTCAATATTTGCATAACCATAAACTTGATGGTAGGACACTTTTGCTTCGTTAATAATAGCTATGGAAAGTCCAGGAATTTTTAAGGAATCCATTTGGGACACTAAAAAAGAATCTAAAATTTCTGTTTTTACAATAACATCTTTTAGATTTTTGATACTCTCTTGAGAATAACATAATGATAAGCCAAACAACATAAATGTTGCCAGGCATAGTAAAATATTTCTACTCATTGTTTTTTGATTTTTGATTTGATGAATGTTTATTTAATAATTACATAAGCTTTACTTTTTATTTTTATCTTCTTTTACCAGTTTATCATTTTCCCAAACACCTTCGGTGATCACCTTATTATTTTTTCCATAAAAAATACCCTTTCCATTCCTCTGGTCATCTTTCCATTGTCCTACATACTTTTCTCCATTAGGCCATGCATAAGTTCCATTACCATTACGGCGATCATTTAAATATTGTCCTACATATGATTGCCCATCAGTCCAATAAAATGCTCCTTCTCCATGTCTTAAATTCTCTTTCCATTCTCCTTCATAGCGACTTCCTGTATCAAAAAAAGCAATTCCATATCCACTTGCTTTTTCATTTTTTACCTGACCTACATAATGAACTTTATGTTTTTTTCTATTCGTAAATGTTAGGTATTCACCGTATGATTTTTTTTGTTGTTTCTTTTTCATTCGGTTAAGCTGTGCTTTTACTTTAGCTAACACAAAACTTAATGAATCATATTTTCGTATTTCATTTGGAGCAACAGTACTGGTTACTATTTTTGATTCTAATTCCTCTTCTAAAGAGGAAGAATCTTGTACTATGTTCAATTCTGAAAGTTCCAGAAATCGCTGAGCTATTTGTACTCTTAACTTGATAGGAACATTTTCTTCAGTAACGGTCATTTTTTGTTTATATGCCTTTAAAGCGGAAGCGTATTTTCCTTTTATAAGTAAAGAATCGATTTTTAATAAATCATTTCGAGAATCGATTTGTTCAATGATTTGAGTTTCATTTTGCTGAGTCTCGTTTAATTCCTTATGCAATCTTCGCTCCTTAAATTTTCCACTTACGGCAACTCCAATAGCAATAAGTAATAAACCGTATAAAACTAATGTTGTTTTTTTTAATTTCATCATCTAGAAACTTATATTCATAATTCTAAGCATTAATCATCAAGATGTATTGCAGGTAGTTTATTTTTTACTTTTCTAAAATCTGGTGAAAAATATAGATGTAGTCTAGCTGTCCAATTTTGTTTAAAAACGGTTCCGTCACTCAACGTTTGTCCTTGCGAATACATAATTCCAGCTGCTACGGTCATTCTGGGCGTAAGAATATAACCAAATGAAGCGTGTAATCTTAGATCTTCAAAAGGACTTCCTACTACTGGTTTTCCACTTTGCATAATTAATTCTGCTTCTGGAGAAACATAAAATGTTTTCGGAGCTAAAGTAGCAGAGTTAAGTGGAATTTTAGCTTTAAACATGTATCTCCATCTATTTCGAAAATCATACTTACTACCTTCTGCAAAATCCTGTGTCCAGCGATGTTCAATACGTATACGGTGATAAAACATCATGTTAGATAGTGGCATTGCAAACATATATTGATGCCATATTCTCCATTCCGGAACTAGATTTCGATCTGGAGATGAAGGATCTGTATTAAAGTTAAGTCTTAATACTCCTCCTAAACTAAAATTAAACTTTTTAGAATATATATATCCTATAGCATGTCTGTTATAGATTTGTGCAACTTGACCCACAAAAGGAGTTTCTTCTGTTTCTTCAAATCTAAAATGAGTTTGTGCTACCCAGAAAAAACGTTTAGCAATTCTAATATTTCCATAGGTATTAATCCACAACTTTGTAACAGGATCTTTAAATTCTGATTCTGTAGCAGGTTCGTCTTGTGCTTGGATATCTGTAATTGGATACATCCATAATAGCATAAAAACTAAGTATGTACACAAGTTTTTTATCATTTATTCCTGCTCTTTATTATTGGGAGATACCTGAAAAAGTTGAAGAATTACTAAAGGATCTTTTTCCCTTCTAAGTTTTCGCTCTAGTTTTCTTGTATTCTCTTCTCTCATCTCCAGCATTCGTTGATGCGTATTATATACGGTTTGTATCCATATTATGGAATCATCGCAACTTATTTCTTGCTCTACCATTTGAAGGAAATAAGGTATCAGAATCTGCTCATAAGCTTGTGTAATTCTTTTTTTAACTATTTCATTCATTACAGTAGCTGTAAACGGATTCCATACAGCATCTTGATATTTTTCCTTTATTTCATTTTGCTGTTCGGGTAACTTTATAATCGTTTCTCCAATATTATCCAATGCATCAAAACATACTACTAATTCTTTAGCATACTCTAATTTTTGATCAACGTCACTTAATGCCGCATACTTATTGAGCTTTTTCTGAGCATTCTCTTTAATTGTGCCCAATGTTTTTACATATATTTCAGGCACCGTATCTTTTTGAAAAGATTTCTCTACAACAGCTAAATACTCCAACTGAGAAATCATCTTTTTTTCCAGCTCAATAGCTTTTTGTTCTCTCCTTTGTTTGCTAACTTTTTTATCTAACTCTTTTTGAATCGCCACTAAATACTCAAGAGTTTCTTTAGAAAGTTTTTCTATTTCAAAGAAGACATTGGACTTATTCTGAGTAGATATATTTATTTTAGGCTCGGTTTTTAACCCACTAATTGTAGGAATACCTTCTAACCATACCTTGTCTACGATTTCTTTTCGGGATATGAATGATAAGATGGAATCATTTTTATAAGCACTGATTTTTTGGATAGGATCCAGAATCTTTTCAGAAATAGCATCAACTGAATCTAGTAACAATCGTACCTTCTTATCTGATAATTTAAGAATAGCAAGTTGTGTATCTTGCTGTAAATCAGCACTTATTTTTTTAGACTTCTGATTCCAAAATTCTAAAGAATCTATACTCTTCTTTTCTGAAATATTTAATGGGAAATATGGAACTCTAACTTGAAATTTTGGTGCAAAAGTAACAGGATTAATATCAGATAGAATAGTATCTATACTTTTATAATATCTGTCATTTTGATCAAGCAACATAAGGATACTACTATTCGTTATTTCTGGGGTTTCCTTTGGTTTTAACTTTAATTTTAAAATATCCAGGTATCTTTTATCAAGTGTAATAGTTTTTGTCTGGCTTTGAATATCATTAAAAATGATAATTTCACTTGAATTCCCTCGTTTATTGATACGAATACGTTCTAGCACACCTTCATTAAAGTTCCAGGCTTCTGCTTCATCAACTTCTTGATCCGAATATAATGTCCATCGATCATGGGCTAAACCATTTCTTAAAAAACGTCCTACTAATTCTTGATCTTGATCTTCAATGCGAAAACTTTTTTGCGGAATTCCTTTTTCAAATTCTATTGAACTTTTAAAAGTGACTTTATCAACTTTTGAATCTATAATCTCTTGTACAACATAGCTCCAAGTTCCATTAGGATATCCCTCAATAAATTCACCATTCACTACACGTTGTTTTCCACTAACATTTACTACATACTGATAATCTTCAAGTTTACTCTTTTTATTAGATTGAAATGAATTAAATCGAAACGTCCACGATCCATTAGGAAGATTGTTCTCAAAATTACCTTTAATTAAAAAAGAAGTGTCCTTCTTTTCTAATAACGCCTGTAAATTCGAACTTTGAAACTGAAACATACCATCCAAAATGGTATCATTCTCTGTAAAAGTATAAGTGTAGTTTGCTTCGCCGATATATTTACCGATCTTATATTTTCCGGTAAAGGTATCTTTCTCTTGACTAAAAGTAACGAGAGGAATGTTTAGAAAGATTCCTATAATCCAAATGTATAGTAGGTTATTGTGGCTCATAAAATAGTCGCTTCTATAAAAGTAATTCATACCATGGAAAGCGATTTATTAACGGGTACAAAAATAACATAAAATTTAAGCTAGCAATGTTTTAAGAGTTTTTATACTACTCTAATCTATAAAGCGTAAAGATCAAATTACTATCCGTCGACTTTCTGTAGTTTATCTTTAGCATCAAGAGTAATAATAAATTGCGTTCCTTCACCAAGTGTACTTTCACAATGTATGGTTCCTTTCATCGCTTCGACATATTTTTTTACAATGGATAATCCTAGCCCTGTAGAAGATTCTCCAGCTGTTGGTTGCGCAGTGAGTTTTTGAAATTTCCCAAAAAGTTTCTTTTGATCATCTTCGCTAATCCCAGGACCATTATCCTCTACTATAACCCTTGTTTTATGAGTATCAGAATGAACTCTTAATACAACTTTGCTTTCAGTATTTGAGAATTTGATAGCATTAGATAATAAGTTTTCCAACACCTGAATCATATAATTCTTATCGATTTCTACCAAGTGCATTCCCATTTCCGCCTCTACTCCTATCTCAATATTTTTTTCTTTAGCAATTAGATCAAAACACTTCGCTACATACTCAACCAATTCAACAATATCTAATGTTTCATTCACTAATTTGATTTTTTTCGTCTCGAGAGCTTGCGTATCCAAGATACGTCCTATCATATCCGTAAGACGATCCACAGAACTATTAATTGCGTTCAAATACGTTTCCTGATCCCCGGTAAGCTTCATATTAGGTATATCCAACAACCAAATAGACCCTTTCATTTGGTGTAAGGGAGTTCTAAGATCATGCGCAACCATGCTCACTAGCATGTCTTTTTCTTTATTAAGGTCTACTAATTCTTTATTACGAAGTGCAACAACAGCAGTTCGTTCTTCTACTTTACGTTCTAATATAATATTCTGTTCTTGAATTAGCTTTTCATTTTCTTTAGCTGAAATCAGGGCTTCTAACTGAGCATCTTCCTTTTGCTTTTTATACATATTGATCCGATCACCCAAAGCAAATGAAAGCAATAATACTTCAAAGGCCGAACCAATCTGCATAGGATTTAAATACTTCATTACTGGAATCATATCTAAAGATTCAAAAATAGTGAAGCAGATCCCTACTATCAACGCACCCCAAGCTAACAAATAGTAAATAGCAGGGCGAAATCCTTTTAATTTAAAGCGTATCCCTAAAACCAGAAAATATGCAGCCATCGCCAAAAGTCCAACTTGCGAAAGTTTCAGACCTTCTATTTTGAATCCTACAATTACCAAAGCACACACCAAAAAACCTACTATCAGAAAGATCATAGATATTTTATGTAAACGAGAACCTGATTCTTTGGTATTTAAAAATTGTTGTGTAAACAAAGTTGCAGTGATCATTGTTAATCCAGCACTGATCACAACAAATTTGTTAATGATTGGATAATCCGACCAAAAATATTCAAAGAAATATCCAAATACAGAGGCTCCAAACCATGTAACAATTACTACATATGCGATATAATACAAATAAATTCTTTCTCTTATGGATATGTATAAAAACAAGTTATAAAGAAATATCAAGAGCATGAATCCGAAATAAATTCCTTGAACGAAATCTAAATCGTGTGTATAGGCTACAAAATTAGAAAGTGTACCGACACGTAATAAAAAGAATAATGGTTGATCACATTTTACTCTTAGGTAAAACGTCCTTGTGGTACCTGGATCAAAATCGAGTTCAAATAAATAATTACCTATTTCAACTTCTCTTGTATCAAAAGGTAAGTCATCTCCTGTATGTCTTGTAGATATTAATTGACCAGAACTGTCATATTCATATAGTGATATGACATCTATAAAAGCAGAACCAACATTCAAATAAAAATTATCGGACACTTCCTTCTTTATATCAAATTTTAACCAATAGGCAGATGCAGTACTAGAAAAATTTATTGTTTCCTTAGTATTGGTTTGAAAATTTGACATCATTTTATCACTTATGATATCATCAATAGTAAGATTTAAAGATGCGTCTTCCAGGTATTGGGTTTGTAACCCAATATCCTTTAATTCGGATGTATTATCTAATAATACAGTGGTTTGCCCCTCAAGATCAAGTGGCAATAGTAGTATTAATAAAAATATTCCTAAATAATATTTGAGATAACTTGCCATTTGGAATGGTTAATATAGGGAATTTTTAAGTAAAATGTTAATGGAAATAACGAAAATAATTATTGTTTTTAACAATTTTACTTGTATGTTTATGAAGCTTTTTTTTGCGAATATATGAACAAACTAGAAATACTAAAGAAAAACGCCCAAACTATTGTAGATGGTGTTTCTAACGATCCAGAAGGTCGTTATCAACTACGTTATGATTTTTATCAAAAATATGGAGATCCATTTGTAAAAGGACGTGAAGGATTAGGGAATTCTGAATTAGCTTTTATCAAATGGGAAATAAAAAGAGGTACTCTTAATCCAATAGATGGTAAACAACCAGGAAGTCCTTGGTGGAGAGAGGTAAATAGTTATTTCTTATATCTTGCCACCTTAGCTCAACTAATTAAAGAATCTGGTGATACATTTGAAGATTTACCCGTTCCTGTACAATTCTGGTTGGACTATATAGAAACCCCAAATGAATGTTCATGGTATAGAGCACATAACTCCAGTATCATTGCAGGTTATGAAATTGCAGATACCATAGCATTCAAGGAAAATATCTACGAACAATATTTTATGAATATTGTGCTATACCGATTGTTGTATGCGCAATCGATGGTCGAAGGCGTAACTTTTGGAATCTTAGGAAAGATTTTTGGAAATCCACGTGGTTGTGCGGTTTCTTTAATAACGGATATTGAAGCCTTCTACCCTACTCATTATCCTCTATCAAAAGAAGATATTAAATATGTTACCCACAAGGCACACAACTTTTTCGGATTGGTAGAAATTGTATTCGATAAGATCTTTATACTACCTCATTTGGATGATCTATATAAAGAAGCGGCAACATGGAATAATTCACCAATAGTTACAAAATTTATCCATAATAATAAACCTATTTATCCTATAACAGAGAATGAATTAAACGCATCTCATTTCAATCAAGAATTTACAACCAAAGTAATCGATATTCCTTAAAACTAATAAACTAATGCAAAACACAGAATCATCTAAAAAGAAAATTGCCATTTTAGGTAGTGGTATGTCTTCATTAACTGCGGCTTATGAACTCAGTAGTTACGAAAACTGGCAGGATCATTATGAAATAACTATCTATCAAATGGGATGGCGCCTTGGAGGAAAAACAGCAACTGGAAGAGGCCCTAATGAACGAATTCAGGAACATGGTATTCATATTGCGCAAGGATGGTATGAAAACGCTTTTCGACTTATTCAAGATTCTTATAAAGAGTGCGAGAAACATAATTTAATGCCAGATAGTCCTTTTAAATCATGGGATGAAGCATTTGATCGTGAAGATACTACCCTTTTAACGCACTTTGATCCAAAGACAAATCAATGGATCAAAAAGAACATTATTTTTCCCTCTAATGAATATATTCCTGGTCAAGGTGGCCCTTTACCATTTTCGGCCATTGTAAAAAAAGCTATCGGACTTGTAGCAGAAATTTTATTTGGAACTGACCCTAATAAAGATAGTATAATAGCTAAAGCATCCGAATCTATTGAAGATCTGAAAGCTCCAGAACATCATACACTTTGGTCTGATTTTAAATCGAAGTTTGAAACGTTTGTTAAAGACAAGGTTTTTAAACATGAAGGCGAAAAGTTATTACATTATGTATCTGGATTAGTAGATAATTTGGTAAATGAAGAACATGAACATGCCGCCAGAAAAGATCATCATTCGATCATCAATGAAATATTACATACACTTTCTAAATGGGTATCGAAGCTTATTGATGCTATAGCAGATCATAATGAATATTTCTATTGGTTAGCAGTATTTGTGGAGTTTGGTTTAGTCAATATGAAAGGAACATTTGCTGATGTTTACAATCCGGAAACTCATGAATTAGATTATGAAAAGATTAATGATCTGGATTATCGTGAGTGGTTAAAAAATCATGGTGCTAGTGAACGTCTATTAAGTTCTGCTATGGTTAGATTCCTATATACTGGAACTTTCCATAACCTTACAGGAGCGGACCAACAAGGTAGTTTGGCAGCTGGTGTTGGACTTCATTTCCTAACCAATTCTGCTGGATACAAGGGATCATTTGTTTGGAAATTTAAAGCAGGAACAGCGGATACAATGATTACACCAATATATTTGGTTCTAAAAAATAGAGGTGTAAACTTTAAATTTTTCCATAAAGTAGAACAAGTTCATTATTCGGATACTGGAGAAATAGAAAAAATATCTATGGCAGAACAGGTTACGCTAAAAGATGGCACCTATAACCCAACGTATAAATTAAAAGGTATTGATGTTTGGCCTGGAGAACCTTTATATGATCAAATAGATGACGAGCAAGCTAAGGCACTAAAAGATGGAAAGTTTGATTTGGAAGAATCATGGTGTGGATGGAAAAATGTAAAACAACTTTCTTTAGAAAAAGGAAAAGATTTTGATTATACTGTATTAGGAATTCCTATTGATGTATTAGGTGGAAATGAAGGTATTTGTAAGGAAATCATTGCGAATAATGAAGCTTGGAATAAAATGTATACGAATGTAAAAAGTATTCCAACAATGTCAATGCAACTATGGATCACTCCTAATCTTAAAGAATTAGGGATGCATTTACCGGATTGGGGATTCCCTGAAGGAGCATTACCAAACTTGGTTACTTATGCCGATCCACAATATTCATTTATTGATATGTCGCAAGTACTACCTTTTGAAGATTGGGGTGATCATAAACCTGGAGTTTTAATATACTATACAGGTTCATTTTTGGATCCAGAGGTAATTCCACCATTTTCGGATCATAACTACCCACATGAGCAATTAGAGCGAATTATGCGTGTTTCAGAACAATGGCTAAGAGATAAAATGGGATGGTTCTTTAAAAATGCCACAACCTTAGAATATCCTGAGGGAATGAAATTTGATGTGATTCATGATTTTTCAAAAACTGCGAAAACAGATTATGCAAGATTAAAAACTCAATTTTTCCGCGCCAATGTAAACCCTACTGACAGATATACATTATCACTTCCTGGTTCTAATAAATACCGATTAAAAGCAGACGAATCTGGCTTTGATAACTTGATCATTACTGGAGATTGGATTAATTTTGGAGTAAATGTTGGTTATTATGAAGGAGCTATCGTTTCAGGACTACAAGCTGGACAAGTAGTTCGAAATAAACTCGGATTGGAAAGTGAAACTCCTATTTTCAGCGGTGTTACTATGAAATAATGAATAACAACTGTATATATATAAAAGTCGGTTATAATCTATAATCGACTTTTATTTTAAAACAACAAATAAAAGCTCTATGAAATACGAAATAACCGAAGAAGATCTTAAAAAAAGAAGTTATGGAGTATCATTTGATTTTCTGAATCAAGAGCTTATACTTCTTATTCAAAAAGAGAAAGAACGTAATAATCCTTTTTTAAGTGATATACATATTCAAAAACTGGAAAAACAAATTTTAAAAGGAATTAATTCTAAAATATATACTTTTTTCATCTTTGGAATTATATCATTTATATACGGTTTATTTATACTTCTAACATTTGAACCTAGAGTTGCAATTAATTTGTATACACAATTCCCTTTAATAGAAAATGGATCTATCCCAATAGTATTAGGAGTAGGATTAATAATAGGTTGTTACTATAGTTATACCAAAAGGAAAAGTGTCCTGACTTTTAAAGTAAAAACCAAAATTATTGAACATTTCAGGGAATTAAGAAAAGAGAAAACATTTACAGAAACTAATAAAGGAAAAGGATCTAACAAACAACCTAAGAGAAATAAAAGAAGAAAAAAATAATATATATGCTACTTTTTTCCTATAGACTCTCTATACTTTGAAGGTGTGATCCCTTCGAATTTTTTGAATGCTTGATTAAATGAAGACAAACTATTAAAACCTGCATCAAATGCTATTGATGAAATTGTGAACTTATTATTCATTGAATCAGAAAATAACCTTTTCGCTTCCTGGATACGATAGTAGTTGATATAGTCATTAAAATTTCTTTTAGCATATTGATTAATGATAGTAGAAGTTTGTTGCTTCGTTTTTTCTATCATCTGACTTAATTTCAACAAAGAGATGTCTTGATCAAGATATAATTTCTGATCAACCATAAGTTGAGAAATCTTATTAAATAAAGAAAGGCTATCATCTTCAGAAAAAACTTTTCCATCTATCTCTGCAACTTGTAATTGATATGCTTTATAACTTAAAAAGTAGATAACAATTGAATATACAATTGGTCCTACGATATAAGGTACAGCTCCATCTAAAATATTTAAAACGTAGGTAATCCAAATGATAAAACTTCCAATGATCAGGTAATATAACCAATGTAGTATTGCTTTTTGAGATTTTGTTTGAAACCTATACTGAGATTTCTTTAATCTCCTAACTAAGCGAAAACTAATAACTATATAGAAAATAAGGTGTAGATAGATAAAAATTAAACCGCTTCCAAAAACTACAATGGCAAGATTACTATTTTCATACCATTCTCTAGAAACGAAAAAACTAGCACCAAAAACGAAACAAAAGGGTAATAATTCTAGAAAATCATACGTATCTAATTTAAAATTGGGTATTGTCATTCCTAAAACATACCACCTTAAAAGCGGGCCAATAAGTAGCAGAAAGGCTAATCCAATAAAAATAAAAACGGGTTCTAAATTGTCTCCGAAATTTAACATTACCGATTTACCCACTCTAAAAGCCATAAAAACTAATATGAAACCTAATAGTAAATTCGGTAATGTCTTTTTCTTCTTTATAATTACTAGATAAAAAGCAAACAAGACCCCATGCAGAAGCCCTGCGCTGCTAATAATTATCAATAATATATCTAAAAAATTCAACAGTTTTTTTTCAAATGTACTTATATTTATGCTATTCAGGAACAAAAACTAGACGCATAAAAAGATCTTTTTGTTTAACTTTTTGTAGTTTTTGATTTCAAATAAGATGTAAGACTAGTGAGACTAAAAAACCTACCTATTTTACCTTGCATAGCTCCTATAATTCCATGTTTAGCAATCAATACTCTATCTATCTCCTTTTTTTCATTATCATACATTTGATCTACAAACTCTCTAGCTCTTTCAGCTCCTTCTTTATGATAGATTTTTAAAACCTGGACTGCATTTTCTTCTGCCGTAATTTCTCTATGTTTTGGCGTATAACCCAATTGATGCACCATTGTTTCTGCTAGTTTCCAGGTAGACCATGGATTTTGACCAGTAATCAAATTGTCATCATGACTAATTTGTTCTAAATACATGTCACCTTCCGTAAATTCTCCTCCTCTTTCTTCCAATTTATCTTGTAATAGAAAAGGAAAAATTTCTTTTGCATCTGAAATTAATAGTAATTCTTCTTCATTGGTAAAACTGGATACTTTTTTATTCTGTAGTAGAGGTTTTCCAGAATCTAAAGTCACATTCACCAATGCAGCAGGGCCATGACATACCGCACCGACCACTTTATTGGATTGGTGCAAATGTTTTATAATATTTTGAATACTTTGATTATTAGGAAAATCAAACATAGCTCCTTTTCCACCTGCAAAATATACAGCCTCATACATTTTTGGATCAATATGATCCACCACTATAGAATTTTTCACCTTATGCTGTGCAATGCTATCATTTAGAAATGCATAATCATAGACACCCATATCTTCTTTATCTATTATCACAGGTGGTTCTCCTCCTAAAGGACTGGCAATATCTACTTCAAAACCATTCGCTTGAAAAATATAGTACGCCCTAGCTAATTCTGTTAACTCATAACCAGTTTTTTTATCTGTGTCACCCATCATGTTAGTACTGGTAACTACAGTCAAAATTCTACCACGATTGGTGATGACGTTTTCAGATAAGTATGGTAAATCTGATACACGAGATGAAGTAATATCAATCTTATCTTCAGAAGATGGTATTAAACTCATAAACCACCAACCAAAAATAAAAAGTGATACAAAAACACCTCCTAAAACTAATGCTATCCATTTTATAATTCGAAATCGCTTAAACATAATCTTTATTTAAATTGATACTGCTAAATAATTGAAAATGTATAAGTAAAGCTGACGGAATGATCATTCCGTCAGAGTGAATTATAAATTAAAAGGTGTGATACGATACCTATTTTGTGGTAACAAATAATCCGCTAAATACTTTTTGATCTAAACGAATTCTATAAATGTACGGAGTCGCATGATTCAATGATATATCTTTAAGAGCTATTGTCATATCATTACCTGTTCCTTCTTTAACAAATAGTTCTGCTCCAACCATAGAATATAATTTAATTGATATTCTATTATAACTTTTTAAAGAGTTTACATTTATTGTACTAGAAGATATAATAATATTTACATCATTTTCTACATCTTCTTCATGCTCTGCAATATTTAAGGTCATATCGGGCACTTCGCCAAGTCCTGGACAAGGATAATTACTATTATTAGGGTCACTACWTGGTCTTAGTTCGTTCCAATAATTTCTCACTAAAGAAGGGAGTCTGTTAAACTCAACTTTTGTACCGTGTAATTCGGACATTCTACCATAGGTATTAGGATCTTGGTCATGAGCGATATATTGGTTAAAGTCATTTTCTTGTGGTCCCCATGTAACCATATACTTGGTACACTCAGATACTCCTGTAGAATATAGTTTAAATGGTTTACAGCTGTCTGATTCATCTGGATCTCTTGGTGCAACTGGATCAGGTAATGTCCATATACCTCCATCAAAACCAGGAATTCCATATCCGGAATAAACTCGATCTGACCATAACAACACTTCTTCATCTCCAGCAGCATATTTTAGCCAAGGCATTAGATGCTGCAAGAATGCATACCCGATAATGGGTCCGCCCGCAACACCCATATAATTTCTGTCTCTATTTTGAGAAGGATCGGGATGAATTCCACCCGCTGGCCCATCAATATAACCATATGGATCTGCTGCAGAACCTTGACTATCTATTTTGGGATACATACGAGAAAAATACCAATGGATATTTTCTAATCCTAAATCATCACCCCATATTGCCATTCCAGATTTCCCCATCTTAACCTGCGCATCTTCTTGAAAAAATCGTTTTTGTATTAAATCTTCATTAGAAGCAATACTTCTCACCTCTTCTAATAGGGCTACATCATCATACATTGCTGCAAAAAAGGTAATAGGCGGTTTCTTTCCTAAATGCTGTCCTGCACCTGATTGAAAAGGAATTCCCATTTTATATACAGCATAATTATCTATTCCCTTTTGAATTAATGAATATACAGCAGCTTTCTTTTCTTCTTCTGTTTCTACTCCAAACACTCCAGCTAAATCATCTAAAAAATCTTTAGCTTGATCAGCAGCATAAGGGGTTTGTGATGCATGAGGAATGGTAGCTCTATGAAATTCTCCCATCCCTTTATGGTATAAATCTATTTGAGGAACTAGCCAATGTTCATAACCTCTTGGACCTCCAATTGTTCCACTTGAACCATTGGTAGCCTGAGATAATGTTGGTAATCTATTCATTTTTACTTTGGTAACAGAATATAACGGTTTCCATGTACCGTGAAACGGAGGTCTAAATAATGTAGTTCCTCTATCAACTGGTATTTCTGAAAGAACGGTAAGTACCACAGCAGATTTAACACATCCACTGGTAATCGCACTTGTCCCGCATCCTGTTGTGGTACCAGCAATTTTGAATATAGACTCTCCTGCTTTAGCTTGATAAGGTAATTGATTCATAATGTTTAGACTTCCATCATAATGATCATAAGTATTAAGGATACTTTGTTTTTGGTCATCAAAAGCGATTAACTCTCCAGAACTATCTCTTAAGAGATCTGGATTTACTACCGCTCCATTAAACTCACCATTTGGTGTCATTTCGGTAATGGTTACGCTACCATTTGGAGAGTTAGGCCTTACCCAATAATCACCGGTTACAAACTGTCCATATTCACATGGACCACCATCACAATTTATAGAAAAAGAGAAATTGATACCATCTCTATTAATAGTTATATTATTGGTAGTTTGTCCTTGAATCAGAAATATTCCTGATAGTAAAAAGTTGGCTAATAAGAATTGAAATTGATAGGTTTTCATAGGTTAAAATGATTTGTTGATTTGTTTTTACAATAGTTTGAGGTTAAAAAAACTGGCTAATTATTGAAGTGTATTCAAATATGTAGTATTTGGAACAGTATTAAAGATGATACCATTACCCTATTTATGTTTTTCATGTGAGTTAAAAGTTGGTTTTAAAAGTCAATCCAAAACTATCCATTAAATGAAAAAAACATGTCACGGTTTTCAGTGAAAAATTCCCAAAATGTAGATATTAACATTTGATTATTACCTATCATGATTAACTCCCATATTAAATATCTATTAACCTGAAAATGTATTCATTATAAATCATTTTGAATAGTTTTCGATCAATTCTATTAATAATGTATGTCGTTATTATAATAAAAAAAGCTTCGTAATTTCTTACGAAGCCTGTAACAAAACTAATTGATAGTGAATATTAATTCTATAAAGGTAAACACTAAAAAATATTCATAGTTTTTTAAAACTTAATTTAGTTGGTATGAAGATTAAAATCATTAATTGCATCCGCAACCTCATACCCTAACCTCAATCCTTCTGTACAATCCATTCTAATATGCACTCCGAAAGGAACTCTTGAAAAGGCATTTTCTTCTGCCATTTCACTGAAAGATGAAAATTCTCTAGGAGTACTTCTAAATTCTGTTCTTCCTTCATGGCTGCGATCAGTAAAGCTGACAGTATCTCCAAAATGATCAATAAATATACCAGCTGCTGCTGAAGCAAAAGAAGAATGACCTGAAGGATACCCTGGAAAAGAAGGATTTGGCCAAAATATAAACCTATATAGATTCGTCTGATAATCCTCATCTATAAACTCATTGATATACACATTAGGACGCATTACCATATACTGATATTTATCTTCCCAAGTAGATACGCAAACATCATTTAATGAAAACCCTAGTTTTAGAAAAAGAGCCAAACATGCTTCAAATCCCATATCATCTTGTTCCATTAGTTGTATAGCAATTGATATTTGTCTTCCAGGAGGGCTCATCATTAAACCTTCGACATCATCAGACCAAAACTCAGAAATCCATAAATCTTCATTATCGTCAACTCTCGCTGCCGTACTTACCTCATATACTTCTAACATTTGATTATAATAAGCACTATTGTTTTGTTCACTATATGAAATAGGTGGAGGAATACTTGAAGTTTCTTCTGAAGAAATTACAAAAGTTCTCACCGAACCCCAATAAGGGAACCAAGCTCTTTCAGCATCAGCGCTATACGTCCAAAAACCATCACCAACTGGAGGTTCGTAAGAAAATGGCTGAGGATCTAAAATTTGTGTTTCTGCCTCTGTATCTGTTTGACTATAGGCGATTACTCGTTCGGCAACATAAGTTCCCCATTCAATAGAATTCTCAATTACATTTTCAGTTAAGCCTACAGAAAGTTCATTTTCTTTTGATTCTTTTAATTGATTTATTCCAGCTTTTATACTCGATTCTACATTGTACATAAAATGATCGAATACTAACGCATAGCAAGTACTTAAAGCCAAATCTAAATCAACATTATCGGCTCGCTCATTTGGATTTAAATTAAAATCACTTAATCTGTTCCGGTTGGAAGTATATCCATCCATATCCGCTACAGCAGTTTCATAAGCCGCTAAGTGGATATATGCCAACGCTCTAGCAGTAGCATTTGGACGCATCCCCGATGTATAGCGGTCTAATTCTAACCAAAGTTTATTCCAATCTGTAGAAAGTTTAGTGGTTTTATCCGATACGACAGAAGTATCAGGGTTGTCAATATTTACAAAATTATCATCATTTGCACATGATTGGGCTAATACTACAATGAATATTGCAACCAATAGTATCTTAACATTGTTACTTTTCATAGTTCTAAAATTAGGGTTAGACAAAATTGATGATTACTCATTTCTGAGTGAACATCTCTTTCTGAACATATTGGCGCCAAATGATGTAGWAAAGAGTAAAATTTATTCATAGATGTATATTAAATGATTACCATTATTTAGATGTAATAAATTGAAGTTCTAACAGATGCTTTATATAATTTTTTCCCGTTTGTAAAGAAACTATAAAATTTAAAAAAATCATCATATTAAACATCATAACTTTTTTCAAGTATGTATTTTTCATAGTTGCTACTTCTGAAATTACATATTAAATGACGAAAGAAAAACGTTTATGTTTAATTGATATTTTCGGTTTTCTACAGGAGTATGAACCTTTTCAGTGAATGAGTACTTATATTCAGTAAACTATTTTATGAATAATCTTTGATTGATCATATTAAGGAAATAATTGAAGGCGTTTAATTACACGGTATAGAAAAAGTAAAAGTGCTTCCTAATCCTTCTGTAGATTCCACTGAAATTTTTCCACCTAAGCTTTGAACAATTTTTTTCACGGTAGCTAATCCAATTCCAGTTCCTAAATTACCATCTCTATCCTCTACTCCTACAACAGTAAATAAATCGAAAATTTTCTCTTGATAATTCTGAGGAATCCCATTTCCATTATCTGCAACTGAAAAGTGATATCGTTCATTAATCTTTTCAATGATGATATCAATAATTATTTCAGGTTTTGAGTTGTATTTAATCGAATTCGTAATCAAATTAACCAATACTTGCATTAATGCAGATTTATTTACTAATAATTCTTTAGTATTTCCTTTTAGATTAAAAGTTGCTTTATGATCAGAATCGGTAATTTGTTTTAGTTCTTCTAAAAGGTGATTGATATCGATAGTTTCTTTCTTATTCTTAACAAGATCATCACTTTTATAAAAGTTCAAAATCCCATCTATATAGTCTTTTAAGGAATAAGAAGAAGTTTTGAGGTATTCTAAATATTGTAGAGACTCTTCATTGAGTATATCTTTATTATCATCTTCTAATAATTCAGTCAAAGAAATAATATTTGCCAATGGCGATTTTAAATCATGAGATACTACACTGGCWAATTTCTTCAAATCTTCATTCCTTTTTTCTAATTTATCTCTTAATTGTGTTAATTTTAGGTTTTGATAACGTTGTTCAAAAAGATTTACTACCTGCTTAGACATAGATAATAAAGCATTCTTTTGTTCGGAGGTTAATTCTCTTGGTTTCGTATCATAAACACATAATGTCCCAAGTTTAAAGCCCTCGGCATCTATAAGAGGTGCTCCAGCATAAAATATAGCCTTATGGTCAGATACCAACGGATTTCCAAAAAAACGTTCGTCTTTTCTAGAATCTTTTATGATTGTAATAGGGTCATCTGAATTAATTGCATGACCACAAAAAGAAATTTCTCTAGGCGACTCATTGAAAGGTACTCCATAATGTGATTTCAAGAAATTACGATCCTTATCTAAAAGCGTAATAAGTGAAATAGGAACATCACAGATATAAGCCATAATCGACGTGATATTATCAAAACTTTCTTCTGATAATGTATCCAATAATCCATACTTTTCTACAGCAATTTGTCTGTATTTTTCGTTTTTAGGTATCTCTGGTGCTATCATTGGGGTAAAACTAAAACTAATCGATTAGTCAAACTAAAAAACCGACTAATATTTACATAATTATAACAGTATTTGTCGCAATTTTTTAGTTTTTCTTACCATAGATCAATAATTTAAATGTTTTTTATTTTGAAATTTGTAGAATAAAATTTGAATATATAATTAATCAACATAATAAAATACAAGGGCATGAGAAATTTTGAATTGTATGTTCCTACCAAAATAATTTTTGGTAAAGGAGAAATTAAAAAATTAACTTCTGAAGTTCCAAAAGACAAAAAGGTATTATTGTTATATGGTGGAGGAAGTATTAAAAAGAATGGAATTTATGAACAAGTGACATCCGCACTTAAAGATCACAATGTAATTGAATTTTCGGGTATTGAAGCAAATCCTGAGTATACTACGCTCTTAAAAGCATTGGAAGTTATCAAAACTGAAAATATAGGATATATGCTTGCTGTTGGAGGTGGTTCTGTTATAGATGGAACTAAATTTTTATCATCTGCCGCATTGTATGAAGGTGATAATCCGTGGGATATTTTAGCTAAAAGAATCCGTACATTCAAAGGATTACCATTTGGAACTGTATTGACACTACCAGCTACTGGAAGTGAAATGAATAGTGGTGCTGTAGTGAGCAGATCAGAAACTAACGAAAAAATGGTCATGGGTGGACCTGGATTATTTCCTGAATTCTCAATTTGCGATCCTACTGTAGTTCATAGTATACCAAAACGACAATTAGCTAATGGAGTTGCAGATGCCTATACACATGTATTAGAACAGTATATGACATATCCAGCAGATGCTCCATTACAGGATCGTTTTTCTGAAGGTATTCTTCAAACCTTGATTGAAATAGCTCCTGAGGTAATTAAAGACCCTAGTGATTACAAGGCTGCTTCTAATTTTATGTGGTGTTGTACAATGGCATTGAACGGATACATCCAAAAAGGAGTTCCTACTGATTGGAGTGTACATATGATAGCACACGAACTTACGGCCTTTTACGGAATAGATCACGCTCGTACATTAGCGGTTATTTTACCAAGTGCATACACTAAGAAGTTTGATCAGAAAAAAGAAAAATTAGCACAATATGCAGAGCGAATTTTTAATGTTCTTGAGGGAACTACAGAAGAGAAAGCAAGAATAGCCATTCAAAAAACAGAAGAGTTTTATCAATCATTAGGTATCGATACCAAATTAAGAGATTATACCGCTGATTATGAAGGTTTTTCTGCTAAAGTGGCTAAAAATTTAAAAGATCACGGAATGACAGCTTTAGGAGAACATCAAGATATTACTCCTGAAGTGGCTGCTGAAATCGTGGAAATGGCTTACTAAAATCCAACAATTATATGATAAAGCCTTGCTAATAGTACATAAACAAGGCTTTTTTATGTTGGTATCAAATCGTTTTCTCATTATGATGAAGTCTCATTATATGATTTATGTAGTAAAAAGCTACTCCAATAACTAATAAAAACACAGGTGTCTTAGGAATAGAATTAAACGTAGCATACTCCATAAAGTTCTGGATATTCAACATATAAAACAACAATCCTACAATTGCTAAAATTAACGCAGAACAAACAAATAAAATCACAGGGAAAGACCAAAATATTGATTGTTTCTTTCTCTCTTCTTGTAATTCAATACCCTTCATTACCTTATTTATAAAATCATCAGAAGTTTCTATGGTACTCTTACTGATCATTTCTTTAAGTTTCTCTTCTTTCATAATAAATTATTTAAATCATCTCCTAATATTTGCTTTAAGTAGAATTGAAAATTCTCTCTTCCTCTATGTAAGTCTACTTTAATTTTTGAGCTTTTAAATCCTGTAATATCCTGAATCTCTTTGATTTTACATTCACATAGATAGAATAGTCTTAGCACCAAAGCTTCATCTGGTTTTAGTTTTTCCAAGGTCAAATTAATATACTTTTTATGATCAGCATCTTTTAGATAATCTTTTTCATAATTAAGTATCGCATCTGTTTCAGTAGTATTTTGTAGGCTTATCGTATGTTTCTTTTTTTTGAGCTCATTATAGCAAGTGTTCACAACAATTCTATACAACCAAGTAGCAAAGGATGCTTTAAACTTAAATGTATGCAGTTTATGATACACTTTGATAAAAACATCTTGTAAAACATCCTCTGCTACTATTGGATCTTTTATAATAGAAATAGCAAGTGATAATGATACATCTTTATAAGCAAATATAAGCTGCCTAAAAGCTGATGTATCACCATCATTTACCTTGCGAATAAGACTATAGTCTCTTTGTGTTTGACTATTTTTCAAGTCTTTTTCTTATAAAATGTGCAACAATTAGTCCTGTAGCTCCAAAAACAAGTATGGTACCCCATACTAATAAATCAGTAGCATCTTCAGACAAACCAAAAGTTGTAAAAATGGAAGAAATTAATAATCCCATACCTAGTCCAAATACAATACAGCCAAGATCTAAATATTTCAATTTATTATTTTTCTGATCCTGATATACCCCTTTTTCTATAAGTGCTTTCTTAATAAGATAGGTATATCTGGCTATAATGAATACTACTAATACAATAGCTAATATCATTGTTATAAATACAAATACTTCGTTTATATCTTTCATAATTTTTTATATTAAAAATGTTCTCCTAAAAGTTTTTCTAAAGTTTCTAGTAAAGGAAATAAATTATCAGAATTTCCAAACATCACAAATCCATATTTTTGCTTAGGTATAAACATGGCATATGCCTGAAAATCTTGATTGTTTCCAGTATGCAAATGCATCAATCCATTTGGAGTAGGTTTTTGTGAAAAACCAAGTCCCCATCCTGTTTGCCCTGTTTCCTTTAAAATTTTGTTATTTGGTTTGAAATGATTGTGTTCTTTAAGCATTTCATTTCGTGTTTTGACACTTATGTTTTTAGGATTCATCATTTCAATTAAAAACATTGCATAATCTTCAGCATCAGAATGTAAACTAAAACCTGGTCCAACCTTTTTGTATCGATTTATTTCTGGATTTGTTTTTCCCTTCATATGTCCATGCGCAACATCTTTATCATACATGGTATTCCAGGTATAAAGACTTCTATCCAATCCAATTGGTTGTAGTGCTTCTTTAATAACTAATGAATCTAGTTTATTTCCCCAGCCAATACCTAATTTGGTTCCAAAAGCAGCGCCTAAATGTTGATAGGCTTCTCCTGAATATGAAAAATCAGTCCCAGGTTTAAATCCTATGGAAATAGGTTTCCCTTTTACCCAATTCGGAATACCGGTACCATGAGATAATATAATTCTTGGTGTCAATGTTTTATATGCTTCAAATGAGTCCTTAGCTATTACTCCATCAGGAAAAATAGGTTTTAAATAAGGATATATAGGTTTGTCTAAATCTAACTCACCCTTTTCTACCATTTTCATGATAAAATAAGCAAATAATGGTTTAGAAAGTGAAGCTCCTTCAAAAATGGTCTGTTTGGTAACTGGATCCTTAGTTTTGTAACTCTTCACTCCAAAAACATTATGATACACTATAGCGCCATCGTTTACAATAGCAATAGAAAGACCAGGAAGTTTGATAGAATCTATTGCTTTCTGAATATGATCGTCTAAACTAGAAGCTTGGATATTTCGTCCATCAGGTACTCGAATAGATACGTTCATTTTTTGTGCATAAGTTATATGTACACATAACCCGTAAAAGAGTAATAATAACATTTTGATTGTTCGTTTTGATTGATTCATTTTTTTTGATTTTAACTATGAATAATTATTTGATTGTGAATTCACATGTATTGGACAAAACGAATTAAAAAAAGGTTACAAAATAATTTTAGAAGCCTAAAAAAAGGTTAATACACAAGCCTGTTATGGTCTTACCATTAGGTAATTAAAAAAGGCAAAATAATGTTAAAATAACTACATCTTTTGTGCTAACTTTAGGGTAATTAACTACTTAAATTTTACACAAATGAAATTAAAACTTGCATTCGTAATTATGTTTCTTGTGGCTACATTAACCATGGAAGCCCAACAAGGAAAAACCAAAGCCTTTTATCACGGAACGGTCTCATCTGTGGAATATGTATCCTCCATGCAGTCTAGACCTCAAGATCTTCTCCCCTCTGATAATTCAGTAAGAGAAGCTAAAGATAAAAGGTCTTTAGGAAATCAAATTGTAGCAGGGAAAGACCCTCAAAAAACAAATGACTATTTTGTTAGAAACAAACACCAAAAAGAAGGAAGTGTACAAAGAGCACCAGCTAATTTAGTTTTTGACTCTTATACTTCTGGTTCCAACCCAACAGATCCATCATTGGCAGTTGGTCCTAATCATGTGTTTGTTGTATACAATACAGGATTTATGATTTTTGATAAAGCTGGTAACCAATTATTAGGGCAAACGGCTCCTAATCCTGCAATATTTCCTTCTGGTGGATGTTGTGATCTAACGGTATCGTATGATAACGCGGCAGATCGTTGGGTACTTTCTTTCTTAGGATCTGGTGCTCAAGTAGCGGTTTCTGATGGACCTAACCCACTTACAGCTGGATGGTTTGTTTATAATATTTCAGGAATTCAGGATTATCAAAAATTATCCGTTTGGAGTGATGGATATTACATTACAGAAAATACAGGTGGAACGAATAAATTATGGGCATTAGAAAGAGATGCTATGTTAGCTGGAGATCCAGGAGCTCAAATTCTTGGTTTTAACCTTCCAGGAATAGTGACTAGTGGATTTTTTAGCCCTCAAGCTCTTAATGTTACTAATGGTGATTTACCAGCACCTGGAGGTGCGACTATTGTATATTTACAAGATAATGCTTGGAGTGGTGTTTCTGTAGATCATATAAAAGTTTGGACTGCTGATGTAAATTGGAGTAACCCTGGAAATTCTACAGTATCTAGTCCACAAGAAATTACCACTACTCCATTTATTAGTGTTTTTGACGGAGGTAGTTTTTCTAACTTAGCACAACCTGGTGGTGGAATATCAATTGATGCATTGCAGGCTACTATAATGAATCAAGCACAGTTTAGAAAATTCCCAACACATAATTCGGCAGTATTCAATTTTGTAGTAGATACAGATGCCAGTGCTGGAGAATTAGCTGGTATTCGTTGGTACGAGTTTAGACAAAGTGGTGATAACCAACCTTGGTCTTTGTATCAGGAAGGTACTTATACTGCACCAGATGGAAGACATGCATGGAATGCGAGTCTTGCGATGGACGGTCAAGGAAATATAGGAATGGGATATACTTCGATGTCTGGTCCTACTACTCCAACTACCGTAAGAGTAAGCTCCTATTTTACAGGAAGGTTAAGCTCGGATCCTTTAGGGACTATGACTAGTGCTGAAGGTTTAATTGCTAATGGAAATGGAAATTTCACCACTAGTATTAGATATGGTGATTACAGTAAAATTGATGTAGACCCTTCCGATGATTCTTCATTCTGGTTTATTAATGAATATATTAACAATAGCCGAAGAGGAGTTGTAGGTAGATTCGAAATTGAACCTGGAGTACCTGATACGCAGGCACCATCAGATCCTACAAATGTAACTGCTTCTAATATTACTTCTTCAGGTGCTACATTAAGTTGGACAGCTTCTACGGATAATGTTGGAGTAGCTCGTTATAATATTTCGATTAATGGAACTTCTGTTGGAACTTCTACCACAACCAGTTTTGATGTAACCGGATTATCTCCTTTAACATCTTATAATGCTTCGGTAACCGCTGAGGATGCCGCAGGAAATGTTTCAGGAGCAGCTACCACATCATTTACTACTAGTGATTCTAGTGGTGTTACCTATTGTGACTCCGCTAGTACGAATGTAAATGATGAATTTATTAGTCGTGTAGAACTAAATACAATTAATAATACTTCCGGAGCTCAATTCTACTCTGATTTTACTGGTATTTCTACTACTTTAAATGAAGGGCAATCATATGATATTACTATAGTTCCGACTTGGACAGGTACTATCTATGCAGAAGCCTATGCCGTATGGATTGATTATAATAATAATGGTGATTTTGATGATGCAGGTGAATTAGTATTTAGTAAAGCGCCATCTCAAGATGCTACTAATACAGGTACTTTTACAGTTCCTACAGGTACTTCTCTAACTGGCGTAAGAATGAGAGTTTCCATGAAGTATAATGATATACCAACTTCTTGTGAAACTTTTACTTATGGTGAAGTTGAAGATTATACGATTAACTTAGCAGAAGGATCAGGTGATACAGATCCTCCAACAGGATATTGTGATTCAAACGGGCGTATCACTTCTGATGAATTTATATCTAGAGTACAAATAGGAAGTATTGACAATGCAACCGGTGCTGAAACTGGTGGTTATGGTGATTACACTTCACTTACTACAACCTTAAGTGGAACAAATACAATTACTATTACTCCAACTTGGACGGGAACGATTTATAATGAAGCGTATGCAGTATGGGTTGATTACAACCGAGATGGTGATTTCAATGATGCAGGTGAATTAGTATTTAGTAAAGCGCCATCTACAGATACTAGCAATACAGGATCTTTTACAGTTCCTGCTGGAGCTTCAACTGGAGCTACTCGTATGCGTGTATCGATGAAGTATAACGACATCCCAGATCCATGTGAATCATTTACTTATGGTGAAGTGGAAGACTATGTAGTGATTTTAGGTTCTAGCCGTGATCAATTGTTGAATTTCACAAGAGATGCAGATAGTAAGATTACTTTATATCCAAATCCTGCTACTTCTCAGTTAAATATTGAAATTTTAGGAAGTAGTTTTGAGCAAATTGAGATCTTCTCTTCTACAGGTGCTGTAGCAAGGAAAATCAATCCAAGTGTAGATTCACTAACTGTGGATGTTTCTCAACTTGCATCAGGAATGTATTTCGCTAGATTTACAAATTCTGATGGATTTGCGATAACGAAACGATTTATCATCAAAAAATAAAAGTAGAATACCTTAGGGCAAACCCATAGGGTATTAAATTCAAAATGTTTTTAGATTTCGAGATGAGACTAGAAACATTTAAATCTCGATTATTGAGTAAATATTTAGTTAGCTATTAAGTATTTTAAAAGGCTGTTCATTATACATGAACAGCCTTTTTGTTTCATAATTAACACACTAGATTCTCTAAGTAATAAATAATTGATTTCTATGTAAAATGATGATTGATTAATACTTTCATTTAGTTATCGCTCATTTCTTTCAGCATTAATAGAGATATTCTTCCAGTAATTTTGAATTTGCACATAGCAAGTGCTAATTTGTACATGTACAGAAGTAATTTGCATGCCTTCATCTGAAATTTTGACAGCGCCAGTGGTAATTTGCACACGTGCAGCTGAAATTTTGGCAGTGCAAGAAGCGATTTGTACAAGTCCAACGGAAGTTTTGGCGGTTTACATGGGTATTTGCAAGATGCACCTGCTAATTTGCATGGTGTCATTGGTTATTTGTATACATCAAACAGCCATTTTAGTAATTTACAACTATTATCTCCATTGCAAAAGAGATAAGCCTATTCCAAAAGTTGTTTGACTATGATTATAATCTATTAAACTTTCACCATAACCGTGAAATATCTGCGCATGGATCTGAAGTTGTCCAATAATTTTAACAGCATAATCCAGACGTATACTTCCTCTATTATTATTTCCACTACGAAGTGAATGTTTTGCGAGTACACTAATATCATGTCTTCCTTTTGAAAATACGGTCAAAAATTCCATCCTTCCAATATAATTTTCTATTCCAGGATTATCATCTTCGGCTCTATCTTCTGGTAATCTCCACCAAGGTCTTAAAACGAAGCTCCATGAAGGATTTTCCCAACCAAACTGTACGATAGCTCTATTCCAACTTCTAGATAATGGATTTGACCTTCCATTACTTTGATGATTTATTCCAATACCGGCAAATACACCATTTAACCCAAAAACCCTATACTTTGTAGGGAACACGAGCATAACTTCTGGTTCATAATTAGTTTCTCTAAAGGGTCTGGAGATATTAGCACTATATAATTGCCATCTTGAAGATTGTGTATATCCTATCCATATATCACCTCCTATTTTTTTTCCGAATAAATTTCTAACAGCTCTAGTTTTAAAACTTAATTGAAATTTTAGTTCTGTATCAGAAAAATCAGATGGTGTTTCAACAGTATTAAGTGGGTTATCACTGGTTGGAAAATTATTGATATCGGTTGTATAATTAGCTACTAAAAAATAAACTGGTTTGTAGGGTTCAATTTTAAAACGCTTAATACTATCACTCTTAATTAACCATCTTTTGGATAAACTCCCTTCAGAATCTTTAGTATTCATTTGACCATAAGAAGAAGGAAATATGACAATAGTTAAAATTATCAGCATTAGTACCTTTATAAAAGGTTTCTTCTTTATTATATAGGATTTAGAAAGATTCAAGTGATGAGTTTTAATATTTTTCAAAATTAGTATTTCATAAAAAAACCAGCAAGAATTTAATCCTGCCGGTTTTTATTTTGGGTACTAAAATATATTATTTATCGATTCCTTCTAAATCTAGCATAAACGCGTAGTTAAGTGCTGTACTTTTATAACGATCAAAACGTCCTGAAGCACCACCATGTCCAGTTTCCATATCACAATCCATAATTAAAAGATTGTTATCAGTTTTTAACTCTCTAAGTTTAGCAATCCATTTAGCTGGTTCCCAGTATTGTACCTGACTATCCCAATATCCGGTTGTAATAAGAATATTTGGATAATCTTTAGCTTCTACATTATCATAAGGAGAATAAGACTTCATATATTCATAATATTCTTTATTCTTAGGATTTCCCCATTCATCAAATTCAAAAGTTGTTAAAGGTATAGTTTCATCCATCATAGTGGATACTACATCTACAAATGGTACCGCAGCTACTACTCCATTCCAAAGTTCTGGTTTCATATTTAGAATAGCTCCCATTAATAAACCTCCTGCACTTCCTCCATATGCATACATATGATCTGCACTTGTATATCCTTCTTTTACTAAGAAATCTCCGGCATCAATAAAATCGGTAAACGTGTTTTTCTTTTTAAGAAGTTTTCCATCTTCATACCAATGACGTCCCATTTCCTGTCCTCCTCTAATATGAGCGATTGCATACACAAAACCTCTATCTAAAAGACTTAATCTAGTAGAACTAAATCTTGGTTCTGTGCTACTTCCGTATGAACCATAGGAATATAACAATAGTGGTGTATTTGCATTTTTCTGAGTTCCTTTTTTATACACCAAAGATATCGGTACTTTTACACCATCTTTTGCCGTAGCATATAATCTTTCAGATACGTAGTTATCTTTAGAAAAATTAGGATCTAATACTTCTTGTTCTTTTAAAACCGTTTGTTCTTTGGTATCCATATTATAATCAATAACACTATTTGGAGTCGTTAAAGAAGTATAACCATATCGCAAGATATTTGTATCAAAATCCAAATTGGTAGAAGTATAAGATAAATAGGCAGGATCATTAAAAGAGATATAATGATCATCGTTACCATCCCATTTTCTTACACGAATCGTACTAAGACCGTCTTTTCTTTCACTTAATACCAAGTGATTCTTAAAAGGTGTAAAACCTTGTAATAAAACATCATCTCTATGTGGTATTACATCTTCCCAATTTTCTTTAGTAGTTGCATTAACCGGTGTTTTTACCAATTTAAAGTTTTTTGCATCTAAATTCGTTCTGATATAAAAATGATCCCCATAATGCGAAACACTATATTCCAAATCTCTTTCTCTTGGTTGTATCACTTTCCATTCACCATTTGGTGTATCGGCATCTAAATATCGATATTCAGTGGATAATGTTTGGAAACTACCACTAATAATATATTTATCTGATCTTGATTTGTATACAAATGTGCTGAATGTATCATCTTTTTCATCAAAAATTAATACATCCTGAGATTGATCAGTACCTAAAACATGTTTGTAAATTTTATTAGCTCTTAATGTGATAGGGTCTTTAGAAGTGTAGAAAACTGTTTTATTATCATTGGCCCAAGCAACACCACCAGTAGTATTTTCCAATTTATCTGAAAGCATTTTGTCATTAGCTAAATCTTTGAAATAAATGGTATAACGACGTCTTGATACGGTATCAATTCCATAAGAAATCATCTCATTATTTGGGCTCACAGATAATCCTCCTAAAGCAAAATATGCCAATCCTTTCGCCATTTCAGGACCGTTAAGCATGATTTCTTCTTTAGCACCATCTTCTAGTTTTTTACGACAATACAATGCATAGTTCATACCTTTCTCAAATCGATTGTAATAAGAATATCCATTATCACTATAAGGCACAGAAGAGTCATCTTTTTTGATTCTACCAACGATTTCATCAAACAACGTCTTCTGTAGACTGTCTGTGTGTTTCATGGCCGCATCCTTATAATCATTCTCAGCATTTAGATAATCTAAAACATCTTGAGTTTGAGCATCGGGAGTTTCTGCATTTTTTTGTTCATCACTTAAACGCATCCAAAAGTAATTGTCTATTCTGGTATCACCATGCGCTTTTAATTCTTCTGCAATTTTTTTGGCTACTGGAGCTTTCAATGATTCATGGGGTTTTAATTCCGTTTTTTCTTCTTTTTCTGCCTTACACCCTATTAAAAGTATGGAAGCGAAAAGAAGTAGATTGATGATTTTTGTTTTCATTAAAAATAAAATTTAAAAATTATTCTATAAATGTACTAGTATTATCATAATTCTATATTATGAATGTGAAAAACATTGAAAAATTTGATAAATATGTATTTAAAAAAGTTGAAATACTTTATAACTATACTTTATCAATTCTATCTAGAACTATTTTTCTATAGGATTTACTAATTGGTAGTTTGCTATTGTTTTGCAATATGATTTGGTTTCCATCAATCATCTTTAGCTTATTGAAATTTACTACAAATGATTTGTGCGTTCTGATAAAATCACTCGACAGTTTTTCTAAAAAATCAGATAAGGTGATCGGTGTTAAAATCATTTCTTCTGTATAAATTTTAATATAGTTGCCATAAGCTTCTATATAATTTATCTCGTCTAAATCCAGTTTGATAATTTTTTTATCACTTTTTACATAGACTGAGGTGATTTTCTTTTCTTGTTCTATTACTACTGTATCTTGTTGTATTGAAGTAGTCTGCATAACTTTTCCGACAGCTTGCAAAAATCGTTCTAAAGAAAAAGGTTTTAGTAAATAATCCGTTACCGAAAGTGTAAATCCTTCTACAGCATATTCTGGATAAGCAGTAGTGATAATCACATGCGGTTTTTGTTGCATTGTTTTTAAGAGACTTATACCAGATAATTTTGGCATATTAATATCTAAAAACAATATATCTACTGTATTACTCTGTAAATAACTCATTACTTCAAACGCATTCTTACAAGTCTTTACAACTTCTAAATATGGAATCTCTTTAGTATAGTTTTCTATAATTTGACGTGCAATCGGCTCATCATCAGCTATTAAACATTGTAATACTTTCATCTAAAGATCAAGATTTAAAACTACATTATATGAATTGTTTTCTTGCATGATTTCTAATTGATGTTTATCCGGATACATCAAATCTAAACGTTTTTTTGCATTTTGTAAACCTATACCACTTTTACCTTTCTCTAAATTATTTTCGGAAGGAATACTTGTGTCTATCGTATTCATACACCTAAAAATTATAGCCTTCTCTCCTATTTCAATAGTAACGGCGACAATACTTTTTGTAGTTTCTAACACTCCTAAATGTTTGAACGCATTTTCGACAAAAACGATGAATAGCATTGGAGCTATTACCTTATCTACAGGATCATATCCGTTTACATGAAGTTGAATATCTGCCTTATCTTCTAAACGTATTTGTTCTAAGGAAATGTAGTTTTTAAGATATTGGATTTCTTTTTCTAAAGGCACAAAAGTTTCTTTGGTTTCGTACAAACTATATCTTAATAATTCTGAAAGCTGTAGCATAAGATCCGGTAATTTTTCAGATTTTATTACCGATAATCCATATAGATTATTCAATGTGTTAAACAAAAAGTGAGGATTTAGTTGTGCCTTTAATAACTTTAACTCTGCTTCTTTTTCTTCTTGTCTACGATAAAAGCTATCTCTTGCTAATTTTAAAGCTGTACCAAATAGAATGATTAGTAAAACACCTCCAAAAACATTCAATAACATTTTCCATTGAAAATTCGCAAAGAAATCACTCAGAAAACAAGTCCCTACTACCGTAAAAACTAAAATATTAATTGCAAAAAGAGTGAGTCCTAAAGAAAATTTATTCTTAAAAAATAGCGGAAGAATTTTTAGGTTGTTTATATAGATAGGTGGCATGATAAAGCCAATAAGAACAATAGATACCAAAAATCGATTCTCTGCCTGAATGACCATTATAAAAATGATCATTAGAAACAGCCAAATGATGATATTCTGTATAATTTTATTATCTATCCAAGCGTCTAATCTTGTTATCATATCGTTTTAAAAATTGTTTTCAAAAGTAAGTTATAGCGGTCGAAATAGCATATTTTCATGATGTAAGATATCATATTTGATCTAAGTGAACTGTTTTTTGGTTTGAAATGACTTTTACGCTCTGATCACGTTTCAGAAGCCTTTCATCATTCTTTTTTCCTATTACTGCTTAAATAACTGAGTTTTGATCTCAACAAATACAAAATCTCAGACATATGAAAACTTTACAACGATTAATAGTTCTTCTGGCAATCCTATTTATAAAATATGTAAGCTATAGTCAAACTAGCGATTTAGCCATTATTTCCAAAAAGTACAATTCAATTTTAAAAGAACAAAACAAAGGAATTGCTGTACTGGTTAAAAAGAATCATAAAACCGAGACTATAAGCCTTGGTAATTTTAATCTTACCGAAAACAGTGTATTTAATATTGGTAGCGCTACCAAAACATTTACTGCCATATTGATATTGCAAGAAATAGAAAAAGGGACTCTAAAACTTACCGATAGCATTGGTTCTTATCTAACTCCCATCAAAAATGTAGATGGTTCACTAACAATTAGAGCCTTACTTACACATGAAAGTGGTTTAGATGAAGTAATTGGAAAGAATGTTTTAGATATTTTTTACGGAAAAGATGATGCGCTTTACAATTCCAATTTATTAGATCAGGTTGAAGAAAATAATCCTGAAATAGTTGGTTCTTTTGATTATTGTAATACTAATTATTTTTTACTAGGAAAAATTATAGAAAAAGTAACTGATCAAAGCTATTTTGACGTATTAAGAGAACGTATTATTCTTCCATTAAAAATGAAGAATACGTATCCATACGTTCATAAGAATCTTCCAAACTTGGCAACGCCCTATCACGAAGGTAAAGATGTAACTCAGTATTTAGACTATCGTTATTTTGCGAATATAGCGTATGCTGCTGGTAGTATAGCTTCTACCCTTACAGATATGGAAGTCTTTTATAGTTCTTTATTTGAAACCGAAAAACTACTTAAAAAAGAAACTGTGAAGATGATGATGGAAACAGGAAACGAATATTACGGTTTAGGATTGCTTAAATCAAACGATAATGGAACAAAATATTATGGTCATGGTGGAAATAATATCGGATATGCATTCAGAAATCAATATAACCCAATAACAAAGGATATGTATTTGGTATTTACCAACAGCAAATCCATTCCATCCAAAAAGTCAATCACCAATGATTTATTGGCATATATCAACAACAATCCTATAGAAAATTTTCAAAATATCGACATCGATAACTTCAAAAAATATGCAGGTACTTATTTATTAAAAGAAGCAAATCTCACTTTAAAAATAGTACTTGAAAATGATAAAATGTATCTAGTTTCTGAGGAACAAGGAGTAAAAAGCGAGCTTACACAGAAAAACCAAAAATCACTGTATGATACTACAGTAGGTGTTGTTTTAACACAAATTGAAGGAGATAACAATAGTTTGTCCTTTAACCAAAATGGTTTTACCACTACCATTAATAAAGTAACGACAAACAAATAAACTTGATAATCATGAAATTAGAAATAAAAAATGTATCAAAAAGATACAGCAGAAATAAATATGGTTTAAAGGACTTTTCCATGACGATCGATAAAGGAATATTAGGTCTTTTAGGTCCTAATGGAGCAGGAAAATCTACCTTACTGAAGATGATAGCAACTGTTAGTAAACCTACAGAAGGTATGATTATACTCAACAAGAATAACATCTTAAAAGATGCCAATTATATAAGAAAACAACTGGGTTTTTTACCACAAGACTTTGGAGTATATCCCAACTTAAATGCTTTTGAATTTTTACAATACATAGCTGCTTTAAAAGGCATTGCTGATAAAGAAATTCAATTCAAAATAGAACAATTACTAAATGGATTAAATCTACTGGATGCTGCTAAAAAACCTATTGGTAGTTATTCTGGAGGAATGAAACAACGAATAGGAATTGCACAAGCTTTATTAAATGATCCTAAGATTATAATTTTTGATGAACCTACAGTTGGATTAGATCCAGAAGAGCGTGTCCGCTTTAGAAATCTTATTTCGGATTTGGCACAAGACTGTATTGTTATCCTATCATCACACATTGTGTCGGATATTGATACGATTGCAGATCAAGTAGCAGTGTTGAAAAATGGTTCGTTGTTATCCTATAGCAATCAAGAAAAATTGATTGATCGCATAGATCAAAAAGTATTCGAAGTAGCTATTAACAAAGAACATTTAGACAATTTCAAGAACAATAATATTGTAATAAGCACATCCAGAAAAGAAGATAAAATAGCAGTAAGATACATTTCTGAATCACCTATAGACGGATCCGTTTCTCAGACCGCTAATCTGGAAGATGCATATTTATACTTAACCAAAACAAATTAAAAATATAAACAAATGAAAAATTCATCAAACAAAAAAACGACAGCATCAATCATCATAACAATCCTAATGATTTTAGTTATTACCATATTAATACTAAAGAAAGTACATGTCGGAGTTTATTACGCTTATTAATATCATTTATCATGAAATAAGCCATAACAGTTAAGTTGATACCCACCGATATGATTAGATGGCGATTCCATCTGACCGTTAAAAACAATAAAAACATAAACAGATGAAAACATTTTTTTCTATCATAAAATATGATTATTTACACCGTACTAGAAGTTATAGCTTTTTAATAACCCTTTGTATTAGTTTGGCTATTGCTTACACCTTTGTACCAGAACCAGATGCATCCTATTCAACAATTCGAATAGCAGATTATGTGGGGTATTATAATTCTGCTTGGTTTGGATATGTTACAGCAATCATGACCAGCATATTTTTATCTTTAGTAGGATTTTATCTCGTTAATAGTGCTATTAAAACGGACACAGTTACCAGAATTGGACAAATCACGGCATCTACACGGATTACTAATTTTAGGTATTTATTGTCGAAAGCTCTTAGCAACTTTCTATTGCTAGTTACTATAGTGGTAATTGTCTTTTTAATGAGTATTCTGCTTTTCTTTTTATATAATGACGGATATTCTTTTGATATTTCTCAGTTTATAATTCCATATCTGATCATACCAATTCCTGCAATATTTTGTATTTCAATACTTGCAGTGGTTTTTGAAGTTGTCTTTACAAAATACACGGTAATACAAAACATTGGTTTTTTCTTTCTATTTTCCTATTTGGCATTTCCTTCATTATCAGAGAATTCATCTAATATGTATGAATTTGATCTATTTGGAACCCAGATTGTAATGCATCAAATGGAAGAAAGCGTTAGAAATCTTTTAGAAACGGGTGATGATAAAGGTCTTACTATTGGATATGTATTAGGAAATACAGGAGAAACTAAAAATTTTAAATTTGAAGGAGTCAATTTCCCTATTAGTTTTATCATCAGTAGAATTTTATGGTGTGTATCCGGATGTCTATTATTGTTATTACTTTCTCCAATCTTCCATAGATTCGATATAAAACAATTGGTAAAGAAAAAACAGCTATTTTCTTCCGAAAAACAAAAAACTACTGTTCACGAAATAGAACTTTCCAAATTGAAAAAATCAACGCACAATTATGGAATTTATTCATTAGTTAAAACAGAATTATTACTTTTTATACGAAAAGGTAAAAGATGGTTGTGGATTTTAAACTGCATTGGTTTTATACTACTTGCTGTACTTCCAATTTCTATTGCACATACGATTGTTTTACCTATTCTTTGGTTTTTACAAGTGCATAGATTGTCTGATATCTCTTCGAAAGAAATATATCATGATGTTCAATATTTTGCATTTACATCTTATAAGCCATTAAGAAGATTATTATTGTCTCAATTACTGGCAGGTATTGTAATAATGCTCATACTAGCACTTCCATTATTGATAAAATCTGTATTTGTTATGGATATACAATCTTTCATACATATAATTGTTGGTGCTATTTTTATTGTTTTATTGGCTATAACATCTGGAATAGTAACTAAAGGGAAAAAGCTATTTGAAATTGTATTCTTCATGATTACCTATGGAAACCTGAATAAAATTCCTTTTCTAGATTATTTTGGTGGATTACAACATAGTTCTTCTTATGTATTAACACTTACACTATTGACAATAATTATGGCAGGAATTGGAGTAGGAATGAGAATACAACAAATAAAAAATCAATGACAATGGTTTATTCTTATATGAATAGAATCTAATAGTCGTAGTTTAATTTCATAAAGTTTACATAAAAGATATATATACATTACCTATCAATTTATTTGATGGGTATTATTTTTATATATTTAGATCCGTATACACATAAATCATCTCATGAACACTCTAAAGACTAACCTTCGTTACAGTACAATTATCACTTTTGCTTTATCATTTTTGTTTTTTTCATGTGGGAAAGACAAAGCCAAAAAAGATGAATCGAAAAAGGAAGAAATTAAAATAGATAGTACTAAAATAGTATTAAAACAAGCACTAACCTTTTATGCTTCTTTTGATAAAGGAATTGATGCTGATTTTTCTTTAGGTGATCCTAAGCTATATACTGTTCCATCAAGAACAGCAAGAGATTCAGCGCAAGTTGGAATACACAAGGAAGGAATTACTATTGCCGAAAACCAAGGTTATAAAGGAAATGCACTACAGTATAGCGATCGAAATAAAGGATATATTTATTATCCGAGTAAAAACAATATTTCATATACTGATAAAAATTGGAACGGAGCTATTTCATTTTGGTTAAATTTGGATCCCGCAACGGATCTAAAACCTGGGTATTGCGATCCTATTCAGATTACAGATGTTAGTTATAATGACGCCTCCATTTGGGTAGATTTCACAAAAGAAAACCCTAGAGATTTCAGACTTGGAGTTATCGGTGATAAAACTTCATGGAAAAAAGACACGACTGTTTCAGATAATGAGGATAAAGATTTTTTAAGTCAATTAGTTCCTGTTTCGAAACCACCTTTTGCTAAAGGATCGTGGACGCATATCTTCATTAATTTCAAAAATCTAAATTCTGATAATGGTGAAACTTCTTTATACCTAAATGGAAAACTACAGGGAACAAGAAATGGTATTAAAGATCCATTTACTTGGGAATTAGAAAAGTCAAACATTTATTTAGGATTAGGATATATCGGTCTTATGGATGAACTTTCAATTTTTAATCGAAATCTTACCCAAGAAGAAATTGACAAATTGTATGCCTTAGAAAACGGAGTGCATACTCTTTTACAATAAAAACTTCCTATTATACATATTTTAAAATAAATAATATGAGACAATTTAAGTTCATCGTATTTAGTGTTACGCTATTGCTTATTTCTTGCAAAACAGAAACTAAAACAACGAAAACAGCGCTTACCGAGGAAGAAAAACGTTGGGAGAATCATTCCTCAAATACTACAATCATCAGAGATGATTTTGGTGTTCCTCATATTTACGGAAAAACAGATGCCGATGCAGTTTTTGGGTTGTTATATGCGCAATGTGAAGATGATTTTAATCGTGTAGAGCAAAATTATATATGGGCAACTGGTCGACTCGCAGAGGTTGAAGGTGAAGAAGCCATTTACAGTGATATTCGAGCAAAACTTTTCATGACAGAAGAAGAAGCTATTGCCAATTATGAAAATAGCCCGCAATGGTTGAAAGAGTTATGTATTGCATTTGCCGATGGTATTAATTATTATCTAAAAACGCATCCAGAAGTAACACCAAGATTACTAACCAAGTTCGAACCTTGGATGCCAATGTATTTTAGTGAAGGCTCTATTGGAGGTGWTATCGAACGTGTTTCTACTCGTAAGATCAAAGCGATGTATGAAAAAGGAATAGAAATGCCAATTGCAGAAGAAACTGCTTTAGCAAAGGAAAAAGAAATGTTAGAACCACAAGGATCTAACGGAATAGCGATTTCTGGAAAACTTACTCAATCTGGGAATGCAATGCTTTTGATTAATCCACATACCTCCTTTTATTTTCGAGGAGAAGTACATGTGGTAAGTGAAGAAGGTCTTAACGCTTATGGAGCTGTAACTTGGGGACAATTTTTTGTTTATCAAGGATTTAACGAAAAAACTGGTTGGATGCATACTTCTACCTATACTGACGTTATTGATGAGTTTGTAGAAACGACAACTCAAAAAGATGGAAAGCCTGTATATAAATATGGAGAAGAATGGAAACCAATAGAAGAATATAACATCACTTTAAAATATAAAGATGGAGATTCTTTAAAAGAAAAGATAGTTCCTGCCTATCGAACACATCATGGTCCAATTACTCATATGAAAGATGGAAAATGGGTAGCTTCTGCACTAATGTGGGAACCTGTAAAAGCGCTACAGCAATCTTATATTCGCACTAAACAAATTGGATATAAAGGTTTTAGAGATATGATGGATATACGAACCAATTCATCTAATAATACTGTTTATGCAGATGCTGAAGGTAATATTGCATATTTTCATGGTAATTTTATTCCCGTTAGAGATACCTCTTTTGATTATACTAAACCAGTAGATGGAAGTAATCCTAAGACTGATTGGAATGGTCTACATCCTGTAGATGAAACCATTATGCTATTAAATCCCGAAAATGGATGGTTGCAGAATTGTAATTCTACACCATATACTTCAGCTTTAGAATTTAGCCCTAAAAAACAAGATTATCCAAAATACATGTCTATAGATCGAGAAAACTTTAGAGGTGTACATGCAATTGAATTATTAAAAGAAAAGAAAGACTATACCATAGATAGTCTTATCCAATTAGCATATGATCCCTACTTACCTGCTTTTTCAAAATTGATTCCAGGTCTTGTGGAAGCTTATGACAAAGTAGATAAAACCAAAGAATTAGGAAGTCATATCGAAATTTTAAGAAATTGGGATTATAAAACAAATAAAGAATCAGTTGCTATGACCTTAGCACATTTTTATGGTACCCAATACGCCAGAAAAGGAAAAAGACCTACAGAAGGACGTATGAGTGATATGCAACTCCTCACCTATTTTGGTACCAAATCGCCTTTGGAAGAGCGGATTGCTATATTTAAGGAAACTGTTGCTCAACTTGAAAATGATTTTGGAAAAGTACTTCCTTGGGGCGAAGTAAATCGTTTTCAACGTATCAATGGAGCTATCAAGCAACCATTTGATGATGAAAAACCGAGTACAGCAGTTGGTTTTGCCTCTGGACGTTGGGGAGCGTTAGCAGCTTATGGAGCACGTTATACGAATGACACCAAAAAAATATATGGTACTAGAGGAAATAGTTTTGTAGCAGTGGTAGAATTTGGCGAAAAAGTAAAAGCAAAAACGAGTTTAGCAGGTGGACAAAGTGGAAATCCAAGTTCTAAACACTTTAATGATCAGATTCAACCCTATGTAGATGTAGAATTTAAAGAAGCTGCATATTACAAAGAAGATGTTCTAAAACGAGCTCAAAAGACATATCATCCAGGAGACAAATAGTTAAATTTTAGATTTAAGTAAATACTCTAAAGTTTTAAAAGTCAATTTTTTAAAAAAAATTAAAACCTTCTAAAAAATCAATAACTTTTTTCTCTGGCATTTCGCAAGGTTTTAATAATTGCGAGGTGGATGTAATATAGTAGTTAAGGCTTATAAAGTCTTTGCCTTGTAATTCTTTGGCATAAATTTTAAAAGATTTTCCTTTATTGAAAATATCTTTGGTTACACCATATTTTTTATTGTCATATAAAACTTCAGAATATCCTTCGGGAATTCTATGAATATAATCTAATAAGGTCATAATTTTATGAACTGCAGGATAACATAGAACATCCTACTTTATTTCTTGCCCAATCTGGGCGCTTAACAAACCATTTCTCATATTCTGGTTGTTCATCATAAGGTTTTTTTAGCATTTGATATAATTCATCAATTAAATCATAATTTCCTTTATCTGCATCATCAATGGCAAGTTGCGCCATATAATTACGTAATACATACTTAGGATTTACGCCATTCATTTTGTTTTTTCTTTCGGTATCATCCAAAGATGTTAACCCTAGTCTTTGATCATATCTAGAAAACCACTCATTCCAACGTTCCAGAATTGGCCCTTCTACTTCTTCTACATGATAAAAGGCATCTTTTATGATCTTCATAAAGTCATTAGCATCACCTTTTGTATAATTCGCAAGATTCCTAAAGAAAATCGTCATATCCGTTTCTGTCAATTGTAAAATCTCTTCCAAATCTTTTACCAAAACTTCATCCCTCATTTGAGTATTAAATAATCCAAGCTTAGAACACATCATTGTATAATACTCTTGTTTATAAGTGTTCTGATACTCATGTAAAATTTCTTCTATGGCCTCTATTTCTTCAATTAAAGGATATAAAGCATTTGCTAATTGGTATAAATTCCATAATACAATCTCAGGTTGCGTTCCGTATCTATACCTTTTGAATTGACGATCGGTAGTATTTGGTGTCCAACCATGATCATATCCTTCTAACCAACCGTAAGGACCATAATCTATGGTTAATCCAAGGATTGACATATTATCAGTATTCATTACTCCATGCACAAAACCTACTCTTTGCCAATCAATCACCATTTTCAAGCTTCTACTACTCACTGATCTTAAAAACTCTAAATATCCTTCCTTTGAACCAGCTTTAATCTCAGGAAAATAGTATTTAATAGTATAATCAGTTAATGCTTTTAAGGTTTCATGATCTTTATAAGCAGCAAGAATTTCAAAATTTCCAAATCGAATAAAAGATGGGGCAACTCTAGACACAATAGCACCTTTTTCATAAGCTGAATTCCCATTATACATAATATCCCTTAATACCTGATCGCCTGTTGTTGCCAGTGATAAGGCTCTAGTGGTAGGTACTCCCAAATGAAACATAGCTTCGCTGCACAAATATTCTCGTATGGATGAGCGTAAAACTGCCAATCCATCTGCATTGCGAGAATATGGAGTTTCTCCAGAACCTTTTAACTGAATAGCCCAACGTTTTGAATTATATTCCACTTCAGCAAGGTTAATCGCACGACCATCACCTAATTGACCAGCCCAATGACCAAATTGATGACCTCCATAATGCATGCAATACGGTTTTGAATCTTCTAATACTTTATTACCTGTCATGATTTGCAAAAATTCATCCGAAATGGTATCATCTTTAGAAAGGCCTAGTTCTTCCATCATTTCATTGGAAACATGTAAAATCTTGGGGTTATTTGTTTTTTTAGGATTTACGTAAGAAAAACAAGCATTTCTAACTTGTCTACGGTAATTTTCCTGAATAGGATCAGCAGGTAGTTCTTCTGAAAAAGTATTAGCAATAGCAAGCTTCATAAAATCAAACAATTAATACAAAAATATAGAAACCAAAATTATACCACTAAAGGCAATTGGTACAATAATCATCATATAAATATACGTCACTAAAATACCTTTAAAAAATGCAGATGTACGACTACTCTTGTAAAAATTTCTTAGCGCAATCATTAGATAAATGATAAAAGAGAAAAAGAAAAGAAATTCTAGCCAAATAGGAATTTCAATTAACATATTACTCAAAATCAAAAAACATAGCGATGTAAAAATGAAGGTAAAGAAATAAAAACTAAATACCATATGATGTGCAAAAGTCCCTTTCTTCCAATAAAATATCTTCAACAAAAAAGCAAATAGTGGTAACATTAGAAACATCGTAATTGGAATGGTATCATACAATGTATTTAAAATTCCTCCTCCTTTTTGCTCATAAAACTTCAGTATTTGAGTGAAAAACTTTTTAGTAATTGCTCCATCTTCATCTTTAACGCCCATAATTTTTAGTTTTTCTTCTAAAGGGGCATCAATTTCAATTAAAGAGTCTAATTGCTTTCTTTTATAATTAAAAGACATTTTGGGATTTATTTTCTCAGCTTGTAATGCAGAATCAAGTGCTTTAAAGTCATCCTTTGTGATGTCATTTAAAACAGCATTATCTTTCATAACACTTTTTGCTATTTCAAAACCGATCGAATCTTTTTCAAATTCTGAAGGTTCTAAAACAACACCTTCGTCAAAACCTTTCTGAATAGTTTGATTCAAACTTGTATCGGCCTTTCTAATAGTAAAAGAGAAAATAAAAAAGAATACGACAGATATAAAAAGATAAAACTGCGCTGGATGCAAATAATAAAGACGTTTTCCATCAACAAATCTTCTGGCTAGAATACCAGGTTTTGTCATTAGTGGAACAAAGCTTTTAAAAAAGCGAGCATCTACTGCAAAATAGTTTCCAATCGTATTACTAAATAATACACCAAATGTTAATTTATCTGCTGATTCTTGTCCGCAATATGGACAATAGTCATAAGATTCATCAAAGTGTTTTTCGCAATTTTTACATTGAGTAGTTTTAGACATGTTTCCCCCTATTTTTACTTGTCAAGACGAATTTACGAATATAATTCAATTCTTCATGCAGCATTTCTGTAGGGATTCCCTTTTCAAATTATGGATTTTTTTGACTGAGATGTAAAGCAAAAGTCGCTGTAAATCCGAAAGTAAAATTACCATCCTGAAAATTAAAGTTATTAGGTGTTTGTAAAATAAACACGTCTTCTACTGTACTCCAGGCATTTGTCATATGAAATTGTAACATTATATCGCTTAACTCCCAATTTACACCTAAGGCAAAGGCTCCAAATGTATCTACTGATTTTATAGGATTAGCAACATAATAATATTCTGAGACTATAGACACATGACCTCCTAATTTATACCTACCTCCAATTCCAACAGCAAAATGATTATTAGGATCTTCATCCGCTAAAGATGCTCCTCTATGAATGTAGGTTGGAGAAATCTGAGCAGAAAATTGAGGTGTAAACTTTCGTGCAATTAATACTTGGCTAGTGAAAGCTAAACGATCCTGAAATGAAGTATCTTCAAAACCTCCATAAACAGCAGATCTTCCATTAGATTCGCTTCTGTAAGATGCATTTTGAAATAAGGTGACACTAAAAAGAGACTTTTTAGAATTTTTACGTTGCCTGATTAAATTATATTTCAAAAATCCATCATACACATCTTCGAAGGTAGTCCAACCAAAACCTGTAGAAAGTCTATTCGAAATACCATATTCTAAAGCAATTCTGGCACTCCATTTATCTGCAATAAAAGTTTGACCATCATGATTAGGAACATTCCAATACCTATTCATTGCCATGATCTGTAAAACCCCTTTCCTCCTATTTTCAACAGAATGACCAATAGCAATTCTTGTTGATTTAAAAGTAGCTATTTCATACTGAGGAGTATCAGGATATTCCTGTTCTAAGGTTTTTAATAAATCCTGTGATTGTGCCAAGTTATGATAACCTACACATAAAATACATAGTAGAAAAAATATGCTATTCTTCATAAGGCTGATATTCGAATCTAAATTTTACAGATATAACTTTGGCAATATTCGGTCTAAGAATTGGTGGGATTTTAATTTCAAAATCTTTAACAACTAATTCAAAATCTCCTGTTATTAAAAATTTACCATCTACATTTTCAATATTAGTCTTGATCTCAATCTCTTTTGAAATATTTCTTATTGTAAGTGTTCCTTTTACAAATCTTGTTTGACTACCTTCTATCGAAGGATCAAAATCAATAAAATTTCCTTGAAACGTGGCTTTCGGATACAAGTCAGATTCAATATAACTCTCATTGAAGTGTTCATGCATTAATGATTTTTTAAAAATAAATGCATTCATAAGCATACTAATAGCAATCTCCTGTTTGGATAGATCGATAATGCTTAAAACTTGATTATTCTTAGCTTCAATATTCTCTACAGATGTATATGAAAAGAAAGAAACCTGACCTTGGCGCGTGATCACTTGATCAGACACACTATCTGAAGAAATCAAATTGAATATTAAAAATAGTTGAATAAGAATTTTATTCATTGGTATTTTGATTAATAAAAGTGCAATTTAATAAAATAACATCTTTAAGGTATCCTTTGCAAACACCTTTGATCTTAACGACATCATCTTTTTTAAGTTTTCTTAATATCGCGGTTTGGTTTAGCTGCATATCACATATGACACTAGATTTTGTTGTATTTCCTTTTAATAGTATCGTATTTCTATTGTTCAAGAAACTAATTTCTTTTACAATACCAGTAACTTCTATAATTTTATTTTTATAATGACTATTGGCCTTGTCTTCGTCTTTACTGTATAAGTCTACGAGTAATTCAGAATTTGTATGCATCTCTGCAGTAGCTTCTAAAATATCTATATCTCCTCTTTCTATTATGGTGTAATACAAACAAACACCTATTAGACATAGGGAAGCGAAAAGAAGAATAGCTATTTTATTTTTTTTATTCACCTAACAGATTATAGTGTATTGATATTACATGTATTCTTAAATACAGGAACAAAGTAATATGAATTCAAAGAGTATGAAAAGAAAAATTGTCTTAAAAAGAAAAAAATGGTTTCTAAAAGGAAAAAAACAGTTTGAAATTCTACTGAATAATTAAATTTTCTAAAAATAATCCTTATAAAAAATTGTATTTTCGCCATTGAATTTTGTGAGGATTCTTAAGCACAGGATTATCCTTTAGCATTAATTCTAATGAGAAAAGATAGATTATACCTTTTAACTTTTGTTTCGATTGCTGTAATATTTCTAATTATAGCTTCTTTTAGCATAAAACACTTTGTTAAAGCTAGTGCAAATCAATTAATCGAAATCCAATTAGAATCTAGTAAACGAGAAGCTGATGAGATTTCTAAACTTACCTATTATCAGATTTCAAACGGAATTGATAGACAAAAAATAATAGATAATATCCAAGATGTAATTGAAAATACTGATAATGGCACCTCTTTTATTTGTGTTTTTGACTGGTCAGGTAAAGAAGTATGTAATCCCGATATTACCAAATTAGGTCAAAAAGTAAACTCTGACCAATCGCTGCTCACTTCTCTTAACGAAGAAAATAGCTCAGATCAATTATATGATTTATTACTAGGTGAAAGAAAAGAAAATGATAGTATCCCCACAAATGATCTGAAGACTGAAATTGTATACATAGCACCTGTACAAGAATCTGACCTCATTGTAGCTGCTCAGATCAATCTCGATAAAGTAAGAGGCCAAGTTCGGAAATTAAAAACCAGCTTTTACACTATTTTCTTACTAATGGGAGGATTAATCATACTATCTTCATTTATTGTAGTACGTATTATAGGTAGTTATTATGAAAAGCAATTAGAACAAAAAAATACGGATTTAGAAAGTGAACTTATAAATCTATCTAAATTAAATACAGATCTTATAGCATACCAGCAAAGACTAGTTAATAATGCAAATGAAGAAGTTATAGAAACCAATGAATCATCAATAGATTTAGCTACAGATTCTAGTAAAAAAAGAATACTTACATATATCAGGAATGAATTAGTTCCTGTTTCAATTAATCAAATAGCATATATATATACAGAAAACAGTATAACCTATGTCATCTGTTTTGATGGAAAAAGATCTACAAGTAATGTAAGTCTTGATGATATGCTTATGAACCTAGATCCGTCAGTATTCTTTAGAGCAAATAGACAATTTATCATTAGTATAAGTGCTATTGCAAAAATTATCAAATACGGAAACAGCCAGCTCAAAATATTAATTCATAATGCAGATGTTGAAATAATCATTAGTAAAAATAAAGCATCTGAATTTAGACAATGGTTGAATATATAATAAGGTTTCCCTTATTTTTCTCGTACAACTAAATATCTAAATTATAACTTCCAACTATTTTAATAAGATAGATTTTTATTCAATTGTAAAAAGGATATGATTTGTAGATTTATTCAAAAATCATAATTTTTTCACCCTCTTTTTTTTCCTTTTCAGCCGTTTTTTTTCCCTCTCATACATTTTGTTTTGTTTCTCAGCCCTCTATTGACGGTTATTTGTGGCATAAATCATAAATAACTTATTACAATGAAAAAATCAATTTATCTATTACTTACATCAATCACATTATTAACTAGCTGTAGTAGTGATGACGCAGAAAACATTATCGGTATCGATCCTCCTGCTGAAGAAAACAATGCTGTTCAATTAGTAAATGATGCAACTTTTGGAAATATCCTAACAGACGCCGAAGGAATGTCTCTTTATTTCTTTTCTAGAGATACAAAAGATCAATCAGAATGTAATGGTGATTGCAAGACTGCATGGCCAATTTTTTATAAAGCAGATTTAACGCTTGACGAAGGATTAAACGCTGCAGATTTTGGAGTAATCACAAGAGCAGATGGAGACAAACAAAACACTTACAAAGGTTGGCCTTTATATTACTTTTTTAATGATAATGCCGCAGGTGATACGAATGGAGATAAAGTTGGGAACAACTGGTATATTGCTAAGCCTGATTATTCTTTAATGTATGCAGAAGCTCAATTGGTTGGAAGAGATGCTGATGGAAATGATCAAAATTTCACAAGTGACTACGTTCCTGGAGATGGACTTACTTTTTACATGACTAGTAGTACAGGAAGAACCATCTATGCATTTGTAAACGACACCAAAGATAAAAACAATTATACAGCAGAGGATTTCTCAAATGATGCTATCTGGCCTATTATCAATATTGATATTGATAGACTGCCAAGTATTTTAGATCGAAATGATTTCGGAACTATTGATGTATTCGGAAGACCACAATTAACCTATAAAGGAAGACCATTATACTATTTCGGACAAGATGTAGAAAGAGGAGATAATTACGGAATAAGTGTCCCTAATCCAGGAATATGGCCTGTAGTGAATACAGATACTACAGCATTATAAAAAGTAAGTTTTCATTAATTATATAATCTATTAAGTAGTTAGTTGGTCATAAGAGGAAGGTAATACTTCTCTCCAAAAAGTTATCCTTCCTCTTATTTTAAATTCTCCAAACAATGAAATCTTTATCAAAAATCAAATTAGCCAGCATTCTGTTGATAAGTATCTTATACGCTTGCGAAACAAATGTTGAAGAAGAAACTGAAGCCATATCTGATGAATTTATTTGTAACGAAGATGTCTCTTTTACAGTGGATATCCAACCTATCATCCAGAACAACTGTTTAAGTTGTCATGGAGGGAATCAATCTCCTGATCTAAGAACATTCGAAAATATTAGAAATAATGCTAGTAGAGTGCGAACTCAAGTAGTTAATAGAACTATGCCCATAGGAGGCACTTTAAGTTCTAATGAAATTGAACGTATACGCTGCTGGATAGATAATGGTGCGTTGAACAATTAAATCATAATGTATGTCTAAAAAAACAATCATCATCATCATTTTATCAGTTGTACTAATCGGTTCAATAGTATTAGCTCTAAAAATGTACAACAAACCATTTGTAAATATTGCTGAAACTAAACCAAACTTACTAATTACTTCTGATGTCTTGGTAGATAACTTTTCTAACAATGAAATTGAAGCTAACACTAAGTATTTAGAAGAAATTATTCAAGTTAATGGAACTATTATAGCAATCGATTCTGATAAAACAGGTAAGGGAATTATAACATTAGGTAATGAAGATACTATTGGCAGTGTGATTTGCCATTTATCAGAGAAAGAAAATGAAAAAAACTTAAAAACAGGTCAAACAGTAAACATTAAAGGCATCTGCACTGGGTATCTAATGGATGTCGTGCTAGTAAAATGTGTGATTGTACCATAAACCAATAAATTGAAAAAAATGAAAATTAAACTAATCATAATCGCCTTATTATTTTCAACTGTTTCTATAGGGCAAGGGAAATTCTTAACCAAAAAGGGGTATACTTCCTTTTTTTCTTCAACTCCGATAGAAGATATAAATGCTGATAATAACCAAGTATTAAGCATTATAGATTCCTCTTCAGGAACCATAGCAATTGCAATTTTAATGAAATCTTTCGCGTTCGAAAAATCATTAATGCAAGAACATTTTAATGAAAACTATGTAGAGTCTGATCGATATCCGAAAGCAACTTTTAAAGGCAAAATCATTGATTTTGGTAAACTAGCTAAAGAAGAAGCAACAGTTACAATTGTTGGAGATCTTACGATTCATGGAGTTACTAAAAAAATTGAAACTCAAAGTAAAATACAATATACCAATGATAAGATCTTATTAAAAGGAGATTTTGAAGTTAAAGTAGCAGATTTTGGAATTAAAATACCATCTGTAGTTACAAATAATATTGCTAAAACAATTAAGGTAACATTTGATTACGATCACAAACCATATACAAAATAACATGAAACAGTTTATTATAATTGTACTTTTTTGCACTATTGGTTTGCAATCATTTTCTCAGGATTTAATGGACATTCTTGAAGAACAGACTACGGAAACCAAAAACTACACTACAGCTACATTTAAAGGAACTAGAATTTTAAATGGACACTCTGTAGAAAATAGAAAAAAAGGAACTCTTGAGTTTTTAATATCGCACCGTTTTGGAAGAGTAAATCTTGGTGCTGATGAATTATATGGGTTAGATCAATCTAATATTAGATTTGCTTTCGAATATGGTGTAACAGATAACCTGATGATTGGTGTTGGTAGAAGTAGTTTTGATAAAACTTATGACGGATTTGTAAAATATAAATTTTTGAAACAAAGTACTGGTAAAAAAGCTTTCCCTTTTACTGCAACTCTTTTTTCAAGTTTAGCGTATAGAACATTAAAAGATTTTGATCCAGAAAATGAGCCAACCTTTAGTCAAAAGTTATCTTATGTTACACAAATTTTAATTGCAAGAAAATTTAGCTCAGCTTTTTCTTTACAAATAACTCCAACCTATATACACAGAAATTCTGTAAAGATTAATGATGATCCACATGGAATATTTGCTGTAGGTGTAGGAAGCAGAGTGAAGATTACCAAAAGAATTTCTGTTAATGGTGAGTATTATTATACGGCTAACCCTTTAAAATCGATAGATGCATCAAATTCATTAGCCTTTGGAGTAGATATTGAGACTGGAGGACATGTTTTCCAAATCATACTTTCAAATTCTATAACCATGATTGAAAAAAGCTTTATTACAGAATCGACCGATGATTTTTTTGAAGGTGATATACATCTGGGATTCAATATATCAAGAGCTTTTCAAATAGGTAATAAGAAGAAAAAGAAACTGAAACAAATACAAAACTCAGGGATTTAATATCTAATAACTAAGCTATAAAGAATTATGTCGTTGCAAACTAAAATGTTTAGGAGAGATTACAAAGTAAAAGGTGAAGATGTAAATGATTATATGTATATGGAAAAAACTGCTTATCAAAAATATATGACATCTATCATAAATACTTTTCTTTTTGAAAAAGGATTTATAAAGAAAAAAATGAAAACACTGCCTTATTTACAAAGTGAATCCTCAGATTCATTAATGCTAATTAAACCTCTAATGTTTTTGCAAGACTTCTTTATAAATCTAGAGCTTATTCATATAGATAAAAACTTAAAAAATATACAGATTAAAAGTCGCTTTTTTAATGCTGATAATGAATTATGTGTTATGGCACATATACACTTTTGTGGATTTGATAATGCAATGATGAACAAAAACAAAATTATCAAAATCGACTGTTAAACTAATTGTTTAGCTAAACTAATGGTTATAGAAATAGGGGATAAAATTGCTATGAAAAATGGTTTATGTTAGATGATTGGTTGTTTATGAGGGCTGGACTTTTTTAAAGTTCAGCCTTTTTTTAATCAAAATACTAAAAACAAATCCCAGTAACTCTTAATTACTGGGAATTTGAACACAATCTATCTATAAACACAAACGCAACTAAGCTTTGAATTTAATAGTTGTCTTGGGATAGCTATAGTATTAAAAGTTTTTTTCAGACTTTAACGTATATATATCAGCGATTAGCTGTGCAATAGATGTTTTATTAAGTCCATTATAAATGCCTCTTATATGCTTGTTTTGATCAACCAAAACAAAATTTTCCGTATGTAGAAAATCTTCATTGGTTTTGGCTTCACCTAAATCTTCTTCTACGAAATAATAGTTCCTTCCTAAATTGTAAATATCCTCTCTATTTCCAGTTACTAAATGCCATTTATGAGTTAATACTCCTTTAGCATCGGCGTAATTTTTAAGAATATTTACCGAATCTTTCTCTGGAGTTACAGAATGGGATAGTAATAAAACATCATTATCATCTCTAAATTCTTCTTGCAATGCTAGCATGTTGGAAGTCATTTTCGGACAGATACCTGGACAAGTAGTAAAGAAAAAATCGGTTACATATATCTTATTCTGAAATGTTTTATCGGTTATTTCGGTACCTAGTTGATTTATGAATGAAAAACTTGGAATCTTATGAAAATTTCTTAGTTCTAATGAATTTGGTGTTAACCAGTTCGGAGTAAAACTTGCATCATTATAGTAAGGTAACACCTCTACTCTACTAGATTTTTGCTCTTCTTGATTACAACTAATGAACAAGGAACATAAAACAATAAAACAAATCTTACCTTTTATACTGTATAATTTCTTTCTCCAATTCATAACATAAATTTGCTCGTTTTAAGCCAAAAATTCTTCCATTTTTTGCTTGGTAATTATTGTACAGTTTCCCGTTTTCTCGCCATGCTTTCTGCATACCTTCTTCTCTTCCGTCAACTATATTTAGTGTTTTGAATCTATTTCCACTCTTATACCATTGTTTTTGTAAACCAGATACAATTCCATTTTTAAATCTAGATTCTGAACGTATATTACCATTACTCCACCAAGATCTTACCAGCCCATTTTTCTTACCGAAAGAATAATTTGCTTCAAAACTTAAAATTCCGTTAGCAAACCATTTCCTAAAAACCCCATGTTTTTGACCATTTTTATAAGTGATTCTCTCTGCAATATTATAGCCGTCGTAATACAATTCAGAAATACCAGTAAAAGGTTGATCTTTAAAATATACTAACCCTTGATTCGGAATCAGTTTAAGTTCATCTTTTTGTACAATCATCCTCTCATTAACTGCTATATTACTATTATTCGAGTCATTATTAGGATGTATACAAGAACCTGAATACACTGTAATTAAAAAGAATATAAATAATCTCATTACTGAATTGTACTTGGTGTTCCTTGATAGTCTCCTGGAAAAAGAATATAAAACTCATTTAGATATAACTCATTCTGAATATGATAATGATATTCTTCTGTAGAAGAATGTGGTGTTGTACCAACATGTCCACCAGATTCATCTAAATCGGATGGATACTCTCCAGAAGGTTCTTTTCTTCCATAGAGAAAGAAACCATCAGCCATAATACCAATCAGCTTATCATCATCATTAGACCATGCTTTGGGTTCTAAATGATAATGATAACTCTGCGGACCAGTATGCGCCGCTGTGTAATCCAAAGAGCCCACTGCATTATCCAATGGAATATTTGGTCCTTCCTCATCATTATAAATTACCGAACCACTTACTGCTATGCCTATTGCTCCTAATCCCGTTGCAGTAGAATTAGTTGCAAGTTCTGGTATTGCAGGCACTGTTAGCGAGTATGATCCATTAAAATCGTCGATATTTCCAGGTGCCATTTGTTCAAATGATGTCAGCGTTGGTGATACAAATAAAGGATGATCCTGAGCTGCTGCAGGAGTTTCTATAATTTCTCCATTCGGTCCCATTAAACTTCTCGCTGTGGTATTCGACCAATATGGAGACGTATGATTTGGGAGTCCATTTGTTTCGATAACAACATTTGAGCCACTTAGCATTATAGTTACGTTATCTGTGTCAAATTCTGAAAATGCTTCATGAAGTTCTGTTACTATATCATTATCATTCACCATTGAAGTATTATTATCATCTCCACTACATGCAAAACAACCAATTAAAGTAATCATTGCCATGCATCCGAATATTACAGCAGTAATTTTTTTAAGTTTATTTTTCATTTTTTAAAGTTTCATTCATCGATAATTATTAATTATTTCTTGGAGGTCCTTTCCTTTCAGGTTTGGGAGCTTTCTCCAATTCTTCTCTAGTGATTAATCCATCTTCATCTAAATCAATTTTGGTAAAATCTCTTTTTAATGGTCCCTTAACTTCCTCTTTACTTAATTTTCCGTCTTCATTAGCATCCATCATTTCGAAAATCTCTTCTACACTAGGACGTTCTCTATTTGGTCTTTTTTGATCATTTGACTGAGCATTGGAATGACAAGAAGTAAGCAAACAAACACCAGTCATTATAAGTCCTAAATTAAACAAGTTACTTTTCATATTTTTCTGTTTTAGTTTCTTGTATAGACTCTAAATTTCGATAAAAGTATAATGTAAAAACCTTGTTTTCTGTGAATTGACAGAAGTTTTCAGTGAATAACTATTTCAATTCTATAAACACATAATAACTAGTATTTGAGAATGTAGTATTTTAGAATTCGAGTATTTTATTTTCACTTTATTTGTACTATGACAAGATCAATACGATTCTTTTCCCAGATAGGATTATGGGCAGTAATTTGGATATTTTTATCTATTCTTCAGAAAAGAAATGACCGATTTCTTATTGAAAACTCTGTAGTTTTTGGTTTGCAGGTTGCTTTAATTGGGTTATTAATCTTTTATATTGCCAAACAATTTCTTTTTAAAAAGAAATATATACTTTTCGTAATCATTTCTATCATACTAATATTTACATCTGCATTTATCTCATCATACATATTCTCAGGTCCTAAAATGCATGAAAAAATGCGAAGACCTATGGAGGCTAATAAACCAGATACTCGATTAAGAAGAAATGGACCGATGAGGCCTCCAAGAGGAGTCAATCCACCATCGATTTTTATGGTACACTTCTCCAATTTAATGATTGCCTACCTAATAGCTACATTTCTTGAGACATTTCTATTTGCACAAAGAAAAGAAGAAGAAATGATAAGAAGTAAAAGTGAAAATCTACAGACTGAACTCAAATTATTAAAATCACAAATAAACCCTCATTTTTTATTTAACTCGCTTAATAATATTTATGCGCTCTCAGTCATTGATTCTAATAAAACCCAACAAAGTATTAGTTATTTATCCGAAATGCTACGCTATGTTTTGTATGAATGTGATAGACCTTTTGTTACTATTAAAAAAGAGTTAGCTTACATTGAGAATTATATAAAGTTGTTTTCATTAAAAAGTAGTAAACCCTATAATATACAGACCAAATTTGATATTCTAGATCCTTCAGTGCTTATAGCTCCAATGTTATTTATCCCTTTTATTGAGAATGCATTTAAGCATAGTAATATTGAAAAACCTGATAGTTCTTTCATCAATATAGTGATCAACGCTACACTAGAACATGTAGATTTCAAAATTGAGAATAGCATTCCCAAAGAATCCATCGTAAAGGATAAAATTGGGGGAATTGGTTTGGAAAATGTAAAGAAAAGATTGAGTATCTTATACTCAGGAAAACATCAGTTAAACATTGATACAAAAGATCAAGTGTTTAAAGTGCAATTATATATAAATTCATTAGATCATGCTTAAATGTATCATAATTGACGATGAAGAACTGGCAAGAACGCTTTTGAAAACCTATATAGATCGTTTAGACTATATAGAAATTTTAGCTTCTTTAGAAAATCCACTTGAGGCAATTCCGTTATTTAAAAGTAATACAATTGATATCCTTTTTTTAGATATTCAAATGCCCGATCTAAAAGGTACAGACTTAGCCAAAATGATACCTTCCTCTACCCAAATTATATTTACAACTGCTTATTCTGAATATGCTCTGGAAGGATTTGAACTGAATGCATTAGATTATTTATTAAAACCAATTACGTTTAATCGGTTTCTAGCGGCCATCCATAAGGTTGAAAACAAAAAACCTTCACCATTCATGGAGGAAACCATCACTATCAAATCTGGATATGATCTTTATAAAATAAAATATAAGGATATTTTTTTCATTGAAAGCGATAGTGAATACGTTATTTACCATACAGATAATGGTAAAATAATGAGCCATCAAACTTTAAAATCTTTGGAAAATGAACTTCCACATTTTTTTATGAGAGTTCATCGGTCATTTATAGTCAATAAGAACTATGCAACTACTTTAAAAGGAAAAGATCTTCTACTTAATAACATTAAAATACCAGTAAGCGCTACTTATTATGAGTTGGTAAAAGAATCTATTTTTAATTAGTTCACTTTCATTTTCATTAATATTAGCGATTGTATACCAAATATCATGCACATACATATGTGTGATAAAATAGTATTGGGATATCTTTAACGCTTGTCGCACTCCATTTTTAGTACCTTTAAAATCAATGAAAACATCCATATAAATCACTTCTCATGAAAACACTCATCACTTTTATAATTTCATTGATTTTTTCTTTTTTCATCAATAAAACATATGCTAATTCATTTCTAAAAGCAGATTTTAAGATGGGAAATCCAGAAATTTCTTCCATTCATAAAATGACATTTGGCCCAGAAGGTATCTTATTTATTGGTGATAGCGATGCAGCACAAATTATAGCTATAGACCTCAGTGAACATCCTAAACTAGATAACTCAAAGCTTAAATTAGACAATATTGATAAGTTAGTAGCTGATATGATGGGAACTACAATAGATCAAGTCCAAATAACTGATATGGTCGTAAATCCTATGAATGACAATGTTTACCTTTCTATTAATCATAGTTCAGGTATTCCAATTTTACTAAGAGTCGAAGACAATGTACTGAAGCAAGTGCCTTTAGATAACGTTTCTTACAGTAAGTCTTCATTAGTAAACCCAATTGGAAAAGATGCTAAAGACAGACGTGGACGTAGTTTGAGAAGATGGGCAATTGCAGATATTAAGTATACAGATGGAAAAGTATTATTATCGGGATTAAGTAACCAAGAATTTGCTTCAACTTTTAGATCAATCGATTTTCCTTTTAATGATACTCAAGAATCTACTTCTTTAGAAATTTATCATGCCGCTCATGGAAAGTATGAAACACACGCTCCTATTAAGACATTTATTCCTACAACCGTTAATGGAACTTTGCAAATCGTTGCTAGTTATACTTGTACACCATTAGTAGTTTTTCCTATGAATGAAATAAAACATGGTAATCACCACAAAGGTAAAACTGTAGCAGAATTGGGAAGTGGTAACTCGCCAGTGGATATGGTAGAAATTTCTAACGAAGGAAACCGCTTTTTATTAATTGCAAATACGAATAGACCACTAATGAAAATGGATTTTAAAGATTTGGAATCTTTTCAAGGTGAATTAACAAACCCAGTAGTTAAAAAAGGTGCTGCCGAAGGTGTTGATTATGTTAATCTTCCCTACGTGAATGTGCAGCAACTTGATAAAATTGGAAATAATGGTTTTATCATAATACAACGAGAATCTAATGGTAGTCTTGTTTTAAAAACAGGAAACAGCTGGTGGGTACAATAATCTTGTTACCGTTTCTATATTTCATGCCTAGAAATTATTAGGTATTAAATATCTTTTTTTATTCTTCAATAATTATCTTTCTTTTCTACTTGAATATATCATACATATTAATAGAAACGAAAACATGGATCAAATCCAAAATATATTTTAATTTAAAAGAGACAGCAAAAGCTGTCTCTTTTCAAAATAGTAGGTATATAAGATTCCATAGTAGTTTTGGGACTACTATTAGATTATTAGTTTCCAGCTAATAACACGAAAGAATTACGTGAAACTGGTGACACGTGATAACTTTTTACATTTTTTAAGGTCTTCATATATTTTTCTGCTTCATAAAAAGCATTTTCTAATGGACTTAACGATCGGTTACTGTTTAAAGTAATCGTTTTACTGATAACCTCTCCATTAATATATTCTATGTTGATTTTCCATCTTTTTACAGAATGAAAATTTCTAGATGCTAATACATTTTCTTCTTTTTTCTCCTTCTTCTCCTTTTTGTTTTTCTCTTTCTCATTAATAGGATTCGTAGCAGAATATCCTAAAGAAACTATTAAGAACGCAGCAATAAGTGAGTATTTCATAGGTGATGATTTTTGGATTAGTTTCCACGAATATACATATATATTTTTATTAATCAAATATTTTTTTAATAAAATTTTATTTGAATATTAAAAAAATAACTGTATGTTTGAATTATGATAAATAAGAATTTGAAAAGGCTTCTGAAAAAAAGTAAAGGAGCTAAAACGGTATACGGTATTTCCAAAACATTAGGAGTAAGCCCACAAGCAGGGGATTATGTGGTAAAGCGTAAAAATCTTGCTAAGGATTTTGAAAGACTTCAAAAAATAGCAGACTATATGGAAGTGGAAATAAAGGATATCATCGATATTGATAAGAAAAAATAGACCTTAGAATCTATAGATCATTTCTTTTTATTCATTCTATAAACTTTATGAGATGAAGCTTCTTATGTCTCTCATTTTTATCTGATTAGCTTACTAAAAATTCGAATTCAACTTTTATACTTATATTAGGACAACTAAACGACCTATTATATTATCGATTAATGAGATTTTTGTTCTTCCTCTTTATCATATATTTATTTACTCAACCCGTTACTCCTGAAACATATATTGGAACCTGGCAAATTGAAGGAGGATCTATCATAGAAATTTATAAAGAAGGTGATGTGTTTGCTGGCAAAATCAATAAACGCGCAGAGAATCCCATATCAAATTTTAATGGTTTAGATAATAAGAATCCTGATCCAGCCTTGAGAAATCGTTCTTTGTTAGGAATGGACATTCTTACTAATTTGAAATATGAAAAAGGTGAACTTACTGGAGGAACTATTTACAACGCAGATAGCGGAAAAACCTATGATGTAAAAGTTTGGATCGAATCCGAAAATAAGAACACCTGTTTTATAAGAGCATATAAAGGTATTTTATTTAAGACTTTTAAAGCTACAAGAACTAAAAACTAAAAGGTGATTCAGTTTTGAAATAAAAAAACACCCTTATGTTAGGGTGTTTTTTGTAATTGAATAAATGTAGTATTACTACCGGTAAACACAGATTTTTAAGTCGAGATTATCTAAAAATTTTATAGTATAACTTTATTATTTCTTTTTTTTTAAATCAAACAGATTGAAAAACAATACAATCTGTTTGATTTATTTTTAAACAAAATCACTTTATCTAAGCAATAATGCTAGGAATGATTCACATTCACTAAAGGGACTAGTTCGAAAGAAATGGGGCCTTGGTTGGGGCATGTTGTTGTCGTTGTTGTTGTTGTTTAAGATTGTTATACCTAAATTTAGTTCTCAATTTTTTCTAAAGTCTCTTTTAACACTGCTATTTGTTCATCTGTAAAATCTTTTCTTAAGTATGGTCTAATCTGACTCATTATATTCCCTTCTTCGTGATAATGATGCAATCCTAATGCATGACCTATCTCATGAGGAGCTGTTGATGTATATAGAAACTCATCTGTAATCAATGCTCTTTTATCCTTTCCTATACCTGCAATTGCAATAGTATTTGATCGTTTCATAACATATACGCTAATTCTATCTTCTCTATAAGAATCCTGTGTTTGTTGCAAAAACACACTAGCTTCTTGTCCTCTGTTATCTTTCAAATCATATAATTCGTCGTTATTTAGTGTCTTAATGTCTCCCATTTCTAATCCAATTCCATACCTATGAAAAAAACTTCCATTCAAATTATCTATAAAATGCGTTTCATTTAATCCATATGAAACTTTGCTCGCTTTATTTGATGGTTGTACATAAATAATATCAACCTTAATTGTTTTTTCTAAATTATCTGAAAAAACTTGTTCTACTTGATATGGAACATAATCATCTTCGGTTGTACAGGATGCAAAAATCGATAACACTACTAATATTCTTAAAAATCTCATGGCTCGTTGTTGTTGTTTATTGATATACTAAATTGTTACGGTATGTAAGTTTTAACTTACCTAACCTATTTAGTTTTAATAAGAGAGATTTCCCTCTTTATAAATAAGCCTTAATCAAGATTTTATTAGTATTTGCTCATAATACAATAAAACTGTTTATAATTTGTGTGACAATAATTGTGTCGATCGATCGATTCAAAGATAGAAAATAAAGTAAATTCAAAAGGGGGTATTTTCCCCTGTATGTATTTACAAACTAGTTGATTAGTAATTTGTTAATTGATTTTTTAACAAAATTTAATTGTTAAATAAAAAATGTTGTTTTTAATAGGGTTTTATACCATAGGGCAAGTAAACAAAAGGGTTTGGGATTTTAACACTTAAATGTTAAAATTTTAGCATTACGGTTTAACCATAATAGGCTTACAGTTTAAATAAATCACTCATTACAGTGACTTAAAAATGATTTTAACACGTTAAAATGCAAACTTTAACAAATTTAACATTGTATTTCAACGATATTAATGTGTATTTCATCGAAACAAGTACGTATTTCACCTACTAAAACTTCAATTTTCCCTCCAAAAAGCATACATAATTACAGATTTGCATCTAAAAATGATTGAAATTATCGTCGTTTTTTTAATTCTGACAGTATAAAATCAATTCGTTTTATTGTATAATACTTGTAATTATCATTAATAACTTTAAAAATATTATTACTATATTCATTTTTAACATAACCACCTTTACATTGCATTCTAAAAACAAACATCATTCACCTTATAATTTTGACAAGCTTTGTGAAGCTAATAAAGAGCTTTCAAAATATGTAAAACATAATCCACAAGGAAATCTTAGTATTGACTTTTCAGATGCTAGAGCTGTATTAGAACTAAACAGGTCTATTCTCATATATCATTATGAACTTAAACATTGGGATATCCCTGAAGGTTATCTATGTCCTCCTATTCCAGGAAGAGCAGATTATATACATCATATAGCAGATTTATTACAACAAAAAAATAGTACTAAACAAATTGTTGGTTTAGATATCGGTGTTGGAGCTAACTGTATTTACTCTATACTTGCCTCTCAGATTTATAATTGGAAAATGGTTGGAACTGATATTAATGAAACCGCTATTGCTAGTGCTAAAAACAATATTGCACTAAATCCTGGTTTAGAAAATAATATTGAAATTAGACATCAAACGGATAATGCTTTTATTTTTCAGAATATCCTTAGACCAAATGAATATTACGATTTCACCATATGTAACCCACCATTTCATGCTTCTGAAAAAGATGCCATGAAAGGCACATTAAAGAAATTAACAAATCTTAGGATTAAATCTAAAGATCTAAATTTTGGTGGACAAGCTAACGAATTGTGGTGCAATGGTGGTGAAGCTTTGTTTATCAAACGAATGATCAAACAAAGTATAAATTTTAAAAAACAAGTAGGTTGGTTTACCTCTTTGGTTTCCAAAAAAGATAATCTTCCTAAAATACACAAGCAATTGCAAAAATTAGACGCTACTCATAAAACCATAAAAATGTCACAAGGAAATAAGCAAAGTCGATTCGTTGCCTGGAAATTTAATGATTCTTAATTATTCTGGAGGTCTACCATGTATTTCCTCAAACTTGGTATCAAAATTTTCTCGTAAATAGGCATTCAATTTTTTTCGATAGTCATCTTTCAACCATGATAAAAAATTATGTGTACTCCTACTGATACATTTAGCATAGCTTTGAATTCTGTGATCAATATCATCTCCTAACATTTTTGCTAAAGCCAAAGCATCATATACATCTTCACTATTCTCTATACATATTTTGGCATGCTGTGCTATTGACCTCTCCAAAACCACTTTAGAAGATTCTCCTTTTCTAACAGAATCTTTATAGGTTTCTTTTATATCAAAATAAACTTCTTCTGAGTTAGCAAATTCAGCTCTCAGCTCTTCGGGCATTTCATGCTTAAACTTACTTTCAATTTCTTCATCATTAAGAAGCCTATCCATATAGTAATCAGGCGAATTGAATATTTTTTGCCAATCTAAGTCTGCACCCCAAGGACCAAAACGATGGTAATTATTTCCAAGATCGATTACATTAAAAGTAGATTTATTTTTTAAGATACGAGATCCTCTACCAATCATTTGATAATATAATGTTAGTGATTTTGTAGCTCGATTCAATATAATGGTATCTACAGTAGGCTCATCAAAACCAGTGGTTAAGATACTTACTGACGTTAGAATAGCATCAGGAGTTTCTTTAAACCACTGTAAAATTTGCTTTCGTTGTTTTTTTGTAGCAGTATTGTCTAAATGTGCAATTGCATAACCAGCAGATCTAAAGGTATCATATACATGCAAAGAAGTATTAATTCCATTATTAAAGATCAACGTTTTCTTACCCTTAGAATGCTTTTCATATGACTGCAGTAATTGACTAAGCATGGAGCTATTTGTATATAAATCTTCTGAAGATTTAACAGTATAATCACCGTTGGATCCTACCTCTAATGATGTAAGTCCCATATTATAGGCAAATACCTCTGCCCTAGCCAAAAATTCATTTTCAATAAGTGATTCTATGGTTTCCCCTACAATTAGTTCATCATAGTTATCTTTCATTGGTAACTTGATATTAGAACTTAGAGGCGTAGCTGTTACTCCTAAAATAAAAGATCTTTCAAAAAACTTAAAAAGTTTAGTAAATGAATTATAGTGAGCTTCATCAATAATTACTAGTCCTATATCCGAAATATCTAATTTATCTTCATTCAACCTGTTATTTAAGGTCTCTACCATTGCTACAAAGCAGCTATAATTACTTTGGTCATCCAAGTTCGCCTTACTATCAACTACTTTATTGACTACACCAAAACCGGTAAGCATACTAGATGTTTGCTTACATAATTCTATTCGGTGCGTCATAACAAGTACCTTTTTATTATGATGCTTTAGATATTGTCTAACAATTTCAGAAAAAATAACTGTTTTACCACCACCGGTTGGTAATTGATATAATAAATGGTAATCTTCTCTAGCATCTTCAAAGCATTTAAAGATCTTATTTATTGCTCCTTTCTGGTAACTATATAAATCCTTACCTGTTTTCTTTTCTTGAAACTCTGTAGTTGAATCCGACATATTTTCTTATTTCTAGGGCTGCAAAACTAACTCCTTTTATGGATTTATGCAGATTATTTATCATAAAATATGCCTTGATTTTTTCACAAGTTGTAAGTAATTACAGATAGAATTGTATTTAGGTGATTTTATTCTGTTAAAATAGTGACTTCAAATTGTACTTCATCAGATAACAGATTATCCGCTACACCGCCAAAAATACTCCCCGAAGCATGCGTTATTCCCCAGATGGTTCTATCTATCGAAAATTTGGTTTGAAATTGTATTTTTCCTTCAACTTCAGAAATAGTAGCATCAAATTCAATAGGTTGTGTTATATCTTTAATCATTAAATCGGCTTTAATGATTGCATCAGATTCATTTTTATAGGATACATTTTGTATGTAAAGCCTTGCAATAGGGTATTTGTTGGTATCAAAAAAATCTTCATTCTTTAAATGATCCACCAATCCTTCATTATATCCACCATCTATATTGGCTATGGTTTCCATGTTTACAATGAACTCTCCTCCTACTACTTTTTCTTTTTTTTGATAAAATTCTCCGCTATAAAACTTAACTGTACCATAATGACCACCTGTATGGAGCTTATTAAACCCTTCCCATCGCAATGTACTTGCTTCAAGATCTATTTTTAAAACACTTGTATCACTTTTGGGTAGTACTTTATTTTTATCGACAATGTCTATGAGTTCAATATCGTAGTGTAATATAGAATCAGGATGAGGAAAAGTAATATTTCCAGTTCTTTTACTTAACGCAGGCGGAACGATTAATTTTCTAATTTCTCCTTTTTGCATACCAAGTAATCCTTCATCTACTCCTTTAATAACTTGGTTTCCGCCAACTAAAATTTTTAAAGGATTTGGTCTGTTTCTTGACGTATAAACCAAAGAATCATTTGGGTATTTTGTTGTTTCATGAATTAATACCTCTTGACCACTTATTACTTTTGGACCATTCCCATTTTTAATGATTTTATATCTTAATCCAGAATCAGTAGTTATAAAATCAGTTTTTGGAGAACAAGCAAAAATGGAACTTGACACAAGAGCAATTACATATATTTTAACAATTTTGTTAATCGATGTATACCCTTGAATTCTTACTTTAGTTTTCATAGATATCTTTATTTTAATTTCTTTGAGCTAAAGTAGTTTAGGAGCTATATTGTATGGCTAAATGAATTGTAAAAAAGTGTATCTCAATTGTAAATTTTACTTAAATTCTAAATAAGACATTCAACTTATGAGAAATAACATCAAAATAATTACTGTTATCCTGATACTTATAATAGGTTGTTTATCTATTTATAGTTTTTCTGCGAAACAAATTTCCTTTTATCCTGAAAAGGTAAAAGTGGCGTTAAGGTCAGTTGGCAATCAATTATTGTTAAAGAATAATGATACTACTTCCTTAGTGTTACCTGTTAGAGAAATATCAGATCAAGTATTTGAATTATCTTTTCAAAAAGAAATTGCAATTAATCCTGAGGATTTAGTACAATTCATGGATACCGAACTTACCACTATAGGATTACCGAATAATTACATTACAGAATTGGTAAATTGTAAAACAAATGAGGTTTCTTATAGTTATGAAATGTTAGGACCTCTTGAAGAAAGTAAGATTTCATGTATAGGTAGAAATTTACCTGAAAATTGTTATACTATTAAAGTTATTATGCTAGAAACAGAAGCAGCTCCACTCTATGGAAGCTTTGGTAACATCTACACATTCTCTTTCTTATTATTGTTTCTAATTTTTATATATAGTTTGACTTTTTTTAAACAAAAATCAAAAGAACAACGAACGCAAGTTATTACTGATCATATGGTTTTAGGAAGTTTTTTGTTTTTTCCTAATCAACAGAAATTAATGAAAGATGGAAAAGAAATTGGATTAACAGCTAAAGAATGTGAGCTATTAAGCATTTTTGCAAATCATCCGAATGAAATTATTAAAAGAGAGGAACTTATTAAAAAGGTTTGGGAAGATAATGGTGTAATTGTCGGAAGAAGTCTAGACATGTTTATTTCCAAACTTCGTAAAAAGTTGGATAACAATTCGGATGTAAAAATTGTAAATATCCATGGTGTTGGGTATAAGTTAGAAACAAATACAACCAAATAGTATCCTTTACGAAAGTAGAAGTATCCTATCCTTTGATATCTAAATAACCTATTAACATATATTTTAATCAATTATTTGTAACATTTACTCTCAAAATTCTTCTAATATTACTACCATGTTCTAATAGAAATGAAAAAAGAGTTTTTTCCAGCTTTCATAGTATATATATTCTCTTGGCTTCTTAGTCTAGTGCTTGTCTTAATTGGAGCTATGAGTCAAGGACTTTCTTTTTCAGAATCTTTGAGCTTTTTTGGAAAAGCATTAACCAGTACAAACTTTGCAGTAGCAATACATATTTTCTTCGTTTTATTATACCTAATCTTTTTAGTAGTAAGATACTTTTTAAGAACCTATAGAAAAAGAGGCTTTAAAATTATGTCTAAGCAGTTATCATTACGATTTTTAATGCCCGTATTGCTCATTTTTGGTATTTATAAATTACTAGTTTTCAAAAATAGCTTTGAGCATTTTGAGTACAATTGGATTCAAACAGTTGAAAACAGAACAGGAATTTCTAATGACTTATATCAAATTGATGGAAAACATCGTGGTATGAGTGTATTTGGTTGGTTTAATAGAGATTTTTCAGCTATTGATGATCTTATAAAAACGAATACAGAATGGGTGGCCGTAATACCTTTTTTAGATCAAGAAAATGAGGAATCTTTGGAAATGCGTACTCCAAGAGAGTTTGGCAAATGGTCGCGAAGAGATAGTCTTCATATCAAAACTATTTCCGCTCTTAGAGAAAAAAAAATACACGTAATGTTGAAGCCCCATCTTTGGTTAGGTTCTGGTTGGAGATCCAATGTAAAGCATACTAACCATGAAAATTGGGATATTTGGTTTGAGTCTTATCGTAAAAATATGTTGCACTATGCAAGAATGGCCGCAGAAACCGATGTAGAGTTATTTTGTATTGGAACTGAACTACGAAGCTCTTTAGAAAAACAACCAAAAAAATGGCTTTTACTAGTACAGGAAATAAAAACCCTTTATCACGGAAAGCTTACCTATGCAGCAAATTGGGATGGTGAGTATGATTTTGTCGAATTTTGGAATGAAATGGATTATATTGGTATACAGGCATATTTTCCATTAACTAATAAACCAAACCCAGATTTACAACAAATTAAACAAGGTTGGAAGAAACATACTACTATGCTATCTAACCTATCAAAAAAACATGGTAAACCTATTCTATTCACAGAAATTGGGTATAAAAGTGAATCATCTGGTACCATAAAACCTTGGGAATGGGGATCTTCACTTAGCATTTTATCCAAACAGAAATCAGATAAAACACAGCAACTTGCTTATCAAGCTCTTTATGAAGAATTTTGGGATAAAAATTGGTTTGCAGGTACTTATATCTGGCAATGGAATACCCAAACCAAAAAAGAAAACGCTCCTACTAATTTAGACTTCTCTCCACGCTTTAAGCCTGCTGAAAATACTATTGCAAAATGGTACAACCAAGTGGCTGATGAATAAAACCTGATCTTGAATATATTTTACTTAGTTTCTAAATACTGAACCAAATTATCACAAGTAACCTTATCAAAATCTGATTCTTATAAATTTCGAAATGTAAATACCATTATTTTTTTACTTTATGGTTTTGTACTATATAAAAACCTGTTCCAAATAAAACTCCAGCACCAAATTTTTGACTTGTAATAGTTTGGTGTAATAACTCAAAAATTTGTTCATTTTGCAGAATATAACTGACTTCTGCACATATACTATCATGCACTAAGACAATATTATATATAATCGAGTACTAATGTTCTTATTCTATATTTATATCAAAAAACAAGAGGTATTYAAAAAAATGGTAAAAGGCTATAATTTTCCATCGGAGATTTCAATTAAAAAAAGAGAGTAAAAAATAAACTGTTAAATTAATAAAATCAGTTAGATACTAAAACATAAAATACTTTCAAACCTAACTTCACAAAGTGATTTTATACAAATAAGCAACCTTATAGTTGCGTATTTGTATAAAATCATTATATTTGCAACCATATAGTTGCATTTTATTAATCATAAAACAAAATTCATGAAAGATCAAATCAAAAAAGAACAGTTTTTTAATCATTCCATAAGTAGAGTTTGGAATGCTATCACTCAACAAAATGAAATATCTAATTGGTTTCTCCCTGCTGATTTCAAAGCCGAAGTTGGTTATCAATACACCTTCAATTCTCCAGACAAAGAACACTGCGAACCTATTATAGGAGTTATTCAAAAGGCAGACCCTTACACCCTAGTTTATACTTGGATCATTAAAGGAACTAATGTTGAGACTACCGTAAAATGGGAGCTTGAAGAAACTACAGACGGAACGAAATTACTATTAGAACATTCTGGAATTTCTAACTATTCTGGTACAACAGCCATTGAAATGTTTAATAATTTTAGTGGTGGATGGGATAACTGTATAGATGGACTTTCCAATTACTTAAAACAAGAAGTTCATGCAGGATAAAATAACAGAAATATTAAAAGCAATTGCAGATCCTACAAGGCGTGAAATATTTCATGCCTTGGTAATTGCAGCCACAGCGCTTCCTATTACTCAGGTTTCCAGTCAATTTGATATTAGCAGACAAGGAGTTACTAAACATTTAAAAACCTTAGAAAATGCAGGTTTAATACAAATTAGTAGTAAGGGCAGAGAGCGTTTTTGTACAGCAGATGCTACACCTTTATTAGAAATTAGCAAATGGCTTAAATTCTACGAAAAATTCTGGGATGATACTCTTAGTAATCTAGGATCATATCTAGATCAGAACCCATAATTCAGAAAGGCAGATAACATATTATTCCACTTTTATCGTATCATATATCTGTACTTTATTCCAAAGGGAAGATGCCTCCTCTATAAACAAAAGATGAGCGTCTTCTTTTTGGTATAAGTCTTGTTCTTCTTTAGAAGAGAAAGTAACTATGATAGCATATGTATAGGTATTATCTACCACTTCCCTATCAGTTCCAGCTGGAATTCCTACAAAATTAGTTTTTGCATACTTAGATGTTTTCAAAAATTTATCTAGAGCTACTTCGAACTTTTTTCGATCTTCTTTATTATCAGGGTTTTTAAGCCAAATATACACGGAATGCACGAAGTGTTTATCAAAAACATCATCCCTATTTTTACAAGATGATGCAGAAAAAATAAAGATACTTATAATCAATAAATATATTAGTTTATTCAATCTTTTATATCGTTTTAAGAGAATCATATATCAAAAAGTTAGTTGGTTCTAAATTTACAAAAACCTTATTACTCTTTTCAGAAGTAGTGAAACAAATAACTTTTTATTTTCCCTGAGAGATTTTGAAAATTTGTGATTTACATAGGTAATGTCTAAATTGTTTCAACATAAACAATCTAACTATCAATTAATTATGAACACATTAACTAAAGTACCAAAATGGTATTGGGTAATTAGTATTCTCGCGCTAATATGGAATATCATGGGAGTTATAGCTTATTTGGCGCAAGCCTACATGACTGATGAAATGGTCAAAGCAATGCCCCAATCAGAACAAAATTTTTACAATAATTTTCCCGCTTGGGTAACAGCAGTTTTTGCTATAGCTGTATTTTCAGGAACTTTAGGATGTATTGCATTACTTCTAAGAAAAAAATGGGCAATACTGTTGTTTATTATTTCTATGTTGGCAGTTTTTGCTCAGCAATATTATAATTTCTTTATTCAAGATTTTGTTGAATTAACGGGACAGAGAGTTTACATGCCAGTGATTATAGTCATATTTGGGTTTTCTCTGATATGGTTTTCTAAATCGGCAAAAGATAAAGGATGGATTTCTTAAAACTCATTTAACTAAGTTGTAAAAGCAGTATTTAAAAAAATACTGCTTTTTTATAGATCTTCATTTTATTCTTGTAGGTCCTTTAGAATATTTTCTGCTTGTTCTATGTTTCTGTTATAGCATTTTTTAACCCATCTGGCAAAAAACACAAAAAATAGAATCCCAAAAGGTATGAAAATAACTAATGACCATAGGTAATTCATATTCACAAATAAGTCTTTCCCTCCTATTATCTTTGAAGTAACAGGTAGAATTAAAAAAATTAATAAGAAACTCAAATAATAAGATGCCTTTTGAAGTGACTGAAACTGTTTTTTGTGTTTGGTATATGTAATCAAGGTATCCTTATAACTGTTCTCATAAAAATTAATTCCGCTCATCTTACTGATAGATCTTAAGGATAAAACAGGTAAGATTAACAATATTAAGGCACAGGCTATTCCTAATGCTATATTATACCAGGTTTCCAACGTATTTAATTTGACAAAAATTAGTATTGCCATTCCGTAACAGATTATAGTACCTAATATTTCAGGGTAAGCGATTTTATTCCATTTTCTTCTATATTGTTCTTGTGTCATCATAATTATCATTTTATCGGTTAACTTTTTTTGTTTTTCTAATTGGCCACTAATTTCAGACCATACTGCTTGCATTTCTTCTATTTCCATCCCCATTTATTTTTTAATTATTTGCGTTTTCAATTTTTGTTTTATCCTTGATATTCTAGTTCCTACATTAGAAGCCGACAATCCGGTAATCGTTGCTATCTCTTCATATTTTTTACCTTCCAAAACTAAAAGGATAAGTCCCTTTTCTAAATCATTGAGCATTTTGATATGCGCATATACAACTTTCAACCTTTCTTCGAACAGTGTATCATAGTTTTCTGTTTGCTTTAGTATAACCTGATCAATTCCTACCTTGTTCCCTTTTCTTTTTTCTTTTTTTAATCTGGTTATTGCTGTATTTAGCGCCACTCTATACATCCAAGTACTGATCTTAGCATCTCCTCTAAAATTATCATAGGCTTTCCATAATTGATAAACTATTTCCTGATATAGGTCTTGTTGATCTTCAGAGTGATCAGTATACACGGTGGTTATTTTAAAAATAACACCTTCATTTTCTTTTATAATGTGAGTAAATTCTTCTTCCTTACTCATGTTGTACTATAATTTTTATTATTAGTATTCCATGTTATCAAAAAATCACATTTTTTGACAAAAAAATATACTAACGATGAAAAAACCTTTGTAGAAACTACAAAAAATAGCACATAGTTAATTCAAAAACAATTACTTAATAAGCAACAAGAAAAATAAGAATGGATTAAGGATTATTTATTCTTTGACTACAATCAAAGTTGCTTTTACACCTGTAGTAAGATTCCATTCATTAGCGGTAATAACATTTCCCTGGTCATCATGAAGTTGAAATTCAGCAGTGTTAGGTCCAGAAGTTCCCTGATTAAGTGCTTGAATATCAATTTTATTGAATCCTTTTATAAGATCAATTTGAAAACCTTGAAAAGTAGCATCTAAATAAACACTAGATCTTATAACATCATCATTTAAAAAGATTCGCACCAAATCACCATCTACAGATTGATGGTCTCGATATATCAAATAAACAAATTCAGAATTACTTTTAAAATCTCCTAAGTACTGATCTGATTTGTATTCTTCTTTTATTTCATTATCCTTTTGAAACCATTTCGGAACAACTTTAAAATTTGGTTTTAAAAGACCATTATCCCCAGTCATGTCAAAAGGCTTTTGTGTTCTATTAAATCTTATAGAATCTTCTAAACTACTATAAAGAGAAAAGTCATTTTTAGGTTTAGTTAAACCAGGAGTAAGCTTATAAGTACTTGTGTTTAACTTACTATTATCATCAACTTTTAAAGATGAAATAGGTTTCTCTATTTGTGCGTTCATAAAACACACAAACATTATAAATAATATAGATATAACCGTTGATTTCGTCTTCATCCTTCCTTTATCGTATATAGTCGTTAAAGATAACTAATCCCTTACTTTTTTCTACAAATTAGATTCAAAAACTCTACCAAACTATAGATAACATAATTAAATCAGAAAAAAATGATGATTTACGAAAAAAACAACGAGTTAAATTTGTAAGATAAATCCGATATCTCTTATTTTGTTATAAAAAAACATCCAATGTATTATTCCCCTATAATAATTTTACTATTAGCCGTAGTTATCTTTTTAGGTTATCGATATTTTGTAGTATCCAAAAAACTAAAAAATAAGAATAGTGAATTACAAGATTTACAAAACTCTACGGAACTTAAAGTTCAAAAAAATCAAGAATTTATCTCTTCTCTAAGTCAAGAACTAAGAACTCCTCTATATGGTATTATGGGATTGACTAACATTCTTGCAAATGAACATCCAGAATTAGAAGGTAATAAAAATATTAAGTCTCTTAAGTTCTCAGGTGATTATTTATTGACCTTAATAAATAATGTTTTACAAGTGAATATATTGGATTCAGAAACTATAGAGTTTGATAAAAAACAATTTCAATTAAAGGAACTTACACAAAACATTGTGAATTCTTTTAGTTATGCTACAGAGAATAGTGGTAATACCTTAGATCTAGAATTTGACGATGAAATACCCGAAATATTAGTTGGAAATTCTTCTATACTGTCGCAAATATTGATGAATCTAATTAGTAATGCATTACGATTCACTAAAAACGGAAATATTGTTTTTTCTGTTAATTTGATTCATAAAAAAGGGAGTATCAATAATATTTCGTTTAAAATTAAACATGATGGAAACGAGATTTCTAAAGAAGATGAAAGATCCATCTATCAAGAATTTATCGATATTGAAAAGGTTAAGAATTCCTACTTGGGAACAGGTCTTAATTCTACAATTGTAAAAAGATTAGCCAAATCTATTGAAGGAGAAATTATATTACAGAATAATTCACAAGCAGGATCCGAATATGCTTTTGTTGTAGATCTGGAAACGGTAAATCATAAAAATACTGGGAGTAATGAAATTTCTGGAAACGAAAAGCAGAAAGCGTTAATTGTTGATGATAATAAACTTAATTTGTTAGTCGCCAACAAAATTTTATCCAAGGAAAATTTTGAATGTACTACTATTGACAATGGATTTGATGCTATAGAACTTGCTAAGGATAATTCTTATGACATTATCCTAATGGATATAAATATGCCTAAGTTAAACGGGATAGGTACTACCAAAAGAATTCGAGAATTTGATCCTAAAACTCCTATAATTGCTTTAACAGCAGTTGATGTCACTCAGTTAAATAGGCAAATTATGCAAGCTGGTTTAAATGATTATATACTGAAACCTTACGATAAAAGTATTTTGTTGGAAATGATACATAAGCATATTCAGAATTAAACAAATTAAGTTGTTAGTAAATAACGATTTCTTGTCCAATATTTAATACCGAATTATGTCTTATTTCGTTGATTTTGCATATTTCTGATACTGCGATATCGTGTTTTCTTGCGATACCATATAGCGTATCTCCTTTTTTAACTATATAAATACTTCTTGTAGGTGTTTCATCAATTGCATTTTCTAATGTTTTTTGAACTACAATCTTACTTTTACGGGTAGAACGATGAGATCTTGGTGTCATCCATTTTTTAGTTACCACGATTTGTTTAGATCTCACTTTAGTATTTTCTGAAAAATCAAAAAGATATTCTGGGTGGATACTTTTACCTTCGTAACGAACTTCTAGATGTAAATGACTTCCTCTGGCATTTCCTGAAACTCCTCCTTTACCAATTATCTGGCCTTTTTCTACCACATCATTTTCTTTGACCAAATACTTAGAAAGATGGGCATATACTGTTTCTAAGCCATTATCATGTCTTATGACAATAGTTTTTCCATGACCAGAATGTCGTCTTACATATCTAACTTTACCACTAAGCATAGCTTTAACATTATCTCCAGTTTGAAGATCAATATCAATACCTTGATGTGCTCTTCCTCTTCTCCATCCATATCTTGAAGTAACCACCATTTTATGTTCTACAGGAGAAGAAAATACCGAATCCTTAAAATGTAATAAAAAAGGTTGTTTTTGAAATTTCTTTTTTATGAAGGTATTAAAAACAGTGGTATTCCAATTTTCATTATATACACTGGTCACAGTCTCTTCTTCCAAAACATCTTCCTCAGTATCTTGAATATAAATGTTCTGTTTGTTTAACTTATATATAGGTAAGTAAGTGATTTTCCCATCTAGTACTAACTCTTTAAAATCCAGTAGTGTTTTAGTTTCATCTTGCTTGGACTGTTGTGCTAATAACCTAGAAGTCGATATTCCGATTAGAATTACTAAAAATGTTAGTCTTCCTTTATGTAAGAACATAAATTTTAAAAATTATAAATTTTAAAGTAAAGTTTATCCAAAGCATTGCATTTAGTAGTAAGACGATATTTTGATTTAGGCGTTACAATATTATTAATTATTCACATAATAACAAGTATTCATTTTTTAAAATGTTAAAATACACAAACCAATGAAAGTCAAAATATTAAAAAAAAATCCTTGATATATTTACCGTAAAAAGGGTACGGGATACTTTTAAATAAATATTTTTTTAACAATTTTTAAGATTTTAATGTGAAAAGTTTAGTAGGTAAAATTATAATAAAACAGACAACGAGTAGTTTTAGGTAACATAAAAGATTAATTAAATAACCATGAAAAAAGTATTCACACTAATCGCATTATCAGGAGCCTTGATGACTACCTCTTGTGTATCAAAGAAGAAGTATTTGGCTTTAGAACAAGACCTAAACAATACGCGTAGTACATTACAAAAAACTACAGTAGAAAAAGAGGAATTAGAGTCTAAATTTGCAAAAATTGAAGCTAGAGTCGCTGATTACAACGCAAAAATCAACTCATTGAGAGATTCTAATAATGAAAAAATGGTAATGGTAGATGATCTTGCAGTAATCTCTAACAATACCAAAAAGAAAATGAATGAAACGCTAGCTCAAGTTAGCCCTGAAAAACTACAAGGAGCTAGAACTCTTCAAGACTCAATGAACCTTGCTGTTTCTCATAATTTGAAAAGTTCATTAGATGATAGTTTGAAAGAAGACGATGATATTTCTATTGATATCGATAATACTGTAGTTATGATTTCTATATCTGATAAAATGTTATTTAACAGTGGAAGTTATAGAGTAAGTAATAAAGCTAATGATATCCTAGAAAAACTTGCGCAAGTAATTAATTCTGAGCCAAGTCTTGATGTTATGATTGAAGGACATACAGATCCTAGAACAATTAGCACTCCTGCTTTAGAGGATAACTGGGATTTAAGTGTAAAAAGAGCAACTTCGATTACTAGATTATTACAGAACAAATATGATGTAGATCCTGCTAAGTTAATCGCCTCAGGAAGAAGTAGCTATCAGCCATTAGTAGAGAATGATTCTGAAGAGAATATGGCAATTAACAGACGTACAAGAATCGTTTTATTACCAAATCTTGACAAATTCTTTGCGATGTTATCTTCTAACTAAGAAATTAAAGTAATTTAATAAAAAAGGGATGTTCAAAACATCCCTTTTTTTTATTTGTACTTTGTTATTATAATGCTATCCTTGAACTATGATAAAATTCCTACTACTATTCAATATACGTATTCACGCTTGTTGTTAGCTTACAGGAACTATGCAGCATTTTCTTGAATTTTAAAGCTAAATGTTCGTCATCAAATTTCATCGCTTCGCTTATACTATTAGATAATACTAACTCACCTATTAGATATTCAACAAAATAGGTTTGTTCATCAGTTAGTAAAACATACTCCGTCATATCACGTTCTTATTTTAGATAATAGTAGATAGTTTTATCATCAAACAAACTACACTATTTCTTATTCATTGCTCAAATTTACCTTTTAACTTCTGTACTTTTATTAGTGGACTGCTTTTGTTATTAAATTCTTATTCACAATTCTCTCTAAACAATATTATTAGTGCATTTTTAATTAAAAAAAGTCGAGTTTTTTTCGTAACTTATTGATGTTCAAACATTAAATTACTCCATCATGAAACTCTTCTTTTTAATTATACTCGGCTTATTCTCCACAAATACAATTCATAATAATACTTCTAATAAATTAATTGAAACCTACAATCTTGAAGGTGTTTGGGATCTAAAACATCAATTTTTATACGATCAGAATGAAATCTCTGATACTATTACCAATATTAATGGATATAGACAGGTAAAAATGTATAGCAAAGGGAAAGTAATGTGGACCCGATTTGACCCTTCTGATAGCAACGAATGGTTTGGTTATGGTACGTATACGATAAAAGGTAATATTTTAGAAGAAAGATTAGAATATGCTTCTGGACCAATGATGAAAATAGTTGACACCACACAGGTTTTTAAATTCGAATTGGTTATGGATAAAAAATCATACCAACAAATTGCAATTGATGAAAACGGGCACTATTTACAGTCTGAGAATTATATTAAAGTAGAATAAACTTATCTGTCTTACTTAAAATTCGCAAAAGGGATTATAACTTATTTAATTGGGTTATAATCCCCTTTTTTTATGAGCCATTTAAAAATATATTTGCCATCGAATCAATAACATACAAACTCTTCCCCTTTTCCAATTAACTATTTTACATATACCTTAAAAATAGTTGAGTTTCCCTGAAATAATTCCCCATTATAGTAATGTAAATGATAAACAATTAGATAACTAAACTAAATATATTTTTATGAAAACTATCAGATTTTCAACATTATGTACTGTCATTTTACTTACTGTTTTTTCTTGTAAGCGAAAAGAGATCACTGAAGAAGTGCAGGAAATAGTTCAGGAACCTACCAAAGAACAACTCGACAAATTATACAACATGGGAATAAATATTGAAGAGGTTTCTGTTCAACAAATTACTATGCTTGATGGAAAAACTGACACTTACTTAGTTTCCGGAGACATTATGGTACCCATGTCACAGTTAGATTCTTATGCAGTACTAGAATCGTTAGAAAATGGTAATAAGCAGTATCGTGATATCAATATTGTTTCTTCTCCAAACAGAAATATTAATATTCTTGGATTTACTGGAGGTAGTGCAGGATTAACTTCAAAAATGCAAACTGCACTTAGATGGGCTGTAAACAACTATAATGCACTTTCTAACAGTCTTAATTTCAATCTTTCATTTGGAGCCAATATAGGAGCTGCAGATATTGTTGTATTTCGTATTAACGAACCAAACGGTGGTGGAAGTGCAGGGTTTCCTAATTTTTTAGGAGAACCTTATCCATGGATTAGAATTAATTCTGGAACAGAAGCTTTTAGTACCAACGTAAATGAACATATAATAACACATGAAATTGGTCATTGTATTGGTCTAAGACACCAAGACTGGTTTAACCGTCAAAGTTGTGGAAATGTAGGACTTGTACCAGCAGAACCACCAGCAATTTGGATCCCTGGTACTCCAACTTCTCCTAATGCCGATTCCATTATGCTAGCTTGTTTTGGGAATAGTGAAGACGGAGAATTTACTGATACAGACAGAACAGCATTAAATATACTCTATTAATCAGCTAATTACCTTAAAACCTAAAAGCTATGTACTTTGATGTACATAGCTTTTTTATAAAAAAGGGATTTTAAATTAAACCTTTTAAAATTCAACTAGTCTTATCATTGAACATTAAAATTTGATACTATGAAAACTTCAAAAATAGCATTACCATTCTTAATTATTATCTTTTTAGTAGGAAGTAGTTTTACGATTACGCCTCTTAAATGGGAACATCTAGGAGCTAGAACAGTAAATTACAAAATAGATAGAGATGTTATTAAAGTAACTGCTAAAGATGGAAGATTTAAGAAATTAAAAATTAAGGTTACCAATGGCTCACTAAATATGCATAGAGTTGTTGTCCAATATGGTAATGGGGATAAACAAGAGATTAAAGTAAAAAAGAATTTTGCTAAAGGTGGAGCAACCAGACTTATTGATTTAAAAGGTAATAAAAGAATTATTAGGGATATTACTTTCTTCTACGACACGAAAAATTTCTCTAGAAAACGAGCAAAAGTACATGTATTTGGTAAACACTAAATATACTAACAAACTTGGTCGAAATGCTTACTAATGAATTCTAAAATACTCGGCCAAGTTTATTGTTTTCAATCTTCTAATTCAATCGATAATATCCACATTTCAAATATGCTCCTTCTGGAAATGCAATTGGATGATCTATATCATGAAATGTTTTTTCTAACACTTTAAAAATCCTTCCGCTATTGGAGATATTTTCTTCACAGATTCGAAAAAAATCGTCTGATTGTACTCTAGAGGAACAAGATGCCAATACCAGAATCCCTTTTTTTACAACCAACTGTGCTCCAAGTCTTGCTAATCTTGCATAACTATTGTTTGCTTTTGAAATTTCACTTTCTCTTTTCGCAAAAGATGGAGGATCAATCACCACAATATCAAACTTCTTTTTGTCAGAAATCAATGTTTGTAGACCATCAAAAGCGTCAACCGCCATAATAGTATGATTTCCAGAATGTATATTTAACAATGCGTTTTCCTTTGCCATTTCTAAGGCATGCCTGCTAATATCTAAACTGGTAACTTCAGTTGCGTTTCCTGCTAAAGCATGAACCGAAAAACCACCAGCATACGAAAACACATCTAGAACCGTTTTATTTTCTGCCAATTCCCCTACTCTCTTTCGATTATGTCGATGATCAAGAAAATATCCGGTTTTATGCCCTTTTATAACATTTGCAGAAAAAAGAACACCATGTTCTTTAAATACAACAACTTCATTTTTTAAATCTCCATAGATAACTTGACCATCATATAAATTATACGTTTCACCAGTATTTTGTAAAGATCTACTTAATCGTAATACCACGGTTTTACATCCTGATTGTTCTATTAAATGTGGAATAACCCAATTTAGGTAAGGAAACCAAATATGAGAATACAATTTTATTACTAAAACATTATCATATACATCCGAAATAAAACCAGGCATCTGATCATTTTCACCAAATATGAATCGATAACTATCAGTATCAGTCTCCAGTAACGGTTTTCTTAACTGATATGCTTGTTGAATTCTAGTAAAAAACCAGTCACTATTTATTTGAGCTGCTTTTTTATATTGAATCAGTTTTATTCGAATAGGTGAATATGGATCATATAATCCTATTGCCAATATTTTATTCTTCTTATTATCGTAAACGATAGCTAAATCCCCAGCATTACCCTTAGCGCTTTGTTTAATAATACTATTTTCAAAAATCCAAGGATGCCCTTTTTTTACCATTTTCTCGGCGGCTGGTCTTAGCTTTATTGCGATTCGTTGAAAATTGATATCTGGAATAAAATTCATATTCTGCAAGAATAACAATATTTTTTAGTTTATAAGAGTTTTATATAGAAAAACGGGACTGCATGTGCTAACAATCCCGTTTTAACCAAAACTTTTTAAAGTGTAACCTATATCGGAAAAGTCAGATTAGACGTGTAATAGGTGTGACATCTTACATTTAGATTTAAGAGTATTTCGCGTATAATATATTTGTTGGTTAATAATTAACACGAATGTTAATCAAAGTCTGGTTTATTATTTATAAAAGTAAGACAATTAAACCATTTATTATTGCGTCTAAACCTCAAAAAAAGTGGAAGAAAAAGTTAATTATTGGCTCAAAAAAAGAAAGCGCTCATCCCAAGAAGTATCAGGATAAACGCCCAAAAAAGTATTGTTCGAACTTGTAAATATCTAGTAAAGCAAATCTCGCTTTTTGATTGTTGGTTGAATCCTGCCTATTTCTAAAAAGCATACATCCCAAGAAGTATCAGGATCTACCCTCTTTATAGTATTCAATTCAACTTCCGTTTTATCTAGTAATAGATTTTGTTGATTTCTCTACTGCTTACACTTATATGACGTATGTAATTAAAATTTGTTACACTCTTTTATTAAAATTTTCATAAAAAAAGCACTAAAAATTTAAAACCCCAGTAAAATCAACATCTTTCAGTTCAAAAAAAGTATAAAAAAATCATTTCCTTAAGAAAAGGAAATGATTGTAATAGTTTTTTATTATTTGATTTATAGCTTTTTAGCGTTTTTAACCTTTGTCTTAGTCAATGCTAAATCTAAAACCTCGCTCATCTCTTTTACATAATGAAATTTTAATCCTTTGAGATACTCCTGTTTTATTTCATCAATATCTCTTTTGTTGTCTTCACAAAGTAAAATTTCTTTAATGTGAGCTCTTTTGGCGGCAAGTATTTTTTCTTTAATTCCTCCTACTGGTAATACTTTTCCTCTTAAGGTAATTTCACCAGTCATTGCAATACTCTTTTTTACTTTTCTTTGAGTAAATAAAGAAACTAAAGATGTAAGCATCGTAATTCCTGCACTAGGACCATCTTTTGGAGTTGCTCCTTCAGGAACATGAATATGGACATTATAGTTACTGAAAATTTCAGGATTAATTCCTAAAACATCTGCATTTGCTTTGATATATTCCATTGCAATCGTTGCAGATTCTTTCATCACCTTACCAAGATTACCAGTAATAGTGAGATTTCCTTTACCTTTTGATAAGATTGATTCTATAAATAGTATATCACCACCAACGCTGGTCCAAGCCAAACCAGTTACTACTCCAGCTACCTCATTATTTTCATACTTATCTCTTTCTAATCTAGGAACTCCAAGAACTTCTAAAACATCATCATTATTCACTTTTACATTATATGATTCTTCCATTGCTATGTTTTTAGCTGCATAACGAACCATTTTAGCAATTTGTTTTTCTAATCCTCGAACACCAGATTCTCTTGTATATCCTTCAACAATTTTTTCTAATTGAACTTTTCCGATCTTAAGATGGGATTTATCCAATCCATGTTCTACTAATTGTTTTGGTAATAAATGCTGTTTTGCTATTTCTACTTTCTCTTCGATTGTATATCCCGTAACATTTATAATTTCCATACGATCACGTAGTGCTGGCTGGATAGTATTTAAACTATTAGATGTAGCAATAAACATTACTTTGGAAAGATCAAATCCCATTTCTAAGAAATTGTCATGGAATTCAGAGTTTTGTTCCGGATCTAACACTTCTAACAAAGCCGAAGAGGGATCTCCCTGATTTCCTACAGATAGTTTATCAATCTCATCCAAAACAAACACTGGATTACTAGTACCTGCTTTTTTAAGACTCTGAATTATTCTACCTGGCATGGCTCCGATATATGTCTTTCTGTGTCCACGTATCTCGGCTTCATCTCTTAATCCTCCTAAAGAAATTCGTACATATTCCCTACCCAATGCTTCAGCAATAGATTTACCTAATGAAGTTTTTCCAACTCCTGGAGGTCCATACAAACATAAGATAGGAGATTTCATATCATTTCTAAGCTTTAGCACTGCTAAATATTCAATGATACGTTTCTTTACTTCATCTAATCCATAATGATCTCTATCCAAAATTTTCTTTGCACGCTTTAGATCAAACTGATCCTGACTAAATTCATTCCAAGGAAGATCCAGAAATAAATCTAGATAATTGCGCTGTATAGAATACTCTGCAACCTGAGGGTTCATACGTCGCATTTTAGCCAATTCTTTGTCAAAATGCTTTTGTACTTTATCGTCCCATTTCTTATTCTTACTACGGGCTTGCATCTCCTCAATTTCATCCTCATGCGATACACCTCCAAGCTCCTCTTGAATAGTTTTCATCTGTTGATGAAGGAAGTATTCACGTTGTTGCTGACTCATGTCATGTTGCACTTTGTTTTGAATATCATTCCTTAGTTCTAACTTTTGGAACTCAAGATTCATATATTTCAAAGTGGCAAGCGCTCTATCCTTAATACTATCAATTTCTAATATTTTTTGTTTTTCCTCTACTGGCAAATTAAGATTTGAAGAAACAAAATTGATCAGAAAAGAATTACTCTCAATATTTTTTATAGCAAAAGATGCTTCAGAAGGAATATTTGGACTTTCCTTAATAATCTCCAAAGCTAGGTCCTTAATAGAATCAATAATCGTATTAAATTCTTGATTTTCTTTCGCTGGTCTCGTTTCAGGAACCTCGATAACCTTTGCTTTGATATAAGGATCTTCTTCTATAATGTTATCGATCTTAAATCTCTTTTTTCCTTGTAAAATAACCGTAGTATTACCATCAGGCATTTTAAGAACTCTTAAGATTCTCGCAACAACACCAATATCATTTATATCTTTCGAACCTGGGTTTTCTACATCTTCTTCTTTTTGGGAAACGACCCCGATCGTTTTATTTMCATTATTTGCTTCATTTAAAAGTTTAATGGATTTATCTCTACCCGCAGTTATAGGAATTACCACTCCAGGAAATAAAACAGTATTCCTTAAAGGCAATATTGGAAGGACTTCCGGTAAATCTTCTTTGTCAATTTCCTCTTCATCTTCTGGTGTCATTAAAGGAATTAATTCTGCATCTTCATTTATTCCTTGACATGACAAACTGTCAAGAGTTGTTAATTTGGATTTTGTCATAAGTATATATCAAAGTCATTTTGTCATTTGAACAAAATGACATTATTGTAAAAATTAATTAAATCTAACTATCAAATCTAAAAACAAGATCAAGGAGCGCAGATGGAAATTTATAATCGCTATTATAAAGCTATGTACAATACTGCTTTTAGGATTATAAAAGATTCTGCAGAAGCCGAAGATATTATGCAAGAAGCATTTCTAACTGCTTTTACCAAATTATCTATGTTAGAGGATAGTAAATTATTTGGTTCTTGGTTAAAAAAAATAGTGGTTAATTCTAGTCTTACAATATCTCGTAAGCGTACTACCTATGGTGAGGTCCCTTTAGAAGCCGTATCGTATGCACTTACAGATGAAACAGAAGGGGTTGTAAGAGAAGATTTAACAAGTGTAAAAGCAAATGCGGTCTTACAAACATTGAAAGAATTAAAAGAAAGCTATAGCACAGCGTTGTCATTGCACTTAATTGAAGGGTATGATTACGAGGAAATTTGCGAAATATTGAATATATCTTATTCTAACTGTCGTACACTAATTTCCCGCGCAAAAGAAAGTTTACGAAAAAAATTAGTAGTTGCATGAATACTGAAGATGAAATCGACAAATTATTTGAACGTATGGAAAATCAACTTGATGTATATGAACCATCAGCTGATCATAGACTTCGTTTCTTAGAAAAATTACAAGCACAAAATCAAGTGATTGCTTTGAAACCTAAAAAACGAAATTGGATAAAACCACTAGCTATTGCTGCATCTATAGCAATATTGGTTGGCGTGATGTCGATTGCTCCTATCTTTCAAACTAATGACAAAGCTGAATTAGCAAGTGTTTCTCCTCAAATGGAGGAAACCCAAAATTTCTTTACAGTAGCCATCCAGGCACAATTAGAAGAAATTGATAACAATTCATCAGCAGAAACAAAAGCATTGGTTGCAGATGCAATGGAGCAATTAGAAAAATTAGAAGCTAGCTATGAAATCTTGAAAAAAGATCTGGTAGAAAGTAATAATGATAAAAGAGTTATTAGTGCGATGATTAAGAATTTTCAACAACGTGCTTCTCTTTTAGAAAATGTACTTGAAAAAATGAACAATATCAACAAATTAAAATTAACTGAAAATGAAACCAACATACTATAAAATTTTATGCTTTTTGTTTCTTATTCCGACTCTGGTACTAGCAAATAATGGTGTTAATGGAAGAAAAGGAAAGTATACAAAGGAAAAATCGTTAAAGAAGGAATTTTCCGTAAATAGCGATGCCTTATTAAAAATTAGTAATGATTACGGAAATCTAGATATTACTTCTTGGGATCAAAATAAAGTTGTAATGGAGATTACCATTAAAGTTAATGGTAACGATGAAGAAAAAGTTATCAAAAAACTAGAAAGTATTGATGTAGATTTTGAATCAAGTGCCTCGTTAGTAAGTGCTAAAACTACATTTAATAAAGAAGGAAAATCATGGTGGTCTAAGTTTTCTGATGGCTGGAATGGAAATAATCTGAAAATGGAGATTAATTATAATGTTAAAGTTCCAACCACTAATAATGTGCAATTAAGCAATGATTATGGTAGTATTACTCTTGATAAAATTAAAGGAAATGCTAAACTAAGTTGTGATTATGGTCAAGTGATTGTTGGTGAATTAATGGGTGATGAAAACTATTTAAGTTTCGACTATACACACAATAGCACTATTAAATATATGAAAGCTGGAAAAATTAGTGCTGATTATTCGGATTTTACATTAGAAAATGGTGAAAACATACTTCTTAATGCAGATTATACCAAATCTAAAATAAAAGCGATCAAAGAATTAAATTACAATTGTGATTATGGTAGTTTAAAAGTAGAAAACGTTGGAGTATTTAAAGGAAATGGAGACTATCTTGACACTAAAATTGGCAATGTAAGTACAAGTGTTAGTATTAATTCTGATTACGGATCCATATCTATAGATAATTTAGAACCAACTACAAAAAGTGTCACTATCAGAACCGACTATACTGGTGTTGGTATAAGGTATAATCCAAATTTCAATTTTGATTTCTCTATTAGAACTTCATACGGAGGAATAAGCCTAGATGATGATATAAATATCATGAAAAAGAATAAAGAAAATACCGATAAAAATTACAGTGGTTATAATGGTCAGAAAAATAGTGGAAATTCAATCGATATTTCTACTAGTTATGGTAGTGTCAAACTAAGAAAAAATTAATTATTCAAATATTCAATCAATTATGAGAACAGTAACAATCATTTTAAGTTTAGCCTTGTGCAGTATTACTACAGTTAACGCACAATGGTGGGGAAACGGCAAAAAAGTAGTAGGTGATGGTAATATGGTTACCAAAACAAGAAATCTATCAGATTATGATCAGGTAAAAGTAAAAGGAAGTCTTGATGTTTCTCTTATATCTGGCACTGAAGGAAAAATCACAGTTGAAGGAGAAAGTAATCTTATTCCATATGTAGTGACAGAAGTTGACGGAGATGCTCTCAAAATTTATGTAGAAAAAGGGTATTATCTTAAAGTAAGTAGAAACAAAAAGTTAGTTATCACAGTACCTTTTAAAGATCTAAGTAAAGTAAGTCTTACTGGTTCAGGAGATGTATACAGTGAAGATGTTATCAAAGCTTCCAATTTTAAGACAAGCGTCTCAGGATCTGGTGATGTGAGATTGGCAGTAGAAGCTAATACCATAGAAAGCTCAGTTTCAGGAAGTGGAGATTTAGTTTTAAAAGGAACTGCAGATAATCTTGAATGTACCGTTACAGGATCTGGTGATTTAAAAGCTTATGATTTAAAAGCTAAAGATGTAGTTGCATCTGTTACGGGATCCGGTGATATCAAAGTGACTTCTACTTCGTATTTAAAAGCAAGAGTAACAGGATCTGGAGATATTGATTATCAAGGAAATCCAGAAAAAGAAGATAAAAAAGTGTCAGGATCTGGTGATATAACTAGACACTAAACGAAGCATATTTCAATAATCCGAAAACTGCTTATAGAAGTTTTACTTCTTGAGCAGTTTTTTTTATATAATAATTTTTACTTTTGTAAGTAGCTTGATATAAGTTAATAAGGGAAACTTATGAGCTATATTAAAGTATATCACTTTAATAACCCCAAAACTATAACGAACACGTTGCATTTTTTATCAAAAAAAGAAATTCATCTTAAAGATATCCTACCTAAAGGTTATGTGGATATACATTCTCATTTACTACCAGGTATCGATGATGGTGTAAAAACCGTTTATCAATCCGCCTATATTATCGAGCAGTTTCAAAAATTAGGACTTACAAAAATCATTACCACTCCGCATATCATGAATGAAGTATGGCCCAATACAAGTGATGTCATACAAAACAAGCATATGGAAATGAAGCGCGTACTATCTTCATTAGATATTGAAATACAGTTGGAGACTAGTGCAGAATATATGCTAGATGATTTATTTTATAACAGAATACAAAAAGAAGATATTCTTCCTTTGCATACGAACTACATTTTAGTTGAGATGTCAACGTTTAATCCACCAATTAACCTTAACGAACTTCTTTTTGAAATTAAATTAAAAGGCTTCACTCCTATTTTGGCTCATCCAGAAAGATATAGTTATTATCAAAATGACCTTACTAAATTTCAAGAATTGAAGGAGTCTGGATTTTTATTTCAACTCAATTTGCTTTCCATGTCTGGATATTATGGAGAAAAAGTAAAAAATACAGCTATTAAACTTCTTTCAGAGCATCTTTTTGATTTTGCTGGTTCTGATGTGCATAACTATCAACAATATGAAGCTTTAGAAAAAGGGTTTTTACCAAAACATGCAGATAAAGTCAATCAGTTAATGCAAAACAATTCAGTTTTTCATTAATCTTTGGCACCGTATCCATATCCATAACCGTATCCTACTTTATCACCAGCAGCATTTAATAATACAGCCATATTTGGCAAGCGCTTTTCTCTATAGAAGTTCTCAGGAACTTGTAAGATTCGTTTGTCAGAGTAGTTTTCACGAACTATATAGATACTTAAATCTGAAAAATGCCCAATTAACAAAGTATCTGTTACAAGGCTTACTGGTGCAGTATCCACGACTATATAATCATAGTGCTCTCCTAAGTATTCAAACATTTCCTTAACCCTATCATTCATAAGTAATTCTGCAGGGTTTGGAGGGATTGCTCCAGAAGGAACTACAAACAAAGGATCATGCTCTCCTTGTTCATAAATCACATCTTCTGGTTTAATATCTGAATTCATTATAAAATTTGTAAATCCAGGTGTATCCTTACCTTTAGGAAGCTCGAAAAAATTATGGAATTTAGGATCTCTAAAATCTGTTCCCAAATACGCGATTTTTTTTCCTGATATTGCTAATGTTTTTGCAAGATTAGATGAGACAAGAGTCTTTCCTTCTCCAGAAATTGTAGAAGTAACAAAGATTACTTTGCCAGTTTCCTTATTTGTACCAGCCATTAAGAATCCAAGATTCGTTCTTAAAATTCTAAATGCCTCTGCCACTGAGGATCTACTGTTTCTAGAAACAATAATTTTACTTTTCTTATTTTTTGTTTTAGGTATCGCTCCTAAAATAGGCATTGACAACGATCTTTCTAAATCTTCTCTAGAGTTTACTTTGGTATTAAACAGATCTAATAAATAAATTGTCAAAAATGGAAGCGCAAAACCGAAAAATATCGCTCCAAAATAAATCATTTTCTTATTTGGAGATACTGGATAAGATCCCAATGTAGAAGCTTTATCGATAACACGAGCATTAGATAAAGTTATATGACTTGTGATTTCTGCCTCTTCCCGCTTTTGTAATAAATATAAATACAATTGCTCTTTAATTCCTTGTTCTCTACCAATTGCAGTAAGTTCTTTTTGTCTTAAAGGAGCATTGTATAGTTGTCCACTAAAATACTTATCCTGCGTACGTAAACTATTTAAATTTATATTGATGGAGCTTTTAGCTCCATTTAAACTAGCAATTAAGCCTTGTCTTAGTGAATTAATCTGTTCTACAATATTTACAACTACTGGGTTTTGTTCACTAGATGATTTTAATAATCGTTTTCGTTGACTAATTAATTGATTGTAACGAGCTACGGTAGAAGTAATAGAAGGATCATCAAATCCAAGTGTAGACGGAAGTATGTCATATTTCCCATCCTGACTTAACACAAAACGCCTAGTGGATTCAATTTGTCTTAATTGAGTTTCTAACCGATTGATTTCCTGAATATTTCTAGAATCTATATCCGCTACTCTTTGCGTTTGAGCAGATACATCATTCGTTAATCCAAATTTGGATTTATATCCTGCTGCTTCATCATCAACCGCAGATAAATCTCCAGAAATAAGTTCTAATCGCTCATTAATAAATCCAGCTGTACGAGCAGAAGTTATCTTTTTATTTTCGATAGTAGACTTATTATATTCTTCTACAAGATTATTGATAATATCTTTAGCCTTTTCTTTTACAGGATCATTCAAAGAAAGTTTAACTATAGATGATCCTTTACCAATCGTAATAATAGATAACTTATTTCGATAGCTCTGTGCTACGATATTTACCGGAGTAATCTTTATATGAATAACATCGCCCTTATTAGTTTCTATATCTTCAATACTAGGTGTGATAACAATATCACCTACACTTGTATTAATTGTTTTTCCAAAAGAATGATCACTTAATTTTTGACCTTCTTTATCTACAAAAGAGAAAGAGGTTTCTGAGTTGATTAATACTCGGAAATCTTTAGATTTTGTATGAACAATAGAATCTGCCGATAAAAAGTTGATCTCTACTAATGATTTAGGATAGTTTTCCGTTTCTAATACTCTACCTTTAGTAAAATACTGTACGTTAAGCTTTAGATTATTCACTACATTGGTTAGTAGTGTCCTAGATTTCATAATCTGAATCTCATTTTCGATCTTATTTTGAGAATCATCCAATAATCCAAGATCTTTAAATGCTGATAATTCGGATTCGCTTACGCTTTCTTCCTGAGAAATTAAAATAGTCCCTGAAACATTGTATTGAGGAATTGTGTAGCGAATATGTACATAGGCAAGTGTTCCAAAAATGACAACACTAATCAAAAACCAATACCACTTTCTTACATACTTTAGGATCTCATCTCTAAAATTAAAGCTAGATTTAGGAGCATTATTAGCAAAAGTGTTGTTGCTATCAGTACTATTATTTGAAATCATACGCTATCTATCTTAAAATAAGTGCTAATGCAGCGAGCCCAACACTTATAATACTTAACACAACTCCTACAGTATTATCGTTACCTTTGGAATTTTTCACCCTAGCCTCATTTGGCTCTACATACAACACATCATTCTGTGCAAGATAATAAACAGGAGAGTCAAAAATAGATTTAGAAGTAAGATCCACTCTATGATATGTGTTCACACCATCATTTTCACGGATTACCATTACATTACCGCGTTTTCCCATAATTGTTAAATCTCCCGCTAAGCCAATTGCTTCTATAATAGTAATTCTTTCATTTGGAATTGTAAAAGATCCAGGCTGGCCTACTTCTCCTATCACCGTAATTTTAAAATTTTTCAGTCTAACATTTACTATTGGATCTTTGATATATACCTTAAGTTTTTCCTTAATCATATCCTTTATCTGAACCCTAGTTAAACCAGAAATTTTTAATTTACCCAAAACCGGAAAATCTATATTTCCTTCTTCATCAATCAAATAAGTTGGCTCTCCTCCACCATTAGCTGCAGACCCTGCACCAGAGGCATCACCAGCTACTGGCAAACTTGATCCTTGCATTAAATTAAATGGTCTGGCAGCATCCATATCTGTTGCTGAAACCATAATACTTACCACATCATCAACTTTAAAAACCGGTGTAAATGAATTGGCAGATTTAATTTTTTCCAAATCTTGTGATTCCTGAAAATACACAACATTTGTTGGTGTTTTACAAGAAAAAGTAAAGGCTGTTATTACTAATAATAGTAAAATGTTGTATGAACGCATATTTTTAAGTTCTTTTTCTTTAGGGCATTTCTATCGTTAAACAAAAATAGAATAATATTCTTGTTTAATACAATTATTTTAGCAAGAAGACTAAACTAAAACTTTCTGATTTTTTTTATCAGTTTCTTTGTTTTTAATGTCTATACTTTCGAATGTAGAATTCTTAGAAATAAATTCTGGAACGATTTCTTTAAGCTTACCTACAATTTTATGATCCTGATTCAATAGATTCATAATACATAAATCATCTATTTTGTCCATAATAAGTGGACAATCATCTTCATCATGCTTACTTATCATTATTTTTTTATGATAAGTTGGTAATGTATTTTCCGTATCAGCTAAAAGTTCCTCATATAACTTCTCGCCTGGTCTCAAACCAGTTATTTCGATATCAATATCATTTGGATAGTTCAATCCTGATAATCTTATCATCTTTTTAGCTAGATCAAATATTTTAACAGACTCGCCCATATCGAATATAAAAATCTCTCCTCCGTTACCCATTGTACCTGCTTCAATAACTAGTTGAGAAGCCTCTGGTATTGTCATAAAGAAACGTGTAACATCTTTATGTGTTACTGTAAGCGGCCCTCCTTTTTCAATCTGCTTTTTGAATAGTGGAATCACAGAACCGTTTGAACCAAGGACATTTCCAAATCTGGTAGTTATAAATTTAGTCTTGCTAGTTCTATGAAGGCACTTTATATACATTTCTGCTACTCTTTTGGTAGCTCCCATTACGTTAGTAGGGTTCACAGCTTTATCCGTAGAAACAAACACAAACTTATCTACTCCAAATTCAGAAGATAAATCAGCAAGTTTTCTTGTTCCTAAAACATTAATTTTAATAGCCTCACAAGGATTATTTTCCATCAACGGAACATGTTTGTAGGCTGCTGCATGAAAAACCATATTTGGTCTAAACCTTTCGAAAATAGTTTCGATACGTTGATGATCTCTAATATCCGCAACAATAGGTGTAAAATTACTTACTCCCTTACTTAATAATTCTTGTTGTAAATCGTATAAAGGAGACTCAGCCTGATCCACCAAAACCAAATGTCTATAACTATAGAAAGAAGCTTGTCTAACTATCTCGCTTCCAATAGATCCAGCAGCACCAGTAATCATGATTACTTTATCATGTAATTCTCTTTTTATATTTTGATTCTCCAGGGCTATTGGCGCTCTATCTAACAAATCTTCAATTTGAATTTGCTTAATTTGCGAAACATTTAACTTTCCATCAATCCAATCATTAATAGCTGGTATAATCTTAACTTTAACAGATAATTTAAGTAGGTTGTCTGATATCTCAGACAAACGTTGTTTATCAATATGAGGAATTGAAACAATTATTTCAGTTATGTTATGTTTTGCTATGTAATTTTGAGTAATCGCTTGAGAACGATATACCTTAATTCCGTTTATTGTTTTTCCTGTTTTCTGCGGATTATCATCAATAAAACCAACTACGGTAACAGATTTATGAGAATCATTGGTAATAGCAGCTAGTGTAATTAATCCTGAATCACCAGCACCATAAATCATCACTCTTGAAGAATCACCTAATTTTGATTTTACATAAAGGTAGCAATACTTAAAAATCAAACGACTAGTAGTTAGTGTAATGATATTAAGTAAATAATGCACACATATTATAGATACAGGTATATTTAATAGTTCAGGAATTAATGACAGTCTACTTGAAACCATTAATGCACCACTTAGTGCTATTAAAACAGTCACCGCCAAAAATAAATTATAGGCATCTCTCATACCTGTGTGTCTAACTACACCTTTATAAGAACCTATAAGCAAAAAACTAATTCCTGCTAACACTGTCATGACCGGTATTTGGTATACGAAATTGGTCAGATCAAAATCGAAGGTAATACCAAATCTAACTACATAAGCTAAAAAGAAATTAAAAATGGTAATTGCAATATCAATAGATAATACAAGCCATTTAGATGCATGCTTATGTGAGTTATTTATTATGTAATCCTTTATCATCTCAATTCGTTTTTAATTACCGATACAATTCTAAATAAATCTTCTTCTTCAAGATTGGACCCGCTGGGTAGGCAAAGTCCACGATCAAATAGATCATCGGAAATTCCATTGAGGTAAGCATCACAATCTGCAAAAACAGGTTGAAGATGCATGGGTTTCCATAGTGGTCGTGATTCAATATTTTCCTTAGCTAATGCTAATCTTAATTTTTCTCTAACTTCGTAAGAAGTGGTCTCTATACAAGTTAGCCATCTGTTAGAATAAAACCCTTTTGGCTCTTCCAAGAATTTTACTTCTGACAAATCGCTTAGATTCTTTTTATAATAATCAAAATTATTACGCCTGTAACCTACATGTTTTTCTAATACTTCCATCTGCCCTCGTCCTATACCAGCAATGATATTACTCATTCTATAGTTATAACCGATTTCAGAATGTTGATAATGTGGAGCGTTATCTCTAGCTTGAGTAGATAGAAAAATTGCTTTTTCTTTTAATTCTGAGCTTTTAGCTATTAAAGCACCTCCTCCAGAAGTCGTTATAATCTTATTTCCGTTGAAAGATAAAATTGCGATATCTCCAAAAGTTCCACACTTAATTCCATGATAAGAACTTCCTAGAGATTCTGCACTATCTTCTAAAATAGGAATGTTATAATCAGATGCAACCTTGTGAATTTTTTCAACTAAATATGGCATACCATATAAGTGAACTGCAATGATAGCTTTTGGCGTTTTTCCTTTTGAAATTCTATCCTTTATTGCAATTTCCAATTGCTCTGGACATATATTCCATGTTTCTCTTTCACTATCAATAAAAACCGGTTTTGCACCTAAGTATGTAATTGGATTTGCAGAAGCTGCAAAAGTCAAGCTTTGGCATAACACTTCATCCCCATGTGAAACGCCTAAAAGTTGAAGACCTAAATGTAACCCTGCTGTTCCAGAACTTATAGCCGCTACGTGACTATTGTTTCCAAGATAGTTTTCAATATCATTTTCAAAACCATCTACGTTTGGCCCTAACGGTGCTACCCAATTTGTGTCAAATGCTTGTTTGACATAATCCTGCTCTGTTCCCCCCATGTGCGGTGAAGAAAGCCATATCTTTTTGGATTCTACTGCATTCATAATTTTCCCCATTAATTATTGAACAATAATTTATCCTCAACAATTGCTCCAAACTGAAACAAATGCCAGATTCTTTTTCATGACAATCTAATAAAATGTAAGGAAGAAGGGGGTAGTACTTCCAATTTTGTATTTTACTCTTACTTGCTTTAACCAATGCTAAAATAGTTTAGTTAGAGTTAATATCATTAGAAAAATTAATATTTTAGATAGAATACGTAAAAAAAGCGTTTAACAGCATAACTATTTCGAAATAGCAATTAAAACAAGGGAAATACCGTAAGAAAATTACTATATATTCTTACATAGACTTCAAGTATTTACCTACAAAATTAAGTTGACTATTCATTTATGGATGCTCAAATTCATTTTTTAACGTTTTTTAACCAAAAATTACAAAAAGTTTTACCCGTAATTTCCTACCTACAAAATTTCATAGAACTGTTTTGCAATAATATTAGATTTTTTTGCACGACAATCAAGGAAATGAACTATTTCTATGTAGGGGTTTTGCCCCTGTTATGCTACAAACTCCTAATCGAAACCACACATTTACAGGATTTTATAAAAAAAAATAGGATTATCCTTGATTTATTGAATTAATTGCACAAAATTTATATCCTTCAAAATGCATCAGTATAACAACTGTAGTAATTATAAACTAACCTTCCCCGAATTTCATATTAATGAGTATTCATGTTATTTAATTCTTTAGATTTCTTTATTTTTCTTCCAATTGTATTCGTTACATATTGGCTATTTTTCAAAAAAAACTTACAACTCCAGAATATTTTTATTCTTATTGCTAGTTATTTTTTTTATGCTATGTGGGATTGGCGCTTTTTGTTCCTTATTATAGCGAGTACAACGGTAGATTTTTTTACTGGACAACTCATACACAGTTCTACATCGGATTCATTAAGAAAAAGATGGTTGTGGATAAGTGTTATTTTCAATATTGGGCTTTTAGGATTCTTTAAATATTATAACTTCTTTATTGATTCTTGGATTGATTTCGTCAATATCTTCGGTTATGAAATGAATAGTTCTTGGACGCTTCAGATTATATTACCTGTTGGAATATCATTCTACACTTTTCAAACTATGTCATATTCGTTAGACATCTATTATAAGAGACTTGCCCCTACTAAAGATTTTATATCTTTTGCGACGTTTGTTAGTTTTTTCCCTCAATTAGTAGCAGGTCCTATAGAAAGAGCTTCTAATTTACTTTCACAAATAACAACAAAGAGAAGCTTTAGTTATTCTCAATGCAAAGAAGGGCTTAAACTTATTATTTGGGGTCTTTTTAAGAAAGTAGTAATAGCCGATGCCATTGCTCCCATTGTGGACGATATTTTTGCAAATTATACCGAGTATTCGGCTTCTACCCTTGTATTAGGAGTAACTCTTTTTAGTTTTCAAGTATATGGAGATTTTAGTGGTTATTCTGATATTGCCATTGGAACATCTAAACTTTTTGGAATAGAATTAATGTCAAATTTTAAGTTTCCAAACTTTTCCAGAAATGTGGCAGAATATTGGCAGCGATGGCATGTTTCTTTATCTACATGGTTTCGACACTATGTATATATTCCTCTTGGAGGAAGCAGAGTGAGTAAATTAAAATCTGTTAGAAATATTATCATCATTTTTTTAGTGAGTGGTTTTTGGCACGGTGCTAATTGGACTTTTGTTATTTGGGGAGCTATCCATGCACTTCTATATATTCCAGTTTTTTTGATGGGGCGTAATCGAATTTATATGAATACGGTAGTTGCTGAAAACAGTTGGTTCCCTTCTATCAAAGAAATACTACAAATCCTATTAACATTTTCATTAATAACATTTTCCAGAGTGTTTTTTAGATCAGAATCCATTACAGATGCTCTTGGTTTTCTCAAACAGATATATAGTAATTTTGGATTCGAGATTTACGAACATCCATTAGGATATAGAATGATAGATTATTTTGTTTTGTTAGTGCTTTTTGTACTTTATGAATATCAAATTAGAAGAGATGAAAGGTCACCCTTCAAGTTCAAGTCGAAAATCGTGCGGTTTGTTGCATATACATTGATAATATTAGCTATGTTGTTATTCTTTGATGATAATATAGATCGATCTTTTATTTATTTTCAGTTCTAAAATGATTATCTAAACTTTTATAAACCATATGAAAAAACTTATTCTCAAAAGTGCTTTGTATTTTTTTATGATACTCATTTCATTAGAATTGCTGGTACGCGTGTTTCATTTAGGAAAAGATACTCCAACCAGAATATTAGATGATCATAAAGTAGAGAAATGGCTTCCAAATCAACAAGGTTTTTCAGTTACTGGAAATAGGAGGCAAAATTTTTCGGAATATCATATAAACAATTCAGGTTTTAATTCTTATCGAGAATTTACTCCCACAAAAGACAAGTATGAAGTAGCTCTTGTTGGTGATTCTTTTATAGAAGGTTTTCATCAAAATTATTACAATTCTATTGGAAAAAAAATAGAAACATCTATTCCAGGTATTGAAGTTTACGAATATGGATATGCGGGATATGATTTTGCAGATCAATTGCATCTAATATACGAGTACAAAGAAAAATTTGAAGTTATAGATCATGTTATTTTGGGTATCAAATTCTCCAATGACCTTACCAGAGGTGAATACAAAGTTGTTACTGGAAGATTAGCTTTAGAATCTCCAATGAATAGATTACTCAAAAAAAGTAAGTTACTTGTTTATTGCAAAAGTATAGGTATTCTCGATCCTCCGCAGAGGTTATTGTATCGCTTAAAAAATATCCTTAACCCTCCTGCCCCAAGCAAAACAATAGATGAACAAGAAAAAACACGTTTACAAAAAGAAAAAGAAAAAAAATATTTAGCAAATTTTCAAAGTTTAGTTGCTAAGTATGGTTATGATAAAAATCGATTTACTTTATTATTAGATTCAAGAATCACCAGTGATTATTTCCTATCATTTCTAAATAAAGAAGGTTTTAGATATATTGATTTTTCTAGTTATTTTGAGAAAAGCAAGAAGTCTACTACACTAATTTATGACAGGCACTGGAATGATAACGGAAGAACACTAATCGCAAAATCAATATCTGATTATATCAAGAGTTTAGATACTATGGAGTAATCAATATTATCTAATATCTACCTTTTGCATTTTTGATGTACCTAGTATCAAAAATGATTTCTTTTGTTCTGACAGGGCTACAACCCTAACATTTGAAACCTTATCTATACTAGTATATAAAAAATCAAAGACTTTTCTTCTTAACTCCTTATATTCAACAGAATTATAATCTATTATTTCAAGGTTTTCATCATACTTCAAATCTTCGATTGGGGAAACTTCATATCGTATTGAAGGTGTTTGAGATACTTCTTTTCGTTTAGCTTTATACTTTTTATAACGAACATAAGCTATTTTAAAAACGAATTCTTTAAGAAGCACTTTGCAATATTCAATATTCCCTTTTATAGCTCCTATAAAAGATTTTTTGGGATATATAATTTGATGTTCGAAATTATAAATATGATTACACCATTCTCTTTTATAACTTAGATCACCCATACCCATTTCATAGGATACATGATCATTCTCTATAAGCCAATCTAATTTTTTATAAATCTCAACACTACCCAAACTAAATTTAGAATAATCGATATCATAAGAAGAAATCGCACTAAATAATCTATTCTCAAAATGATGATTTAAGGAGATTATTATTGGCTGATCTCCATCAAAAGCAACAAACATAGACGCTTTTTTTTCATTAATTAAAGAGAAATACATTTTCTTATAATAGTCCCATCGCAAAAGACTTTGACTAACATCATTACGTTGTTCAAATCTACGAACTAGCATTTGCTCAAGCTGATCCATATACTGATCATACTCATTCTGATCTATACTACCGTAATATGTTTTGTAGGAAATATTAAAACAGTTTTCTAATCTTTTAATTCTTCTTCTAATTCCTTTTGCATTACTTCTAAAACGATGCTTGATATACGCATCTGCATTTGAAAAACCATCCAAAAATATTGCATATCCTTTGAAAAACTGAGGGACTTTTTTAACAACAAAATTGGTGTCATCAAGATTTGGTTTAAGATAATCTGGAATAAAGAAAACCGAGTAAATAGTACTTGGACTTTCAATTAAAGAAGGATCATGATTCTGATTTTTTAAAACCTCATTAGAGCCTTCAGATAGTACTCCTGAAAATATTTTAGGTATTGAGCATTTTTCAAAAAGCTCGAAGAAATAATCTATATGCTGTTTTTTCACACTTTAAAATTTCGGGATCCTTGTTACTATCTATTATTAAGCCTATAATATGGAAAAAAGTATTTATCAAGATCCTCTTTATCTAAATCTGCATATTCCTTACTAGAAGATAAACATAACTCGCTATACACCTCTTTATTAATAACTTTTCTACCTGTATAAAACATTACATCCTCATCCTTAGGGAAAAGAGATTTTTTATTCTTATACAATCCATCTCCATCTTTCATTCCTCCTCCAAGAACATAATACTTTTTACCATTATTTATAGCCCATTCTATTACTTTTACTCTTAAAAAGTCATTCGGTCTATAACTAAAGTATTCTGCATTTGTCCCTCCTAGAAAAGCGAAAATAATGTCATTATAATTAATAATTAGTTCTACAGAAATCGGGATTTCCTTATAATAAACAACAACGATAGAGAAGTTATTAAGATTGGATAAAATCAAATCTTCAAAATATTTATTAGAGAAAAAATAAATCTTATCAGCATTATTTCTAGTCATCGTATCCTCATATATGCTATGGAAGATTTTTATAATGTCTTTATTGATCTCCTTTTTATGAAAAACCTTAAAAGTCAGATCATAATTAATCGCTTTTCTATAATTATTTCGAACCTTTGGAAGAAATGCATTCCACTGATCTTCAAATTGATCTAGCAATCCACCTTTTACATTAGACAAAGTTTTGATTAAGGTTCCAGAGTAATTTTCATGGTTTGAATTTAAACTAAACCTAATAAACTCAGATATTACATTATTTTCTTTATACCAAATATCCACTAATCTCCAAAACTCAGAAAGATCTTCTGAAGTCACATCATCGTTAAACAATGGTCCATTATAACCATAGGGGCTTATCACATCATAATAAGGGTAATCTACTTCATTAATCTTAATTTCCCGGAGTACAAAAGGCATCAAAATAATAGGAACATTATCTTTTTCTAACAAAAAACATTTCAACTGATCCGTTTCTTTCCCAAAATAACGTATATGCTCTATCGAATAATACACATTATTTCCCCATTTTTTTGTAAGTAGATCTTTATAACTCTGTATTGCTACAGAATCATTCAGTTCTTTTATTTGTATTTTATAGTTGTTCAATGCAAAAATATTTGGTATGGATATTTCGGTTTATTATACTCTCAATCTAGGGGTATATAGATTTAATTATTTTAGTCAACTCATTTCTCAGTTTCTAATAACTTAAAATATTCGTAGACCTTACTGGCTAACACATTCGAAAGCCAAATAATTCTACCACAATGCTCTACATGCCATACAGCATTACCTTCAAAGATATTACCTGCCAATAGCGGTCCCATTATATGTAGGTTATTCTTAGCTTCTAAAGATTCATTAACATCAAAACCAATATTAGATACGTTTGGTACACATAGGTTCTTTTCGATAAGATTAGTCAACAATTTAGGAATATCGGTAGCTTTAAAATTTGTACTCCCAATACAATTAAACACCAAATGAACTGAATCTTCACTAATTACATTTTCTTTAGATTTTGTATCTAAATATTTTAAGAAATATTCATCATTAGCACCCAAGTTTATGTCTACAAATCTACCAGCGATATGTTCAAAACGATTTTCTTCTTTTAAGGATTCTATGGTTTTCGAATAATGATAACCAGCACAACGTTGTCTTCTTCCAATGTCATTTCCATATAAACAAGCAAACTCTTTTAATTCCTTTTGGTCCAATTTTTTCAACAATGAACCGAAGGCTTTCGATATAATATCTACAGTTGATGCTGCTCCTAACTTCATCTCGTCAGCCAAGTCTAAATCTTTATAGGTAGCATCTGCGATTTGCTTTGCTGTAAGATGATCAGCCTCTGCAAGAGCCAATAGGTTTTTTGGCTGATATTTCTTTTTACCTTCTTCGTCTATAATAGAATCAGGAGAAAGACCTTGGGTAGATAGCATTGTAAACTTATTGATTTTAGAGGAAATCGCATCTAAATCATTTAGTTTATATAACATTTCTAGACCACTAGCATTAGCTCCTACAATTAGAGCATTGATTGTATGATCTTTCTTTTGTTCCAAGAAGATCTCTAAATCTTTTAATACCTTTTTTAAACTTGGTTTATAAGGATTATTAATGAACATTAGATTATCCTTTTCAATTAAATCTTCATCTTCCCATAGTTTAAAAGTAGGAAGCGACCCTACTGAAACAATTACTTTTTCGGAAGTAAGAAATTTGTCATCACAAAGTGACAGCTTATAAATACCATCATTTTGTTCTAAATCAATTACTTCAGAATTTATAAAATTCACCGATACTCGGTTTTCCTTCTCGGATTTTTCAATAGTGCTTTTAACTTTTTCTTCGATATAACATCCAAAAAACCGACGTGGAATAAAAAGGTCATCCCATTCATTATTCTTAAGTCTATCTTTATGTGTTGCTAACCATTCTGATGACAGTTGCCCTCCTTCTTTTCTAAACTCTTCTAGCAGCTGTTCTTTATTTGAATTAAGCCATTTTATGAACTTACTTAATTCAGGTTCCGGTAAAAAGTTTTTCAAAGAGGTAATCAACAAAACGGAATATCCAGATCTAATTCCATAGGGAATTCCTGTATAAAACTCCGGATACTTATCGATAATGGTTAGCGATATTTTCTTTTTAATTGGTTTCTTTTCTAAAAGATCAAGAAAGTTCAAAATAGAGAATGAGGATGAAATTCCTGATCCAATAAAAGTGATATCTGTGTGGTTAATTTTAAAATCCATAACCTATGGTTGTTTGGTTTTTATTACACGAGCTGGATTACCAACTACTGTAGTGTATTCTGGGACGTCCTTTATAATAACTGTCCCTGCCCCTACTAATGTTTCTTTTCCAATTTCTTTAACTCCAGTCATTGCCGTAACCCCCATACCGATGTAGGCATTTTTTCTAACATTGATCAATGCTCCAATATTTACTCCTGAAGACATAAAAACTCCATCTTCTAAAGTTACATGATGCGCAATGGTACTATCCATATTAATCATGATATAGTTGCCTATAGTTGTATGTGGCATTACAATATTTCCTGCAAGCATATACACTGCTTCTCCGATTGTTACATCAGGAGCAATAGAAACGGTATGATGTAAAAAACCTGGTATACCATATCCTTCTTTTTTAAGTGTGGATAAGTATTYTACTCTTACGGCATTCACACCAATCGGACAATATACATCCTGTATTTTATTTTTAAATTCGTCTGTAAACAAATCCTTGTACATACCTATTACTGGTATCCCAATAACATCTTTACCTACTAATTCTGAATTATCATCTATAAAACCAATGATATTTATCCCAGCTTCTTTTAGGTAAGATGCATATACTTGTCCTTGTGTTCCTGCACCAATGATTACCGCATTTTTCACTTCTTTATAATATAGTTTTTAGTTGTTTTTATTTAGTTTGGTTAATTGTTTCCCGTAAAAGTAGGCATATTTACATTTTCGCCACTATTAATGTCTTCTTTAAACAAAACTTTCTTTATAGTTTTGATGATAATTTTTAGATCTAGTTTAAAGCTAATATGTTCTGTATACCACACATCTAGCTTGAATTTTTCATCCCAAGAAATTGCATTTCTTCCATTTACCTGTGCCCATCCAGTTATTCCAGGTTTTACATCATGTCTTTTTTTCTGAACGTCGTTATATAATGGTAAATACTTTACTAAAAGAGGACGCGGACCAATTAAACTCATATCACCCTTCAAAACATTAAATAATTGTGGGATTTCATCTAATGAATATTTCCTTATAAATTTACCTGTTTTAGTAATTCTTTGTTCAAAGGGTAATAATTCTCCTTTCTCATCTTTCTTGTCATTCATACTCTTGAACTTAATGATTTTGAAAATTCTTTCTTTTTTACCGGGTCTTTTCTGAAAAAAGAAAGGTTTTCCATCATTAGCTATTGCTAATAAAACAATTAACAAAAGAATAATTGGCGATAAAAAAAATATTCCTAAAAAACTTAGCGTAAAATCTATAAAACGTTTTATAAACCACTGATACATAACATTTATGCTTGTAATTCTGATTCTATACAATTAAGTAAATCTCCAACATTATTCATGTTCATAAGATCCATTAATTTGAATTTAATACCAAAACTCTTTTCTACTTCAGTAATGATCATCATATGTGTTATTGATTCCCAGCCATCAACATCGTTTGCAGTGGTTTCATCAGAAAGTTGGAAATTCTCGTGTTCTAATACACTAATAAATGCTGTTCTTACTTTAGATAAAATCTCTTCTCTGTTCATCTATTGGTTATTTTAGTTTTTATTTTAAGTTAAAGTGTTTCTTTAGTTCTTTTCTATCTATTTTACCATTAATGCTATGAGGAAATTCTTTTACAAACCTCACATGCATTGGAATCATATAAGAAGGCATCATTGATTTCATATGATCGAAAATATATTCGGTGTCAAATTCTTCGGACTCTATCGCTAATCCAAGTTCTGCGTTACCAAGATCATTGGTGATATCTAATGCCACCATATTCACTTTCTTTTCTGATTTTGATTTGGCATGAAACTCTATTTCCGCTAATTCGACTCTATATCCTCTTATTTTTACCTGGAAATCTGCTCTACCTACATATAGAAAATCCCCTTCTTCATCTTTTAGACAAAGATCTCCTGTTTTGTAATATCTTATGCTTTTCCCATTCACTTCTCGATTGAAAAAGCTTTTTGCATTTCTTTCCTCATTTTTCCAATATCCAGGTGTAATTTGTGGTCCTCCTAAACACAACTCACCTGTCTCTCCTACTGGAACTTCTTCATTATTTTCATTAACAACCAAATACAAAGTGTCCTTTTGTGGTGTACCAATAGCGATGATACCATTGTGAGATTTTGTTGCTGTCTCTTTGTGATATGGATAAAAACCACTATACACCGTAAATTCAGTTGGACCATAGTAGTTGAAAATTTTGCAATTTGGCAAACAGTCACTCCATTCTTTTGCTATATCACTGTGCAAAGCTCCTCCTCCAAAACTACAATATCTAACATCTGGTGCATTGATCTCTCCAAAATAAGGTCTTAAGTAGTTAATAATTGATGGTACCATGGTTAGAACCGTTAACTTTTCTTCATTTATTAATTTAAAAATGTAGAAATATTTGATAGCTCCTTTAGGAATTGTATACATACATGATCCAGCTAATAAAGGAAATAAATAAGTGACCACAGAAAAATCAAATGTAAGTTCGAACATCTGCAAACATCTATCTTCGGGAACTAAATTAAAAGTAGGTTCGGCATCAATGGCACCTACTAGAGCTTGCACATTATTAAAAGTAATTGGAACTCCTTTAGGTAAACCTGTTGTACCTGAAGTAAACAAGATATATGCTAATTCATCACCAGAAAAATCTTTCGGAACTAAATTGATTTCAGTATTTGATAATTCTTTTGAAGCAATTACTGTGTAGTCTGTATAAACAGATTTTTCAGAAGAATCGATAACATATTGTGTTCCTGTTTGTTCAAAAACTTTGGCATTACGCTCAAAAGGAACTTCAGGATTTACCGGAACATATGCTTTTCCTTCTAACCATAATGCTAAAATACTTGCATAAGTCTGAATATCATCATTAGTTACCAAACCGATTAGCTTTTCAGAATCATCAATTGTATCAACTACTGCTGCTCTTATATTAGATATCTCCTGAGCAAAATTCTGATAATTATAAAACACACTATTGATACATAACACATTATGATCTGCATGTTTTTCTATTGATTCCTGAAGTCTTTTTACAAATTCCATATGGTTTGATTGGTTATGCAATTAATTAATAAAAATGTCCATCTCGATTTAACATTTCAAAATGCTCTGTTTCGACTTTAGTATCATTATGTGCTAAGCCTTTTTTAGTCACTTTATGGGTAAAAATAGTCTTAAATCTTTTGGTAATATTGTCAGACAATTTTGTATCGTCAGTAAATATAAAAGTAGTTCCCTGCTTTATAAAATTTTCTATAAGTGCATCCACACAGATATCGTAATTCTCTTCTTTTTCTACAAGGAAATATTTCACATTAAATTCATTATAATTTACGACATAAGATAAAAATCCAATGATCTCATCATCTTTTAAAATCTTGAGATTGTGCAGATAAATATTATTACTTATTCCTGTCTGCAATGATTTATACGGGTGTCTTTCTGGTACTGGTGTCTGTAAATATTGGCTAGCATCAATTTGCCAATCAACATATTCTTTAGTTTTATATATTAAATCACTCTTGCATAATGGCGCTATAAATCGCCAAGTATCATTATCTAATTGATTTACATACTCATAAGCAAGTTCTTTTACACTACTTTTTAATTTAGATCTATTAAAAAATCTAATCATAGAACCAACAACACTATCAAATCGATCTAAAATAAATTTAAATGATTTTAAAAATTTAAATCTGCCTATTAACATAGATGCATCTAAACTGAAGAATATTGTATGCCTTAATCGAGATGCAATTACTTTAAAAGGTTGCTTTTCATAAAACGTAGTTACATTTTCTGCATATGATTTAATCAATACTTGCTTTCCAGTAAGATTAACAGCTTCATTATAAATATATGTCCCTAAAACAGTGTCTTTATAGGATTTATGAACCCACCAAGATATCATCCAATATACTTTTTTGGGCTGATCGTCATTAGCGTTTAATAAATCTGGAAACATAAAAATAAAAGAAATCATTTTGTCTCCTTCATACCCTAAAACTCCACAATAGTCGTCATCTTCTATTCTATTATTTGCTACTAACCATATAGCTTTACTTTTTGGTAAAGGAGCAAGATCATTTTTCCAATAAGTATTTTTATCAATAGCTTCTCTTAACATTTTCTTTGTTAAGCCTATAACTTGTAAATCTTTACTCATTCTATATTCTTGTAATTCGATTAATTAGTTAGTACCGTTGAACCATTCTGACGTAAGCTCATTAGATAAATTCACATCTTCTTTTTTTATTACTTTTTTTAGTGTAAGGCCAATTATTTTCAGATCTAGCAAAAAACTGCAGTTCTTTACATACCAAACATCATACTCAAACTTTTTTGTCCAAGAAATAGAATTTCTACCATTTACCTGAGCCCATCCTGTTATTCCAGGTCTTACATTATGTCTTTTTTTCTGAGTTTCATTATAGACAGGTAAATATTCTATGATCAGAGGCCTTGGGCCTATTAAACTCATATCACCTTTTAATACATTGATCAGCTGCGGAATTTCATCAAGAGATGTWTTTCTAACAAAAGTTCCAATAGGAGTCATCCTATCTTTATCTGGTAATAAGTTCCCTTCTTGATCCTTTAGATCATTCATAGTTTTGAACTTAATGATACTAAAGATTTTTTCATCTTTTCCTGGACGTCTTTGCACAAAAAAAGGTTTGCCATTATTTGCAACAGCTAAAAAAACAATTACTATAAAAAATAAAGGAGAAATGAATAGTAGTAGCATAAAAGCTACACCAAAATCTAATATTCTTTTAAAAAAATGTCTATACACTTTATCTTTTATTTAATGACGAACAACAATTTACAGCACAGTAAAAACTGACTATACTTCTATTTTTAAAATACAGGGGAAACGAGATAGATAAATGACTAATATCTGACAAGGGGAACGCAGTGATCATCATATCTATAATTCTATGTTTAGAATCGGTGGCAAATATACAATCTATATTTTATTTTTTTAACTAAAATTAACTTCTTTTTAAACAAAAAGAACTCTTAGTTAACCTCTAGAATTTAAGAAGATTTAAGCAGTAAATTCATTAACAATAGCTCTTTGTTTTCCTGAACTTAGTAGTGGTATCTCAGAAACGTATTCAATTCTAATATCTGCATCCTCGCCTAAATATTCTTTGAATTCGTTTATAAATTCAAATTCTTTATCAAAAACCTTACTTTCAGTTTTTAATTTAAAAAGATATTCTTTTTCAGCTTTTTGAATAATTTGTCGTTGTTTTACTTGCTTATATTTATTGATAACCAACAAAATACTAGTCGATAAGATTTCTCCAGATGTATTCCGAATCATATCCATTTTTCTCCC
>NZ_WEKL01000024.1 GCF_019295435.1 Aquimarina litoralis
CCACTGCAAACTTACTAGCACTATAAGAAAGGTTATTTAAAGATGCTTTAAGACCTGCTAATGAAGCAATATTTACAATGTTTCCGTGTCCTTGTTTCATCATTTGCTGTAATGCTAATTTCATACAATAAAAAACTCCCGTTTGATTTACTGCAATTACACTATCCCAATCCTGTAAAGTGTATTCTGCAGTTTTAGACATGTTTCTTGGACCAATTCCTGCATTATTTACCATTACATCCAATCTTCCAAATTGATCTACTGTATTAGAGATTAGCGATGCTACTTCTTCATAGTTTGCAACATTTGCTGGAATAACAACTGCTTTACCTCCTTCTTCAATAATTTGATCTGCTATACGCTTTGCTTTTCCTTCTTTTATATCAGATACTACAACGGTAGCTTCATATTTTGCAAAATGTTTTGCGGTAGCTGCTCCTATTCCAGAACCAGCTCCTGTGACAACAACTATTTTATTTTTTACTTGCATATTATATAAATGGTTATTCTATTTCTTACTGATCAGTACATAATATAAGACGAGAATCTAACAAAGCTCGGCTTCTCATTTCCGCAGGATATGCTTTATGACTAATCATACCTATAAACTCTTCTTTACTTTCGTATTGTACAATCAATATTTTATCCCATTCTATTCTATCTTTGGGTCCAATCAATCCGTAAATAGGCTTTCCACTATAAAGTACTTCTGCATTTGTAACCTTAAAAAAAGGGAGTGCTGCCTTCATATATTGAGCATAGCCTTCTTCTCCAGTTATCCCTTCTTCTTCAATTTTATCTTTAAATTTCAATAAATTAATCATTTGAAAAGATCCTTCGAGAGGTAATTTCAAAAAATCGTTCCATTGTTTTTCGGTTATTCCCGTAAAGGTTGTATAGGTTTTCATAAAGTTGATATTTATAATCTTATTTCTGAGTATCCTTCATACTTCTTATATATTTCTGAGTAATGCTCTTTTATATTGTTCAAAATAAAATCATGTGGCAAATCTTCAAAATGCCCATAATCTTCAATGTATTCCATAAAAATACCCCCTTGATTATCATACTCTTGAAACATAGAGTCTTCTTCTCCATTAAACTCTAATGGAGCTACATTACATTTTTCACATAAAGCCTTATTAAACGCTGGAGAAGCCTTTAGCCATTTTCCATTAAGAAAAACATTAATCATTCCATGAGGAGTTAATTCATTAGTTCCAAACTTTTCTATTAATCGTTCTACACCTATGTGATTTTTAACTTTTGCAAGATGAATTCTTGCCGGAATTCCAAGACCTCTTAATCCTGCTATTAATATGATCGATTTATCCAAACAATGCCCACTACTTCTTTTTACAAGCTCACTAGCTTTATAAGCTTCTTTTTTCAAGCGTATGTGATACGGATCATAACGCCATTCATCTCTTACTTTTAGATATAACTCTACTGCCTTTTCTTTTGTAGATAAATCATCATTATTAAATTCTTTTATCAAATTTTGAATATCTTCTGATTGATAATCATAATAATATGTAGCTCTTAAATAATCCATTCTTTCAGTATTTAATCAATCTTTTTTATTTGAATTGCCTTCCAAGCTAAATTACATAGTAAAGCTGAAGCCTGATCTAATTGTGCAAACCTGGGATCGGTGGTTAACCCTTTGTTATATCGGAAATAAATTTGCTGAGCAATCACCGCAATTTTGAAAAGTCCAAAAGCATAGTAAAAAGTCAAATGATCTATGGCTCTTCCACTTTTTTCTGCATACCTCTGTACGATCTCACTTCTAGAAGGATTTCCTTCCAATATAGTTGGTGACGGAATTCCTTTTTGTACAAATTCGTGGTCACTATTCATCGTCCAATATGCTAAAGAGGTTCCCAGATCCATCAAGGGATCTCCTAAGGTTGCCATTTCCCAATCCAAAACTGCATTTACCTCTTTCCAAGTTTGGTCTTTAAAAACAATATTATCATATTTAAAATCATTGTGTACTAAACTAAATGCATACTCTTTTGGCTGATTCAACTCCATCCATTCCATCACTTTATGAGCCGAAGGAACTTCTTGGGTTATTGCTGCTACATACTGTTTACTCCAATTAGCCACTTGACGCTTTACATAACCTTCAGGTTTCCCTAGATCTTCTAATCCTATTTGTTTATAATCTATCTGATGAAGGTCAACAAAAGTGTTTAACCAAGAATCAGCAATAATTTTAAAATTAGCAGGAGCAACTTTTCTTTGTTTTGCTTCTTTAACGTTTAGAATAATTCCATCTACCTTTTCCATGATATAAAATTGACATCCTATTATATCTCCATCATCAGTATAGGTATACATTTTAGGAACTTTGGGAAATGCTTTATAAATTCCAGATTGCACTTTAAATTCTCGTTTCATGTCGTGTCCTCTTTTTATTGCTCCAAAGGGAGGACGACGCAAGACATATTCTTTATTTTCAATTTCTAGTAAATATGTAAGGTTAGAATACCCATGCGTATATTGAGTTACTTTCCATGGACTTTTTACATCTTCTATTAAACCTTTATCAAGTAGAAATGGTTTTAGTGTATTTTCATTAAGTTCTTCTCCTTTTCGAACATTTTGCATTATCATACTCTTTTAATCGCACCAAAACTCATCTTTACCAACTGGTTTAAAATGCTTTCATTAAATTGACTATTCTTCTGAATACTTTTTTATAATACTTTTTCCTAATTGATACATATGTACTTCATCAGGCCCATCAGCTAACCGAAGCATTCTTGCTGCAACAAAAAAATGTGCTAAAGGTGTATCGGGTCCAACTCCTTTTCCACCATGTACTTGCATTGCCCTATCAATTACTTTCAACGCCATTTTAGGGGCTACTATTTTTATCATTGCAATTAGATCTTTGGATAATTTATTCCCAAACTTATCCATTTTATCAGCTGCAGAAAGTGTTAGTAATCTTGCTTGTTCAATATCACATTGAGACTGTGCAATTTCTTGTCGGATACTACTATAATCCTTAAAAGTTTTTCCAAAAGCAATACGTTCAGCTGCTCTTTTGGACATTAATTCTAATGAACGCTGCGCCATACCGATGAGGCGCATACAATGATGGATACGTCCTGGCCCCAACCTTCCTTGAGCGATCTCGAAACCTCTTCCTTCTCCTAAAATCAGATTTTCTTTAGGAACACGAACATTTTCTAATACAATCTCCGCATGACCCTCTGGAGAATCATAAAAACCAAAAACAGAAAGTGGTCTTATGATTTTTAATCCTGGTGTATTTATTGGAACTAAGATCATACTCTGTTGTTGATGCCTAGGTGCTTTTGGATCTGTTTTTCCCATTACAATAGCTATCTTGCAATTTGGATTCATCCCTCCAGAAGACCACCATTTTCTTCCATTAATCACATAATCATTTCCATCACTTATAATAGATGTTTCAATATTTGTAGCATCTGATGAAGCTACCTGAGGCTCAGTCATTAAAAATGCAGAGCGGATATCTCCATTTAATAGTGGTTCTAACCATTCTTGCTGTTGCGAAGCTGATCCATATTTTGCTAAAACCTCCATATTTCCAGTATCTGGAGCGCTACAATTAAAAATTTCTGAAGACCACAAAATACGTCCCATAATTTCGGCAAGCGGCGCATATTCTAAATTGGATAAACCAGGACTTAAATCTCCATATCCTTTGGGTAAAAACAAATTCCATAAACCAGCTTCTTTGGCTTTTTCCTTCAGCGCTTCCATACCAGGCCAAGGTTTCCAAAGGTTATTGGGATGATACAGAAATTCATTCACTTCATTCTCTACGGGTAAGATATGTTCTTCAAAAAAGTTAGTAAGCTTCTTTTGAAGACTTAATATATGTTCTGAATAATCAAAATTCATATAATTTCAATTTATGATAGATTGTATTCTAAAAGAGTTAATTAAAATTAGCCTGCAATCATATAACCACCATCTGCAGTATATACACCACCAGTCATGTAGGCTCCAGCCTCTGAAGCCAGTAAACAAACAATACCAGCCATTTCATCCGGCATTCCCATTCGGGCACTTGGCAAGGTCTTTTCAATTTTGTCAAGCAACTTTTCATTTTGCCAAAGTGCAGCACTAAATTTAGTTTTAATCAATCCTGGACAGATTACATTAGCACGAATTCCATATTGTCCCCATTCTTTTGCCTGATTCTTGGTTAACATGAGTAAAGCTGCTTTACTAGTACTATATAAACCTAATCCTGCTCCTGGATGTAAAGCTTCTACTGAAGCTATATTTACAATACTCCCTCCTCCTCTTTCTTTCATTGAAGACAGAGCAAGATTAGATAAAATCCAAGGTGCTTTTACATTAATATCCATAATCTTATCGAAAACACTTTCTTCAGCATCTTCAATAGGTCCATATACAGGATTTATTGCTACGTTATTTACCAAAATATCTACTCCTCCGCACTGTTCAATTGTTTTTTCGATTAAATCAGTTCGTTGATCCGACTTACCGATATGGCAGGCAATTCCTATTGCATCCAAATTGTTATCCTTGAATTCTGCAACCACATCATCTACTKCTTCTTGACTTCTGCTACTGATCACAACTTTCGCTCCATGTTCTGCTAATCCCTGTGCAATTGATTTTCCTATTCCCTTACTAGAACCAGTGATTATTGCTACTTTCCCGTTTAAATTAAATGATTGTTTTATACCCTTCATTAGTTATTTAATGAAATTAATTATTGATAAATATGTGATTTGAATTAATTGAAAACTTCTTTCTCTCCAAGAATAGTTAATACCTCCTCATCCGTCAAGGTTTCTGCAAGTCCACTTGTTTTAGGTAATTCATATTTGTAATAGAATTTCATTGCATGAATCTTGCTTTCGTAAAACTCTTCAGAATAAGTACTTTTTCCCGTTACGATGGCATTTTTAGCATTGGTTGCTATATCTAACCATATCCAAGCCATTAGAATATTGCTAAAGAATTCCATAAATGGAGTTGCATCAGACAAGAAACGTTGATAATCTCCTTTTTTAGCAAAGCCTACTAAAAATCCAATTACTTTCTGAGTTAGTAGTAACTTTTCTCCTAATGAATTTGCATATCCTTTTAGATCATCAAATTTTGAAGCTTGCCGGATCGTATGCATGATTTCATTATTAAGTAATTCTAATGCTTTTCCGTTTTCCATCAGGAGTTTTCTTCCTAATAAATCTTGAGATTGTATTCCTGTTGTACCTTCATAAATTGGAAAGATTCTAATATCTCTGTGATACTGCTGTAGTATAAAGTCTGAACAAAATCCATATCCTCCTAAAACCTGTAAACCATTAGAAACTGCTTGCGCTCCCATCTCTGAAGGATATGTTTTTACCATAGGAATAATTAACTCTAATAAAAGGTTATATTTTTCTTTTTCTAAAGGATCTGATAAGGTTTCTTTAAGATCATAATATTTTGATGCTAATAGCACCAAACTTAAAGAGCCTTCAGAGATTACTTTTTGCATGAAAAGCATTCTACGAACATCTGGATGATTAATAATGAGTGTTTGGGCTTGCTCTAAATCCTTTTTTCCTGTATTTGCTAACTTTCTTCCTTGTGGACGCTCTTTTGCATATTGTAATGAAGCTTGATATGCAGCGGTAGCAATGGCTGCAGCACCTCTTCCCACAGCAAWCCGAGCACCATTCATCATCAAAAACATATATTTTAATCCCTGATGAGGTTTTCCAACGAGCCAACCTTTACAGTTATCCGCATCTCCGAAACCTAAATGTGTTGTACAATAACCACGTTGTCCCATTTTTTGAAAATCTGCAACCGTTGTAACGTCGTTATCAATCAATCCTCCATTTCCATCTGGTCTCTTTTTTGGTACTATGAATAAGGAAATACCTTTTGTTCCGGCAGGCGCACCTTCTATTCTTGCAAGAACCAAATGCACAAAATTTTCTGCATATTGATGATCTCCACCCGAAATGAATATCTTTTGTCCCAAAATTTTATAGGATCCATCCTCTTGAGGAATCGCTTTTGTTACTACATCTGATAAAGAACTACCTGCTTGAGGCTCTGTTAAACACATAGTTCCACCCCAATTACCAGATAGCATATTTGGAACATAGATATCATTCAATTCTTTATTGGCAAAGTGAATAATCAATTCTGCTGCTCCTAGTGTTAACCCTACATATCCCGGTAAGTGATTATTGGCCGCATCTTGAATAAAAGCAGATGCTGTATACATCATCATTGGTAGTTGCAATCCTCCTGCTTYGTAGTCAAAAGTACCCGAAATCAATCCCATTTCTCCGCCCTTTTTCATCATTACCTCCACCTGTTTATGAACGACTACTTTTCCATCTTTATAATAAGCTGGATTTTCATCCATTTCTTTCACATAGGGAAATAGCTCTCTATCTGAAAATTCTTTTACTGAGTCTAAAAATAAATTCAAAGAATCTTTATCATGATCAGCAAAACGATCTTGAATGAGTACTTCTTCAAGTTGATGAACATCATACAAGAGGTACTTTAATGTTTCGATATCTACATATTGGTTAGCCATTGCGCGAAGTTTTAAGAAATTGATTATTGACAACCCAATAAATTTCGTGAATATTTAGTAGATTCTTATTAAACAAGTTTAATAAATACGAATTTTAATATTTTATTTGGTTTTTGATAAAAAATATTTAGTGCTATTTATTTCTTACTCAATCGTTTCCTAATTTTTGAAAGCCCTACTGGTGTTAAACCTAAATAAGAGGCAATCATATATTGAGGAACTCTTTGAAAAAGAGAAGGTCTTTTTTCTAATAATTGAAGATAACGTTCTTGATTCGACAGATTCTTTATCCGATTAATTTGTCGAAAATTATTAATATAAGCTTTTTGCATTGACAATCTCCCAAAACGCTCTAAGGCATGTGAGTGATCAAATACTTTTAAAGCATCAGCTTTCGATATTGTATATATCACAGAATCTTCCGTAAACTCTAAATATGACTCTGAAGGAATCTCTTCGATATAGGGATATAAATCTGTAAAAAAAGTGTTTTCTGTGTAGAACTCCATTACTCTTGCAACTCCCTCTTCTATGGTGTAATAAGTTACACAACCTTGCCTCATAAAATAAAAGTCATGAATATATTGTCCTGGTTTTACCAGAAAGTCACCCTTATTAAAAGTTTCCTTCCTATAAAACCGAAGACCAAATTCCATATCGGCATCACTTACGGGAGTAAAGGAACGTATTTTTTGTTCTAGATCTTTCAATACTTATAACTATATCAACGAAAGAACAAAATATTTAGATGCTGAGCAAATATTCATATTTCAATAAACACCAAATAAAAAAAGGTTGCTCACTAGGAACAACCTTTTTTTGACTATTTATAAACTACACTAAACAATTTATCATTTACGGATAGCATAACTAGATGCTCCGGGAAGGTCTTTTAAAAAATCAACAGCACTTTTTAATATAAGCTCAATAGAAGAATAAAGATGATTCATAATTGTGTGATTTAAAGATTTAACATACGTAAATATAATAAGTTATTAACAATTTTCAAAATTATTTGTTTATTTTTTGTTGATAACATTTTGAAAAGATATATTTTAACGATATATCTTTATTAAAAGTGCACAAAAAACAAAAAATAGAGTTTTTTCTTACAAAAATTGTTAATAACTATGTTAATAACTCCAAAAATGTAATTTTATCAATAAAAACTCATAGTAATTATAGATTTTAAAAAAATTAGTAATATACTGGTTAGACAAGCTTAAAAAAGATGCCTTATTAGAAGAATAAATCGAAGGGAATATTTTTACAAAACTTATAGTATTTTATAAATTTTGTTTTTAAATTAGGAGTAAAATTCCCCATATATTATAAACCATTGTCGTAATAAATTGCCTTATAGCTAAATAGAAAACAACAACTTATAATTTATGGAACAACCGAACTTATCTTTTATTACAAAACTATCTAATGGAGATAAAGTCTTTGAAGAGAAAATCTTTAAAGTGATTAGAAAAGAGTTTCCGAAAGAAAAAGAAAAATACTTTTTAAGTATAACAACTGGTAATTACAAAAAAGCAGCAGAGGATGTTCACAAACTCAAACACAAGATCAGTATATTAGGACTAGAAAAAGGGTATGATATAGCAGAGAAATATGAAGATAATCTTAAGGATTCTTCAGAAAAGCTAAAAGAAGAGTTCGAAGATATTTTAACTAATATCACTACCTACTTAAAAGAGACTTTATAGTTAAACTTCTAAAATACTAGGCATTAACTTTTTAAACGGTAGTGGTATGCAATTTGTCCTAATTGCCCAATGATTTTTACTGAATCCTTCATTGACAATTTAGATCCATCAGCATGTATCCATCTTTTCAAAGGTTGTTCGCAGATGTATGAAATTGCCTTTTTCTTTCCGTAGAACTTTCGCATCCTGATAAAGATCTCTACATCAAATAACCAACGAGTAATAAACTTTTGCTTAAATAACTCATTAAATACTTCTTTGTCCATAATTTTGGCGCCGCACTGAGTATCATTGAAAGACATCCCTAGTATGTTTCGTATAATTAAGTTAATCGTTTTGCTTATTATTTTACGAGCGGATTCTTTAGTTATATCAGCTCCCATCCTACTCATCCTAGAGCCACTCACTATTTTAAATTCTGACGAAGCTATAGTTTTCACCAAATCATCAAAATCCTTAAAATCAGTTGATAAATCTGCATCTAAATACCCAATGTAATCCAATTGTTTATCCTTTGACATATGCAAGACACCTTGCCTCACGGCTTCTCCTTTACCTCCATTTTTTTCACAGTTATAAACACTTATATTATCTTCTCTACCTTTGCTCAATTCCAACAATACATCGAGTGTATTGTCAGTACTTCCATCATTCACAAAGCATAAGTGATACCCCAAATTACTGTTTGTAAAATCAATGAATTCTTTACTCAACAATCTTTTTTCTTCATTATAGCAAGGAATAACAACACCTACACAATTTCTCTGTAAAATTTTACCTTTTGAACTACTACTTGGAGTTCTATCTTTTTTGACACCTAAAATCCTTCCTATTCTTACAGAAACTTCATTTAAGGATAATGGCTTTTTCATATAATCATCAATTCCCAAATCAAAACCACCTATAATTATATCTTCGTCATTATTTCCAGAAAGTACTAAAACCTTAACATCTGACTTTTTTTCTTTTTTAATCTTTTCTATTACCTCTAAACCGGACATGCCATCCATATTTATATCTACAATAATAAGATCTGGGTTAAAAGATTCAAATAACTCTAAACCTTTTTGACCGCTATCGGCACATTCAACTTTATAATCAAGATCTGTAAGATGTTTTTCTAAAGATAATAGTATTAATTGCTGATCATCAATCGCTAAAATTTTTTTCATTCTAAATTCTATTTTAAAATTTACAGAAAACCTTAAATAAGCCCTTATTTATGATATGAGTTATAAATATCTTACTAGTTAATTGTGTGGGGAACGTAAAAATCTATTTTAAATTTAGGGAATTTTCTCCTAAATTTATAATTATTCCAACTAACTTCAACCATGTATTATTATAAATTAAGACAAGCACATAAATTTTATATTTAGAATTACCTACTCAGATAAGCTCAACAAAAAGGTATGTAATATGACATTTAAATGTACCTTTGTCCCATGTCATACATCACCCAAAACCAGCAATCTTTTTTAAGGAAACTTGGAATAGAAAACCTTAATCCAATGCAAGAAGAAGCAGGGTTAGCTATTTCTTCAAGTGATAATGTAATTCTACTATCCCCTACTGGAACAGGAAAAACAATTGCATTTTTATTGCCTATTCTTAATAACCTCATTTTTGATTGTACAGAAATTCAAGCGCTAATAATAGTACCTTCTAGAGAATTAGCTATGCAAATAGAAAAGGTAGCAAGAGATATGGGAACTGGGTACAAGATCAATGCTGTCTATGGAGGAAGATCGGGTTCTCAAGACAGATTAGATTTAAAACATCGTCCTGCTATTCTTATTGGAACTCCTGGTAGAGTTGCAGATAGATTAAGAAGAGATAATTTTTCTACAGATCATTTGACAACAATTGTTTTAGACGAATTTGATAAGTCCTTAGAAGTTGGTTTTGAAAAAGAAATGACAGAAATCATTCATGCATTACCAAAAATTCAAAAAAGAATACTTACATCGGCAACTCAGGAAATTCAAATACCTGATTTTGTAGGGTTACAAAATCCAGTACAAATTGATTATTTAGATCAAGTAACTTCTAAACTAACCATCAAAAAGGTGGTATCTGATACTAAAGACAAATTACCAACATTAGTACAAACTATTCATCATATTGGAAATCAACCAGGAATCATATTCTGTAATTTTAAAGACTCTATACAAAGAGTTAGCAAGTTTTTAAAGGAAAACAAGATAGATCATGGTTGCTTTTATGGAGGCATGGAACAAAAGGATAGAGAACGATCTTTAATTAAGTTTCGTAATGGCACACATCAAATAATTATTGCAACTGATCTAGCTGCAAGAGGAATTGATATTCCTGAGATCAAATATATTATCCATTATCATTTACCCATTAAGAGCGAAGAATTCACTCATAGAAATGGAAGAACTGCCAGAATGAATGCTGATGGAACAGCTTATATCATACAATGGAAAGAAGAAGATCTTCCAGATTTTATTGATGAAATAGAAACCGAAGAATTAAGTGATGCTCCTATTCCAAAAAGATCAGATTGGAAAACATTATTTATTTCTGGCGGACGAAGAGATAAAATTTCTAAAGGTGATATCGCAGGGCTTTTCTTCAAACAAGGAAAACTGCATAAAGAGGAACTCGGAATTATTGAGATCAAACCAGATTGTGCTTTTGTGGCTGTAAAAGCATCTAAAGCAAAAAAAGTAATAGAACAGGTTAACAATACTCGACTCAAAAAGAAAAAAGTAAGAGTATCCATCATATAATAAAATGCAAACGAGGAACTAGCTAGTTCCTCGTTTTATTTATATAGAAATATACTTTTATATTCTTTTTAAGAATCCATTCTGATGATTTTCGCTCCGATAGCTCTTAATCGATCATCAATATCTTCGTACCCTCTATCTATTTGTTCAATATTATGAATAGTAGATGTTCCTTTCGCACTTAAAGCTGCTATTAGCAATGAAATTCCTGCTCTAATATCAGGGGATACCATTGTAGTAGCTTTTAATGTAGATTTAAAGTCATGACCTATAATTGTGGCACGATGAGGATCACAAAGAATAATTTTGGCTCCCATATCGATTAATTTATCTACAAAAAACAGGCGACTTTCAAACATTTTTTGATGTACCATTACTTCACCTCTTGCTTGTGTGGCAACTACCAAAACAATACTCAGTAAATCTGGTGTAAAACCTGGCCAAGGAGCATCTGCAATAGTCATAAAAGATCCATCAATATAACTCTCTATTTGGTAACCATCTGTATGTGCAGGTATATAGATATCATCATCAATTTTTTCTAAAGTAATTCCAAGCTTTCTAAACGTATTAGGAATTACACCCAGATTCTCCCAGCTTACATTCTTAATTGTGATCTCACTTTTGGTCATCGCGGCAAGTCCAATCCAAGAACCTATTTCGATCATATCTGGCAATACTCTATGCTCACAACCTCGTAAAGCTTCAACTCCTTCAATTGTAAGCAAGTTAGAACCTAGACCTTCTATCTTACCACCCATCGAATTAATCATCTTGCATAATTGTTGCAAGTAGGGTTCACAAGCTGCATTATAGATAGTAGTTTTACCTTTCGCCAGCGCTGCAGCCATTACAATATTAGCAGTTCCCGTAACAGAAGCCTCATCTAATAGCATGTAAGTTCCCGTAAGTCCTTCTGGAGCTTCTACACCATAAAAACGTTCTTCTTTATTATATCTAAATTCTGCCCCAAGATTAATAAAACCTTCGAAGTGTGTGTCTAATCTACGACGGCCAATTTTATCTCCTCCAGGTCTAGGGATATATCCTTTTCCAAAACGTCCCAAAAGAGGACCAACAATCATTATGGAACCTCTTAGACCACTACCTTCCTTTTTAAATTGTTCGCTTTCGAGATACTCTAAATTCAATTCATCACTCTTAAAAGTATATTTACCTTTACCAAGTTTTTGAATTTTTACTCCTAAATTCCTAAGAATTTCAATTAATTTATTCACATCTCTAATATCAGGAATATTAGAAATAGTGACTTTTTCTGGTGTTAATAATACAGCACAAAGAATCTGTAGGGCTTCATTTTTTGCTCCTTGAGGTGTAATTTCACCTTTGAGCTTATGCCCACCTTCTATCTTAAAAGTACTCATAAAAGTTGATTGGTATGAAGTTGGTATTGGTTAATAACGTTTTTTACCTCGATTATTACTTCCGCCTCTATAATTCTTTTTACCAGAACCTCCAGAACGGTAGTTTTTCTTTTTTCCTCTTAGTAAATCTGTGGCATTACTTAGATCTTCAGTACTATTTCTTAGATCTATCTTGCCATCACTTAATTCTAAAAGGTGATTAAAAATTGCCTGATCATCTACGGTATCTTTATTCCAATTAAGATAACATTTTTTCATATGATTGGCAATCGTATACGTAAGTGCTGTCTTTAAATCTCCTTCTTCCCAATTAATAGCAACATCAATCATTCTTTTGATATTATTACCATAATAACGATATTTTGGGAAATTCTGAGGATACTCTAAAGGCTCAGGTCGCTCTTCTAATTTTTCTTTAGTTAGTATAGGATAAGGTGCTTCTACATCTAATTTAAAATCACTCATGATAAATAGTTGATCCCATAATTTATGCTGAAAATCAGGAACATCTCTTAAGTGAGGTTGAAGGTTTCCCATTACCGCAATAATTGCCTTGGCAACTTTATTTCTTTCTTCTCTATCTTCAATTTCCACAGCCTGATCTATCATTTTTTGCAAATGACGACCATATTCTGGGATAATCAACTTATCACGCTCTGTATTGTATTCTAAATTATTTATACTCATATGATTATTAAAGTCTATAAAATGTGTGGTAGTGCTTTTTGAGCTTCTCTGAAGAGGAATGGCAAGTAATATATCCTGACTTTTACACTGCTCACTAATTGTTTGCAAAATACTAAAATAAAATTAGTATGCTTAAATTGTCCTTAAAAATATTCGTTTTATAAAGAAATTACACCTTCTACTTTGGCGGCAACTTCTTTATACTTGGCAATCACTTGATCTGGGTTTTTCATACGAACGTTTACAGAAACACTCGTGTATTTACCGTTTTTGGATTGTTTTGTAGTAATCACCGCTCCGAGATTATCAAAGATCTCTTCTATTTGACTTACTTTTTCTGTTTCAGTAGGTACAATAAACTTATATAAATACGTCGTTGGCCATAAGGCAGTATCCGCTAATTGCGCTTTAAGTTTTTTATAAAATTCTTCAGGATTTGAAGGGTTGCTCATCTATTAAAAAATTTTTGAGCAAAGATACACCTTCTAATTCATATATTTATTAGTGATTTACTACTCTTTTATTCTATTAAATAACAACTCATACTGTTCCATGGTATCAATATCATCTGTCTTATTTTGTCCATCTACAGCAATAATAGAATCTCTATATTTTTTGATCATAAATCTAGCTCCAAAATCCTCTTTAAGTTGGGATAATTCACCAAAGTATTTTCTTGGAAATATAGCTGGAACCCCAACTTTTTTTTTCATTTCAGTTGCTACAATATAGTTTTCATTTTCATCAAATTTAGAGTATAAACTATTCAGATGATTCAAATCTATAAATGGTTGATCAATCAATGAAATTAATACAGCTTTATAGTTTTGTTCACTTTTTAAAATATGATGAATTCCGGTACTTATGGAAGCTCCCATTCCTAGCTTCCAATTTTCATTAAATAAAATCTCAATTGACAGATGATGTATTTCTTTTTTGATTAATTCAAAATGTGCTCCTAGGACAACATATGTTTGTACATGAGCTAATTGTAGTGATTTTTTTATTTCGGATACAATTAAAGAATCTTTTCCCCAAACTAATAGTTGTTTAGGAGATCCCATTCTGCTCGATGACCCTGCAGCTAATATAATATGTGCAATATCTTTACTTATCTTTTATTGAATTATATGCAATCTTATCAGAAGAATTACTGTGAATACCTCCAACTTTTTCCTGTAACGGAATCGGTTTTTGGTTACGAACAACAGACAATATTTCTGCAATAATTGAAATTGCAATTTCTTGTGGAGTTTCTGCACCTAAATTTAGTCCAGCTGGACCATGAATACAATCCATAAATTCATCTGAAACTTCTGGAAAGTATTCTATAAAAGCAGACAATAGTTTTTCTCTTCTCCTTGAGGGACCTAACAAACCTATATAAGTTGGACTAGTGTCTTTGATTGCTTGTAGATATAATAAATCCTTAGCAAAATTATGCGTCATTAAAACAAATGCAGTTTGCATATCTACTTTATCGACTATTAATTCTTCTGGAGATTGATTTATCACTTTATTAGAACCAGGAAAGTCATGAGTAGTTTTAGGATTCTTTGGAGAATTAACGATTTCAACTTCCCAACCAGTTTGATATGCTATTTTACTTAACTCTATGGCATCATGTTCTGATCCAATAATGATTAATCTGAAGCAGGGTTTCATTTCTCTAGTAAAACAAAGCATTCCATTATCTATACTTTCTGGCAACTGATCAAAAGTATCTGAAAATTTAAAAACATTATTTCTATCAAAAGATATCATAGAACCCATTGAAAACTTTACACTCTCCTCTTTGGAGTAGTAAGAATTCATCTCAAAAGATGTTCTAGATTCCAAATACTTTTCTATGGTATGGATTGTTGTTTCATTGATCGAAAAAGGTTCTATCAAAATAAACAAGACGCCTTCGCATCCCAAACGATACCTCCCATTATAGGTCATGATTTTAGGGATTCCAGAAGTAAAAACAGATTGCGATTGTCTCAGCACTTCTTTTTCTACACATCCCCCACTTACTGCTCCTGTCATTTTTCTGTTTTCTAGAATTAACATCCCAACACCTGGACGACGGTAAGACGAGCCATCAACATCAACTACCGTTGCCATGACAGCTCGTATCCCTATTTTACTTGCTTCTTTATATGAAGCAATTATTTCTTTAAACTCATGTGTCATATACTATCCAAGCAATGCTTTTTCCTTCATATTTTTTACAAAAGGTTGTTTGGTCATTCTAACTCCTTTTGCTGCTCGTATCGCATTAGCAATAGCAGCTCCTGCTGGAGGTAATGTAGGTTCTCCTAAACCAGTTGGTGCAATATCACTTTCAATAAAATGAGTCTCCACAATAGGTGTTTCATTCATTCTAATTAAACGATACGTATTAAAGTTAGTATCCTGAGGAACACCATCTTTAAAAGAAAAATCACCATACATAGCGTGTCCTATTCCATCAATAACTCCTCCTTCTATTTGGTTTTTAGCTCCTAATGGGTTTACAACAATTCCACAATCTACTACGCAAGTTATTTTTTTGACAACAGGTTGATCATTTTCTAAAACTACATCAGCCACTTCCGCAACATGGGTATTATGACAATAATAAGAACTGAATCCTTGAAAAACACCTTCTGGTTTTTTACCCCATTCTGACTTTTCTACTGCTGTTTTAATTACTTGTTCCAGACGCTCCGGCGAATATTGAATTCTTTCATCATTATGACCTTTTACGTTTTGTAATAGATCTAAACGTAATTGGATATTATCTACTTCCATTACTTCTGCTAATTCATCAAAAAAGCTTTGCTCTGCAAAGGCAAGGAAATTGGTATATGGAGCTCTCCATGCTCCAATAGTAATATTGCTATCATATTTTGCCACATCGACTTGATAATTCTCTACTGCACCTGCAGGAAAGAAATTAGGAATCAGTCCATACATATTGGAATTCACTGCAGCTTCTTTTAAATGATATCCAGTTAATTTTCCATCTTTGATGGCTGCACTAATTCTATATTTGATAGCTGGCCTATAAATTCCAGCTGACATATCATCTTCTCTAGAATAAACAACTTTTACAGGCTTTTTTGCGATGTTAGAAATCTCAGCCGCTTCTATTGCAAAATCTCCATATAGTCTTCTTCCAAAACCACCACCCATTCTAGTCATATCTACGGTAACTTCTTCTGGTTTTCTATTTAAGAGTTCTGCAATTCTTCTTGCCGTTCCTGCTGGTGTTTGAATTGGGCCAACAAGTCTTACTTTTTCAGCCGTTACATCCGCAAAGAAATTCATAGGTTCCATGCAATTATGTGGAAGAAAAGGAGATTCATAAGTTCTTTCTAAAACTTTATCTGCTTCTGCAAAAGCTTTTTTTACATCACCATCCGCTCTCATCGTATTGAAATCCTTACCATCCAATAGCGCTGTTAAAGCCTTATTATAATCTTCAGTATTTTCTAACTTGGAGTCGTCCTGCCATTTTGCCTTTACCATTTTTTTAGCTTTCATCGCTGACCAAGTATTTTCAGCCAAAACCGCTATTTTATCCCCAAATTTAAAGACATCAAAAACACCTTTCACTCCTTTGGCATCTGTAGCATCAAAATCTTCTAATTTTTTTCCAAAAGCAGGAGGTCTAACAACGGAAACATATAACATTCCTTCTTCCTTGTAATCCATTCCATATAGAGGCTTGCCTGTTACAATTTTATCAATATCCACATTCGGAATATCCTTTCCTATGATTTTAAAATCTTTTGGTTTTTTCAGGGTTACATCCTCAGGAATTTCCAGAGATGCTGCTTCTTTTACCACTTCTCCATATCCTAATGTATCACCATTACTATTAGAGATCACTCCATTCTCCGTAGAACATGTCGCAGGATCCACTCCCCATTTTGCAGCAGCGGCGTTTACCAACATTTGTCTGGCAGTAGCCCCAGTTTTCCTTAAGGGTTCCCAACCATGTCGTAAAGATTGACTACCTCCAGCAACTTGCCTTGTAAAGTTTTTGGTATCAAGAGCTCCTTGTGCTACTACTACATTTTCCCAGGCAACATCTAGTTCTTCGGCTATAAGCATTGGCATAGAAGTTTTTACTCCTTGTCCAATTTCAGGATTTGGAGAAAAAATAGTTACCATGCCATTATCAGCAATCTTAATAAATGCATTAAAATCGTTAAAATTCAAATCTGCAATATCTACCGGTGGTGCCGCTTCGGGTTTACAAGCTTGAAAAAGGTTAAAACCAATTAACATTCCTCCACTAGCTAATGCAGATGTTCTAATAAATGACCTTCTACTAAAAGAAGGTGTTGTACTACGTTTCATTTTATTGGATTTAAATTGGTTAACTTATTTTACTCGCTGCTTGTTCTACCGCTTTCTCTATTCTATTATAAGAAGCGCATCTACACAGGTTTCCACTCATAGCATCTCTAATCTCTTCTCTATTTGGATTAGGATTTTGTTTCAAAAATGCAGAGGCAGTCATAATTTGACCGGCTTGGCAATAGCCACACTGAGGAACATCTATCTCTTTCCAAGCTTGTTGTACAGGGTGTGAAATATCCTCAGATAATCCTTCAATAGTTATTATTTCCATTTCTGTAGCTACAGAAACTTGCAACAAACAACTTCGGGTAGCTACTCCATCGGCATGGATAGTACAAGCACCGCATTGTCCTATACCACAACCAAATTTAGTTCCTACCAAATCAAAATGATCTCGTAAAATCCATAATAATGGTGTTTCCTTATCAGCCTCTACCGAAAGGGATTTACCATTTACTTTTAAATTATAAACAGGCATGAGTTTAAGTTTTTGAATTTAGTGTTTAATTAGTCTAAATAAGCTAAATATCGATATTTGCTTTTTTAAGGTAGTAAAAATACGTCCGGTAAAAATCAACTTTAACAGAGCTTTATAGTATCCTTATCAAACAATTTTCAAAATCTTATAATAATTCCGAAATTTGCTCAAAAATATTTCGTTGGCAAAGAATAAGATAGTCATTACAGGAGGCCCTTCTACAGGAAAAACATCAATTATAAATCAACTTAATGAAGACGGCTTCTTTTGTTTTCCTGAATTCATTAGAAGTATTACTCAAGAGGCTAAACAAGGCGATGATGCTATGGAAATAACTTCTAATCCAATAGTATCGGTTGCGGATCCTCATAATTTCAACTTACAGCTTTTAAAAGGTCGAATAGATCAGTATCAAGATCCTTCTGCCGATGATAAAAAGTTTTCATTCTACGACAGAGGTATTCCTGATGTATTGGCTTATATGGATCTTTTTGACCAAACTTATGACGAGACCTTTACAGAAGCATGTAAAACCTACAGGTATGATAAGATTTTCTTATTACCTCCTTGGAAAGATATTTACATTTCTGATGACGAGCGGTATGAAAGTTTTGATGAATCACAACAAGTTTATCAGCATTTATTAGCCACATATTCTAGATTTGGATATAATTGTATTGAAGTTCCTTTTGGAAATGTAAAAGAACGCAGTACCTTTATATTACAACACGTAATATAAAATCGTATTGATGCTTTCCCCTATCCAACTATTAAAAGAAAATTGGAATTATGATTCTTTCAGACCTCTTCAGGAAGAAATAATCAATACTATTATGGATAACAATGATGCTTTTGCATTACTACCCACAGGTGGAGGAAAGTCTATTTGTTTTCAAATACCATCCTTATTAAAACCTGGTATTTGTATTGTTATTTCTCCACTTATTGCATTGATGCAAGATCAAGTACAGCATTTACAGCAGACAGGCATTAAAGCTATAGCACTAACCAGTGGAATCAGATATTCTGAGTTAGACACACTTTTGGATAATTGTATTTATGGTAATTATAAGTTCTTATATCTTTCTCCTGAACGTTTACAACAGGAATTAGTTAAAGAACGTTTAAAAAAAATGAATATTAACCTAATCGCGGTTGATGAGGCACATTGTATTTCGCAGTGGGGTAATGATTTTCGACCTTCTTATAAAAAAATCAGGATATTAAGAGAACTAAAACCTGCAGTTCCTATAATCGCTCTTACGGCTTCTGCTACTCCTGAAGTAGTTGACGACATTATCAAAGAGCTAGATTTATTCCAACCCAAAGTTTTTAAGCAGTCTTTCTTCAGAAGTAATTTAGGATATATTGTATATGAAACTGCGGATAAAAATAATAAGCTAATTCAGATTCTTGAAAAATATAAAGGTAGCTCTATAATTTATGTAAGAAATCGAAAAACAGCCATAGAAATAAGTGATTTTCTAAATGCATGTGGGTTTAAAGCGACCTATTATCATGGAGGTGTCGATGCAAAAGAGAAAACGATACGGTTTCAAAAATGGATGCAAGAAGATACTAGAATAATGGTGGCTACGAATGCTTTCGGAATGGGAATAGACAAATCCAATGTAAAAACAATTATACATTATTCAATACCAGAAAGTATAGAAAGTTATTTCCAAGAAGCAGGAAGAGCAGGAAGAGATGGGAGTAGTTCGTATGCTTTTCTTTTAAAAAGTAACAATGATATTACCCATGTACAAAATCAATTTGTAAATACATTACCTGATATTGACTTTGTAAAGTTGGTATACAGGAAGCTTTGCAATTATTTTAGAATTTCCTATGGTGAAGGCGAGCAATCTTCTCATGGTTTTAATTTTAATATATTCTGTAAAACATATGGCTTCAATCCATTAATTGCTTACAATGCTTTACAATTTTTAGATCGTTGTAGTGTGCTAAACTTTTCGCAAAAATATGCTAAGAAAAGTACCATACATATAACTACAACAGGAAACCACCTTTTAGCTTACCTAGAACAGCATCCTCATTTAGAACTTATCACTAAAGCTATATTACGTACATATGGAGGCATCTTTGATGAAGAAGTGAAAGTAAACTTATCATTAATAGCTTCTAAAGTAAATACTTCAGAAAATCAAGTTGTAGAAACACTTAAAAAATTAGAAGAAGCTGAATTATTAATTTTTAATCATAAGCTTACAGATGCAAATATCACTTTTCTAGTGCCAAGAGAAGATGACCATACTATAAACCGCATAAAACCTTTTATTTCCGAGTTACGACTTTCTAAAGTTAATAAGGTAAATGCCATGATTGACTTTGTCCAAAATAAAAAGGTATGTAGAAGTAAGCAGTTATTAGCTTATTTCGGAGAGAAAGATTCTACAGATTGTGGAGTTTGCGATATCTGTATTTCCAGAAAGAAAGTTAAAGTCAACCCTAAGGAAATAAAAGATAAAATACTTCATCTTTTGAAAAATAAGGAGTTATCATCTAGAGAATTATTAGATCAATTACCTTGTTCAGAAGAGACTGGATTGAAAATACTGCGAGAATTAAATCAGCATAATATTATCAAAATTGATTCATACAACAACTATCAACTAGTATAAATACATGAGAGACTTACGAATTTTATTTATGGGGACTCCGGATTTCGCGGTAGAAACCCTTAAAGCAATTATAGAAAATAATTACAATGTTGTTGGAGTAATTACTGCTCCTGATAGGCCTGCAGGAAGAGGAAGAAAACTCAGAGCCTCAGCAGTAAAAGAATATGCATTATCTAAAGGTTTACATATACTACAACCTACAAATTTGAAAAATGAAGATTTTATTAAAGAATTAGAAGCTCTTAACATTAATCTAAATATTGTGGTTGCATTTAGAATGTTACCAAAAGTAGTATGGGGAATGCCAAAATACGGAACTTTCAATCTACATGCTTCCTTATTGCCAGATTACCGAGGAGCAGCTCCGATTAATTGGGCTATTATTAATGGAGAACAGAAAACAGGTATTACTACTTTTTTTATTGATGAAAAAATAGATACTGGTCATATTATTTTACAAAAGGAGATTGAAATAACAAACGAAGATACCGCTGGAGTTCTTCATGACCGATTAATGATAGCAGGCGCATCTCTAGTTATTGACACTATAAAGGTAATAGAAGACGAAACAGTAACCACAACAGAACAACCAAAGGAGGACACTCCGAAAACAGCATATAAACTACATCGAGAAAATACTAAAATTAATTGGAAAGATAAAATTGAAAACATCTACAATCTTATTAGAGGTCTAAGCCCTTATCCTTCTTCTTGGTCATTATTATATAATAAAGGTGAAGAAGTGTCTGTAAAAATATATGAAGCTGAAATAGAATTGATAGAACATAGTTTTGATATTGGAAAAGTGTTTGTCGAAGATTCTAAAATAAAGGTAGCGGTGGAAAAAGGGTATATCATTTTAAAGAAGATTCAACTTCCGGGGAAAAAAGCTATGGAGGCAAAAGCACTACTTAATGGATATACATTTTATAAAGATGCCAAAATGGGCTGAGCCCTTGCTATTACTAGAGTAAGAAAAATCCAAGAATTCCTACTTGTTTATTAACAATCACCCTGAGTTATCAACAAAACCCCGTATTTACTGGGCTAATCCTTGCATGAATCATAAATCCGTATAAATTTGTAGAGCGTTTAACAAAAATTTGGTTTAACCAACAATTAATTTAAAAACAGAATTATGAACAAAACAGAATTAATCGATGCAATGGCAGCTGATGCTGGAATTACAAAAGCAGCAGCAAAGAAAGCTTTAGAATCTTTTTTAGGAAATGTTGAAGGATCTCTTAAAAAAGGTGACCGTGTTTCTTTAGTTGGATTCGGTTCTTGGTCAGTTTCTAAAAGAGCTGCAAGAGAAGGTAGAAACCCTCAAACAGGGAAAACCATCAAGATCGCTGCTAAAAACGTAGTAAAGTTCAAAGCTGGTGCAGATTTATCTAGTTCAGTTAACTAATTTATTTAGTTTTTGATATTATAGAAAGCTCCTTTTTCAAGGGGCTTTTTTTTGTATTATGGCTAAAAATCAAGCATACTCTTTGATTATTAGAAATAATTATTTAGTTTTAGTATAAACTACACCATCTATGATTTCATTACAACCCGCAAAAGGACATCTTCTGATTGCAGAGCCATCCATCATTGGAGATGTTTCTTTTAATCGTTCTGTTGTATTGTTAGCGGATCATGGTAATAACGGCTCTATAGGTTTTATAATGAATAAACCATTGGATTATGTCCTTTCTGATCTAGTCCCCGAAGTTGAAGCAGAATTCCAAATTTACAACGGAGGACCTGTTGAACAAGATAATTTGTATTTCATTCATAAAATTCCAGAATTAATACCGAATAGCGTAGAAATATCTTCAGGAATTTATTGGGGTGGAGATTTCTCAGTAGTATCAGAATTAATTATTCAGAATAAAATTACATCTAACGAAATTCGTTTTTTTCTTGGATATTCCGGATGGGATGCAAAACAACTGCTACAAGAATTAGAAGCCAATTCTTGGGTTATTGTTAAAAACACCTATGAAAAAAATATCATTGGTAAATCCTATAACACCTTTTGGAAAGAAAAAATGATAGAATTAGGTGGAGAGTACTTACTTTGGTCAAATGCTCCTGAGGATCCTAGTTTTAATTAACTAACCTCCTATTCTTATTTGAGCATTTAATACACCTAACAATCTTCTTGTTATATCTGAGGTATACTCCTTTTTCCTAAACTTATGTATAGGTTGTATCCCTTGAATTACATTGGTAATAAACAATTCGTCCGCTTTTTGTAGCTCAAATGGAGAAATTGAAGCTTCCTCTAATTCATAATCAGGCAGTTTTTCAATAATCCTAAGTAACTGTGTTCTTAAAATTCCTTTCAAACACCCATCAGCAACAGGAGGCGTTTTGATTTTATTTCCTTTTACTAAAAATAAATTACCATTCAAGGCCTCAATAACCATTTTGCTTGTGTTGATCAATAAACAATTATCATAACCATTTTCCTTAGCAAAAATACCTCCAAGAATATTTACTAATTTATTATTGGATTTTAACGTTGATAATAAATCTGAAGGCACATAGTGATCTTTAAACAAAGTAACTTCATAAAAAGAATCCGGTAATGTGTAAAATTTAGATGTTAATTGCTTTACAGAAATAGCATAATCCACATCATTCGTAACTGGAGTATATAAACCACCTTCTTTTCTGTTTACAATAATCTTTATCCGTACTGAAGAATTCATAAGACCGCTTTTTTCGATCAGGTTTAGAATTTCTTCCTGCAAAAATTCTGGAGTAAAATTCATAGGAATTTGCATTCTTAGAATTCTCATAGAAGCCATTAAGCGAAAATAATGATCTTCCCAAAAAAGAATAGTTCCAGCGTTTACACGGATTGTTTCAAATATAGCATCTCCGTACGTATAACCTCTATTCGCGATAGATAATGTTGCCTCATTATCCTCTAGTAAATTTCCATTAATATTGATCATAAAAAAAGCCCCTTATTACCAATTATCATTGGGCGGGGCAAATATACATTATAAAAATATAGGATTTAAGCAGAACCTAGTACATGTTTTAAATTACTAATCATATTATCCCATAACATTTTATTTTCTTCAATTTCATCATCATCAGAAAAATCTGTAACCATCAATGAAACATCTTTAGTAATTTCATCTACTTGAATTCGCATTTCGAAAAAATAATCATTACCATCTTCATCATCTGCCATCCACCTAAATTTAATTCTTTCTCCACTTTTTTTACTTAAAAGCTTTGCCTCCTCTTCACTATCATCCCAGATGAATGTAAACATTTCACCACGTGAATTTACATTATCAGAAAACCACTCAGAAAGCCCAGAAGGAGTCGATATATATTGATATAGTAGTTGTGGAGAGGATTGTATTACAAATTCAAGCTCGTATTTTATTTTTTCAGACATATTGCAAATTGTTAGTAAGCCAATATATAGATTAATTATTTACTTTAAAAATATTTGAAATAAAATTAATTCCACTTTATTGTTTGCTACAATGCTTTTTGTTTTTATATTTGCACCCGAATTAAAATGATGTAGCATCTATTTGGCGAGGTAGCTCAGCTGGTTAGAGCGTTGGATTCATAACCCAGAGGTCGGGGGATCGTGCCCCCCTCTCGCTACATTAATTCGTAAAGCCCTTAGAAATAAGGGCTTTTTTTATATATGAAAGAATTTGTTGTTTACATATTATACTCCGAAAAACACAATAAGACCTATACCGGTTATACTGCTGATCTAATCGGAAGATTTAAATCTCATAATTACTTAGCTAAAAAAGGATACACTTTTAAATATAGACCTTGGAAAGTAGTATATCTTGAATTTCATGAAACAAAGAAAGATGCTTTGAGTAGGGAAAAATTTTTGAAATCTGGAAAAGGGAGAGAATGGGTCAAAGACAAATTGATAAAATAAATGGATTCATATCCGCCTTAGGCGGACGGGGATCGTGCCCCCCTCTCGCTACATTAATTCGTAAAGCCCTTAGAAATAAGGGCTTTTTTTATTACAACAAAAAACCATCTTGAAAATAAATTTCCAAGATGGTTTTTTCTATTCTGTTGCAAGAGAATTACATCTGTCTACTCAATGCATCTATTTGTTTTGTTTTCTCCTGCATATACTTGCTCATCTTTTCGATTTCATCTGCAGATAAGGTAGAAATCAATTTTCTATATTGCTTTGTTAGATTACTACTCGATTCACTAAGTTTCAAAAAAGCATCCATATCTGCTTTGGATTCTACTGCTTTTTTATATTTAGACACATACGCTTCGTAATCTCTAATATACTTTCTAGCCTCTTTACTATCAAATGTTGGTGCCCCAGCAGGCACTTTTATCTCATCCTTTTTAGGTTTCTTTTTCTTTGGTTTCTTTTTCTTTTTAACCTCAGGCTTTTTTTCTTCTACAACCTCTACAACATCTGTTGAGTCTACAACCTCCTCTATAGCTTCAACTTTATCGGATTTTGGATCCTTTTTACATGAAACTGCAAAAGACAATAAGAGACATAAAAGTGAACTCAATAAGATATTTTTCATAGTTATAATTTTAGGGTAGTTAATAGTATTTGCTTTAATATTATTTATTTATTTATTGAAACTAAATTTTACTTTAAAGTTAACTTTAATTCTTCAAAATTCATAGTTTCTTGAGTTCCGGTAGTCATATTTTTTACCGTGTACTTATTATTTTCTATTTCAGAAGTTCCTGCCAAAATAACAAAAGGAATTTGTCTTTTATTTGCATACTTCATCTGTTTATTCATTTTAGCACTATCAGGATAAAGCTCTGCTATAACTCCTTCTTTTCTCAATTGGCTAATAGTTCTAAAACTATACAATCCTTCTTCTTTCCCAAAGTTAATAAATAATGCTTTAGTAGATGGCGCAACCGTATCTGGGAATAAGTTCAGTTCTTCTAATACCAAATAAATTCTATCTAATCCGAAAGAAATACCAACTCCACTAACATCTTTCAGTCCAAAAATACCTGTAAGATCATCATAACGACCACCTCCACCAATAGAGCCCATTTTTACCCCTTCTGGTGCGGATACTTCAAAAATAGCACCTGTATAATAATTTAGTCCTCTCGCTAAAGTAACATCTAAATCCAAAAGTGTTGTTTCTAATGGAATTTCATCGATTGCATTTATGATAAACTCCAATTCTTCTACTCCTTTCAGTCCTTCTTCAGAAGTAGCCAATAGCGCTCTTAATTTCTCTAGTTTTTCGACAGTTGTTCCTGTAAAATTAAAAAGAGGCTGCACTTTTTCTATAGCTGCTTCCTGAATACCTTTGGATAGCATTTCTTTTTTTACACCTTCCTCTCCTATCTTATCTAATTTATCCAAGGCTACAGTAAAATCGATCAATTTGTCACTAGCTCCAATCACTTCTGCAATTCCTGAAAGAATTTTACGATTGTTCATCTTTATAGTTACCCCTTTCAGTCCTAGTTTTGAAAAAACTTTATCATATAATTGAACAAAATCTACTTCTTGCCATAAAGATCTACTGCCTACCACATCAGCATCACACTGATAAAACTCTCTAAATCTTCCTTTTTGTGGACGATCTGCTCTCCATACCGGCTGTATTTGATACCTTTTAAAAGGAAAATCAATTTCATTTTGATGCTGAACTACATACCTAGCAAATGGGACTGTTAAATCATAACGAAGTGCTTTTTCACTAATTTTAGAGGTCATCTTACCACTATCTTTTGTAGCATATAGTGTATCATCAACTTTGCTTAAATAATCTCCACTATTTAATATCTTAAAAATCAAACGATCCCCTTCTTCTCCGTATTTACCCATCAAGGTATCACTATTCTCAAAACTTGGAGTTTCTATAGGATGAAATCCAAACAATTGAAATTGTTCTTTAATAGTGTTCATGATATAACTTCTCTTAGCCACTTCTATTGGAGAAAAGTCCCTTGTGCCTTTTGGTATGGAAGGTTTTTGTGCCATAAATGCGTATTCACTTTTTCGTAAAAGCGTATATTTTTCTGTATTGCTCTTACTACTAATTTTAAATTATTCTAAAGGATGTAAAGATCTAAAAAAGCTTAAAATATTATACCAAAAATCACAAAGAGTTTTACTTATTTAAATAAAATTTACTTTTTTGAGTAACTTTAAGGACGTTTTGTAGTCTTATACAGGAAACGACACTAATTCGCTAATTATGTTTTCACTTTTTCGAGAGAATATTCGTATTGCATTAGACTCTATCAAAGGACAATTATTACGTACCATTCTTACTGTATTAATCATTGCTATTGGTATTACAGCATTGGTAGGTATTCTTACCTTTTTAGGAGCTTTAGAAAACACCATAACTGGAGATTTCGCCTCTATGGGATCTAATACCTTTAATATTCAGCGATATGAATTTGCTACCAGAAGAGGTGGTAGCGGAGAAAGAGAAAAAATTAATCCTATTATTAATTATAGAAACGTTCGACAGTTTAAAGAAAAGTTTCAATATCCGTTTTCTAAAACTTCTGTTTCATTTACAGGAACTCGAAATGCAGAAGTAAAGTTTGAAAATGAAAAAACAGACCCTGAAGCTTCTGTAGTAGGAGTTAATGAGAATTACTTAGAAAATACAGGGACAGAAGTTGAGTTTGGAAGGAATTTTACTTTTTTTGATATAGAGAATAATAATAATGTTTGTTTGATTGGCCCTGATTTTAAGAAGAATATTTTTAAAGACACAGATCCCGTTAATAAAACCATTAGCATCCGAGGCGTTAAATTCAAAGTAATTGGTGTTTTAGAAAGTAAAGGTGCTACTTTTAGAAACAATCAAGATCTGAAAGTATTAATCCCTTTACAAGTAGCTCGTTCTATATATACGTTGCCTAATATTAATTACAATATCAGTGTGAAGGTAGATGATAAACAGTTCTTAGAAGGCGCACAAGATGAAGCTATTATCACTTTTAGAAAAATTAGAGGATTAAACCCTATTGAAGAAAACAACTTTGGTTTAGAACGTAGTGATGATCTTATTAATCGAATTTCTAGCATTACAGGTTACTTATACTGGGCAGCATGGATCATAAGTATCATTACTATTTTTGGATCTTCTATTGCGCTTATGAACATTATGCTAGTATCTGTAACCGAGCGAACTAGAGAAATTGGGGTTCGCAAAGCCCTTGGAGCCAAAAAGAATACCATTTCTGTGCAATTTTTTATGGAAACTGTTATTATTGGTCAAATAGGTGGTGTCGTAGGTATTATTCTARGAATAACAATTGGAGCCATTATCGTAGCTGTTTCAGGCTTTGAATTTAGCACACCATGGTTAGCCATTTTTGCGGCAGTAGTTACTTCTTTCTTAACTGCGGTAGTTTCTGGATCATATCCTGCTGTCAAGGCTGCAAAACAAGATCCAATAGAATCTTTGAGATACGAATAGGAGTCAGAATTCAGAAGAGAAGTTTAAAAAATAGTATTCTTTCAACTAACCGCATTTTAAACATACAATATCTATTGAAAATTAATCGAGTAGTTCAGAAATGACTTTTGAAAGAGATGTTTTCTTTTTATTAATGCGGTCTATAATATTAAATGTATTTAGCACTACATTTTTATTATTCCTAAAATTTCTACTACTCAAAAAAATTGTTTTTTTAGATGCTAATCTTTTAGATGTATCCATTTTAATTATTCTTCTTGTTTTAAATTTTCCAATTGTATGTACGGTAAGAATCATAAAACATACTCTTGTATTCAAAAACGCATTTGGAATAATTATTAAAAAAATCCCTTTAAAAGAAATAAAGGGTAGAAAAATAAGATACACCCATAAACCGAGCAATATCCCTAACCTTTTATTCGGTAAAAAATATAATCCTATGTGTCAAGTAACATATTCCTTTACTAAAGGATCATACTCTTTTAATGGACACATCCTATCGAACAAAGGACTAAAACTATTATTAAATAAAACCAAAAAATAAGTTTTATTCCTTATCACCAATCAACTTATCGAAATATTGGAATAACTCTCCTTTGGTAATATTTGCCCCTTGTAGAATCAACTTAAACTTATCTAGATTTGGATCATTACTATAAGCTTTATTAGCATTATAAAAAGCCACCTGATCATCTAACAAATTATTGCGTAACCAGTTGTACCCTTCTTTTGTCGTAATATCAATATCAGCAACATTTACTTTTACAGCGATTAAATGCATTTCGTTTTCTCCGAGATGAAAAAGATGTATTTGGTCTTTAGAAAAATGTTCTAAAAACTGAGCCTTTGTAAGCACACCTTCCCAAACTAAATCACTAAAAACATCCAGCTCCTCCTCTGCAACTTCAGGTTTATTGGTTTTAATATCACTCCACTCTTCGGCAGTAATCGATTGTGTCGCCAAAAAGTTAATAAACTCCTGATGTAATTCTTCTAATTGTTCCTTAGTGAGTCTTTTATACTTCATATCTTCTATAAAATTGGCTGCAAAAATAGTGATAATTAAAAATCCGTTCCTAATAATTAAGAACGGATTTTTATATTACTTTTTATATAGATATTTTAGTTAAAGATATACCTCAAACCAACTTGTGCTTGCCATCTAGAATCCAGACTAAAATCATTTGCAAATGTTCTCGTTTGTGAAGTATCAAAAGAATAAGTAGGCGTATTTGTCGCATCCACTGTAACTCCAATTGGCTGATCATTCACCGGTATTTCGATCACACCCCAATCCGAATTTAGCAAATTACCAAAATTAAGAATGTCCACACTTAATTGTATTGTATTCGTTTTATTGCCTATTTGAAAATTATAATCTTGTAAAAGCTTCACATCCCATCTTCCACGCCAAGGACTTAAAATTGCATATTTCTCTGCATAGTTACCTCTTCTTTCTCTCAGATATTCATCTTGTTGGATATAGGCTTCTAAAGCAGCTCTTTGATCTTCTTGTTCAGTTGGAGTACCACTAAAATTATAAGTACTTAACTCTGCTTGGGTAGGAATATAAATTAGGTCATTTAAAACAGACCCGTCATTATTAATATCACCAGAATAAGTATAAGAGAACCTTCCTCCTTGTGCATATTCATAAAAAGCTCCTAAAGAAGTTCTCCATTGTTTGTTTTTACCATAGTGGAAAGATTTATTGATCTGCCCAACAATTCGGTGTCGATCTCCATATCTGGATGCGGTACTTATAGCTTGATTCACATTTCCTAAAGCAGGATTTCTATCATAAGCATCACTAGAAATTTCAGCATCTAGAGAACTAGCATCTTCTGCCTCTAAGAAATTATATGCCACACTAGCAAACAGTCCATTCTTAAAACTCTTTTGCAATTTAAAAGACCAATTAAATGAATGCCCTACATTGGTATTCGTAAATACATACGCATTCGTTACACCACCAAATTCATTAACTGCTCTATCGGATGGTAAATAGATTGGTCGACTATCAGCTCCGTTTAATGTTCCAGAAGGTGTTGCTAAACCAAAATTCCGTACCATTTGCGCATTGATATCTTCAGTATATATGATATCTGTAGAAGCGATCAATCCATTTTTAAACTTATAATCTATCCCTAAACTATTTCTGAAAACCTGAGGGAATTGAAAGTCTGGAGAGGAAGTTGTGTAAAAGAAAAAGTTCGGATTAGCTACTTGATTTCCAATCCAAACAAACGGAAGGCGGCCTGTAAAAATTCCTGTTCCTCCTCTAATTTGTATGGTCTTATCTCCTTTTATATCATAATTAAAACCTAATCTAGGAGAAATTAATAATTCTTTAGAAGGTAAATCCAGACTATTTAGGTTTGTTGGACTTCCGTTTTCATCAAAATATGTAATTCCTGGTTGATAATTACCATCAGGAAATTCTCCACCAGCTGCCCTTTCAATATTTTCAGCAATTTTATCTCTGGTATCAAAGAACAATGGCTGATCTACTCTTATCCCATAAGTTAATGTAAACTTATCACTCATTCGCCATTTATCTTGTGCATAAAATGCCAATTGCCCTACATTGGTTTCAGCTAACGCCCAATTGTTTGTGGCATTATTGGTATCGAATACGCTTTGAGCATTTGCCAACGCTTCTGCAATAAGTCCATTATTTATTGCCTGTTCAAAACTATTAGTAGAACCAGGAGTTATACGAACACTATCAAAATCTGGTGCAAAGGTCCCTACGCCTCCATTGGCGTTAAAATAAGTATACACACCAAGGTTGAAAGAATTATCAAACTCAAATCTTTCAAAGCTTCCTCCTAAGGTAATTGTATGCTTACCAGTCACAATGTTTAAATTATTAGTTACCTGATACACCTTTTGCTCCAATCTATTATTAATAGAAAAAGGCTCGTGTCCTGCTACAATATATCGCACACCATCTTGTGCAATATTGATAGGAGGTGCAGGAGCTGAAAACGGATCTCTACTATCATCGAACAAGGTATACCCTGCTTGAAACTTATTGGATATATTTCCTCCAAAATTAGAGTTCAACTCCACTAAAAACGAATTAATTTTATTATTAATCGTATACCCTGCATTTCTAAACTGTAAGGTAGTTAAGTCAGGACCTCTTCTACCGATTGCCTCAGGATTTGCTGGTAAATCTCTAGAAGCATCCAGAAAGTTATAGATTACCGCCAACCGATGATTATTACTAATATTCCAATCTAATTTTAAGATTCCCTTTGTAGACTCTGTATTATGCGTATATCCTTCATAAGGACCTGTTTCATACCCCAGCAAACTGAGTTGCTCAGAAACATAATCCAGATCCTCTGCAGATACTCTAGAAACATTTGCACCTGTTAATCCAGGTCTAGCTGCCAAAAAATTAGATCCTAAATCTTCACGATCATCAACTTCAAAATTCCCAAAAATGAATAATTTATTTTTTACAATAGGACCACCAATACTTACTCCGTATTGTGCTTGAGTTAAATCTGGTACAATAATATCATCATCTCCTACTTTATCTCCTGTTAAATCTTGATTACGATAAAAACCATAAACAGTACCTTTCCATTCATTAGTACCGCTTTTGGTTACTGCATTTACGGATGCACCTGTAAATCCAGCCTGCGTAACATCATAAGGTGCGGTAGATACTTGTATCTGATCAATAGCATCCAGTGAAATAGGTTGTGCATTGGTCTGACCACCAGGAGTGGCTGCATCTAGTCCAAATGGATTATTAAAAATAGATCCGTCTAAACTAAAATTATTAAACTGATCATTTCTTCCTCCAAAAGAACCATTACTAGAAGCTGTTGGTTCTAAACGATAAAAATCAGCTGCAGATCTGGTAATAGTTGGTAAAGATTTTAGCTCTCTATTACCAATACTAGTTTCGGCTCCCGTTCGTTCACTACTAAATGTTGCATTTTTATTTGTGGTAATAACGACCTCTTCTAATTGATTTGCATCTTCAACCATGATAACATCAATGTTATAGGCCTGTCCTAATTGAAGGTATACATCATCAAACACTTTTTTCTTGAAACCAACATAACTAATAGTGACGCGATACGGACCTCCTACTCGTAAATTAATAAGATCAAACCTTCCATCGAAATTGGTTGTTCCTCCATATGTTGTTCCTGTTGGAGAGTGAATTGCTGTAATATTTGCTCCTGGTAACAATTGATTAGCATTATCATAGACCAATCCAGAAATATTAGAAGTGGTTACCTGAGCATGCGCTGTTATTGCAAATAATGCAAAAACTAGGGTGATTAGAGTTTTTTTCATTGATTGCTGTTTTTGTGTGAATACAATGAAAATAAACAAAAAAACCGCTCAAAATGAGCGGTTTTCATATTCTTATAAACCGGTTTATCAACCGAATTTGTGGTATTTATTTTGCTTGCGCTACTACTTCAAAAGCAACTGGAGTAATCACAGCTCTATGAAGTCTAACTGAAGCTTCATACTGACCTAAACGCTTAATCGTTCCACCAGGTACGGTAATAAATTTCTTTTCCAATTCTACTCCTTCTTTAGCTAACGCATCAGATACATCAGCACTAGAAACAGAACCAAATAATTTATCACCTGTTCCAACTTTTGCAGCGATTTTAATTTCAAATCCAGCGATTTTCTTAGCTAATTTTTCAGCATCTTCAATCTCCTTCTTTTCTTTAAACGCACGTTGCTTTAACGTTTCATTTAATACTTTTTTAGCAGATGGAGTTGCTAATACTGCATATCCTCCAGGAATTAAAAAGTTACGTCCATAACCGTTTTTCACCTCTACTACATCGTCTGCAAATCCTAGATTCTCAACGTCTTTCTTTAATATAAGTTCCATAATGTTATGACGAATTTTATTTTAATAAATCTCCAACGTATGGCATTAATGCTAAATGTCTTGCTCTCTTAACAGCAACACTCACTTTACGCTGATATTTTAAAGATGTACCTGTAAGACGACGAGGTAATAATTTTCCTTGTTCATTTACAAAAGCCATTAAGAAATCAGGATCTTTATAATCGATATATTTAATTCCTGATTTTTTGAAACGACAATATTTCTTTGCCTTAGAAGTATCTATGTTTAATGGAGTAAGATATCTGATCTCTCCATCTTTTTTTCCTTTAGCTTGTTGTTCTATCGATGACATAATTAAGCTTTTTGTTTGTTTCTATTTCTTCTTTTCTCAGCCCAAGCGATCGCATGCTTATCTAATCTTACAGTTAAATAACGCATTACTCTTTCGTCTCTTCTGAATTCAACCTCTACAGTGTTGATTGCTTCTCCAGGTACAGTGTACTCAAATAAGTGATAAAAACCACTTTTCTTGTGCTGGATTGCATACGCTAACTTCTTAAGACCCCAGTCTTCTTTAGATATCATCTTGGCACCGTTAGAAACAAGAATGTCTTCGTATTTCTTAACTGTTTCCTTTATCTGCTCTTCAGATAAAACGGGATTCAAGATGAAAACAGTTTCATAATGATTCATAAAAAATCTATTTTTAATTAAAATTGGCTGCAAAAGTAACATTATTTTTTTGATTTTCAAACTAAAATACACTTCGACGAAACACATCTTTTATCGATAAAAAGCGTAAAATGTTTGTGGAAATAATATATATTCATTAATATTGTATAGAATATTAACCTATGCAAGTGGAACAATCTCAATTAAAATGCGCAGTAGTAGACGATTCTCGTCTACAAAGACTCGCTATTGTGAAATTAATAGATGAACATTCATCACTAGAATTAGTGGCTGAATGGAATAACGCTATTGAGACAAAAAACGGATTATTAGATACTCCGGTTGACCTATTGTTTCTAGATATTGAAATGCCAATACTTACCGGTTTTGATCTTTTAGATGATCTAGAAAACAAACCTCATATCATATTTGTTACTGGAAAAACAAAATATGCTTTTAAAGCCTTTGACTACGACGCTATCGATTATTTAAGAAAGCCCCTAAAAAAAGATCGATTTAATGCAGCAGTTGAAAAAGCGCTTAGCATGTCTCGTTTAAATTCAGAACAATCTGCTGTAGAGGATGATGATTATATCTTTGTAAAAAGTAATCTAAAGAAGCGTAAAATATTTTTAAGTCAGCTTAAATATGTTGAAGCTTTAGGTGATTATGTAAAACTAATTATGGAGGATGGTGATCCAATAGTAGTATTGGCTACCATGAAATCCTTTGAAGCAGAATTACCTAGCGATCGTTTCCTAAGAATACACAAATCTTATATCGTAAATCTTGATAAGGTAGAACGTTATAATAGTCGTAACATAGAGATAGCTGATGAAAAGATACCTCTAAGTAGACATAAAAAACATTCTTTGATAGAGGCTTTAAGTGGATAAAACAAATTATAATAAAGTACAAATCCCATTGCAACACTAGTAATGGGATTTTTTATTTTCTATCAATAATTATCTACATTGATAATGATCCTTACTCCAGAAAACTCTTTAATACTTTTAAATGAGTTTTGTATTTTCCTAATAATCTCTTTGGTCTTTTTTAATGACTGTCCGTTAGGTATTTTAATTAATATATTCTTATTGTATTGGTTTCTTATTCTTGAAATTGGAGGAAACTCTGGTCCTAAAATATTTTCCTTAAAACTCATCCTAAGGGATTTTGCCAACCAATCTGTAGCTTCGTTAACCCTATTATAATCTTTATGACGTCCTGTTATTTTTATGATTCTATAAAATGGCGGATATTTATATTGATAACGTTCTTCTATTTGATCTTTATACATCCCATCATAATCGTTAACAGATACCTGCTGTAGAATTTGATGAAACGGATTATATGTTTGAATTAACACTTTACCTCTTTTACTGGTTCTACCAGCTCTTCCCGCTACTTGCTGCATCAATTGAAAACTTCTCTCATGCGCTCTAAAGTCTGGAAAATTAAGAAGATTATCAGCATTCATAATACCAACCAAAGTTACGTTTCTAAAATCCAAACCTTTACTGAGCATTTGCGTACCTACCAAAATATCAATCTCTCCTTCTTCGAACTTTGTAATTATTTTTTCATAACCATGTTTTCCTCTGGTAGTATCTTGATCCATTCTACCGATATTATGTTCTGGAAACAACTCTCTCAATTCGTTTTCAATTTGCTCAGTTCCAAAACCTTTGGTTGTTAACTCATGACTACCACAAGCTTGACATTTTTGCAACATGGCTATGTGATATCCACAATAATGACATCGTAGTTGATTTCTATAATTGTGATATGTTAAACTTACATCGCAATTCGGGCATTGAGGAGAATGCCCACAGGTGTTACATTCTACTACTGGCGAATATCCTCTTCTATTTTGGAATAAAATAATTTGCTCTCCTTCTTTTAGCGCTTCTTCTATTGCCTTTAGCAATGTATCACTAAAATGCCCTTTCATCTCCTTGCGCTTATATTTGGTTTTCAGATCAACCAAATTAATATCTGGCATCAATACATTGCCGTATCTTCTAGTCAAAGCTACGAGTCCGTACTTTTTTTGATTTGCATTGAAATACGATTCTAATGCTGGTGTAGCAGATCCAAGAACTACTTTTCCCTTAAACATTTTAGATAATACTATTGCAGTATCTCTGGCGTGATATCGTGGTGCGGGGTCGTACTGCTTAAAAGAACTTTCATGTTCTTCATCAATGATAATTAATCCCAAGTTCGTAAAAGGAAGAAAAACGGAAGATCTAGCTCCTATGACGATTTGCGCCTTTTCTTTAGATTCTTTTACATTATTCCATGCTTCTACTCTTTCATTTACCGAATATTTGGAGTGATAGACTGTTAGTTTTTTACCAAAATATTCCTGTAATCTACTTATTAATTGAGTGGTTAGGGCAATTTCAGGTAACAAGTATAAAACTTGCTTTCCTTCTTTTATTTGTTCTTCAATTAATTTTACATATACTTCGGTTTTTCCGGAGGAAGTGACTCCATGAAACAAACAAACATCTTTTTCTAACAAGCTTTCTTTGATAGCTAATAAAGCTTGTTCTTGATAAGTATTTAAATTTTTACTACTTGCTACTGCATTCGATTCATATTGCACTCTATCCGTTTGCAAATGATATTCTTCTAAAATGTCTTTATCTATTAATGTTTTTACAACTCCTGAAGTACTATTAGAAGCTTTAATCAAATCTTTTACCTTAATTGCCTTAGTACTTTGCGCTTGCAACATAAACAAATGCATGAGCACATCTCTTTGTTTTGGAGCTCTGGATAAGGAATCTAATAATGCTTGTAATCCTTCCTCACTTGTATATGAAACTTGTAATTTAACATAGCGCACAAGTTTGGGCTTATATTGTTCATATATTTCTTCCTGAACTGTTATGACTTTTTTCTCAATCAGTCTTTTTATAAGAGGTAACACATTTTTTTTACCAATGATATCCATAACTTCTTGAATGCGTAGTAAACTTTGATGCTGTAAAGCTTCATACAACAGAAATTCGTCATCCTTTAATAGATTTTCGTCAATTTCCTCCTTATCATTTCTATGAATAATAGTTTCACTTTCCAACAAAAAAGCACTTGGTAAAGCAGCCCTCATCACCTCTCCTTTTGAACACATATAATATTCAGAGATCCATGACCAAAGCTTTAATTGATGAGAAGTAACGATTGGGACTTCATCAAGAATATGCTCTATATCTTTAGCGTCATATATCTCAGGTGCTGTTTGATGAATTTTTGTGACTAGAGCTGCATATACCTTACTTTTACCAAATTGTACAGCTACTCTCATTCCAGGTTTTAGGAAATGAGCTTCATTCTGATTCACACTATAGGTAAACTCTTTATCAAGAGGAATAGGAAGAATTACATCTATAAAATATGACATTGACACTTTTGCTTCATACAAAAATACATCTTTACCAAATATTACAAACAACAAAATCCAGATCAATTGATCTGGATTTTGTTTATTTTGGGGTATATAATATGTTTATCCGTTTTGTCCTAGCATTCCTCCTTTGATAAGTTTACAAGCTGGCTCATCTCCTAACCAAATCTTAAATAATGCATATTTAAAATCTCTTCCTTCGATATATCCAATTTCTTCACCATTTTTATAAGTTCTCACTCCTTTTCCTTTGATATACACTAAGTCAAAGAAGTCATTAATTTGTGTAGAACTTGCGAACAATTCTAAAAACTGATCGATTCTTTCATCTAAACTCTGTGTATTTCCAAACATTGCATCATCAAAACCTTTTTTAAATACTTTGATCATTCTTTTGTTTGTTACTTTCTTAGAATTAATTACTAATCTAATAGACATACTTTCATCWGCATCTAAGACTTTTCTATCATCTGTATATTTATTTACTGTATATAATCCACCAGAATAAGTTTCTACACCTAGAACTTTTCTAACACCAGCTCCGTTAAGTGTAAGTTCTTCTCCTTCAAAAGTTACTTTATAAGGAACAACAGCGTCTCCAACGCGTATTTGAGCAGTAGCTACCGTAGCAACAACTAATAAAATAGATAGGGTAATTATTTTTTTCATGATTTAGTTTTTTATAAAATTACAAGGTCTTAGTTCCGTATTTTTTTAAAAACTAACAATGAAAAATGTTAAATTTTTCTTTAAATCAAAATTCCTTAAGAAAAAAGCTATGCTTTGATCCATTGTTGTGTTCGGAATAGAAAAGCAATATAGCCTCTCACATTCAGCGTATTAGGATCATCTTCTTCTAGCCAAATTTTACACTTATATACTTTACCATTTTCAGGATCTAAAATTGTTCCATCTTCATATTCATCTCCATCTTTTTCAAGGCCTTTGATAATCACCATACCTTCTATAGGTTTATTATAGTCCTCACCTTCGCATTCTGTACACAATTGCCCTCTATCTGCTTCTTTTAGAATACGGTCTATTTTACCATAAATCTGATTTCCTTTTTTATAAATTTCAACAATGGATCTAGCTTCTCCAGTGTTATCATCTATGGTTTTCCATTTTCCAATGATTCCATCTTGAGCATTTACAATTCCAGTTAATAAGATAAAAGATGCAATAATGATTTGAGATAATTTCATTCTAATTAATTTATTTTTTAGACTTCAATATAAAAAAATAGTATGGTAACAAAAAAGCTACCTGAGCTCAGGTAGCTTTTCTTATTTTATGATCACTAATGGAGTTATTGTATTCCTAACATTCCATTTTTGATTCCTTCACTAGCGGGTTCATCACCTAACCATATTTTAAATAATGCATATTTAAAGTCACGTCCTTCAATAACACCAAGTTCTTTACTGTTTTTAAAACAAGTAACTCCTTTGTCCTTTATATATACAATATCGAAAATATCGTTTTTCACAATTGGTTCATTAAAAAATTTAATAAACTTATTGATTCTTTCATCTAACGATTTTGTGTTTCCAAAAGTAGCTTTGTTAAAACCATCTCTAACTGCTTTAATCATCTTCTTTTGTGTTACGAAACCTGAAACAATATTTAATTTAATTGCCATAGTTTCATCAGCATCTAAGATTGCTCTTGGGTCTTTACTTTTTTTCTGTAAATATAATCCTCCTGCATAAAGGTCTATCCACAACATTTCACGCATCCCCGCACCATTTAACTTAAGATCCGTATCGCCAAAATTCTCTTCATAAGGTAAAACAGCCTTACCTACTCTAATCTGTGCTGTAGCAGTATTTAGAGAAATCAACGCTACAATTAATAAAGTAATATTCTTCATCTTTGTCAAAGTTTTATTTGGGGTATATTAATATCAATTTTTCCATTCGAGTTTCAAAAGTAATAAAATATGTTATGCGCGCATAGCAATATCCAAAAAAAAACGTTAAATTTGTGTATTTCACCGCTAAAATAAGCATTTTATCCTAAAAAGCACCTAACATTTCATTTTTTAATCCTTTATCTGCAGGATTATCTCCAATCCATATCTTAAAAAGTGCTTCTTTGAAATCTAAACCTTCTACATATCCTTTTTCTACTCCATCTTTATAGATCACACTTCCTTTACCTTTTTCATATACAATATCATAGATTTGTCCTTCTTCTATTTCATCTTTGATAAAACCGATGAAGGTATTAATTCTTTTATCTAAAGAAGTTGTATTTCCGTTTGTAGATTTTTTAAATCCATCTCTTAAAGCTCCTGCCATTTTGCTTCTAGACATCATTCCTGATAAAATATGCAGTTTAATCGCCATAGTTTCATCAGCAGCAGCTATTGCATTCCCACTATCGCTTTTTTTCTTAAGATATAATCCTCCAGCATATATATCAAAAAAGAACTTCTCTCTTAAACCTGCACCATTAATGGATAAATCTTCACCACTAAAGGTTACTTTATTAGGTAATGTAGCATCTCCTACTTTTACCTGAGCTTGAGTTGTTCCAACGATTGCTAAAAGAATAAATAATAAGCTTAGTTTTTTCATTTTTGTTAAATTATATGTTTGTATGATGCTAAAATATTAAAAATTCTTCTTCAATTTGATAAGAGAGGCGTTTAATTCGAAACCTAACAATAGTAAATTTGCATTCAGCCAGATATAAACCATAAGGATTAACATCGCTCCAATAGAACCATACAATTTATTATAGTTAGAAAAGTTATCTATATATATTCCAAACAAATAGGTGGTAACTATGATTAATATTGTCGTCATAAATGCACCTGGAGAAAAGAATCTATTCATTTTTCCCTCTGTAGTACCGAAATAAAACAAGGTAGCAACAATAAGAAAGATCATTAATACAAATAATCCATATTTTCCAAATTGTAACCAAAAAACAGTGTTGTCCATTACTCCTATTTCTTTTAAGTTTTCTAACAAGTAACTAAAATATAATGTTACTATTACCGTGATTAACAACAATGATGCCACAATTAAAGAAACCCCTAAAGCTATAATATACTGTTTTACAAAATTTCGATTTAAAGTAACGTGATATGAATATTCAAACCCAGAAAAAACAGCATTGATACCATTGGTCATTAAAAATAAAGAAAGAACAAAAACAGTAGATAATAATCCTGTCCTTGGATTATCTGAGATATCTTTATAGATCTCCTCAAAGAAAATTTTTGACTGATTTGGTAATGCAGAAGTTATAAATTCAAAAAAGTTTTCCTGAAAACCATCTATTTGTATAATAGGTATTAAATTAAGTAAGAAAAGTAAAAAAGGGAAAAGTGATAAGAAAAAGCTCCATGAAATAGAACTGGCTCTAGCAGAAAATGTTCCTTTTACGATACCTATTGTATATATTTCTATCAGATCATACAATGAAAGTCCTTCAAAACCAGGAAGAATAACTTTTTTTCCGATTTTAACTAAAAGATTTATAATCGGAATTTTATAGAGTTTATCTTCAACTGATTTCGACATATATTATACGGCTTTCAGACTTAAGTCTAAATTATATACCGAATGCGTTAATGCACCACTGCTAATATAATTTACACCACACTCCGCATACTTACGAACTGTATTTTCATTAATACCTCCACTAGATTCTGTTAGACATGTATCTCCTATAAGTTCTACAGCTTTTCTGGTATCCTCATAATTAAAATTATCGATCAATATTCTATACACACCTGGTGTTTTAAGAATTTCTTTAATCTCATCTAAATCACGAGCTTCTACTATAATCTTCAAATCCCTATTAGTATCTGCTAAATATTTTTTAGTTTTTTCGATAGCTTTGGTTATTCCTCCCGCAAAATCGATATGATTATCTTTTAGCATAATCATATCATACAATGCGAACCGATGATTTTCTCCACCACCAATTTTTACTGCCCATTTTTCTAATGCTCGGATTCCTGGAGTTGTTTTTCTGGTATCTAAAATTTTAGTTCCTGTTCCTTCTAACAATTGTACAAAATGATTCGTTTTTGTTGCTATAGCGCTCATTCTTTGCATTGCATTAAGCACTAACCTTTCTGCTTTCAGAATAGATTGTGAACTTCCAGAAACATAAAAAGCGATATCACCATACTTTACTTTTGTACCATCTTCTATTATGACCTCTATTTGCATATTGGGATCAACATAGTTGAACACTTTTTTTGCAAAATCTACTCCTGCTAATATCCCTTCATCTTTGACCAAAAGTTTAGCTTTTCCAGTTGCAGTATTTGGGATACATGCTAAAGAACTATGATCTCCATCTCCTACATCTTCACGTATAGCGTTGGCTATTATTAATTCAATTTCGTTGTCGAATTGAGTCTTTGTAATCATATTGAATGGTTATTTTTGCTAAAGTAGGAAAAGAAGTTGGAAGAATGAAGTTGGAACTACAAAGTCCATTAAGAATCTATAGCTATGACTATTAAATTAATTGCAGTAGGCAAAACCGATCATAAACAATTACAGGATCTTATATCAGAATATATCAAAAGATTAGGTTTTTACATCAAGTTCTCTTTTGAGATTATACCTGATATAAAAAATTCTAAAAATCTTAGTGAAGCCCAACAAAAAGATAAAGAAGGAAAGCTAATTTTGAGTAAAACAATTGCTTCTGATGTTCTGGTATTATTGGATGAAAATGGTAAACAATATGATTCTGTAGGTTTTTCAGAACTTCTACAGAAACATATGAATAGTGGTATTAAACAATTAATCTTTGTTATTGGAGGTCCTTATGGTTTTAGTCCGGAGGTTTACAACAGAGCGAATGGCAAACTTTCGTTATCCAAAATGACATTTTCTCATCAGATGATTCGCTTATTTTTTATTGAACAATTATACAGAGGTTTTACTATACTAAGAAATGAACCTTATCATCATCGGTGAAATTTATTAAATAGAATAACAAAGCGCTCTTCCCAGTTCTCATATAATAAGCTCGGAAATAATATAAGAATCTTAAAGTTTTATCTTTCCAAATTTCTTATCCCAAAAATCAGCAAATCCAGTTGTAATTTGACAAAAAAATAGCACTATACACCTTTTGCACACCTTTATAACCTGTTATACACCTCTTGTCCACCTAATATAAATACGCAATACACTTTTTGCAAACGCGTAAATAAAAAGCTTTTAATCAAACACTTATACATTTGCCTCATCAATAATTAGCCGCGGCTAAAACAATTAAAAACAAATATCAACACATAATTTTTTTAATGATGAGGCATTTCAAATTTTTAACGCTTTTACTACTTTTTTTAACGATTGGTTGTTCTACTGATGATGATCAGATGATTGAAGCAATTAATGAAGAAATTACAAATCATAATCTTGCTAAAAATAATTCTAATAATAAAGAACTGGTGGCAGAATTTTTTGAAAATTCAGATTTTACAGGACGATCACAAAAAGTTTATTTATTTACTAGTTCTTCCGCAACTGATTATATAAGATTAGATTTTACTGCAAAATCATGGGCAATAAAAAAAGACACTAGATTATACCGTGAGGATGCTAATCATTTATCTCAACTAGTACAGACAACAGTACTACATGCAACTAATAATGACCTATATAACTCTGCTTTGGACCCTCAAATGACCACTTTACCAGCTAGAACCTATAAGATCCATGTGGTAGAGCCAAACATAAATTTCCCCGAATCTACCACTAGTTTTATCTTAAATGGCAAACATACTATTCCTGCAACACGTACTTATGCAGGCCAGGTTAGATCAAAATCACCTTTTAGTGATTCTCCTCAAGCTAGTATACCTATATGGAATTCAATTAATTTTTACAATCATCATTCTGTGACACTTGAACAGATGTTTGTAAGTGGAGTTTACGACTTTATTCCGTCATCAACTTTCAACGAAAAAGAACATCAGAAATGGCATCATGCTCAATTCATTAATAAAACAAATAATATTGACCATCTTATACATACAACAGCTATTACAGATCATGAACGTTTAGGAGCTATACCAGATCTACATACTGCTGTTCGATCAAAAGTTGATGCTATCAAATTAACAAGCATTGAAGAGTATGCTTCAACTGTGGCGGAAGGCGCTCCAACAGTTATTTTACTTGAAACTCTTAAAAAAGTATACGAAATACTACCTACACTAGGACAAAAGTTAGATGAGCAAGCAGGGAATATTGACAATAGTTTTTTACGTAAACTAGATTGCTACTATAGTATTGCTCTTAAGGCTACTCATCCAGAAAATGCTGCAAATATTGAAGACAGCTATCATCAATGTATAACTCGTAATACAGCAGGAAACATTAGAGCCTATAGCGGTAATAGTTTAACACCGCTAACTACTAGCCAAAAAGCCGGTATATACAGTCAAACAAATGCTGCAGGAAAAACAATGGAAGATCGATTAAAAGCAGCAAAAGAAAAAATGGAAGAAGTACAAGCCAGAGTAGTTTCTTTTAATCGTTTATCCGTTCGGTTTTATGGTGCTAACAATGAAAAATTTGTAATGTGGTACTCATATACAGCGAGTAACGGTCTTAAACCTCCTGGTACCTATCCAGATCCGTTAGGAACACAAAACAATATAAACGATGCTTTTGAAAGTATGGTTACTAATGATGGGATCAATAATGACTATGAAGAAGTTATTATCTTAAATGATAAAAACAATGGTCCAAAAACTGGCAGTACACCTGATGCCATAGCAAACTGTGAAGAGATGATCGAATTTAAGAATTATGGAGCAGCTGGTGTGACCACAGCCGCAGAAAAAGCTATAAATCAATTTGCTTCTTTGTACGCTACTGTCAAAAACATTAAAAACAAAGGAAAAATAACTATTGGTACCAACCGTCTCAAAACTTCATTAGAAAAAACAATTACAAAAAACTCTTTATTAAGAAAACTTAATAGAATCCCTACAAAGGGAACCACTAAATGTTTACCCATAGGTTTTAAGGTAACGTTTAGGTTTGTGCAACCAAATAATCAAACTACTAATCCTGGAGCCATGATTCAAGAAATAACTGAATATACTATTACCAAAACTCAATAATAAGTTTTAGTTTTTGCTACACCATAGAAATCCCTTTCATCAAAACATGAAAGGGGTTTTCTTTATAAATGTTGTTTTATTTATTCCTTTACCACTTCTTTTAGTTCTTGAAAGGAATATATACATCTATAAAAACCTAGAACAACACTCAAAATATCAATTGATTTTACGTATCAATGATACGATTGTCTGTTGGAGCGCAATTGTATTGAAGATTTACTATACTAAGAAATGAGCCTTATCATCATCGATAATCATAAATTTATAACTTCAATATTTTGAGGATTAACCAATAATTGTGGAAGCTCTATTTCCTTTACTGGTAAAAATGAAATTTGAGATTCACTACCGTTTCTATCAACTTTAAGCGCTACTTCCTTTTCAATATTACCATAATAAATACTCCAGGATTTTAAAATATCATTAGTCCGCAAACCTGCTTTGTAAGCAGCAGAATTTTCAATAACATTTGTAACGATATTGGTTTTCTGATCATAAGAAAATCCTTGCTCAAACACTTTTGCTTTGGGAGTATATATCAATCCAAAATCATTAAAAATAGATATTAAGTCAAATAACTTTCCCTTTTCGATATGGTCATGAAAAAAAACATCAATAGTCTGAGGTAAATATTTATTTACAGTATGAATAAAAATTTTGGAATTTAATTTCACCTCTTTATTTTTAGATTGCTCCAAAAGATCTCTCATAACATCGTCCAAACTATATTGATTATTTGACTCTTTTTTTATTTTTAGATCTAAAAGAAAAGCTAATACCGAACCTCTATAATATGGGAGTTTTTCGTAATTACGATCAGACCAAAAGTTATCATAAGTAATTTCACTATTTGGGACTGTAGCAACCGGAGAAGCATATAGATTCTTAATGGTGATATTCATTTCATTAATAAAATCTCCTTCATCTGCTTCAAGAATTTTGTTTTTAGCAATATTTTTTTGTGTGTAATAGTCTGTGAAACCCTCGCTAAACCAATACTCTTCTTCTTCGTTTTCATTCTTGATTTTATGCCCTATCCAATTATGCATCAACTCATGATTAAATAAATAACTTAATTGTTTAATAGATGTCTGATTATTATTAGAAACCGAAGTTGCAAATGAATTTGTTAATCCAGTACCGCCAAAACTACTTCCTTGATTAAGTGGAAATGGAATCATTGTTACCGTAAAATATTTTTGAGAATGATCTTTCCAAAAATTCCGTTGTGCCTTTACTGTTTTATGTAATAAATCAGATACTGCTACCTCATCAAAAGGAATCCAATCACCTCTTGTTGCAAATATCAATTCATTATTATTTATAGTATTTATATGCGTTCTAAAATCTCCTCCAACAAATATTGCAGAATGAAACTCTTCTTCGTTAACATCAATAATATCTTGGTGCTTTTCATTACTTCCGAAGCTATTATGAATCATATAGTCTTCTGGAAAATCATTCCAATTCATTACAACATCGAACTTGGAATCTTTTTCTAAAACAATATGATCTGGAAGCATAAACATATTATGAGAAAAAATATGAAAGTAATTATTGTTAATCATTGGACGATATCTATTTTGAGCAGCCAGATCACCTTCTACATCTTGTTTAAGCACATATTCAAATTGAATTTTATCGATACCCTTAGTATGATTGATCTCTATCCAGTTACTATCTCTATTTTTAGTCACTGTTCCTTTTATATTTACCAAATTCATATGATGAATACTGTTATGTAAATCTTTTTCTCCCCAAGCTTCATCTTGAAACCTTAGTTTGGTAGTTCGCCCCTTATCGGCTTCAAACTCCATAAGAACTTTAATCGATGGAATACTATCTACTTGAAATGGTGAAATTGTATAGGATACAATATCTTTTTGTCTGTTAGAACAAGCATATAAAATAACAGAAACAAATAGTAAAAAAAGTGTTTTTTTCATGATTGATATATTGATTGATTACTTAAATGACTATTTACTATCTGTTCCTGTTACAATTTAATTTTAACTTCTTATTATTCGTCTTTTATGAGATCTCTTAAATCTCCAAAAGCATCTATTAAATCCTCAACCAAATCAATAGATATGGCATCTTTATCTAGAAAAACAGACAACTTACCCTTTCTAAGTTTTACTTTATATCCTTCTTCTCCTTTCACATTATAGTTCCAGGTATAGGTACCATAACTTTTAGACATTTTGGTATCCAAATGTCGCTTAAGAAACTTTTTAACGCTTTCCGTTTTATGAGATGGAAAACTTGCTTTTAGCGTATAAGTATCATCTGTATTGGAAACAGAAATATTAATTTTATAGCCTTTTTCACTCGTATCATCACTAGAATAATTTACGGTTACTTTGGTGTTTGAACTTGTTTGCGCATTTACTACTGGTGTAGACAATGCAATGCATAACATAAAAATGATTGTTTTCATAATACTTGTTTTTTGATTAATGATCCGTATGAAACGGTCGATTGTTGATTGATTTTTAACTATGAATTATTATTTGATTGTGATGTAATTTCTTTCAATTCTTTGCCAATTAGGATAAATCTTTTCATCAGTTTATCAGAAGCTAATTCTTTGTCTACATTGATTCTCAATTTATTACCCTTTAGTTTTACCTCATATACTTCTTCATCTTCATTTCCTTTAACCCAATAATAAGTATTATCCTTTACCGTCATATTTTGCTCTCCAAATTGATCAACTAAATATGATTTCACTTTTGACTTCATGTGCTTCATAAACTTTACCTTAATTCGGTAGTTATCATCCATATCCAAAACAACAAATGATCTGTAGAACTTTTTGTTTTCTGCATCAGAATCATAGGTTATAGAAAATTCTGAGGATGATTTAGATGTACTTTCGGTGGTTTGTGCGTGTGTTGTAAGCAAGCCGAATACAAGACTTGCAATACATAAAGCTATTGTTTTCATATTGTTCGTTTTTATGAAGAGAAATCGCCAATACGAAATCTCAACTATGTTAATGATTGATTTATATATTCATGCTTATAGAAACTTACAAGCTTTTGGAATACTCGGATTTATACTGTTTTACTTCTTTCCAAATGCTTCTTACTGATTTTAGAATATCCTGATCTTCTTCCAAACCAGTATTCATAAAGAATATCGCTCCTATTTTGTCTTTTTTATTAAAATACATAAGCGTAAGAATTCCAGGATCTGATCCATTATGTCCCATCTTTCCTGCTGTGGTAACTTCCCAAAAGAACCCGTAATTATCTTTTGTTTCCTTTTTGGTATTGAGCTGGTCTTTTGTTAATTGAGGAGACATCATTTGCTGAAAAGATGAAGTATTAAGAATTGCATCTTCTCCATAGTAGCCTTTCATTAAACCTTGTAAATATTTCGATAAATCCTTAATACTACTTCTAAACCCTCCATCGGGATAGGTGCATAAATGGTATCTTGGAATCTTATTCCCTGCTTCTGTATATACGGATGCATATTTACTTGGATCGACTGATTCATAAGACCATCCAGAGTCTTTCATACTTAGCGGATCTAAAATATGTTGTTGTGTGTATTCTGGAAATGAAACTCCTGTCGCTATTTCTATTACATAAGCCAATAGTGCCGACCCTACATTTGAATATTCAAATCTTTTTCCTGGTTGATGTTTAGAAAAGTTTTTCTTTTCATACCATTCCCCATCGAGAGTTAAATAATTTTTAAGAAATGCTTCCAAACTGTATGTTTGATTTGATTTTAAAGCTTTCAGTTCTTTCAACTCTTTTTTTGTGTAATTTTCTTGGCTTAGAGCAACTTTTTCTTCCAACACATAACTTTTTTCATAAGCATCAGCATCTAGAATTGAAGAGGTATGTGTAGCCAAATGTTTTACCAAAATTGGAGTTTGAGGGTATCGAGGATGATGTATATCCAAAGGTAATATCTTATTAATAGGGGTGTCAACTGTCAGCTTTCCTTCTTCGATAGCTTTCATTAAAGCAATACCTATAAAAGTTTTAGAAACCGAACCGATATTTTGAACGGTATTCTCTGAATACACTTTTTTAGTTTCTTTATCTGCATAACCAAATCCTTTTTGATATAATATTTGGTCTGATGTAAATATAGAAACCCCAAAACCAGTTATTTTACTAGTTTTATAGATGGCATTCAATTTTTCGTCTAATTGATTATTTTTGACTTGAGCATGTGCGCAAATTGATATGCAACAAAATAGTAATACTTGTAATATTTTCATGATTTTCGTTTTTTGATTGATGATTGATGATTGATGATTGATGATTGATGAAATCTATTTATTCTATTTGAAATGTAAGTCCTACTCCCCTTACACTTTCTATTTTTATTTTTTCGTCTTTTTTAAAATACTTTCTTAATCTACTGATGAATACATCCATACTTCTTCCCGAAAAGAAATCATCATTTCCCCAAACATCCTTCAGTAAATTTTCTCGTTTGATCATAGTATTTTTATGATCATAGAGATATTGAATTAAAATCGTTTCTTTTTCGGTCAGTTTCTGCTTTTCATCGTTTAATTTTAAGCAATGATTGGTTGCATCAAACTGGTAATTTCCAATTGGGAATACCTCTTCTCTTATTATTTCTATTCGCTGTGATCTTTTTAATATATTTTGAAGTCGTAACACTAGGATATCTGCTTCAAAGGGTTTTACGATATAATCATCTGCTCCAAGCTTTAACCCACGTATTTTGTCTTCTTTCATTTTTTTGGCTGTTAAAAAAACAAAAGGTGTTTCAGGTTGTATTTCAATAACTTTTTCAGCCAATGTAAAACCATCCATTTTAGGCATCATTACATCAAAAACACAAATATCAAATTGCTCTTGAGTAAATATTTCTAAAGCTTCTTTTCCATCTTTTGCCCATTTCACTTTATATCCATGAAGCTCTAAGTATTGTTTTAAAATACTTCCGAAATCAAAGTCATCTTCTGCTAATAATATATGCTTCATCTTATAAATGTATTGGTATGTTTATGGTAAATGTTGTTCCTAAATCTAATTTGCTTTCTAAACTTATATTTCCTTGATGTGCTCTTACAATTTGATTCGTAAAAAACAATCCCAAACCTAATCCTTTCACATCGTGTACATCTCCTTCAGTAATCCTATAAAATTTTTCAAAAATTCTTCGTTGTTCTTTAGGAGAAATACCAATTCCATTATCATGAATAGATATTTCGTACATATCATCTTTGAGGTATGTTCTAAAAACAATTTCTACTTTTTCTTTTCCATATTTTACTGCATTATCCAAAATATTTAATAATGCTGTGGTAAACATGAACTTGTCAATATGTAGATGTACCTCTCTAAATTCAATTTTAGAAGTAATGGTAACATCTTTATCTTGCACGGATAGCTCAAAATCTTTTAATACATTTTTAAAATATAGATCATCTAACACCTCTTCTTTTTTAAGTATGATTTCTTCAGAGCCAAGGCTATTTGTAACTACCTGATCTACTAATTTTTGTAATCTATTGTTTTGTCTATCTAAAATATCCAAGGTATTAGAGAAAGCCTCTGGAGAAGCTTGTATTTCTGCTTTTCTTAGTGTTTTTGAGGCTATTCCTAAAGTTGCCATTGGAGTTTTTAACTCGTGTGTTATGTTATTGATAAAATCAGTCTTAATTTCTGCCAACTTCTTTTGGTTTATTAGATTTCTTATAGAGTAAAATAAGAGTATAATGACAAAAAGTATTAATAAGACAGAAAACACGAATAAAGAAGCCATCTGACCAAATACGATGCGTTTCCAACCTATGATATTGATATAGTCTTTGGTACGAACCTCTAAATCCAAAGATACTTTGATACCTCCATCATTTGCATCATCTTCGTATTCGAAGTCTGTAAACCACCTTGCATTACTCATAAGTACTTCATCCTCTTTCGAAAATTTTTCTCCAAAAGTGTATGGATTCTCTCCTTCTCCCGCCGAAAAAATAGTGTCCAATTTTTCTTCTTCATAAATCACAATACTTTTGATTTCTTTCTTATACTGAATATCATATTGAAGGTTACGACTAGCAATCTCTTTTGCATAATACGCTCTAAAAAGATYATTTAGTGAATCTGTTTTAGGTCCAAACTTATTAAGTGCTTCTTTTTTCTGAATTTTATTTTTCTTGTATTCTACCAAGTCTTCACTTAAATAAGTATACCACTGCTCTGCAAGAGAGTCCATCTCTTTGGTATTATCGATATTGCTAATAGCCTTTTTTGTTTCTTTTATAAAAACGTCCTTTTTAAGTTGGTAGGTATTGTAAATTAAATATCCTTGAATGGCACTTAAAGCTACTAAAGCAATTATCGAAGTTGTAATTAATATGTTTATTTTATTCTTCATTATAAAGATGCGTTTATAATTTCAACTGCTTTTTGCAATTGATCTTTGGTATCTAAGATATAATGTTTTGGTTTAAAATCTTCTCTTGGTGTTCCATTAATATGAAACAGTTTTTCTACAGGAATTTGAAAACCAATTTTTGTTTCTGCTAATGTATAATTATAGACAGCACCTAATAAATCCGCCATCTCTGTTCCCACGGTTTCTGTTCTATTTAATCCATCAAATCCAATAGTCATTCCTTCTCCCATACTACCTGTCCATCTTCCGCAAAGAACAACAAGCGGCTTGCTATAGATGTTCCCTCTTGGAGAAACTAATTCTATGGTTTTTCTTTTAACACCATATAACTTCTCTTCGTATGGAAAACTATGTCTTTGATAGGCTGCTTCTTGAGTAATAAACCTTCCCATAATCGCTCTTGCAACCGTTGTATTTCCACCTCCTGGTGTATCTCTAAGGTCTAGTATAATACCATTTGTATTTTCTACCAGTTTGAATGCATTATCAAAAGCTTCGATGGTACTATTATTTCCCAACGAATTATTAATTCTTATATATCCAATGTTGTTGCCAATTACTTTTGAAGTCACCAATTGTTTGGGATTCAACTTAGTTTCTTCTTTCAAATCGAATGTTAATGAGCTATTAACATTAATACTTCTACTTGTATCATGTGTACCCGCTAACAATACATTAGCTGCATATTCATACATTTCCTTAGTATATACTGAAACACTTTTAGGCAAGAACTTTTTAATACCTTCTGAAATACTACTTCCATTATAACCAGTTACTTGCATCCCTAATTTTATGCCTGAATTTTGTGCCGAAAAACCATCTCTTAAACCAGTCACTATAAATTTATTATTCTCATATGAAACCCAAATATCAGTCCCTGAAGGAATCATTCTGCTCGAAGACGGTAAATTTCTATTCAAACTAATATGACCATTATACAACTCATTATTAGTCTTTTCTAGTAACCGAATAAAATCATCATCATTTTGTATAGTATCTACAGAAGGTTGATAAATCCTTCTCACATTATCCCAATTAGTTTTTTGAACATCGAAGTATGCAAAATATTGATCTACTGTTTTCCAATAGTAATCAAAATCTTTTTGATACTTCGTCTGAGCGAAGGAGCTTGATACGATTCCTAAAATGATGATGATTCTTAGCATTACTATTCGTTTTTTGATTGTTGATGGTATCAAAAGTATAGAACAACACTAAAGAAATCGAAGAATTGGCGACCGTTAACCCACCGTTAACGTTAATAAATAGATAAAACCCTATAAAACATAGCTCTTAAGAGTTTAGGTTAATACGCTTATAAAAAAGATTAATTCTTACATTTGCGACAAAACCAAAGGATCCCTTATGCAATCTTATCTAAAGCTGATTAAATTTGATAATCTTCTTCTTATAGCACTAGCGCAATTATGTATTAAATATGGGCTTTTTGAACCTTTTGATATCGATATTACATTAAACGGATTTGGAATTACATTATTAATCATCGCTACAACTTCATTAGTAGCAGCGCTAAATGTTATGCTGTATATTGAAAACAAAGAGGATACAACAATTTCCATATCAGAAAAAACCGCAAATCGTCTTTTTATAATTTTCAATGTAATTGCAGTTGGAATTGGTTTTTACCTATCTAATATCATCGGTTGGCCAAAATTGGCAGCTTTATTTATTGTAGTTTCTGGTGTATTTTATATTTATACCACTTACTTGAAAGAAATTATTGTTCTTAAAAATATGATTATGGGAATCATGATGGCTTTAGGTTTAATTTCTGTGGCTATCTTTGATTTACTCCCTGCGATAACGGAGCAAAATAAGGCTTCTCAAAAAGTTATTTTCTTGATCATTGTGGATTACGCCATATTCGCATTTATTATGATCACACTTAGAGAAATTGTTAAAGATTGTTTGACAGTAGATAGAGATCATAATGATGGGTTACAGACAATTCCCATTACTTTAGGAAAAGATAGAACAGCCAAACTTATAAGTGGTCTTACCATCATACCTATTGGTTTGATTATTTATTATGTATATACGTACTTATTTAGTAATTCTACTGCGGTTGTACTGGTTCTTGTTGTATTAGTAGCGCCTTTATTATACTTTATGTTTAGAAGTTGGAGTGCAGAAAATAATAAAGACTATAAGGTTCTAAGTCTCATCTTGAAACTGGTATTATTTGCTACTTCATTATCTATGCTATTATATCAATTTATACTGAAATAAGTTATACTATGTTAAAAACTGTATTGAAGAATCATCGACTTATTTTAGCATCTGGTTCACCTAGAAGACAACAGTTTTTCAAAGATCTTGATCTTGATTTCACAATACAAATTAAAGAGGTAAATGAAGTATATCCTGATCATCTAAAAGGTATTGAAATATCCGACTATTTAGCCCAATTAAAAGCAAAAGAATTTACAGAATTAAAGTCAAATGACATATTAGTAACCAGTGATACTATCGTTTGGCATGAAGGTAAAGCTTTGGGTAAACCCAAAAATTTGGATGACGCTAAAAAAATGATTGCATCTTTATCGGGAAAAACTCATGAAGTAATTACATCAGTATGTTTTAAAACTGTAAATACAGTTAAAGTAATCAACCAATCTACAAAAGTTAGTTTTAAAGAGTTATCTAAAGATGAGATTGACTATTATGTAGAAACCTTTTCTCCTTTAGATAAAGCGGGCGCATATGGTATACAAGAATGGATAGGTTATATTGGAATAATTCATATAGAAGGAAGCTACTACAATGTTATGGGACTACCAGTTCAACTTGTTTATGAAACGTTAATAGAACTTGCCGAATCATAGCTTTGTCGTAATTTAGTTTTGCTGATTAATCACCTAAGGACTTCTTATATATTTCTTAATATATCCTTATAAATCAACAAATTCAAAATTACCGCTATGAAATAAGCCATAATAACTGGTTAATTCACATAAAACTGTTCGATGGCAAATTCCATTAGACAAATAAAAAACAATAAAATTGCACAAATGAAAAAGTCTTTATTAATATTTGGAGCACTGGGAGTTTTAATCATTATCGCCTGTAGCAATATCAAAGCTGATGAAAAAAACAATACAGTAGAAAACAATACTACTACCGAAGTAGCATCTGACATGATGATTACTAAAGAATTATCTGAAGATTTTAAAAAATACTGGTATGCAGGAAAAGCAGAAATCACCTCCTATACTTTAGAACAAGCTCGATATGGAGAAATCAGAGAAGGAAAAGCTGTTCTAGTATATGTAACTGAAGATTTCCTTCCTAAAGAGCAGGTAAAAGCCGACTATCAAAACAAAGACAATGTACCAGTTCTAAAATTGAATGCTACAAAAAAATTCAATACTGGTATTTATCCATATTCTATCATGCAAAGTACTTTCTATCCTGTATCAGATACTAAACATGCGATCAAAGTATCTAGTTCTATGCAAGAATGGTGTGGTCATGTATATGCACAAATTAATAATAGAGAAAATTATGAAATAATCTCTCATTCCTATTTTCAGGGAGAAGCAGATCAGAACTTTAAGTTAGATAAAGATATTCTAGAAAATGAACTATGGACAAAAATTAGAATCAATCCAGAAAATCTACCTCAAGGAGATGTGAAAATTATTCCTTCTCTAGAATATTGCCGCCTAAAGCATAAAGAAATTAAAGCATATACTGCTAAAACAGCATTAAAAAAAGAAAATGATCTTAGTACCTATACAATAGATTATCCTGAATTGAAGCGAAAAATAAGCTTTACCTTTTCTTCTTCATTTCCCTACGAAATAGAAAGCTGGACAGAAACTTTTTCAAGTGGATTCGGTCCCAATGCTAAAGAATTAATTACAAAAGCAACCAAATTAAAAAGTATTAAATCAGCTTATTGGGGAAAGAATAGTAATAGAGATGAAGTTCTTAGAGATTCTCTGGATTTAAAATAGCCCACACACTATACCTAACCTCATAAAACACTGAAAATCAAAACACCAAACAAAATTTAATAAGTGATATTTGTTAAGCCATATTAGGAAAACTAAGCTTTTATTAAGAAATTGCTATAACCAAAGAATTAAACTTAACAAATCTACTTAATTATGAAAAAGCTACTAGTATGCATATGGTGTTTTATATGCATAAATGAAATTTGGGCGCAATCATTATCTGACTTTATTGTAATTGACCAATTTGGTTACAGACCCAGTTCTGATAAAATCGCGGTTATCAGAGACCCTCAAACAGGTTTTGATGCTAGTGAATCTTTTACTCCAGGAAATAATTATGCATTAGTAAATGCATCTAATGATCAACAAGTATTTACAGGAACCGCTATAGCTTGGAATGCTGGTGCTGAAGACACCTCATCAGGAGATAAAATCTGGTGGTTTGATTTTAGTAACTACACCACTTCGGGAACATATTATGTTTTAGATATAGCGAATAACCTTCGTTCTTTTGAATTTGAAATACGTGAAGATATCTATAATGAGATCTTAAAACAAGCGGTAAGAACTTTCTACTATCAACGAGTAGGATTTGCAAAAGAGACTCCTTATGCAGAACCCAATTGGACAGATGGCGCCAGCCATATGGGAACTCTTCAGGATACTGAATGTAGAAGCTATGATGCTCCGAACGATGCTTCAACAGAAAAAGATGTAAGCGGTGGTTGGTATGATGCTGGTGACTATAATAAGTATACTAATTGGACTTCGAATTACATTTATGAAATGTTATTAGCTTACGAAGAATATCCCGATGTTTGGAAAGATAACTACAACATACCAGAATCTGGAAACGGAATTCCTGACATAGTAGATGAGGCGAAATGGGGAATGGACCATTTACTAAAACTACAAAACAGTAATGGAAGTATGATTTCAGTTGTTTCTGAGAGCCATGCAAGTCCTCCTTCTTCAGCCACAGGACAAAGTCTTTATGGTGCAGTAAATACAAGTAGTACTTGGAATTCTGCGAGTACATTTGCATATGGAGCTAAAATATTTGCATCATTAGGAATGACTACATATGCAAATACTCTTGAACAAGCTTCCATAAATGCGTGGAATTGGGCCACCGCAAATCCCAATGTAGTTTGGCGAAATAATGATGCTGCCAACGGATCACAAGGAATTGGTGCAGGACAACAAGAAGTAGATGATTACGGAAGAGCTATGTATAGACTAAGAGCCGCTGCGCACTTATATGAAACTACCAATCAAGAAAGTTACAAGACATTTTTTGAAAATAACTATACAGAAACCCACATGATTGCTTGGAATTTTGTCTTCCCTTTTGAAGCAAGAGAGCAAGAAACTTTACTCTACTACACTACAATTCCTGGAGTTTCTACAAATGTAGTAGACAATATTGTTGACACCTATAATAGTTCTATGAATTCAAATGCTATCAACTTTATGTCTTTCGATAATAAGGTAGATCCATATATGGCTCATTTAGATACATATACATGGGGAAGTAACAATACAAAAGCAAAAAAGGGCCTGACTTTTTATAGTATCAAACAGTACGAACTCAATAATGCTAGAGAAGATGATGCAGAAAAAGCTGCAGAAAACTATATCCATTATTTACATGGTGTAAACCCATTAAATATGGTTTATTTAACCAATATGTATTCATATGGTGGTGATCGCTGTGCTAATCAAATATATCACACCTGGTTTCAAGATGGAACAGATTGGGATGAAACCAATGTTTCATTATATGGACCTGCACCAGGTTTTGTTCCTGGAGGACCTAATCCAAGTTATGACAAAGATCAATGCTGCAATAGTAGTTGCGGAAGTGCAGCAAACGATGCACTATGTAATTCTATTTCAGTATCTCCTCCGTTAGGACAACCTGATCAAAAATCTTATTTAGATTTTAATAATAACTGGCCCTTAAATTCATGGTCGATATCAGAAAATAGTTGTGGATATCAAATAGCATATATTAGGTTATTATCAAAGTTTGTTTCAGAATCTGATAATTCATTATCTGTTAACACTCCTAATATAGACACCAATCAACTAGTGCTATATCCTAATCCTGCTAAAAACACCATCAGAATTAGACTTCCTGAGCATATAAACACTACAGATTACACAGTCACTATATCTTCTATGATTGGAAAAAAATTAATTGAAACTAGCATGAAAAATAGTATTAATGTGTCCAAATTAAATCAAGGAATGTATATATTGAAGGCCGAAAACGCTAATAAAAGTTTTAGTCAAAAATTTATTATTCAATAAAACAATTATACCAAATGAAACTTTCAGAAACTGAAATTATAGATCGCCTTAAAACCATGGATGGATGGGAATATGAAGACAATGCGCTTCATACTTCTTTTGAATTTGAAAATTTTAAAGATGCTTTTTCTGCAATGTCTAGAATTGCATTCGAAGCTGAAGCTCTAAATCATCATCCAGATTGGTCCAATGTATATAACGTTGTTAATATCTCCTTATCCACTCATGATGCTGACGGTATTACAGAAAAAGACTTTCAGTTAGCTAAGGCTATTGATGGAATTGTTGAGGAAGAATAAAATATGTTATAGAAGTACAGATGCACTTGTGAAACTTTTGGTTTCTACTTATGTTTGTATTTAGATTTTAAATTTAGATTATGGGAAGAGCTTTTGAGTTCAGAAAGGCACGTAAAATGAAACGTTGGTCGGCAATGGCTAAGGCGTTTACAAGAATTGGTAAAGACATTGTAATGGCTGTGAAAGAAGGAGGACCAGATCCCGATTCTAACTCACGTTTAAGAGCGGTTATACAGAATGCTAAGTCTGTAAACATGCCTAAAGACAATATCGAACGTGCTATCAAAAGAGCTTCCGATAAAAGTCAAGGCGATTATAAAGAAGTTTTGTTTGAAGGATATGCTCCACATGGAATTGCTATTTTAGTAGAAACAGCTACGGATAACAATAACAGAACTGTTGCTAACATCAGATCTTATTTTAACAAATGTGATGGAAATTTAGGAACATCAGGTTCTGTGGAATTTATGTTTGACCATACTTGTAACTTTAGAATTAATGGAGAAGGCTTGGATCCAGAAGAATTAGAACTTGAATTTATTGATTTTGGGGCCGAAGAAGTGTTTCAGGATGAAGATGGAATCCTAATTTATGCTCCATTTGGAAGTTTCGGAACTATTCAAAAAGAACTAGAAAGTCGAGAAATTGAAATCTTATCCTCTGGTTTTGAACGTATCCCACAGGTTACAAAACAATTAACTCCAGAACAAGTCGCAGACGTAGAAAAGCTATTAGAAAAAATAGAAGAAGATGATGACGTACAGAATGTTTATCATACCATGCAAGAGTCATCTTCAGAAGAATAGATAAAAGAATAACAATACTTTATGAAAAGACTGCCTATAAATGGCGGTCTTTTTTGTTATGTTTAAATAGTCTTTTCGACCAAACACAAAACAGCAAGCACTATGAAACATTGGATTTTTTTATTTTTTCTATCATTAAGCATTAGCACAACTGCCCAACAAATGAATAATGAGACTTTAGGAGAGATTATTACTCAAAAAGCGGATACCATAAATGGTATTGTCGGAAACTGGCAATTTCTCTATAAAGAAACTCCTATGCTTTGTGTTACAGATGAAAAGAACAATAGAATGAGGATTATTGCACCCATCACAGAATCTAGTAATCTCGATAAAGATTTATTATTAGATTCTATGACCGCAAATTTTCATTCGGCATTAGATGTAAAATATGCTATTTCTAATGGGATTCTTTGGTCTGCTTATGTACATCCTTTAAAAGAATTAACTACTGAACAGGTTGAAAGTGCAATCTCTCAAGTATATTTAGCTGCCAAAACTTTTGGAACAACCTTTTCTAGTACAGAATTACTTTTTGGAGCTAGTGCTTTAGAAGAAGAAAAAAAAGAAAAACCTAAAAAAGAAACCATAAAAAAAGAGAGCACTCGAAAGTTTTAATCCTCAGGTTCGAAGCTATAAGCAGGTACTTTTCCTTTGATTCCCTTAAAAAAGCTATACATATGCTGTAAGTCTTTATCTAGATCATCAGTTGGGTAAAAAGCTTTAGAAATGACAACACGTTTCTTTCCAAAATCAAAAGCAACCATTATAATAGGAATATTAGCAGTTTTGGCTATATAATAAAATCCAGTCTTCCAAGTACTTACTTTTTTCCTAGTTCCTTCTGGTGCTAATGTAATTCGAAGTTCATCTCGCTTTTCAAATTCTTTAGCAATTGCCTCTACTTTATTCTGACCAGAAGTTCTATCTAGTGCGATTCCTCCAACCTTTCTAAAATACCATCCAAATGGCCATTTAAAGAGTTCCTTTTTTCCCATGAAGCTAATCTTTACTCCACCTAATTGTCTTACCAAAAGACCGATATAAAAATCATGCCAGCTTGTATGAGGTACTACAATGATGATACATTTTTTGATATTATCACCATCAAAATCACCGATCATCTCCCAACCCATAATTTTATGAAATATAAACGAAGAAAGCTTTCTCATAGAATTATGAATATTAGCAACCGATTTTATAAGGAACGATAAATTTCTTTCAACTTATCCTCATTAATTTGTTCTTTCCAGTTTTTACCTAAAGCATTTTCCCACAAAGGAACTAAACCAAGGGCTACAGATACCATCGTATTTAATTGCTCTTCAGAAATGTCTGCACATATTCCTTCAGGTATATCAATATCATGCAATTCCTTCATTTGCTTAAAAATAGCAACACCTTCAGGATAGTATTCTCCTAATTTGTCAAAAACAATACAATTACCAATACCATGCTTTGTACCTAATACGTAAGCAAGACCATAACTCATTGCATGTGCAATACCAACTTGAGAATAAGCAATACTCATTCCACCATGCCAGGAAGCCATCATTAACTTGGCGTCAGCTTCTTCTTTATCTAAATTATTTTCTAAAAATATTTCTTTACAAAGATCATATGCCTTCTCACCATAGCTCTGGCTAAATGCATTAAGATAAGTTCCTTTCAAGGATTCAATACAATGAATATAACAATCCATTCCTGTATAAAACCACTGATTTTTAGGAACGTCTTTTATTAATTCAGGATCTAAAATCACCTGATCAAATGGAGTGAAATCAGAATTTATACCTAATTTTTTCTCAGGACCTGTCAATACTGTTGTTCTTGACACCTCTGCACCAGTTCCAGAAATTGTAGGTACACCAACGTGGTACACCGCTTTATTACTAACGAGATCCCATCCCTGATATTCAGTTGCACTACCAGAATTATTCATCATTATAGCAACAGCTTTGGCAAGGTCCATAATAGATCCTCCTCCAATACCAATGATTCCGCTTGGAGTAAAACTAAATTCTTGTTTTAATGTTGTTACCAGCTGATCTACTTGAGAAGTTTTAGGTTCTTCTTTAGTAGAAACATATATGATTTTATCTATTCCTGATAATTCAATTCTATCTTCAATAAATGCTTTATTATGTTCAAAAACATCATCTATAAGATAAATAAATGGAGCTCCGTTTTTTCTTTCTGTAGAGAGGATTTGTCCTAACTGATTAAAGGATCCTTTACCAAAAACCACTCTTGGTACCATAGGAAAATTCTTATGGAAAGATTCCGTTAACTTAGGAGTAACCGTAGATGTAATGTTCAAAAGATTTTGTTTATTAATTAAATTTCTTGCTTTTTCTAAATCTTCCGGGGTATCTATTTCCACACCTTCATGGTGTGTCTCTATCATTTTTATATTCTTACCATATTCTAAATACCTTATGCATTCAATTTTTTCAGAAGCTTCTAGAGTTCTCATCGGTAGGTGATAAAAATCCAGAATTGCTTGCTTTCTAAATGCATAGATCCCTTTATGTTTAAAATAGGTATGACTGATCTTTTTGTCTCTTGGATAAGGTATAGGAGCACGAGAAAAATATAAGGCATAATCATTCTCATCTACAATTACCTTTACACTATTTGGGTTTACAATATCATCCCAATCTGTCATAGGAGTCATGAGACTTGCCAAATCTATATTATCAGCATCATCTCCTTGAAAAACAGCTAATACTTTTTCAAGACTTTCCCTTTCTGTAAAAGGCTCATCTCCTTGAACATTCACTACGATATCAATATCCATATTTTCAACCGCTTCAGCAATTCTATCGCTACCGCAATCATGTTCTTTTTTGCTCATAATAGCTTTACCACCATGAGCTGTAATTTCATCAAATATAATTTCACTGTCAGTAACCACATATACTTCACTAAATAAAGATGTACTTACTGCTGCTTCGTATGTTCTAAGTATAACCGATTTCCCTTCAAGATCCTGCATTAATTTTCCCGGAAATCGGGATGCAGCATATCTCGCAGGGATCATTGCGATGGTTTTCAGTTCCGTTTTGTTCAAAATTGCTTGCTTTTGCAGGTCAAAAATAACTTTTTTAAATCGATTTTCAAGAAGAGCGTCTGAATAGTTTTTTATAAACTTTTCTTAAACCAAAAAATAACAGTATTACTACAATAATAGCTACCAATGGAAGAAATACCGATAATATCGACATAACGGTAGCGGTTCCGGTTTCTACCGTGGCAATAACGGGATTTGCAAGTCCTCCTGTTGTCGCCGAAGATGTTAATCGAGAGGCTCCCATCGTACTTTTTACAGTTGCCGCTGTTCCTCCACCAGCAATAATTGCAAGAGCCCAAGTAACTACTGGACTTAAATTAGCCATGGTTGAAACCATTACGGCAGTTCCAGCAATTGCAGCAAGTGGAATCGCTATAGTATCCAATAAATTATCGAACCAAGGGATATAATAAGCTAATATCTCGGCTACTGTAGCTATAGATAAAACGATTAAAGCAGTATTACTCCCTACCCACTCCCAATCAGAATTTAAAGGAATAATACCATAATACCCTGCAATACTGACCGCTAATAAAGGTAAAAAAACTCTAAACCCTACAGAAGCAGCAAGTCCAACTCCTAAACATATACTTAAAAAAGTTTCTGGCATTTACATATAAATTTTAGTAATTATCAGTGAAAAAGTCATCTTTAAATCCGATAAGATATAACTTTTCCTTTGCACGAGTTACTGCAGTATACAACCAACGTAAATAGTCCTTATTAATTCCATCTGGAAGATAAGGTTGTTCTATAAAAACAGTATCCCACTGTCCTCCTTGCGACTTATGACAGGTAATAGCATAAGAAAATTTCACCTGCAAACCATTAAAAAACTTATTGTTTTTTACTCCTAGAAATTTCTTGTACTTAGATTTCTCTCCTTCAAAATCTTTCATAACTTCTTGATACAACTTATTAGAATCCTCATATGATAAAGAAGGACTCTCGGATATCAACGTATCTAAAATAAGAACTGTTTCTAAAGGTTTCTGGTCCGGATAATCAACCATCATAATTTTCACTTCAGCAAAACGAAAACCATACAATTCTTTAATAGCATAAATTTCCAGAATTTTAATAATATCTCCATTCGCTATAAAACCTGCTTCACTTTTATTGTCTAACCAAAAATAATTGTTCTTTACTACCATCAAATAATCCCCAGAAGATAATTCTTCTTCCTGAAAAAGAATTCTTGATCTGATTTGTTGATTATAAATGTTTGCTCTCTTATTAGACCTTAAAATAATGACAGATTCTTCGTGACCAGAACTCGCATAAKAATCATTTAAAGCATCCATAATTTCATGGCCATCAATTAATCTTATGATATCTGGATAGCCTTGAACATCAAACTGAAAAGAATCATAAAATCCATCATTCAATAATTCTCTCAGCGTAGTAGCATTCATAAGTACTCCACTATCTTCTGCCTGTCTAACTACCTCATCTAATTCAATTTGAGTTACTTCTTTATTAAATCCCATAGATAAATTGTCAGGATCCAATGCCGGACTGACTTCTAATTTTACTGGAGGTAATTGGGCGGTATCTCCAATAAACAATATTTTACAGTTATGACCTGAATATACAAACATCATTAAATCATCCAATAATGAACCGTTTTCAAATAGTTTACTATCGCTTGGAGTATCCGGAATCATAGAAGCTTCATCAACAATAAAAATGGTATTTCTTTTTTTATTTTGTTTTAGTTGAAAAGCAAGACCACCGCTATTTGTTTTCTTAGGGTAATATATATTTCTATGAATGGTTTGTGCTTGTCTACCTGAATAATTACTTATTACTTTAGCAGCACGACCCGTTGGAGCCAATAAAACTGAGTTCAACTTTGCTTTCCAGAGGTTTTTGACCAAAGTACCTATCAAAGTTGTTTTTCCAGTTCCAGCATATCCTTTTAGTAAAAAAAGATCATCCTTTTTACTAGATAAAATAAAAGTTGAAAGCTTTTGAAGTACAACATCCTGTTTTAGAGTAGGTTCAAAGGGAAAATCATCCTTTAACAACTGATAAAACTCTATTTCCCTCATGAAAAATTCTTGTTCCTTAAATGTATAATCTGTTAATAAATCAAAGATAGCAATGATTTTTTGGCTATAAACTTTTACGATTAAAAAAAAATTGTAGATTTGCGTATACACTAATGTCTAAAAGCTAAATTATAAAATGAAAATTGTTCTTCAATTAGTTCTATGGGTAGTTATCGGAGTTTTAGGATACCTGGTATTTAATTCTGTAATGGGTCCTGTAAGGTTCAATAAAGTTAAAGAAGCGCGTTACGCAAAAGCCATTGAAAACTTAAGAGATATCCGACAAGCAGAATTAGCCCATAAAACCGTAGTTGGTAGATTTGAAAAAGATCCAACTAAATTAATTGCTTTTATAGATACTGCTAAATTTACACTTACACAGCGTAGAGATTCTAGCTTTGTAAGATTCAACAAAATATTGCAAATCGATGAGCCAAAAGATACTGTTGTGGTTGACACCCTTGGGTATGCTTCTGTAAAAGATTCTTTATTTAAAGGTAGTGATCGTTATAAAACAATGATGACTGTACCTGTAGAAGGTAAAGATGCAAAATTTGAACTAGATGCTGGTTTTATAGACAAAAACGGTATTCGAGTGAGCGTTTTTGAAGCGAGAGTTGCTAAGGATATCTTATTACACGATCTTGATAGAGATTTACTATTTCAAGAGAAACAAATTGTTTCTGTAGAAGAAGTTAATGGACCCTTCTTATCAGTTGGTTCTATGCAGGAGGTAAATACTAAAGGAAACTGGCCAAAAATTTATGACTCAAACGCTGGAACAACAGAAGAGTAATACTTCTGGTAATACAAAACATACATTGTCCATTCAGGTTAGCTTGAATGGACTTTCTTTTTGTATCTCAAATTCTGAAAAGCAAATCATTGCCCTCGAACAAGATAATTTTGGAATCAATTTATCACCAGAACAGGTGTTGGATAAGATTAAATATATTTTTGATCATGATCCCAATTTCAAAAATGATTTTGAAAAAATTGAAGTTATTTACCAGAATGATCTGTATTCATGTGTTCCTAAAGCCTTATTCGATAAAGATTCGCTAAAAGACTATTTGAAATATAATATCAAAGTTTTAGAAAACGATTTTATCGCACATGATGAGTTAGATCAACACGATATTATTGTAGTGTATATTCCTTACACTAATATTAATAATTTCTTTTTTGAAACTTTCGGTTCTTTCACCTATAAACATGCCACAACTATTTTAATAGATACTCTTTTAGCGAAAGAAAAAAACACAGAGGCTACTAAAGTTTTTGCCCATATGAATTCTAAATCATTCGATTTAGTGATTACTTCAAAAGGAAAACTACTGCTCAGCAACTCGTACCCTTATGAGACTGAAGAAGACTTCTTGTATTATGTGATGTTTGCAGCGGAACAACTTCGATTAAACCCAGAAGAATTTGAGCTTATTTTCTTAGGAACTGTATCCGAAACCAGCAACTGCTATGAGATAGCTTATAAATACATTAGACATGTTGATTTTGGGAGTAGAAATACTGTAATTAATATTTTAGAACCCCTAGCTCCTATTCACGAACACGAACATTATTTGTTATTAAGTCATTTTTAATATGCGAATTATCTCTGGAAAACATAAAGGAAAGCGATTACAAGCTCCCAAAAAATTACCTGTAAGACCAACAACTGATATGGCCAAAGAAGGGTTATTTAACATCTTAAATCATCATTACACTTTTTCCAAAATAACGCTCTTAGATCTTTTTGCTGGAACTGGAAATATAAGTTATGAATTTGCTTCTCGTGGTACCGAAAGTATTACCGCAGTAGATGCACATTATGGTTGTGTAGGTTATATTAAAAGTGTAGCAAAAGAACTTGATTTCTCGATTGATACCATAAAAAGCGATGTATATAGCTATTTAGAAAAAGTAAAAAGAAAATCTGATATTGTTTTCGCTGATCCTCCCTATGATTTTACCAAAGAACAGTTTGCCCGAATTGCCTTATTAGTGTTTGAGAATAAATTGTTAAATGAAGAAGGTGTTTTAATTATAGAACATTCCAAATACACTTCATTAGAAGATGTACCAATGTTTAGAAACTCCCGTAAATATGGAGGTTCTGTATTCAGTTTTTTTGAAGAAATCACCGAAAATAACAATAACTAGTATAATAGAACAAAGTAAAGTCTAGAGATTAACCTAAGACCAAATAAACGGAGACTAAAAATTATTTATTCTTCTTTTTAGTAGATACTCCAAACTGCCTACGAGCTTTTATTTTATTATATAAAAGAATAACCACTACAATCAATGCGAGAATCGCAAACCCTCCTCTACCCAAAAGATAATCAATAATTTCCATAAGTTTAGTTTCGTTCTAAAGTCGACAAATATAAAGAATACTTACAGTATAAAATTTGATCATTCTACCTTTCGATATAAACAACAACTGTTAAAAAAAATATTTTTCTTCGAATTAGGTGGTAACAAATTCCTTCTTTAAGACACTATATAGGTAAACAGATGTTTTTACATTTTATCAATATAATGAATATCAGATCACTAAGTATGTCAAAAAAGTATATTTTTGCAGACCTTAAATAAAAGCCCTGAAAACGCTATACAAATGAAAAAAAAGATCTATAAAGTTAACGCATTTAACTTACAGGAAATGCTACTGGTTTTAGCTATAATAGGGATATTATTACTTATAGCTTTACCAAATTTCTTGCCTCTTATCGCTCAAACCAAAGCGCAAGAAGCAAAAATACAGCTTAAGACTATTAGCAATATGCAAACGCAATACAGATATCTAAATTCAAAATATTCAAATGATTTTAATGAGATCAACTATGAATCTCCGGTAACTGTAAAAAATGGAGGCACTGCCAATTACAGCTATGAAATGATCGAAGCATCCATTTCTAACTTTAAGGCTAGAGCTACTGCCGTAGTAGATTTTGACGGTGATGGAATATTTAATGTATGGGAAATCGATCAGAATGGTAATCCAAAACAAATAACAAAAGATTAATGTTACTTCTCAAAGGACTTATCATATTAAATCTAGCATATATTATTGTACAAGATGTTAAAGATCGAGAGGTCTATTGKTTTCTATTCCCAAGCCTTTTGATACTTTTAGGTTTTTTACATTATACCAATGTACTTCCAATTCATTTCCAAAATGCTGTTTTAATTAACACCGGTTTTATAACAGCTATAATACTCATATTGTTTATGTATGCTAAATTTATCATGAAGCGTTCATTTTTTAAAGAAGTATTTGGTTTAGGAGATGCACTATTTTTTATAGTATTAGCCATCGCATTCCCTACGATTAGCTTTATTGTGCTGTTTGTATTTGCTACATTATTTTCATTGGTAATTTGGTTAATTACCAAAAGGAAATCTAACTATAATTCTATTCCATTAGCAGGATATATGTCATTATTCTTAGGGCTAATTTTAATAGGAAATTGGATCACAGGAACTATTAATTTATATATGATATAATGAAAATAGATTCTTTCGAAATACCCGTTCATCTAAAACAATTGATTACACCAAATCAAGCGTTTCACTATAGAATTATTCCTTTCCTAAAAGAAAAGGATACCGTACAATTCAAAACTGATTCTAACAATATTAACGAGTTAGCAAAAGAACTCGCCATTATTTTGAATCAACAAATTGTTCTGATTCCAGAAACAACAGAAAATATACAATCTTACCTTTCTTTAAACTATCGAAAAACTACTTCTTCTAATCAAAAATTACATTATGAAGATAATTTTTTGCAAAAGCTAATATCTACAGCAAAAGATTTTGGAAGTAGTGATATTCATATGGAGCCTTATGAAAAGTTTTGTAGAGTTCGATTACGATTAGATGGAAAGCTAAAGGAGCAATATACGATAAGTAATAAGGAGTATCCTCAATTAGTAAACCAGATCAAGATTCAATCCGGACTTGATATTTCTCAAAAAAGACTGGCTCAAGATGGCCGAATTACTTTCAAGAATGGTGCTGAAGAATTTGATATCAGGGTATCTACCATGCCAACATTGCATGGAGAAAAAATTGTATTACGTCTATTAAGTAGAGATACGCAAGATATACAATTAGAAGATCTTGGCTTTACAGATAAAGAATTAGAGTTATATAGAGAAGCTACTAAAAAACCACAAGGTATTATATTAATCTCTGGTCCTACAGGTTCTGGTAAAACAACCACTCTATATGGTACTTTAAAAGAACTGAATAAAGAGGTTTCTAACATACTGACTATTGAAGATCCTATTGAATATACTTTAGAAGGAATCAACCAAGTACAGTTACGAGAAGATATTGAATTTGATTTTCCAGCTGCGCTTCGTGCTTTTTTACGTCAGGATCCAGATATTATAATGGTAGGAGAAATTAGAGATGATAAAACTGCTAATATGGCGATAAAAGCTGCGCTGACTGGACATTTAGTTTTATCTACAATCCATACCAACTCTGCATGGGCAACCATTTCGAGACTTATTGATATGAAAGTCCCTTCTTTTCTACTAGCAAGTACACTAACGATGAGTATCGCACAGCGATTAGTACGAAAACTATGTGTTCACTGTAAGAAAGAAAAAAAATCAGAGAAAAAGGATTTTCCTTTAGGATTTGATATTCCTGAAGGTCTAGAGAATCATTATGTTCCTATGGGATGTAACCATTGTTATCAAACAGGATATCTGGGGAGAAAAGCAATATATGAACTACTGCCCATTACAAAAGAATTAGAAACTGCAATACGTCATAATGAACTCCAGATCGATGACTACATTGCCACCCAAAATATAGATACACTACAAAGTAATGCAATACGCCTAGTAAGGGAAGGTGTAACTTCTGTTGAAGAAGTATATGCATTATTGGCTAATAACTAAGATTCATGAAAAAAAATATATTTTTAATATATCTCATTTTTAGTTTTGGAATACTGTCCTATGCACAAGATACTTTTCAAAATCAATCACAGGATAATACAAGAATTTCAACTTTAGAAAACAAACTTCAACTGCTAAGTGTAGAAGTTCCTGGTTTAGCAGAAAAAGTGAATGTGAATGTTTCCAATACATCACTTCCTAATTTTGTGCGCGCGGTTTCTCAAGCACATAATATTAATATTAATCTATCGAATGAACTTAACTCTATTTCTATCGTAAATGGGTTTAATAATGTGAATGTTCAGGATTTACTATTATTTCTAGTAAAAGAATATCAATTAGATATTGAGTTTACTGGTAATATTCTATCCTTAAAAAAATATAATCCACCAGCACCAACAGTTCCTGAAAAAGAACCGATCATCAACTATGACCTGGTCGCAGGAACTTTATCTACAGATCTAAGAAACGATCCGCTTCCTAAAGTTTTTAGAACAATAACAGAAGCTTCTGGCAAGAATTTGCTTTTTACTCCAGAATTAAACAACAAAAATATCACCTTATTCATTAGTAATGTACCTATTGATATAGCACTGCAAAAACTTGCGGAAACCAATGATTTGATTTTCAATAAAACGAAAGATGGTTTTTATGAGTTTGAGAGTATTCCTGGTGCAAATGATGGTTCAGGTGGTAATATCTCTAGTCGAAGAAGAAATAGAAGAAATTCCAATTATAAAATTGTAGATACATTACATAATGTACTATCTGTAGATTTAAAAAATGCTTCCGTTGCGCAACTTATTAATAATGTATCCGAAGATCTTAATTTAAATATTTTCACTGCTTCTCCCTTAGAAAATGCGGGCAATGTTACCGTAAAGGCCGAAGCTATTAGTTTTGATGATTTATTGGTTAAAATTTTTGAAAGTAATTCTGCAAGTACTGCTCAAAACAGCACTGTTAATAACCGAACTAACAATCAAAATAATAGAACTAACAATTCCAACTCGCAAGGAGGTTTTCAAAATAATGGCGCCGTATCAAGTTCTAATAATTTTACCTTCAAAAAAGAAGGTAATGTATACTATTTTGGTACAGAGAATCAACTAACAATCAAAAAGATTGAAATGGTTCAAATGATGCATCGATCTATTGCTATGTTAGGAGATGCCAATCCAGCTGGTGGTTTTGGAGGAAACAGTTTTGGTAATAATAATTTTGTAACTGGAGGAACAAATTTTTTCGGTAATCAAGGAGCAAATTCTAATTTAAATCAAAACCGACTAAATAATAGGAATCAAGGAAATCTAAATTCTAGTATTTCCCGAAATACAGGAGCTGGCGGCAATAGTACGCAAGCTGGCTCTATTTCAGATATTTTCCCTGCTTCAGTTACCGAAGGTTTGGATATAAAAATAGATACAGAATTAAATAGCTTTATAGTCAGTGGATCTGGTACCAGAGTAGAAAAATTTAAAAACTTTGTAAAATATATAGACAAACCGGTTCCATTARTTCTTATCGAAGTAATGATTCTTGAAGTAAGCAGAAGTGCCACTGTAGAAACTGGAATAAAATTCGGAATTGGTAAGGAACCAACTACTACAGAAGGCGCGACATTTCCGAGTACAAATATTACACTCGGCGCTCAAACTATAAACAGAATTATTGGTGGCTTTGATGGTTTCGGATCTCTAAATTTGGGTAATGTAGTTCCAAATTTTTATATGGATATTAAGGCAATGGAATCTAATGGAAATGTCAAAATTTTATCCACTCCAAAACTAAGTACACTGAATGGCCATAAAGCATATTTATCAAGTGGTCAAACTACTTATTATGCCGTAACTAGTCAAAATATTTTTGGATCTCAAAACCCACAAACTTCTGAAATTGTAAACTATCAACCTATAGATGCAGAATTGGCTTTAGAATTTAAACCATTCGTATCCGGAGATGGGCAAATCACACTAGATATTCAGGTGATCCAATCTAATTTTAGTGGAGAACGAATTGCAGAAGATGCTCCGCCAGATATTAATAGTAGAAGGTTTTCTTCTATTATGAGAATGCAAGCTAATGATGTTGCTATTTTAGGAGGTATCGAAGAAAAAGTAAAAAATGATTCCGGTTCTGGAACACCCATATTATCTAGAATTCCAATTATAAAGTGGTTATTTAGCAAGCGAAGAAGAGAAGACTCGAAGAAAAAATTGAATGTAATCATCAAACCTACAGTGTTTTATTAATGAGCACGTTAAAGATATCATATAACCCTATAAAGAAGCCTTTGTATGCTTTTGAGTATTCAGAGCATGGAAATAATACGGTAATTATTGGTGTAGAAGTAGTAAAGAAAAAGGGCGAGTTAGATATTGCTCGAAATTTTATAGTCGATGACTCTAAAGATCTTCAGGATTATTCCAGCGCTTCTGCACACTTAGTAATTACGGATAATCAAGTATTAACTAAAGAAATTGCTGTTCAAGGTACGGATCAGGAAATAGTTTCTGAAGCATATCCAAACCTAGATGTTGCTGATTTTTATTTTCAAATTCTAAAAACTTCAGAAAAATCTTTTATTTYTATCTGTAGAAAAAAATATGTAGATGATATTATTTCTTTGTTTAGCAAAGCTAAGATATCTATTACTGCCGTTGATCTTGGAAATCTAAAAGCATCAGCATTTATTCCTTTGATTAAAGAAGCAGAACTTCTTACCTATTCTGCCTCTTTACATAGTAATAATGAAGAATTATCTTCTGTAACTTCGAGTGAAGAACGAACGGAAAAGTACAGTATTGATTCTATAGAAATACCGAGTACTCATGTATTACCATTTTCCTTGATTTTGTATACGGTTACTGGTCTGACAAGTATTTCAGGGAATTTGTTAGAAAAGAATATTGAGCTACTTAAAGAATATAAAGAGTCRCAATTTTTTAAAAAGACCTTACAATATGGAATTGGTTTTTTATTGTTTGCCTTGTTAATTAACTTTTTCATATTTAATAGTAATTATAAAAAACTACAGGAATTACAAGCTGAAGAGCAAGTATATACAACACAAAAAGAAAGTATCAAAAAACAACAAGGTATTGTAAATACTAAAGAAGGTATTGTAAAAAGTATCCTAGCTACGGGGTTCTCTAAAAGTTCCTTTTATGCAGATCAAATCATAAAATCTCAACCACTATCTGTATTATTAAAATCGCTAAACTATCAGCCTATTCTTAAAACGATAAGAGACGATAAACCAATTACCATACAAGAAAATGTAATAGTAGTTACTGGTGATTCTTTAGACAAGACTAGTTTTACAAATTGGATTCATAATATTGAAGATTTAGATTTTGTTGAAAACGTGACCATTTTGTCTTACGGTATACAAAAGGGAGAAACTGCTGTTTTTGAAATTGAAATTAAGCTAGTAAATGACACAAAAGAATAAAAATATAATATTAATTATAGGTTTGCTATTGGTAACATTTATTGCCTATAGATATAGTATTTCTAAAACTATAACAGTTAACCATCAGGTAAGTACATTAGAAAAACAAAAAGATGCTTATGAGTCTGCTCCTACTCAATTAGCTGCGCTTTCTAATAAAGAAAAACAACTTGATGAAATTCTGAAAAAGAACAATGTAGAAGGAAATTCGTTACAGAATAATCTATTGAAAACCTTAAATACCTTATCAAGCACTTCTAATTTTACCATTATCGCTTTTGAAGAACCACATGTTTATAAGGATGAAGGATCTCAAAAAACCAGTACTACATATAATTTTACATTACAAGGAGAATATACATCTTTAATAAAAGTAATATATGCCTTAGAACAAACCTATAGTTTTGGAAATATTATTCACTCTAATTTCGAGAAAAAGAAAAACTTCAGAACAGGAAAGAGTTATTTGCAGTGTACTGTATTATTACAAAGATTAAATTAATCTATTACAGCGGACATCTGACTTCATACTTAACCGGACTTCGAGAACATTTCGACTCCTGATAGCTATCGGGTCAATGTGACACCTCAGTCCTCGGACACCTCACACCTAACTCCTTACTTAACTGGACTTCGAGAGCCTCAGTCCTCGGACACCTCACACCTCACACCTCACATTCAACTTAACCGGACTTCGAGAGCATTTCGACAAGCTCAATGTGACACCTCAGTCCTCGAACATCCAACCCCTGACTCCTTACTTAACCGGACTTCGAGAGCCTCAGCCCTCAGACACTTCACACCTCACACCTCACACCTCACACCTCACACCTCACAACTAACTCCTGACTCCTTACTTAACTGGACTTCGAGAGCCTCAGTCCTCGAACATCCAACATCTGACACCTCATACCTAAAACCTAAAACCTAACTCCTGACTTCTCACTTAACCGGACTTCGAGAGCCTCAGTCCTCGGAAACCTCACTCCTCACACCCGACCTCGAGAACATTTAAAAAAAATCAAATTTCTGTGGTAACAATTATAGGATTCCTGACACTTAACTATGTAACAAAAAATAAAAGTGAAACATGAAAGATCGTATAGTACTATTACTAATATTCATTTCAACTTTAAGTATTGCACAACAACAATACCCAGAGCAAGAGCCATCGTCCAATATAGCAGGAGGAGTTTATTATCAAACGGGTCCTGGAAGCAATAATTCTAGTTTAAATTGGCAATATCCATATGGTACGAAATTAACCATAAGTGGAAGTGCTTGTTGTAGAAATTTTGAATTGATCTCTACTAGTTACCCTTTCGGAGAATTGAAATTAAGACAATGGAATAGTACCGAAAATCAATGGACACAATGGAGATCTATCTTAATGGAAAACAAAGATGGTAACGTTGGTGTTGGATTCAACAATCCTGGTTCAAGACTTCATGTTTTTAATGGAAACTCTGGTGGTATAACGCATGACTTTTCGGATTTAACCATCGAGGATAATGATAATGCAATGATCAATCTACTATCTCCAAATAACAAAACCGGATATTATGGATTCTCCGACACCGAAGACAACTATGTAGGCGGAATGCAATATGTTCATGCTACAAATAGTATGATATTTAGAGTCAATGATCATGTAAATGATATGACCATAAATCAAGATGGAAATGTAGGAATTGGTATAGATAATCCTGCTGCAAAATTACAAGTTGAAGGTCAAACTAGAGTTGGAAAATGGGGCGTATTAGCACTAGATTGGACTAACGAACCAAATTGGGGAGGAAGTTCTAACAAATGGGCAGGATATATCGGTTTTAATGCAACTAGAAACAATGAGGATCCAAAAGATAACTATAAAGGGCCGAATAGATATACTTCTAAAGGTGTTTTTGAAGGTTCTAACTACGGGTTTAGATGGTTATATAGAAATCATAACAATCATGATTCTGATGGCCAACATCAACTTACAGAATATATGCGCTTATCAAATAATGGAAACCTAGGAATAGGAACCACCAATCCAGATGCAAAACTTACGGTGAAAGGAGATATCCATACCCAAGAAGTAAAAGTAGATCTTAACGGAGCAGTAGCACCAGATTATGTATTCTTAGAAGACTATGACTTAAAATCGATTGAAGATGTAGAAGCCTATATCAATGATCAAGGACATTTACCGAATATACCTTCAGCAGCAGAAATGGAAAAGAATGGTATCGAACTCAAACAAATGAATCTTCAATTATTAGAAAAAATCGAAGAGCTCACTTTATATACGATTGCACAGGAAAAGGAACTACAAAAGCAGAAAAACAAAAACAGCGAGCTAGAAACCCGTCTAGAAAAACTGGAAGCTCTGCTCCTGAAAAAATAAGAAACTAAGACTTAATAAGCACTGCTAAAGCTATCTATTCGATGTATCGAAAATATTCTTAAAAAAAATCAAATTTCCATAGTAACATTTATCGATGTATTGACACTATACTATATAACAAAAAAACAAAAAAGGGAAAACACAAGTAATTAAGGACTTTATAAATGAAAAAAATAATTTTATTGCTGCTATTGATTAGTATACAACAGGTAACTTCTCAAAATACAATCAATCAAAATGGAATTCAAACCACAGTAACCAATGAATTCTCCGCAAACGGAACCCAAGCTCGTAGATATGAAATAGCTAAAGTAGGTTTCAATTCTCATCATTGGCAAAGAGGAAGTTATATGATTGTAGAATTATTTCAAACTTCATTTTCATCTGGGTATGAAAAATACATTATTCAAATTGGTTATGAAGAAGGAGCTCAAAATACAAATCCTAATATCTACTTAGTAGAAGCTCGTGGACTAAGAAGAAATGCAAAAGTTTCTTTAGGTCCTATCACGGATTTAACAACATCTAGAGGAGGATATATAAATCAGGTAATACCAATTTATGTTGATGTAAAATATTATACGAAATATAAAGCCAAAATCACTTATCTACGAAATAAAGCAGCTATAGTTTCTGAAGATAATCAGATCCAAATCATTGAATCCCCAACAGGTATTGATATTCCGGATTTCACGGTTCCACCTTTTTCCAGTAATAGTAATTCTAATGAAAGGCTTGAAATAACAGCTTCCGGAAATCACTATATCCAGAATGGGAATGTAGGAATAGGAATTACCAATCCTGCTGCAAAATTACATGTAGTAGGAAATGGCGTAAGAGCTGATAAGTTTTCACTTGCTAGTATAACTGATGTAACCAACGAGAGTCCATGGTATGGTATAGGTAGAGGAAGCTTTATGAATCTTTCTAACAATACGGATAAAGCATCTGTGCAATTAGCGGGTTATTATGGACTTTTATTAAAAACGGCATATGGTTCATTAGGAATACATCAAAATGGTAACGTAGGCATTGGAACCACCAATCCAGATGCAAAACTTACCGTAAAAGGAGATATCCATACTCAAGAAGTAAAAGTAGATCTTAACGGCGCAGTAGCCCCAGATTATGTTTTCTTAGAAGACTATGACTTAAAATCGATTGAAGATGTAGAAGCCTATATCAATGATCAAGGACATTTACCGAATATTCCTTCAGCAGCAGAAATGGAAAAGAACGGTATCGAACTCAAACAAATGAATCTTCAGTTACTAGAAAAAATCGAAGAGCTCACCTTATATACGATTGCACAAGAGAAAGAATTGAAAGAAGCAAAAAACAAACTTCATGCTGCTGACTCTAAACTTCAAAACTTAGATAGTAAAAATAAAGAATTGGAAAAACGATTAGCAAAAATAGAAGCTCTAATCAACAAACAATAATAAAACAAGAAAAGTAAAATTTAGTCTACCAACACCTGACAACAGTCAGTCAAAGCAAATACAAAACAAATGAACAAATTAGCACTACCCATCGCCATTATAGCACTTGCAATTGCAGCAGCATCTTTCTTTTACCTACAATCTTCATCAGACTTAGTATATGTAGATGTAAATAAACTATTAGATGGTTATAAAAGAACCAAAATTGTAAAAGCGGAATTTGATGAGAAAGCAAAAACAATGAAGTCTAATGTAGATAGCTTATTAGCAGATTGGCAAAAAGAACTCAAAACATATGAAAAAGAACGCAGTAGTTTAAGTGAAAAAGAACTAGAGCTAAAACAGCAGTTATTAGGAAATAAGCAACAGCAGATTAACAATTACCAACAAGCTGTTCAAAAACAATTACAAGAAGAAGATAAAAAAGTAACACAAACAGTTATCAATGATATCAATGACTTTGTAAAAGAGTATGGAAAAAAGAATGGACACAAGGTCATTTTTGGTGCCACTGGAAATGGAACCATTATGTACGGAGAAGAAGGTGCTGATCTAACAGACAAAGTACTGGAAGAACTAAACGCTGAATTTGAAGGGAAGTAGTAAGGTTGGATGTAAGAAGTTAGAAGATAGAAGTTAGGTGATGGAAGTCAGAAGACTAATTTGTTTTCACAAACACAAATATCAATCACGATACATCAGACTCCTGATACCCGATACCAGATAACCGACACCTGATACCCGATACCTGATACCCAATACCTGACAACGGTTACCAAACACCCAACTCAAAAAAATAACAATATGAAACAAACGCTATACATTCTACTAGGAGCTCTGCTCCTCACCTCCTGCACTACCAAAACCTTCGATAATAAAGAAGAATTGTGGGAGTATGTTAATAATCCAGAAAATGAATACATCCATACCAAAACAGTTAATGGAGTTGATTTTTCATTGGTGTATAAACCCACAGATGTACTAGTGGATCAGGAATTAAGTGGCCAGACCACTGCTAAAAAGATTGATAGCCTAAGAAATAAATACGGAGAACATCTTTATTTCAACTTATCAATGGCTAAAAACAATAAAGAATTGCTAAGCAATATAGCTGGAAACAAACAACAGTTTGGAGCGATGGTAAATCAACTAGCCTTTGGGATGGAACAGAAAGTACATTTCTATACTTCTAAGAAGGATACCATAGCAATGTCGGATTATATATACCCTAGAATGTACGGTATGAGCGGAGCAACTACCATTTTATTAGTATACCCCAAAGAAGCGATAGTAACAAATCAGGAGTTCATGACACTTAGTATTGAAGACCTTGGATTTTATACAGGAGAAGTAAAATTTAAAGTGCCTACCAAAATATTTAAAAACGAATTAGAGATAGCTTTTAAGTAAGGATCATAAGAATTAGATGTGAGAAGTCAGAGGGCTAATGTCAGATGTTAAAAGGCAAAAAACCAAAGTCAGAAGTAAAAGCTTTGCTTTGGATCACCACCCGACTTCGGACAACGGAATTCGGATACCTGAAACCTGATACCCCTGTCATTATAAAACAAAAAAAGTACAACATCAAATCATAAACTGATGAAGAATACCAAAATAGCACTTAGAAAAATATTTACTACGTTGATAGTTGAACCACGAACAACCGTAAGCAAAAATAGAGCATCGAACACCCGACACCCATTTTTACATCGTATCATAGCGATATTTTTTACAATTACGTTTCTACAAACATTGATCCCTCACAATC